>CAZPFO010000032.1:0-8639 GCA_964585935.1 uncultured Methanosarcinales archaeon | reverse complement strand
GAGAACATCCTTAGGAAATTTAAGGAAAAGAGTTAGGACTTTTTACACACAGCTTCAGAAGGGCTTTTATTATAATAATATCCTTTTGATCTACGGGGGAGCCCATTAGTACCTTCTGATATAAATTCCTCTTTCATGCCCCCTTTCCAATCAAGAGCATATATCCAGATTAATCTACTAGTATGCTCAGGCACATTTATACACTCTAATCCTGTTAATTCCAGACAATGATTGTCCTGATGTACATAATCTGTCATTTATTTTATCTCTTGATTGATTTTTTGGAAAGCCTTTTAATTTCTATTCCATTATGCATATTTTTCAAAAAACTATTAGCATTTTATAAAACTTTCTTTTTTGTAACTACTGTTGAGTATAAAAACAAAACATTTATAAATTACCTTATTTTACCTTATCTGGTACTTAAGATTTCTGTATAGCTTTTCCTTTTCAATTTTTTCAAGGCTGTTTGACCATTTCTCTATATTGCCAACCATAAGCTTTATATACTAAAACAAGTCTGTTATTTTTTTAAGATGAACTTTGAAAACAGAGATATAATCTCTATATACGATTTCTCAAAGCAGGAGCTATTGCATATACTTAAGACAGCAAAAAGTATGGAAAAGGAAAAGAGGTCAAAACTGCTTGATGGGAAGATTCTGGCAACATTATTCTTTGAGCCTTCAACAAGGACAAGGTTGAGCTTTGCATCTGCAATGGAGCAGATGGGAGGCAAAGTTCTTGGTTTTGCAACGTCTGGAGTGAGTTCTATAAAAAAAGGAGAGACAGTATGGGATACTGTAAAGATGACTGAGGCTTATGCGGATGTTATTGTGGTGAGGCATAAGATTGAAGGAGCTGCAAGGTTAGCAGCAGAAGCATCCTCAATCCCGGTTATAAATGCAGGAGACGGCGCAAACCAGCATCCAACACAGACTTTGATGGATATTTACACTATGCAGAAAACAAAAGGAACCTTGGAAAACCTCCATATAGGTATGGTAGGAGACCTGAAATATGGAAGAACAGTGCATTCCCTGGTTATTGCTATGTCACATTTTAATCCAACGTTCTACTTCATAGCCCCTAATGCATTAAAGATCCCTCAAAAATACCTTGACGAGCTAAAGGAGAAAAAGATCAAGTTTTACGAAACCTCAAACTTATTGAAATACAGCAAAAAACTGGACATATTGTATGTCACGAGAATACAGCAGGAAAGGTTTCCTGATCCCCTGGAGTATGAAAAATACAAAGGAGTGTATAAAATAAACAAATCAATACTGCCTAATATCAAAAAAGACCTTAAAATAATGCATCCCCTTCCAAGGGTTGATGAAATAGACAGAAATTTAGACGAAACAGAGCATGCAATCTACTTTGAGCAGGCAGCAAATGGCGTGCCTGTAAGAAAAGCATTATTAGCTTTGGTTTTAGGAAAGGCAAAATGAAAAAAGAACTAAAAATAAGCGCAATAAAGGACGGAACAGTTATAGATCATATCCCCAGTGATGCGGCTTTCAAGGTAGCCTCGATACTTAACCTGAAAGATACAAAAAATACAGTTTCAATTGCCACAAATCTTAAGAGCAAAAGAACAGGCAAGAAAGGCATTATAAAAGTGGCCGGAAAAACATTAACAAAAGATGAAGTTAACAAGATATCAGTTGTTGCGCCTCACGCTACTGTTAATATAATCAATAATTACGAAGTAAAAGAAAAGATAAAGGTTAACGTGCCTGATGTTTTTAATAAAATCATAAAATGCTCTAACCCAAACTGCATCACAAATGATGAGGATGTTAAAACAAAGTTTTATGTAGTTAAGAAAGAGCCTTTAAAGATCAAATGCCATTATTGTGAGAGGGGTATGGAAAAAGAGGAAATTGAGTTGGTTTAAATGTTGGGGGTAAAACTTTGCAATGTAAAGCTAGACAACCCTACGATTCTTGCTTCTGGTTTTTTAGGAACTTCTGTTGAAATTATGGAGAGAGTTGCTAATAATGGAGCTGGAGCTGTTACTACCAAATCAATCGGTCCTGTCGGGAGAGAGGGAAATAATAATCCAAGTGTTTTGGCAATAAAAAATGGAATCTATAATGCTGTTGGGCTGCCATCTCCCGGTTATCTAAACATGGAAGAGGAGTTTAAAAGATGGAAATTAAATGTTCCGTTAATTGCCTCTATATATGGGGGTTCTGTTGAGGATTATGTTAAGATTGCCAGGCATCTTCAAAAATACTCTCCAGCTATTATTGAATTGAACATTTCCTGCCCAAACAAGGATGATGGTATGCTGTTTGCGTGCAATGCTGAACTGACAAAAAAGCTCGTTAAGAGTGTGAAAAGAGTTTCTAAAATACCAATAATGCCCAAATTAACCCCAAATGTAAGTGATATAGGGGAGATTGCTGTTGCTTGCGAGGAAGGGGGTGCTGATGCAATTTCAGCAATCAATACAGTGCAAAAAGAAATAATACATCCTGAGCTTAAAGTTCCTGTGCTGGCTTATGGTAGGGGAGGCATTTCCGGCCCGATTATTAAAAAGACAGCCATTGAAAAAATAAAACAGATAAGAAAGGCAGTTGATTTACAGATAGTGGGTATAGGAGGCATAACTTACGGCAGGGATGCTGTTGAGATGATAAAGGCCGGAGCAAGTGCTGTTGGAATAGGTTCAGCAATATATTTCAGAGGGATTGATGTTTTCAGGAAAATAACTGATGAAATGAAGAAAATAATGAAAAAAGAAAAAATTAAGTCAATTGAGGAATTAAGATGACTCATAAGGTTTATGAAGTGGTTAAAGTAAAAAGAGAAACTGCTAATGCAGCCAGTATATTTTTCAAAGGAAATTTTAAATCTGAGCCTGGCCAGTTTATAATGTTGTGGATGCCAGGAGTTGACGAAAAACCATTTGCGGTTTCCCATCAGAATAAGGGCTTGTTTGCAGTTACAGTTGAAGAAAAAGGGCAATTTACAAAAAAGATTTCAAAAGTCAAACAGGGCGCTAAGCTGGGGGTCAGGGGACCTTTTGGCAACGGCTTTAAGCCAAAGGATAACTCAATTATTGTTGCCGGAGGACTGGGCATGGCTCCTCTAATCCAGTTAATCAAAAAAATAAAAAACTCAACAATCATACAGGGAGCGAAATCAAAAGATTTTTTATTATACCTGGAAAACAAAGAATTACTGGATGTGATTGAAAAAAATAAAAATAAGATAATATACTGCACTGATGACGGAAGTTTTGGAATTGAAGGTTTTACACCAGATATTTTAAAAGAGGTAATAGGAAAAACAAAAACTGTTTATACATGCGGACCTGAGATAATGATGAAGAAAGTCTTTGAGGTCTGCGAGAAGAATAAGATTGACTGCGAGGCTTCCCTTGAGAGGTTTATGCGCTGCGGTTTTGGAATCTGCGGAGCCTGTGTCTGCGGAAACCAGTTAGTTTGCCAGGATGGGCCTGTGTTTAACTCTGAAAAACTGAGGAAAATGAAGGATTTCGGTAAATTTGCAAAACTAAAGTCAGGTAAAAAGGTTACTCTGAAAGAATATTATGGATGGAAAAGTAAATAAAATGTCCTTACTAATAAAAAATGCTAAAATATTCACAAAAGGGATTCTGATAAACAAGAATATTTTTGTTGATGAGGGAAAGATAAAAAAGATAACTACTGAAAGGATCATGGCGGATAAAGTTATCGATGCGAAAAACAAGGTTGTCCTTCCAGGTGTTATTGACGGACATGTTCATTTCAGGGAGCCGGGCTTAGACCATAAAGAGGACTTCTATACGGGCAGCAGGGCAGCAGCTGCAGGCGGCATTACAACCTTCCTGGATATGCCCAATAATACCCCCCCAACAATAACTGTTGAAAGATTAGAAGAAAAAAGAAGGCTGGCAAAAAAAAGTGTTGTTAATTACGGGTTTCATTTTGGATCGACAAAGGGGAATATTGCAGAGATAGAAAAAGCAAAGAACATAGCTTCTGTCAAGATTTATATGGACCAGACAACAGGAGATTTAGCTATTACTGACGAAAAAACATTAAAAAAAATATTCTCGCTGCCAATAACAAAGACAATACATGCTGAAGCAGAAAATGCATTAAAGGCTCTGGAGTTAGGAAAAGATATCCATTCGAGGTTGTATTTCTGCCACGTAAGCTCTGAAGAAGAATTAAACTATATTGTGAAAAATAAAACAAATAACATGTTTATTGAGGTAACCCCTCATCATTTATTTTTAACAGCCCGGGATGTGAATGATAAAGGCTCTTTTGCAGAGATGAAGCCTTCCTTAAAGACAAAAGATGATCAAATTGCATTATGGGCAGCAATAAAGAATAATAAAGTTGATACGATAGCAACAGACCATGCGCCCCATACAAAAGACGAGAAGTTGCAGATAAATTACCCTTTTGGAGTTCCTGGCCTTGAAACAATGCTGCCATTATTGCTGAACGCGGCTAATGATAATATGATAACGCTGAGGAAAGTTGTCCAGTTATGCTGCGAAAACCCTGCAAAAATATTTAAAATAAAGGGAAAAGGTTTTATAGATAAAGGTTTTGATGCTGACCTGACTATTGTTGACATGAACCTTGAAAAAGAAGTGAATAACGATGAATTGCTGACTAAATGCAAGTGGAGCCCTTTTGAGGGATTGAATCTTAAAGGGTGGCCAGTAACAACAATAGTCAATGGAAATGTTGTTTTTGATGATGGAGAAATCAATAATATAAGGGGTAAAGAGGTTGAGTACGGTGGATGAAACAAAAATAGCAAAAATCTTGTTAAAAATAAAGGCAGTAAACTTAAGGGTTAATCCGCCTTACAAATGGGTTTCCGGGATATTAGCCCCTATCTATACTGATAACAGGCTTCTCATATCCTATCCTAAAGAAAGGGAGATTGTTGTTGATAATTTTTTAAAAATAATCAAAAAAAACAAAATAAAAGCTGATGTTATTGCCGGAATTGCAACTTCAGGCATTCCATGGGCAGCATGGATAGCTGAAAAATTGAATCTGCCCCTTGTTTATATAAGGTCAAAGAAAAAAGGCCATGGCAAAGAAAACTTGATTGAAGGAAAGCTTGAGAAAGGGAAAAACGTTCTGATAATTGAGGATTTGATATCTACAGGAGGCTCTTCAATAAACGGTGTTGAGGCTGTGAGGAAAGCCGGCTGCAGGGTAAAGGCATGTTTGGCTATATTTACATATGAGATGGAACAGGCCAGGCAGAACTTTCAAAAAGCAGGTGTTGAATTAATAACCCTGACTAATTTTACAACTTTGGTTGATGTTGCTATCAAAGAACGCTACCTGAACCAGGAAGATAAGGAAAAGGTTTTACAGTGGAGCAACAACCCTGAGCAGTGGGCTTAAATTTGAACAATCTAAAGAACCACCCGTCATAGACGGGTGGGATTCAGCTTGGTGCTTCCCTACAATCTTTTGACGAGTGGTTCTTAGTGCTCAGAAATTTTCCATAATCTCAGATGGAGATTGGCTTTCAGTCACCAGTTACAAACTGGTGGAAAATTTCCGACATTTTAACAAAATATAAATACTTGTTATTTCTTAATTTGATTGATGTCAGAAACAGGCAAAATTAACCAGAGGATAGAAGAGACCATACTTGTCATTGTAATTCTTATGCAGATTTTTGATTTTTTCGGGCTGTTGCCGGGAGATATTGATTATGCAAAGAAGATCATATCATGGTCTGCCCTTGGCTATATTGTTTATAAGATTGATTTAATGCGAATAATGTTTGGAAGGAGAAAAAAAAGCGGATTATTGAATAACAGGGCTCTTAATCTCCTTATAATAATCTCTTATTTTCTGCTTATAACAAAAAATCTTACAAGCTATTCCAGGGTGGCGGAAGGAATGCATTATTTTAAGCCATTTCTTTTCTTTATTGCTAAGAATAGCATTATTATCGAGTATTGGTCTTTTTATATCGGGGGTGCGATTCTTCTGATACTGGCTGTTTATCTGGCTGCTACATCGAAAATAAGGAAGCCCAGCCTGATATATGTTGTATATGGGAAGGGGGATAAACTAAAAGGAAAATTCATTGCAAGGTTTTTCTGGATATCAGTTATTCTTGTTTCCTTTTTTGTCGTTGTCTTTAACCTTATGATGGAATGGCTTGCAATATCAGTTGATGCTCCGCTGGTCATGATTGCATTATTGTTTTATCTGTTTGTGATTATGAGGCATTACAAAAGACTTAGCGCTGAAACACTAGTGTACAAAATAGGGAAAGTAGGGGATGAATTTTATAAAAAGTTTGTTAGATTATTCCAGTATAAAGGGACATTTTTTTTAGGATTGTCTGCAATGCTTGCGCTTCATTTACTGACTGATATTGGAAATTTTATTTTACCATATATTATCGGAAGGCAGGACGCGCTTTATTTTGGCAGTTTTGATATTGGAACTCACAGGAGCCTTGCTTATCTTTTCTCCAGGGATTTTTCTTTTGCTGATAGCTTTTTGAGTCAATTGAGCCTGATATGGGCTTATATTTTCAATATTCTGGCAATCTTGTTTTTGCTTGCAATACCCTCTTATATCTGGTACAAGCTTTACAGAAAAAAAGGCTTTCGTGTTTCTCGTTTTGGGTTAGGTATTTTTTTTATATCTGTATTTGTTTTTTTTATCAGCCCTGTTTTCAGCATTTCGCCTATCCTTAAAGAGGAATTGTTGACATCAAGCGAGATTGTTGGTGTTGATTTCGAAACAAAAGGCGTTTTGGACAGCCCCTTTCTTGTTGCTTTTGTGATTTCTTTTGTAATTGGCGTTGCTGCTTATTTCCTCAGCTATAGCCACTTTTTTAAGGAAAAAATGATCATAGCAGGAATAGTCATCATCGATTCTTTTTTTGCGCTGTACATATATTATTTTTTTACCAGCTCGTTGAGATATTATGTTGACACAATCAGATTCCTGCTGGAAAATTCCCAGTTTTTTATTGTTGGCTACATGCTTCTTTTTTTTGCAGCAACAATACTCTTCTACATCCTTGGTTTTTTTGCTTTTATCCAGGAGACAAAGAAAGAGTTCAGGTATATGAAGTAGTTCTGAGGATTTTTTAATTTAGGGAGATATGACTTATTTAACAAAACTGAACTTGTACTTGGCAGTCTTGGTTATTTCTGACAGATCATCTGTTATTGTGATTAACTGGTTGTTTTCTGTTTCATAGACATTTACATTAAACTCGTCTTTTTCCAGCAGTTTTGAGTTTATGTATCCATTACCTATCAGCTGGTTCTCTTCCATGAACTTTTCCGCTAAGGAGTAAGTGTTAGAGAACCTTACATCTACTTTCGAAAAGAATTTATCCAGTGTTTGTGTTTTTTTGCCTTTTGTTATTGCTATTTCCTGCTTTGTGTTTGAGGTCGTGTCTTTTTTGTTGAAGCTTACTTCTGATTTGATGTTTCCTGCTTCAATACCCACGTCCTTAAACTCAGTAAAATTATTCTGGCATATTTCAGCAGCTTTTGCAATGTTATCTTCTAATTCTTCTTTAGCTTCGGTTAATGGGTTTAAGCCGTAATCAAAAACAAAATTAGCCCCATTCTCGCCCATCCTTTCCATCATGCATGTCTGGGTTACTTTTAAACAGCTTTCTGCAAATGCTTTTACATTTTCCTTGTCAGTGGAGTAGAACACCAATGTTTTGCCCTGTATTGAAAAAAACAATCCAAAGAGTATTAACAAGACAATACCTAAAATAATAAATAAGCTTGCTTGGGATTTAGTTTGAAATCTACGATTTCTAACTTGCTCAAAAATCTTTGATTTTTTACATTTCATTCTAGATACCAATTGTATATTGTGCTTTCTTTGTTCATTCCAAAAATATCATTGTATCTGCCGCAATTGAAATTTGATCTATAGGCGTTTATCTCGCTTTTATAGTGGTCTTCTGCTATTTGCGATGAATAAAACCTTGATTCGGTGTTCTGGTTTTTTATTTTCAGGATTTTATCCTGGAATAGGATTGGAGAATGGCCTATGTTGGAAAATGAATTATAGTTTTTTATTATTGATGGGTTATCATGCTCAAAGCCAATGTACCTTTCTGCTTCATTGTTTGTGCAGGCTTCTATGATGTGGTAATTTTCATTATGGACTTCTGCAAGGATAAATTCTTTGCTGCATACTATATCATTTTCAATAAAAAGACTGTTGATCATGATAAAATCATCATCAAAAGAAGCCTCCATCTTGTTGTTTTCATGCCTGCTTTCATAGACAGTTTTCATCAACAAGTCAGTCAAGATTCCGTCTTCAAAAGAGTATCTCAGGTAATTCACGATTTTGTTTAGCTTCATGCCTTTATTGACAAAATCAACAACCCCATCACAGTCGCTAAAAGAATTTTCGTCCTTTCTTATGCACAGCATGTATTCAGAGGCGTTTTCAGGGATGTTTAGTGCGAAGCCTTTCAATATATTCTTATCGTTGTAGAAATAAGTTCCTACTGGATCAATTGATATTCGGCTGATGCAGTAAAAGCCCATTTCCAAAGAAGCAGAATTGTTGACAATTGCTGATTCTGTTGCATTATTGAAGGAGCAGTTTAATGTTCCTTTTTTGATATCATAA
>CAZPFO010000031.1:1296-10041 GCA_964585935.1 uncultured Methanosarcinales archaeon | reverse complement strand
ATTTGCAGTCGAGAAAGAAAAATTAAGAAATTGATAATTGTGGGACAAGCTGAGGAATTCAACGCAATTAATGCTCGGCGGTTCACTTGATAGAAACTTATTTATACTTACTATATTCTATAATAATTATGAATTGGAAAGAATTTTTTAAAAAACAACCCTTCGTATTGATTATCATACTTTCTTTAATCTTTGGCGTTGTTGCTTTTTTTATTGATAAACTCACATATGTGTGTAAGGGAGGATTTTGTAGAGGACCCCCAAGTTTTTTCGATTTTTATGTATATGTAATTGGTTTTCTTTTTTATGCGACCATATTATTTCTATTATATAAACTTGTAAGATTTATTATTAATAAGATTAAAAAATAAAAAATTCTTTCCTTTCTTCTGTTTCTTAACTTGTGAACCGCCTGCGCCTTAACTACCCTCCCCCCATTCCGCTTAGAGCTTCTTTTTCTTTCATAAAAATTAGTTCTGTATTTTGTGAAATAACGCTCGTAGGGGTCGGTGCGACTAACACGAATTATGCGAAATTGAAAAAGGGCAAATTAGTGAATTAGGCAAGAAGTGTTACTACTTCCAAAAGGTTTATAAATCTCTCTTCATTATTTATTATTATGACTACAAAAAAAACAAAGTCACAAATTCCAGAACAATATCAAGATTTAGTTAGAGAATTAAATGATCTTCACCAAGTTGCCAAATCAAAAGATCGATTTAAATTTCGAAGAGAATATGAACCATTTATAAAAACATATTCTTCCAAAATTGGAGAAGATCCAAATGTTGATTTTAACTTAGCTTATTTTCATTTGCCCAAATCCATAGAAGTTATTGCAGCAGTAGGTGCTTCTTTTGGTGGTCCTATAGATGAACATGTCCTATTACTTACGAATGAACCAACGCATGGATTAATATCATTTATAGAAGAGATACCTTCTTTAAACGACGCATTTAAATATTTACACTCCCAAATAGATTATCATTCTGAGCAACGTAATAAGCAAGTCACTTCAGATTTAATTTGCAAATATATTTATCAATCAGTTGTTTTGAGAGTAATGGTCGAAAAGTGGGTAGAGGCTTCCGGTTCAGATAATCTTATTACAATTATGAAAAATCAAAAATATATTGCCCTTAAAGAACATACAGGGAATGCCATTGGAGGTTTATTATAAACACTTCTTGCCCTTCATTCTTTTTAATTAACGTACCGCTTACGCTCTGTGATACGGTCTTTCTTTCGACTCTGCGCTCTAATATTCGCTCCGCTCATATGGTCGCTTGGTCACCCCCATTCCGCAAACATATTAATGTGTAACTTAATGTAAATTTAGATAATACTGCTTCTTTAACGAATCTGTAATTCTAGAAATGTTTGCTCGTAACTGGAAAAGTATATAACGGGCATTATACTCAATAATCTGCCATAATTAAAAATTAACTAAACCTTATACACTTTGTCATGCCCTCTTACATGCTCCTTGACCTTCAAACCAATACTCTGGCCTGATTCTGCCTTCTCAACCTTTTCATGCTCAATCTGCATACTATCAATAGGCTGCTCAAAGTCAGTTGTAGCTCCTTTAATCCTTATCTTATCTCCAACACTTAAACTGCTGCTCAGCTCTATGACACCTACACCCAGATTGCCGAAGTAATGCGTTACCTTCCCAACTTCCTTTCCAACAGATTTTTCTTCTGCCAAAATCTCACCCCCTGTTTATTGTTTATTTTACTTTAAAATATTTAAACTTATTGATAAAAACCGGTTAAATACTTAATTACAACATCTATTTTCAAAAACAGAAAACAATTTAAATAACCTCCTTCTCAGATTTTGAAAATGATACCAAAAATTGATGACTACCATGATATCGTGGGGGACAAGCTCATTTCTCAAATAAAAGAAGAGGCTTCCCCTCTTTCAGGAAAATATGTAGAGCACGTTAATTCTACTTTTGTCGGAGGCGGAGTTGCGGAAATACTTAACAGCCTTGTTCTTCTGATGAATGATGTTGGAATCAAAACCGGATGGAGGTTATTAAAAGGCCACCAGGACTTTTTCAATGTGACAAAGTCCTTTCATAATGCCTTGCAAGGCGATAAAAATTTCACATTAACAGACGATATCAAAAAACATTATG
Organism: uncultured Methanosarcinales archaeon; assembly: GCA_964585935.1. Taxonomy (GTDB): domain Archaea; phylum Nanobdellota; class Nanobdellia; order Woesearchaeales; family GW2011-AR4; genus BS150m-G64. The sequence continues at coordinate 7,892 of CAZPFO010000031.1, read as the reverse complement.
AGGAATGCAACGAGATAAATTCAAAGATAATGCATATAGACTTTTCTGACATAATAATAATCCATGACCCTCAGCCGCTCCCACTGATAAAATTCTACAAGAAAAAGCAGCCATGGGTATGGCGCTTCCACCCGGACCTCACAGAACCCAATATGGAATTATGGAACTATCTTCAGAGTTTTATACTTAAGTATGACCAGATGATTGTTTCAATGGAAGCTTACAAAAAAGATATCCCTCTACCACAAAAAATAATGCACCCTTCCATAGACCCATTAACAGAAAAGAACAAACAAATTTCAGATGATGAAGCATTTAAGCAACTTAAAAAATACGGCATCGAGAACGACAAACCTATAATAAGCCAGATTTCAAGATTCGATCCATGGAAAGATCCTCTTGGTGTTATAGACACTTTCAAAATAGTCAAAAAAGAAGTAGACTGCCAGCTGGTCATGATGGCAAATATGGCGAGTGATGATCCAGAAGGCCCAAAAATCTATGAACAGGTCCTGGAAAAAGCAAAAGGCATTGATGATATGCATTTTATTGTCAATGCAGTAGATAATGATATAACAGTAAATTCCTTGCAAACAGCTTCTCAGGTTGTGCTTCAAAAATCAAGCAGAGAAGGCTTCGGCCTCACTGTATCAGAAGCCCTGTGGAAAGGGACGCCTGTTGTAGGAGGGAACGCAGGAGGCATTCCCTTGCAGGTAATAGACAAAAAGACAGGCTTCCTGATAAACTCAACAGAAGAATGCGCTGACCGCGTCTTAAAGCTGCTTAAAGATGACAATCTAAGAAACGAGCTGGGCAAAAACGCCAAGGAGCATGTAAAAAACAATTTCCTGATAACAAGGCATATTATAGATTATATAAGGCTTATTAAAGAGCTGGTGAAATAAACTATTTCTGCTATAGAATGATTATCATACAAAATCACTAAAAAGTATGATAAAATCATATAAAAATAGAAAAGTTTAAATATAAGTTATCGTATGAATACATCCCAAAGGTCAGTTATATAGGTTATATAAATTATATAAACAAATTGGTGACAGATTTGCAAAAACACCCCAATAACACCTTTGGAGCGGGAAATTCAAATGTTCACAGTATCAACTTCCTTTATTCTCAACTATTCTCATTAATGCGCTCTGGCTCTGAAATATACCTTTCAAATAACAGTATTTCTGATAAAAAATGTCCGGAAACAAAGATTAAATCCAAAAACCTGTTGAAAAAGACCCGAAACAGCCTTTTAAAGCTGCTTCCAAAAGCAAAAAATGATGGCATTGAGGAACTTATCGCAGGTTTAAAAGAGAATATTAATGAAAAAAAAGGATTAGCAGATATAGAAGAGCAGATAGCAATAAGCAATCTCAAAGAGGTTAATTATTCAAAACCTGCTCAGGCAGAGAAATTTTCTGTGACAAAAGCTTTAAAAAAACTTTATACAACTTTTGTCAATTACGGAAAAAAAGGCTATGAAGCAGTTAAGATAAACGCAAACAAAGTAGTTGATAATGTAAAAATAACTGTTCACAAATTAGCCAAGCTTTGCGAATATTTACTTGCTAAAACAAACCCCCAGTGGAACATGCCTTGGGGCAGTAAATTTGACCTTGACGTTCTTTCTTCAACCATGTCGCCAGATGGCTCTGTCACTGAGGAAAATAAACAATACCAGGTAGGATATGGATATCTGAGGTATAGAGATTAATTAGATATTTATCATTTAAATTTCAAGCAATTGTTTTTTATTATCATTGAATTTTTAATCATTGTTTTAAGTTTGTTTTTGCCCTCATTGTTTATGTTCCACAATCACAATTATTTGCACCTGTTCCAGTTGAGTTTTTTATTATTTTTATTCGTTTTAAACAATTTAAAATTAAAAAACGACCGCAGATGCACGTTAACAACTAATTGTGATTGTTCTTGTGCACTCATTGATTGATTTTTATTGATAATTTTTTGAATTTTATTAATTGTTTTTTTATTGAATCTTGATTTATTGATCTTTATTTTCCAACTCTTTCATTACCTCCTTAACATACTTATGCGCTAAATGCAGGGGCTCTGGCAGCTTATGAGGGGGTCTTAAACATCCCTTTACAATCTCTATGCATTTGCCAATAGAAATATTATGGCCCGGGCTTACATACAATGCTCTTGCATACTCCCTTGTTGTTAACTTAATACCCCTAACTTCCTTTTCAACATAAACCTTCCCCTCCTTCACATCCCCCATCATCAAATTTTTTGCAACACCTATTGTTGGAACATCCAAAACAACACCTAAGTGGGAGGCCATGCCCATCCTTCTTGGATGCAGAATGCCATTTCCATCAACCAAAAGAACATCAGGTTTTTTCCCTATCTTGTTGAAAGCCTCAATGATTGCAGGGCCTTCCCTGTAGAATAAAAAACCAGGAGCATAAGGAATCTGGGACTTAACAACAGCATACTTCTCCTCTACTATATTCATATCTTTATCGCAAACAACAACTCCTGAAATAACATCATCTTTAATAAAAGCCTGATCACAGCCCCCTATAAGGTTGACTTTTGAAAAGCTGTCTTTTAGAACAACCTCTTTTGCTAATTTCAGCTGCTCTTCCTTAAGTTTTAGAGTGTTTAACATTCTGCCCCTGACACATAATGGCAAGCTCTTATTTAAAATTTACCATCAACACCCTGCAATCCATTTCTTTACAGCAGAAATAATATCTTTTTCAATAAAGAGGGAAGTTAATTTAACTTCCCCCTTATATCACCCCTTTCTCCCATATGAGGCATGATAAGGATGGCCCCCCCCATCTTTATACGTGGGGGTGGTTTGATAAAGAACTCGGTTAGGGGGGCCTAAAAACATCACATCTTTTGTGCATAAACAACTATTTTGGAGGCTTCCTCATATCCTGAAGCCACAATAATCCAATCCTGATCATTTCCTTGTTGAATTTATCGCTTATTTTGTAAGTCTTTTTGTATAAATCATAATCTATTAACCCCATACTTTTCATTGGAGTCAATATCCTGTCGTAAAACTGCCTTTTATTGTAGCTTATCTTTACTTTCTTTCCCTTGTAAGGGGGCTCCTCCACAAGGTCTGTTATTAAATTGCCTTCATGCAATTTAGTGGCAAACAAAGACATCTCTGTCTTGTTTATCTCTCCGCCATTATCCTTGATCATCTCGATTAGCAGCTTAGCTACAATAATCTGCTGCTTCGTGGCAAATATAACCTCAAATATATCTTCAGGTAAGTTAAACCTGTCAAACAAAATAACCATATATCCCCTTATAGCTTAACTTCTATATAAATGTTACGTTTTTGTATACTAGAATACTAATTAGATACATAAGTCTTTAAAATAAATATATCTGAGCAAGAAACAATAGAATAGTTAATCTATTAACAAAAAAGTACAAAAACAACTTATAAGTTAATACATTAACATAACCCTCTTCTTCTTAAATTTAACACCCCATTTATCCATGATTTCCAACATCTCCCCGTCTTTCTCAACAGGCATTATAAAGCATCCATTAACTAGGAATGCCCCTTTAAACTCCTTTACAATACCTTTCTCTTTCCCCCTGCCTTTGAGCAAATAAACAAACCTCACCTTATCACTTTTTTTCATATCAGAAATATCATAATAATACAAGCCATACGAATCAAGCGAATAAATATCATTCAGTCTTTTACCGGATCTGGCACTTACACCCTCGAACAGCAGGGTTTGGGCTAAATTATGTTTTTTATTAAAGAAATTATTTGCACTCAAGGAACTTATATGGAAGTTTTCCCCAATTATAGCTTGAATATCTTTTACAATATCTAAGTCAACACTATCTCTGAAAATCAGGCAAATGTCAATGTCTTTAGGCGCAGTTTTGCCCTTAACAAAAGAACCAAAAACTATGATATCCATTAGATTATATTTTTTGATTATCTTCTTTAAATTCGAATAGACTTTTGATTTTTTCAACATTTTCTTTTACCTTTAAAACAGCAGTTTCTCCAATTCTTAAATTGTAGCTCTCTCTGTATTCCTTAAAAATAGGATTTATTAGTTGATAAGCTTTTGGAAAGTATTGTTTTAAGAAATTAAATCTTTCTGCATGATTCTTGGGTAACAAAGCCCTTTCCTTATAGATTTTCCAGTCGCATAAAATAACAATCGCCTTAAAATAAGAGCTTATAGCTGGATTGTATCTTTTCTTTTCTAACTCATCATTGCCGCTATTATAGAAATCTTTAAAATTAAGCAGCAAATCTTTTTCTATACCCTCACTTGCCATACTAATAAGTTAACAATAAACCGATATTTAAACTTTTTGGTTAACATATTAATTTACTTACTAAAAAATCCCTTAACCTTCTCCTCATAAAGCCTTGTTATCTTCACATCCATGTCAGGCGGAAAGCATTTGTAATAGTTGGGCCATGCAAACCTCTCATCCAGAAAAACAACAACACCCTTGTCTGTCTCGCTCCTTATGCACCTTCCCGCGTTTTGTAAACACTTGATTATCGCAGGAAACGTATACCCATAATCCCATCCCTTGCCAAACTTCTCCTCATAATAATCAATCAGCTCCCTTATTTCCAGGCTTGGCTTTTCCAGGGGCAGCCCTACAACAATCACAGACTTAAGAAAATCACCGGGCAAATCAATCCCTTCTCCAAAAGAGCCTGTTGCCGCTGCCAGCAGCACAGCCCCTGCTTCCTTGTAACTTTTGAAATTTTCAATCATTTCCTCTTTTTCCTGCTTGCTTAAATTCGGCTTTTCCAGAAAAGTTGTTTTTTCACATACCTTAAAGAAATATTTGTATGCCCTGTCCCTCAAGTCATAGCTTGGGAAAAACAATAAGCAGTTGCCCGGAACAAGGTTAACCAAACAGGCGCATAATTTCCCCATTTTTTCATACTCCGCTTCGTTCCTTCTTGTGAATTTTGTTGTTGTCTCAGGCACGATCAAATTCAGCCTGTTTTTCTTTGGAAAGGGGCTGCTGTAAACTTTCTCCGTAACATTCTCAAAACCCAAAATATCCCTGTACATGAATGTAGGGGTTAAAGTGCCTGACATAAGTATGGTTGAGTAAGAATCCTCTATGATCCCTTTTGTGGTTAAAGAAGGATCAAGGCATCTATAGCTCAATGTAACCATTTTCTGCCTCCCCCCTGTATAGGAGACTATCCTTGCGAAACCCTTGTCAGGGCCCTGCCACGCTTCCAGGAAATTTCCAACACTCCCTACAAAACTCTGCTTCTGCTCCTCCCTGACCTCGTCCCCGATAAACACCAGCTCATTAACAATTCCATCATAATCTTTTTCATTATTTATCTTTTCAATAAACTCATCCTTCTTAATTAGCTTTTCTTCTTTATTAAAATTCAAATCAGCTGATAATTCATTTAAGGCATTTCTTATCAAGCTTAAGTTTTCAGCCGTCTCCCCATAACCATATTTTTTAGCTTCTTTAATAGCCCTCTCAACACCTGCATTGGAAAGCCTTGCTGTAACTAAATTCCTTATCCTCATCGGCAGATTATGCCCTTCATCAATAATGATTATTGAGCTGTTAAGCTCCTTGCCAGCCCTCTTAAGCAGGTTCTCCCTTATATTTTCATTAAAAATATAATAGTAATCCCCTATGATAACAGCTGCATCCTTGCAAAGCATAGTGCTGATCTCATAGGGGCACAATTTTTCCTTTTTACATTCCTCAATCAGCTCTTCAGCATGCAAAGGTCCTTCATTCTTCAGATTTTCCAAAGCCTTTTTAGCCTCAACACTCACTTTGTTTTTTCTCCTGCTGTTTAAGTAAAATTCACACTCTTTATTCTCTCTCAGCCTTTTGCAGTAATCAGAAAAATCATTTGAATACAGCCTTCCAGACCCAGGCTGCAGGCACATCCATTTTTTGCCTATTATATCAACAACACTGAAATTATTGCCATATTTTTTTCTTATCTGCTTTAAAGTTTCCAAAGCAATCTTATGCTGAGTATGCCTTGAGGTCAGAAAAAATATAGTCAAGCCATTTTTCAAGGCAAAGCTCAAGGCAGGCCCTAAGGCAGAAGCTGTTTTGCCAATACCTGTTGGAGCGTGCACAATCAGGTTTTTTTTGTTTTTGACAGCACTAACAACTTCTGAAATCATCTCATCCTGCACATCCCTTACCTTATCATGCGGAAAAAGAATTTCGTCCTCAACCATAAAAAAAAGAACGCTGAATTGTTTATAAGTTTTATGAAATTGCCCTTTACTATGTTTATTAGAAAGTTTTATATATAATAGTACTAAAATATACATATTTATATACTTAATTAGTACTAAAATGAAAGTAGTTGTAAATAATGGACAGTATAAGATAACTATTCCTAAAGAGCTGGCTTTTTCAAAAGGCTGGACTTCTGGCACAATTCTCAGATTCATTGAAGACCCAGATGGAAATATATCCCTGAAAGAGGTAAAAAAACATGGTTAAAGTAGTGCTAAACAACGGCCAGTGCAAAATCACGATTCCTAAAGAGCTGGCTTTTTCAAAAGGCTGGACTTCTGGCACAATTCTCAGAT
>CAZPFO010000031.1:0-1196 GCA_964585935.1 uncultured Methanosarcinales archaeon | reverse complement strand
TCATTGAAGACCCAGATGGAAATATATCCCTGAAAGAGGTAAAACAAGGAAATGGCAAAAAACTCAAAAACAAATAAACTAAAAGAAGTCATTGTAATATGGTTGATTTTACTAGCTTTAGTTAGCTCTTACTTCTACCTGGAACCTGCTATAACTGGTTATCTTGCTTTAAGTAAAGAGTTTAACTATACGGATAACCTTAACCTAATAATCAATTCAGATTCAGAGTACAGTTGGCAGTTGGAAAATCTTGGAGACCTTAAGTCTATAAGGCTGAATGGAAGGATAGAGGATAATGGCTCTGCTAAGGTTTATATTGAAAACAATGGAATCAGATATTTGGTATTTGACAGCTCAAGGTCAGGAACAAGTTTAGAAGAGATAACAGCTTTTGCTGTTAAAGAAGAAAAAAACAAAACTAAAAACAACCCCCCTGTATGGGATTCAGATATTGAGAGCTTTATTGTAAACGGAAGTTTAAATATTGATTTAAATGATCATTTCTCTGATAAAGATAATGACACTTTAACTTATAGTTTTGATGAGATAGGGGATTTGAGCATTTCTATTGTTGATTCAATATTAACTATAAATAATGAGAACAATATTGTTGGAGAAGAAAAATTATCTGTTTACGCAGATGATAGTGAGAAATCCAAGAAAAAGAAGATTGTTTTAGTTTTATTAAATACAACAGTTGTTGAAGAAGAAGTTAATGAAACTATCAATATAACTTTACCATTAAACGAAACAATAAATCAAACTGAAACAATTAATGAAACAGAACCAATAGAAAACGTATCAATAATCAACATGTCAGAAACTAACGTTTCTGAGCATATTCAAAACTTAACAGTTTTGAACAAATCAATAACAATAAGCTTAGAATATAAAGATACTTTAAACTACGATGAAGATAATGATGGAGTTGAAACTTCAACAGGTGTTGTTGATCTAACAGTTGAAGATACTCAATTTAACTGGAATGTTGATGTCTCAGAAATGCAAAACATTTCTGATGGCGCTCAAAAATCTTCGATTTTTGACGAAGAAAACCTTTGCGCAAGATGGAATATTTACTCTGAAGATGATGAAGAATCAACAACTGTTTGTTATGGTTCTGAGCAGTGTTGTAATTTTATTGATTTAACATCTTCAAGAGCTAATTGGAATGAGGCTTATTACTCCAATTACGG
>CAZPFO010000030.1:0-13799 GCA_964585935.1 uncultured Methanosarcinales archaeon | reverse complement strand
GCTATAGCCTGCTAATGGATACTTGGGACTTTAGTCCCAAGAGGAGGTCATTTTTTAATCGCCCTTAATGAAAAAAATACGATTATGGCTAATAGTGCAATAATGCTTATCCCAGCTCCATATATAAATCTTTTTGGCTTGTATGTGAAGGTTACTTCTTCTGTGCTTTCCGAGTATATGGCTGTTATCGAGTTTTGTGCTTTCAAGAGTTCAAGTTTGTTGTTTGTTTCCCAGCCAGGGAAGTAAGCATAACGCTCGCTTAAGACAAGGAACCCTTTATCTGCCTGTATTGTTATTTTGTTATTAGAATATTCTGTTATTTCTACAGGCATTATCTCTCCTTTGAAGCCTGTTAATAAATTTCCCAAGTCTTCATTTGTTATTCCTGTTTTATCATTGAAAATATCTGGCAGTATCTTACCTCCCGTTTCATAATAATTCTTTAGCTTTAACATATCATTTTGAGCTGGCTGCTCTGTTAGAATAATTGAGCTGTATTTCTTTAAATCATCTTGTTTGTAGCCTTCAAGACTCTTTCCCCCTATTATTACAGTATTTGGGTTGAAGTCTGGGTGGAACAATAAGGAATAAATCATGTTTTTATCTCCGCCTGCAACTAAAATAGAATTTTGGGCCATGTATGCTCTTGGCAGGACTTCCTTGTTTTCATAAAGATAAGGTCCCCATGCAACCCAAACTGCACATTCCCTGCATTCTGTGAAATTGCCTATTAATTCAAAATTAAGTATGTCTAATTCATTATTTGATATTATGTATTTTGCGTTTAAGATTCCGAACATCCTTGATGGATTATATTGATTAGCAAGGGCCATATATTGTATGTAATCATTGATCCATATCCCCCCACCCCCTTTTACACTCGATATGCCTAATTGCGCATTGTAATTATAACCAGAGGCCCCAATAAAATTCTGCAATGCAAAATTTACTGTTCTAAATTCATTTTTGTCTTTACTAATATGATCTAAAATTGGAATGTCGCTTGGTTTGTGTATCTGGGCTGCTTCAGGGATTCCCTGCAATAATGTTAATTCAGTCAGGATTAAGATGATTATCAGGGCAAAGAAAATTTTTTCATATTTTTTAAATAAATTATACTTTGCCAGTTTTGCTGAGAGATTAGAGTAACCAAATGCTATTAATATTGAGGCAGAGAATACAAATAAGGTTAATACACGTTCAATATGCCTTAGCTTACCAAAACCCGGAGCAAATTTATAGAGCAGGTCTGCTACAAATGTTCCTGATGCTGCCAGGATCGTGAAAATTGCAAGCAGAATACAGAAAAGAACAGTTCTTTTTCTGAAAGATTTAAAGCTGAACAGTAGAAGGATGAATCCAACTAATCCAACAGCAGCAGATATCCCCTTAAATCCAATATTTGTTACCAGTAAACTGAATGTATCTGATAATGATACTGGCTCTCCTAAAAATTCTTCTTTTGAAATTCCCGCTCCCCTGTTGGACATTTCTGAGAATCCTAATGATGGGAGAAGTTTTATTGCTGAGAGTGAGACACATACAGTGAATATTATTATTGCTACCAAAATTGTTTTTATTATTGCTTTTTTGAAATCTTTTCTTATAATATGGAACAGGAAGAAAAGGCCTATGAGCAGAGAAGCATAAAGGAAGAAGATTATAGAGCCTGCAAGTATCTGTAAGGCTAGGAATATCCCTGCGATTATTGAATTTAGAACCCATTCTTTTCTTATCAGCGCTTTATAGGCAAACAAGAAAACGAAAGGTATCAGTGAATACCCTGCTAAGATTGTCAGATGCCCATGAAGCATGAATGAATGGAAAAAAGCGCTGAACATGTAGATTATTCCTGCAAGGAACGCTATTTTTCTATCTTTTTTTATTGTGTAAAGCAATGAGTACATCCCAAGACCTGCAATAAACAGGTAGCCTATGACTGCAAGATTCATAGCAAGGTAAATATTTTTGACTAACAGGATGAATAAGAAGTTTAAGTCAAAGATATAATACTCTGGAATTGCTATAAAAGGGCTTCCTGAATAAAAATACGGAGTCCATAAATGCAACTGGTTATTACCCAAGGCTTCTTTTACATTATAGTTTTCAAATGAAAGGTCATTTATGTAGTGGATATTGTTCAGTATTTTTCCTGGTGCTAGTATTTGATTAAAAAATAATAAGGCTAGGAGTAATAACACAAAAACAAGGTAATGCTTTTTCAAAACATTATAGGTAGTCGATGCCTTTTTCATCATCATTCCATAATCCGAGGGCTTCGTGAGCCCACTTGAACGGTTTATTATTTTTCATTAACCCTGAAGTTATATTTATTATTTTTTCACCTACTTTTTCTCCATATAATTTTTTAGCAGAACTCATCTGTTTTTTCAACGATTCGCTCTTAAGAATATGCTCTGTTAGTTTTACAATATAATCCTTATCTACGGGGGGGATTAATATGTTGCTTCTTGCATCCTTTACTGTTTCGGGTCTGTCTGTGTTGATTCTACATGTCAGGCACGGTTTTCCAAGCAGGTTCATTTCTTCCTGCACCCCCCCAGAATCTGTCAATGCTCCAAAACAATTCTTTGATTCGAAGAATTCCATTACATTAGCATATTCAGGCCATATTTTTGTGAAAAGAAAGTTTTTGTTTTTTGTTAAATCTTCTACCTTCTTTCTGAGGTTATAGGCGTCTAATGCAATCTTTGTAGCGCCCATTTCTATGAAGTTTATGTTATAGCCTTTATTCACCAAGTCCCTTATTGCCCCTATTATCGCCTTGAATCTTCTAGGGGTTAGGTTGCCTCTTCTGTGTATGTCTACCCTTAACCATTCACCAGTTTCTAACTGGGGATAAATTTCAAAAATGCTTTTTGAGGGCTTCTCTTTTCTTTTTGCTTCCAGCGCATCCACTACAACTCCTCCTGTTGTCCAGATGTTTTCCTCTTTGTGACCTTCTCTTAATAAATGCTCTTTGTTTATGCTTAATGGGGCGAATAAGAATTCAGAGCCTGCTGCGCTTGTGAAAGTATCCCATTGCTCCGGGAAGGGCTCATTTGTCAGTAATTCCCATTTACCATGGAATTGCTGGTCAATAAAAGTCTGAGCATCCACCTTGTTGTAACGTTTCATAACTTCTGGGGTCATGGATCTTAGGCCAGCTTCTATCTGGATTGCTTTTTCTTTTCTTGAGAACATCCAGGCTGCAGGAACAATGCTTGTTAGGATTGTATCCCCTAAAACTACTGGGACAACTGTTACATCAGGCCACTTCTTTTTTAGACGCCTTGCTATATATCTTATTTTAATCATTAATTCAGCTGATTTCTGGGCCAGGTCCCCCCTTATTGCTAAATTTGATGCAACTTTGCTTTGCAGGTTAAATTCTGAGATGCCTTGTGTCAGAACATCATCATAATGTTGATTAGAATTTATTATGAAATTTGGCAGATTTGCTTTATTTGCAGCTATTACAGAACCATAAAACTTGTAGAAGCAGGGTTTTGTTCCAATTACAAACACTAAAACCCATTTTTTCTCTTTTTTTGCCTGTTCCATAACACTTACTATCAGCTCATTGTTCAGTGTTAATGGAAGTATCTTTGGCATAAAAGTATCCGGCTCTGTCGGCGTTTCCCTGCCAAACATAGATTCATACGCATCAATTGCTCCCATTTTTCATATCCTTTTTCAGTTGTATCATCTCTTTTAATAAATCCACCACAACTTTAGGTTTTGGAAAGTTCAGGAATTTTCCCTCAAATATTGGTTGGCCTGCTGTTCTAGAGTAATGATTTACGCCTATTTCTTTTATTCTGAACTTGTTTTTTCTTGCTTTTGCTAAAAGCTCAGTCGTACCCAACCCCGTTTTGCATTTAAGCTGGATTTTTTTAAAAACCTTTTTGTTTACAAGTCTGAATGCACAGTCCAAATCCCTCTCCCTTGTCCCGAATAATATACTTACAATTATGTTGTAAACCTTTGCTGTTAATATCCTTGTGAATGGATCTTGTCTTTTTATCCTGTAGCCAGCTATTATATCGTAATCTTTGATATGCTGCAGGAATTTCTTAAATTCTTCTAACTTAAACTGGTTGTCTGAATCTGCGTAAAAAACAAAAGGGTATTTTGCGTTTTTGAAGCCTAATCTTAATGCTATCCCCATCCCTTTTTGGTCTTTTGGCTGCACTACAAGTTTTATGTTCTTGTCTTTTTTTGCATAATCTTTTACAAGTTTTATTGTACTGTCTGTTGAGCCTTCATAAGCAACGATCATTATCTCATAATTGTTTGTTACCTGCTTTAACACCTTTCTTGCTGAATTGATTAATATTGGGAGGTTCTTTTCCTCATTGTATGCAGGAAAGAACATTGTTATGTCTGGTTTCATTCTCTAAGGTAAGGATACTCCATAGACTTCAGTTTGTAGGGGAATTGCCTTGCTTCCTCCGTAAGTTTTTTCTACCATTTTAGTTAATTAACCGGTATTTTATCAAATAGAACAGTGCTTTAATTCCATCTCTCCATGTTATTTTTTTCCCTTCGTCAAATTTTCTTCCTTTGAACAAAATAGGGACTTCATGTATTTTGTAGCCTCTTTTTAATATTTTAGCTGTTATCTCAGGCTCAAAGTCAAATCTTTTTGATTTCAGCTTCATGTTTTTTACCACATCTTTTCTAAAAACTTTGTATCCTGTTTCCATATCAGTCAATCTTGAGCCATATAGGATGTTTGTTGTAGTGGTTAGTAACCAGTTTCCAAAAAAATGAAGCCAGTACATGTTTGTATGATGCTCTCTAATGCAGGATAATCTTGTTCCATAGACCACTTTTTTCCCCTTTAGAATTGGCTCTAAAAGCTTAGGATATTCTTGCGGGTCATATTCCAAATCTGCATCCTGTATAAGGATGATGTCCCCTGTTGCGTGTTTTAAAGCAGTTCTTATTGCAGAGCCTTTGCCCATGTTTTTTATATGGTAGAATATTTTTATATCCTTGTTTTTTATTTTACTTAGAATTTGCCTTGTTTTATCTTTTGAGAAATCATCGACTATTATCAGCTCTTTTTTTATATTTTTCAATGAAACTTTCACCACTCTGTTAATAACCTGTGTTATTGTTTTTTCTTCATTGTATGCAGGCATTATGATGGATAATGTTGTTGGCATATGTCCGGAAGAAATAAACTTTATTTAAAAAGATTGTTGTTTTTTATAGTTCTCTTATTTTATTAATCAAATCAGTTGTCGAGAATCCTTTTATTTCCGGCAGAAGTACAATCTTTCCGTTGTTTTTTTCTACTATGCCCTTCTCTATTATCTGGCTTAGATTGTAATCTCCGCCCTTAACGTGAATATCTGGTTTTATCTCTTCCAGAATTTTTACAGGGTCTTTTTCATTGAAGATAATGGTGTAGTCTACGCACCCTAAGGCTGCCAGGGTTTCTGCTCTTATGTTTTGTTCGTTTATAGGTCTTTTTGGCCCCTTTATTTTTTTTACTGATTCGTCTGAGTTTATGGCTACAATTAAGATGTTGCCTAGTTTTTTTGCCTTCTCCAGGTATCTTATATGGCCTATGTGCAGAATGTCAAATACTCCATTGGTCGTTACAATTATTTTATTTTTTTCTTTTAGCTCTTTGACTATTTGTTTTAATTCATTTATTGTTTTTATTTTTTGTTTTGACATTTTATCTTTTATTTAAACAACGGAATTCCACTCATCTGTGATGAGTGGTTCAAGTGGAATCCGTTGTGCTCGAAAACCACCCATGATTTCGCTGGAATTCCGAGCATCAAAAACCACTTGCATGGTATGGCGCTTACACATTCATGCCACCCACCTCTGATGGGTGGTTTTTGACAAATTGATTATTGATTTTTTAAAATCCATTCTGCGGCTTCAAGCAAATCTTCGGCTATAAAGTTTGGTTTTGATTTTAGCTCATTTAAATGTTTTTTTCCATGGCCAGTTAAAACAAGTATGCTTTTTGATCCTGTTTTCTTCCCCATTTCAATGTCAAAGTCATGGTCTCCTATGACATAAGACTCTTTTAGGTCTATGTTGAAGTCTTTTTCTGCTTCCTTTGCAAATTTTTCATTTGGTTTTCTGCAGTCGCAGTTTTCTGTTGGTAGGTGGGGGCACATATATGTTTTTTCTATCTTTATGTTGTTTTTTTCCAGTTCTTCTATCAAATGGTTATTGAATTTTAAAAAATCTTCTTTTGTGTAATATCCTCGTCCGATACCTGACTGGTTTGTTATGATGAATAGTTTGAAGTTATCTTTTAACAGTTCTAAGGCTTCAATCACATTCGGCAATAATTTGAAATCTTCTATCTTGTATACATAACCTTCATCATGGACTAAAGTTCCGTCTCTGTCCAAAAAGATTGCTTTATTCATCTTCTATACTTTTCTTTATTTCGTCTACTGTTACAGTTGATGTGCCTATTTTTCCTACTGTGATGCCTGCTGCGTGGTTTGCTAAAGTAGCTGCTTCCTTTAAAGAGGCGTTTGAGGCCAATGCTAATGCCAGAGTTGCAACAACTGTGTCTCCTGCTCCAATTATATCGTAAACCTCTTTTGCTTTTGTTGGAATATTTGTTACTTCAGCATTTTTTTCAAATATTGACATTCCTTTTTCTCCTTTTGTTATGATCAAAGAGGTGTTTAGATCTTCTAATAGTTTTTTTCCTGCTTTTATTATGTCATCACTATTTCCCTCTTCAATATCAATCATTTCACAAGCTTCCTTATTGTTCGGGGTGATTAATGTTGCATTTTTGTAGAAGTTCTTATGCTCTGGTTTGGGATCAATTATGATTATCTTGTTTTTTTCATTTACTAATCTGATTAATTGTTCTGCAAGGTTTTGTGTTATGATCCCTTTTGCGTAATCTGATATTATAATAGCATCAATGTTCTCTATCCTCTTTGTAACGAAATCTAAAATCTTTTTTTCTATGTCTTTTTCCAGATAGGATTTTTTTTCATAGTCAAACCTTAACAATTGCTGGCCCTTCCCTATAACTCTTACTTTTTGTATTGTTGGCCTATGCTGGTCTTGTAAAATTCCATCTGTGTTTATTTTTCTGCTTTTTAGCTCCTCCATCATCCTTTCTTTTGCACTGTCATTCCCAACTATGCCAATCATGGATGTTATGCCCTGTAATGCTGCAACGTTGTTTGCTACGTTGGCAGCTCCTCCAGGAGCGTAGCTTTCCTTTTCAACACGGACAACCTGGACAGGGGCTTCGGGGCTTATTCTCGATACATTTCCCCAGATGTATTTATCAAGCATTATATCTCCTATCACCAGTATATTTTTGTTTTTGAACTGTTCCAGGATGTTCAGCAGTTTTTGTTCATCCATAAAGCCACCTCATGTAATCTTCTATGCCTTCTTTCAGGCTGTATTTTGATTTGAATTTTAATACTTCTTCTGCTTTATTTGTGTCTGCTTGTGTGTTGTTCTGGTAGGTTTCGGGGTTGTAAGGCATGTCAAAATATTCCTGTTTTAGGTTTGTGTTTAGGACTTCATTAAGGATTTTTATTAAATCGTTAAAGGTTGTTGCAATTCCTGTACCCATATTGTAAATCCCGCTTTTTGCTTTTGACGCCAGGATTGTTGCATTTACTGCATCTTTTATGTATATATGATCTCTTTTTTGTTCTCCCCATTTGAAGATTCTTGGGTTTTTGTTTTCTTTCATCTGTTTGCTTAAGTGGTAAATCATAGAAGCAGGCCTTCCTTTATGGGCTTCTCTAGGGCCGAAAACATTGAAATACCTCGATCCAACAATATGCATCTCATTGAATAGTTTCTCCGCCATATTGTCTATCTCTAATTTTGATTTTCCGTAGGCGCTTAAAATTTCTTTTTTTTGGTCTTCTTTCATTGGCACTGTGCCATTACCGTATAATCCTGCTGTTGAGGCGTATACTAGTTTAGCGTTGTTCTTTTTTGCTAATTCTATAATATTTTTGAAACCTTCAATATTGGCTCTTATTGTTTCTTCATCGTTTTCAAATCTTGGGTCTGTTATTGCAGCTTCGTGGAAAATAATGTCAAAATTGCTGTTTAGTTCAAATGGTTTTGAAATGTCTATTTCTAGGAATTCTCCTTTGAAATCCTTTAGATTGTTTTTATCTCCTGAAATCAGGTTGTCTACTATAGTGACTTCATGGCCTTGTTTTTCCAGTTCCAGGGCTAGGTTAGAACCGATAAAACCAGCTCCTCCGGTTACTAAAATCTTCATTTTCTTACCTCAGAGAAAATGAAGGCTTGAAATTTTAATTTCATTGTTTTTGACATTTTTATCAATTAATTTTCAAATCATTATTTATGTTCCACATTCACAATTGTTTGTGCGTTTTCCAGCTGAGTTTTTTATTTAATCTTTATTTGTTTTAAATTTTAAATTAAAAAACGACTGCGGATGCACGTTCACAACTAATTGTGCAGTGCTTGTGCACCTAATGGTTATTTTTTTATTGATTAAATAATTCATTCTCTACTAATTCACAAATTATATGCAATATTGTAAGATGGGCTTCCTGGATTCGAGGGGTGTTGTTTGAGGGTATTGTTATTTCTATGCTTGTTGTGTTTTTTATTTTTCCTCCACCTTTTCCAAGAAGCCCGATTGTTTTTATTCCCAAAGGTTTT
Organism: uncultured Methanosarcinales archaeon; assembly: GCA_964585935.1. Lineage (GTDB taxonomy): Archaea > Nanobdellota > Nanobdellia > Woesearchaeales > GW2011-AR4 > BS150m-G64. The sequence goes on along the minus strand of CAZPFO010000030.1, from coordinate 5,123 downwards.
GACCTTTCAATAGCATTAATTATATTTTGGGAGTTTCCGCTTGTTGTTATAGCAATTAATACATCTCCTTCTTTTCCTAATGCTTCTACCTGCCTTTCAAATATTTTGTCAAATCCGCAATCATTTCCTATAGCTGTTATTGCAGAAAGGTCTGTTGTTAAGGCGATTGCTGGCAATGGTTTTCTGTCTTTTTTAAAGCGTCCTGTGAATTCAGCAGCAATGTGAGAGCATTGCGAAGCCGAGCCTCCATTTCCTGCTAGAAGAATTTTATTTCCGTTTTTTAGACAATCAATGATTAAGTTTGCAGCTTCTTCTATCTTGTCTGAGAAAGTTTCTATTAAATTGTTGTTCAGTTCAATATTCTCTTTCAACATATTATTTATATTTTCTTTCATTGGTATGAACTGTTCATACTTACTAGTATTTAAATGTTTCGGTGAGAAATGTATTCTGTAGAATATAAATAAATAGAAAAATATATAAAGTATGAACTTTCAATACTATTTCATACTATGAAAAAACCTAAGATTGCTATCAGCCTTGATAAGCCTTTGCTTGATTTAATTGACAGCAAGGTTGATGGAAATGTTATACGGTCGAGGAGCCAGGCAATGGAGTTTTTTTTAAGGAAAGGGCTGAGAGACGGCTCAATAAATACAGCTGTTATATTGCTTAGAGGAGAGCACCAGACAATTTCTTTGAAAAATATCAAAGGAAAATCATTAATCAGACATCAATTTGAATTTTTTTATAAAAATAATATAAATAATATTTTTATAGTGACGCAGCATACTAAAGAAATGAATTTGTTTCTAAGCGAGCTTGAAGATATAAAGCTTAATGTGCCTGTTAATGTTGAAGTTATTGAGAAAGATACCAAAGGAAATGCAAAAGCGCTTGAATCTATAAAAAACAAATTGAAAGTAAGCTTTATTGTAATGTCAGGAGATACTTATAATAATTTTGATTTAATAAAGATGTCTAAAAAACACTTAGAGATGGACAAGATGGCCACAATGGGCTTGATGACAAGGTCTGAAACAGGAGGTTATGGAACTGCTATCCTGGATGGAGATTTTATTGCTGATTTCCGGGAGAAGCCCAAAGAGAGCAGTACAAATATTGTAAATGCAGGGATATACTGCTTTAAGCCTGAGATTTTTGAATTGTTCGAGAATGTTAATAGCCTGGAGAAAGATTTGTTTCCTAAACTGGCCAGGATGAAGCAGTTAATCGGCTTTTTTACTTATGGTGAATATATGCATCTGGAGGTGTAGAAAATGGTATGTTATGTTGTTCCTATGGTTGCAGCAATTTTGCATTATAGCTTGAGGAAAAGAGTTGTTAGTTTTAAGAAAAATGTTCATCAATTATGGCTGAATCTGCTTTTTTTAGGTGGGGCTGTTTTTGGTGTTGTTGATCATATCTGGAACAGACAGCTATTTTTGGTAGGGGAGAGGTTGTTTTCTGATTTGATGCTTGGAGTTTTGATAAGTTTGGTGATATTTGTTGTTTGGTTGGGGATTGTGGTTGTGGATAAAGTGAAGGTTAATAATACAACAACTCACAAGGCGAAGATTTAAAAATATCAACACGTTTCACACATCAAAAGAGGTATTTACAGCCTCAGATGAATTCTGAGTTAAATTAAAATGAGCAATAATATTGAGTTATATGAGAATAGATTAATCCTTCTTGGAGAAGAAGTTGATATTGGCAATTATGTAAGTGCTTCGATGGATAAGTATACTCCGGAGCAGATATCAGATAGGGGACGGAAAATAATTGCAGCTGAAGTTGAGCAAAAATTGCCAAAGGGCTATAATCGGGAGGAGGATGAAGGCAGATTATGTTCCAGATTGTGGTTGTATGCTGGAGGTGCTTCTGAATCTATTGTGAAAGACCCATTTACACATTATTTGAAAATCATTTATTTTGCTGAGGAAATAGACTATAAGAACTTACCCTCTCCAGATTCAGAAGAGTTCATGGATTTTTATACAAATTTATCAGCCAAAAGAGAGAATAATAATGAGTTTATCAACGATTTAGTTAATAGGCTTAATTCTTTAATCCTCCCTTCTTTTAAGGATATTCTAACAGTCCAGGTCCATGGAAAGGAGAATTTATTAAGGGATATGTTCTTTCCTGAGCTAGACGGAATTGAGATTATGGCTTCAGATGCAGTTGAAATTTACGATAAAAGAAAAAAATAAAAGCTATTAATCTGTTTTTTAGAAAATATATTTATTTATTAATTACCTATTAGTGGTTAGAAAATAGAAACCTTTATATACTGGGCAGGAATATTTATTCATAATAAGAAAGCATATTGACGAGAAAGCACTTGATCATTTATTGAACATTTCGCTTTTTCTTGAGAAGTGCTGGATATTAAAGAGAATATTAATGAGGTAGAAAAGAATGAACTTATTTGAAAATTTAGGCTTAAGCCATGAAATGCTTACAGCTATTAAAAAATTAAGTATAGATACCCCCACTCAAATCCAGGAGTTGTCTATTCCACAAATAATGAAAGGGAATGACGTTATAGGAGAATCAGCAACTGGTTCTGGAAAAACACTGGCTTTTGGCTGCGGTATAATTGAACGGGTAGTTCCTAAAGGAGGTCTGCAATCTATTATTCTTACCCCTACAAGGGAGCTTGCAGAGCAGGTAAAGGATTCATTGAGGCAGCTCTCATCCCAGAAACATCTGAATATAATCACTATTTATGGGGGAGTTTCTTTTGAACCCCAGGTTCGTGGCTTGTCCAGAGCGGATGTAGTAGTTGCTACACCCGGCAGGTTTTTAGATCATCTTAGGAGGGGAACAGTTAATACTAAGAAGGTTAAGTTATTGGTTCTGGATGAAGCAGACAGGATGGTTGATATGGGCTTTATAGAAGATGTAAACCAGATCATCCAGGCATGCCCTAAAGACAGGCAAACTTTATGCTTCTCTGCTACAGTTTCATCAAAGATAAAAGAATTAGCTGACAGGTACATGATAAGACCAAAGGCAGTTTCAGCTGAAAATAGGGTTGATCCTTCTAAACTTAAACAAGTTTACTATGACGTTCCAAAAAACATGAAGTTGGCTTTATTGATGCACCTGTTGCAGCAGGAGAAGTCAGAATTAGTTATGGTTTTCTGTAATACAAGAAGGAATGTTGATTTTGTTGTTAAAAATCTTCAGGCTAACAGGATAAATGCTATTGCTATCCATGGAGGCTTTGCACAAAACAAAAGATCTAAGAATATGAAGATGTTTAATGAAGCCAAGGCTGGAGTGTTAGTGTGTACGGATGTTGCAGCTAGAGGGTTGCATATTGATAATGTTTCACATATCTATAACTATGAGCTCCCAAAAGATGCGAAGGAATACGTCCATAGGATAGGAAGGACTGCTCGTGCCGGAGAAGAGGGGAAGGTAATCAATATTTTATGTGATTTTGACCATGATAACTTTTCAAGAGTACTTTCTGAGTATCGTGAATTCTCTATCGAGAAGGTAAAAAGACCCTATCTTGAAATGGTAAGGGCTGTTGGACTTGATGCTTTTAGAAGGCCTTCAAGCGGTTTTAGGGGCTCAAGGTCGGGTTTTGGAAGATCGTCGTCTGGAAGACCAAACTTTGGAAGATCTTCAGGCTTTGGAAGGTCATCAGGAAGAGCGCATAGGGGGCAATCACGAGGAAGAACAAACTTTAGGCAATCATCAGGATCCAATTCGAGAAGGTCGTCAGGAAGAAGGGAGAGGGGTAGCTGGAGTAATAAATAGAAGCATTTAAAAAGAATTTTGATTTATTCCACATACAAATGGCAGATTATAATTTAGTGAAGTATTGCAGGTTGTGCAGAATAAGATTTGTTGTCAATAAAAGCGAATCTAAAAAGAATTACTGCGACGACTGCCAATTGAAAATGAAGAATGAACAAAAAGATTCAGACGAAGTAAAAGAATGAAAGCAGACTCACTTCGTTCGTGGCTTCCATTCTTAAAATAAAATACGGAGGATAGAAAAAATGAAAGGAACAGTAAAATTTTTTAACCAAATGAAAGGATTTGGTTTTATAGCTGGTGAAGACGGAAAAGAATATTTCGTGCATCAATCAGCACTAGGCGAGGGCGTAAATCTAAACGAGAACGACGCAGTCGAATTCGATTTAGAGGATGGAGATAGGGGCCCAAAAGCTGTTAATGTGAAAAAAGAATAGTTGAAACTTAGAATAAACGGGAATTATAAAACTAATTTCTGAATTTTATTTTTTTTCTGAATTTGGTACTGAAGAGTCTAAATCAACTTAAATAACCATTCTTTGCCAAGTAGTAGAATACAATTCCAATTATCAATGTTATTATGCCTATGGCCAGTACAGCAATCACAATGGCTCTTTCTTTCTTGCTTAAGCCTTTCAGGGTTCGCCTGTTCTTTTTCCATTTGTCCTTATTTGTAATGCCTATAATGGCAAAAACCAAGCCCATGATTGAAAAAGAATGCATATCTAAAGTTATCCCAATAGCGAACCAGCTTATTCCAATTATATAGAAAGAGTAGTAGTCGGGCTTAGCAGCCTTCTTTTTATTCTTAAATGCTACGATTGCTGCTATGACCCCTAATATAAGGATTAGAACTAAAATTATTAATATTATTGGGAATCTGCCCATAAATTGGATTATTGATTAAATAGTTTATAAGATTTGCTGATTCAAGCATTTTATACTTACTATGAATCCTTTTAGGAGATAGGGATGATTGTTATAGGTTAAATTGATTATAGAACAATGATCTTGATCATCTTACCATTCGATTTTGTATCTTCTATTAAGGAATGGATATTTTTAGTTCTCTGCAAAAATACCTCGTCTGTTGACATTCTGAGTGAATCTCTTTCGAAATAGTATGAATCAGCATACCTATAATGGAGTGTTATACCTTCTGGTGTTTTAATTATGCTGGTACTATAACCCTCTAGTATACTCCCTCTTTTGATTACTTTGATGTCTGGATTTAATCCTACAGCTATTAGGGCATAGTTTAATCTATCTACCTGCATAGAGGTTATACAAGCATATTCAAAATAAAGATCTGATAAGTTTTTAAAATACACATCTAATGTTTC
>CAZPFO010000029.1:0-13992 GCA_964585935.1 uncultured Methanosarcinales archaeon | reverse complement strand
CATTTTTGTTGACAGCAAACCCTGCTGCCATCTCCCCAACTAGACATGGCGTGTTTGGCATAATCCTTATTATTTTCTTATCCCCTATAATTGATTCGATCTTGCCTATTTTTACTCCAGCTGCGATTGAAACAATAAGCTGGTTTTTTATCTGCTCTTTAATCTCGCTTAAAACAGCTTTCATATCCTGCGGCTTTACCGCCAAAAAAACAACATCTGACCTTTTTACAACTTCCTTATTGTCTCTTGTAACTTTTATTTTTGTTTTTTCCATAATGTAGTCTAATCTTTCTTTATTTTTGTCGCTGCTGATTATACTTTCTGTTAGATTAGTCTTCAAAATAGCCTTGATTAAAGCTTCAGCCATTTTTCCGCTTCCGATAAAGCCAATTTTAGCCATTTTTCAGTTTTATTAATACCTCTTATTGATTTTTATAAACTTTCCTATTTTTTAACGCCAAAATAAGAATAAAAAGTTTATTGATTGGAATAATAAAATGAAGAAATTACTGGCCCGGAACATAATCAACTGTAGCCATTTTAATAAAAGAAAGAAGAAAGGTTATTTAAGCTTTATTATTAATGGGTTATGTTTCCATTTTCAATAACTCTTTTTATTTCAGGAGGCAGAGCAAATATGTGAAACTAACAAATTAAAGAAATTAATTTTTTGAAGTAAGACTGAGTAATTTTGCATCAAGAGTGTTGGTTCTTAATTGGAGGTATGTATCTGTGTATAGAGTGCCCTGGTTTATCACATCTTTCACCTTCTGAGGGAGACTATTAATGTAATCTCTTATCTTTTTTTGTCCAGTTTTATTTAATCCACCAGTAATTCTGCTATCCCAATATTTTATTGTTGTCTCTATAAATCCATCAAGACCTAATATTACACCATCCGTATTAGGCCTATCAGAGATAAAAGCCATATTAAGGCCGTCTAAATCTAAATCAGTAATAACACCCTCTCTGTTCTTTTTTATATCTTCTAGGGTAAACCCGTCTGTTGGGGTCCTGACAATGACTTCCCCAGGTACATAATCAAAGGCCATGTTAATAATTTGAAGCGGACCTTTTTTAGTATTATATTCTCCAGTTCCTTCAACATATGCCTTTAAAAACCAAACTTGGCCTGGTCCTTTTTGTATTGGTGTTTTATCTACTGGAGGATACATTGGATGTGATTGATCTCCTGGCCGAGCTAGAGTTGATAACTTATCAATTGTACTCATACCCTTTAGCTAGGATAGTTTATTTAAATAATCTCCTGCAATAATTATTCCTATCAGAATATTAGTTATTGACTCAAGTACCCTTCTATTATCCCTGTAGTGGCGTTCTCTACAGTATTGGACTGTATTGCAAAGCCCAGCCCTTCATAGCCGCCAACCTTGTAGTTATTTATGCCTATGATTCTCCCCCTTGTATTCACCAGGGGCCCGCCTGAATTTCCAGGATTGATTGGAACATCAGTTTGTGTATAAATCTCCAGGCCATTAGGCCCTTTCCTGTTGACAGCGCTTACAATGCCTTCTGTAACAGTAAAGCTAAGGCCGGCAGGGCTTCCCAGGGCTATTACCTTCTCGCCAACCTTACTATCATCAGAATCATCAAATCTTATCCTTCTTAAGTCCTCTGCATTTATCTTCAAAACTGCAATATCGACATCCGGCTCATAACCAACCAGCTGGGCATTATAAACATTACCCTCATATGTCAAAACCCTCATTATATTTGCGCCATGAACAACATGGTAATTTGTCACAATAAACCCGTCATCATCAATAATAGCCCCTGATCCAACACCAACATCTGTGCCAATGCTGACAACAGACTGCAGAACATCCTCAATGATAGCAGAGAAGTCAGAGCTTTGAACCTGTATACTTCCAACTTCTTCTTTCAGTTCCTGCAGCTTTATATCACTCTGCTCTTCAATCTGCTCTATTAAATTGTTTAAAGTGTTTATTTCTTTTTTATTCTGGTCGCGGAAATTTTCCAGATTATTCTCGACTAAGTTTAATTTTAAGCTTAAGTTTGCCCTTAACCCAAAAATATCCCCTTCTAACCCTGCCTTCACGTTGTTTAAGGTTCCTATAATATCCTTGTTCATCACCAGGATTTTATTTGTATAATCATCCTGCATCCTGTACATGGAGTAACTAAAACCGCCAACAATAAGAATGATAATTACACTGAACAATATAGTTATATTAACCTCTTTTGAAAGATTTGCCATTAGGTAAAAATTAGTAAATCTACTTTAAATACTTTTCTACAGATTAATTCGGAAAATGAGCCTACTGCGATTCGAACGCAGATCAGTCGGTTTCTGCTATAAAACCTTCATGGAGAAGGCTAACCGAAGCCGACCGTGTTATCCATTACACCATAGGCCCTTAACCATAACAAGAATTTAATTAGTATATAAATTTATTTAATCTTAGATTGAATCAATATTAGTGATTTTTCTCAACTATCCATGAAGAACTGGTAACCCCCTTATCTTTTGAAAAAAATCCTATATTATTTTAATGCTTTAACTTGTCTGAAATTTGCTTTCCAAAATAGTATATTAATGCTCCGCCAATCAGAGCTGCAAAGAACCCTGAGTCAAGCCACCATTCCTGGGTTCTCTCAATAATATTTGTTATCACAAATACCAGCCCGCCAACAAGTGCTATAACTGCTACGTATGAGCCTTTTTTCATCGAATTTTTTGCATGATTTTGTATTGTAACAAATGAAACTTCTTTTGCCCTCATGATTTTTATCCCTGAGTAGACAGAGAGTACTAGCATCAAAACTGCGACTACAATTAAGGCGCTGCTAAGAAAACCAGACCCTAAATATATGTAGCCATATTCTCTGATCTTATTATAATAATCATAATGGTAATAGCCTGCAAAGTCGGCAAATAAAAGAATCAGCGCTCCAACTACCCCCGCAAGTACCTGGCCAACAAGATAACCTTGGTAATCTGAGGTTTTTACTTTTTTGATTTCCCCTTTTGCCATAAAAAACACCTCTTCACATTAACTCTGTAAGAAATAGTATTTAATTGTTTAGGTAATTTCAATTTATTAAGACTATCTCAGAACCGATAAAACTTCTCCCTTAACCTCGTTTGTATCCCCATTTAGTGTATGATATCTCATAGTGATAAATATTCTATATCTCATATTTTTTTCAAATCCAACATCAATATAATTACAATCATTTAAAATAATAACTATTTTTTCATCAGGTTTCCATTCTTCACCGATATATGCATTTGATTTATCATTACATTCTATTATTTTTTTTGAATCGGTTGATAATTCCCAATAATCAATTAATATTGTTTCATTTAATCTATTTTTTAAATCAAGTTTAAAATGTTTATTTGTTCCATGGGTCTCCATATCCCAACATTCTATTTCTGAACCAAAAAAAGTACAATAGTCCACTGGAGTTGATTTGGGTGGAATATATCCGAAATATATAATTATTAAAACAAGTAAGATGATAAAAAATATTATATATAACCACTTCTTTATTATGATTCTAAAACACCTCTTTACACTAACTCTGTAAGAAATAGTATTTAATTGTTTTTATTCTCTTTTATTTACCATATTCAGAACATTCTGTTTCAAATGGTAATTTACCGCTGGGAGCTACCATGTTTTCAGGAGAAGTGCATTCAAATGACCCTGGAAATTATGCCCTTATTTAATATATAAAATTAATGTATAATCGTCTAGTTTGACAGCAATAAACTAAAGCTTTATAAACCATTAAGTATTTCTGGTATTTAATGACATATTAAAAGCATAACTTTTTCTATGTTATTTGAACTATAATGGAGGGAAAAACGATGAGAGATTTCGGACCAAGAGAAGAGCATGACGCGACTTGCGCTGAATGCGGTCAAGAATGCAAAGTCCCATTTAAACCAAGTGGAGACAGACCTGTTTACTGCAGGGAATGCTATAGGAAAAAGAAAAGATTCTGATTCTTTAGAACTATATGCTAATTTAAATTTTATTTCTTATATATTTTTTTATTTTTCTTTAACTAAAATATTCTTAAACCTATTTAAATACAAAAAAAGAAAATAAAAGAAAATTACTTCTTACCTAGTATAATCTCAATTGTGCTTACTCTCACGTCTTTGCCTTCCTTGTTCTGGAAGCCTTCGCTGTCGATCTTGATACCGTTCACAATCGCATTTCCCTCAAGAAATCTTTTTGATGCGACTTCTGCGACATCCACTGCCCTGGAAATGAACTTTCCTCTGGCTTTTACCAGGACTTCCTCTGCATTCTTTGTTGTGAATTGCATCACTACAGCAGTCACATAGTTCATAAAAGGCTTTCCGCCAATAAACACTGTGTTGTCTCTCATTCCTTCTTCTTTCACTTCTTCTTTCACTTCTTCTTTCACTTCTTCTTTCACTTCTTCTTTCACTCCTTCTTTCGTTCCTTCTTCCATTTTACTTTACCTCCACGTAGTTTTATCTGGCTATCTGCTTGCTAGCACTATTGTTGCTATACTCCCCTTTAGGTTATGTATATATTGACTTATTTATAAATATTTCTGTCAACCCATCTCAGAAACTATCTTCGACCCAAGCTTAACAGTCATATCTTCCCTATCTTTTGCAGGGTTTATCTCCACTAAATCCACAACCTTGAGATTCTTCAATAACTTCAATCTTTTTAAAAAAAATAGCAATTCTCTGGAAGTTAAACCGCCGGGCTCTTGATAGCCTGTGCCGGGGGCAAAAGCCGGGTCAACAGCATCGATATCTATTGAAACATACAAAGCATTGAAATTCTTTGCCACGCTCATTATTGACTCAGAAACCTCATGAACCCCTTCCTTGGCAATCTCTTTCATATTGAAGAATTTAATCTTATTCTCTCTCAAAAATTTATACTCTTCTTTATGCCAGTTCCTTATGCCAACTAAAATTATATTCTCTTTTTTTAATTTGCCTTCTTCAACTAAAACCCTGAGATAGTCTTCATATGTAGGCGGCTTAAAATCATTCACACAGTCGGCATGTGCGTCAAAAACCACTAAACCATTATTATCAGAGCTTTCTGAAAAAGCCTTAAAGCAGGGATATGTTATAGAATGGTCTCCCCCTAAAATCATCAGCTGTTCTGCCTCATTCAAGCTTTCTTTTACTTTCTTATAGATGTTCTCATTTGTTTTTTCTATATTTGCTTTTTCAATCTCCGCACTTTCAATGTCAAAAACAGGCAATAAACCGTCTTCATTAAGATAAAACTCTTTCAAGCTGGAAACAATCTTATCAGGAGCATCCTCGCAGCCATCTGTCTTTCCAAGGCCGTTAATTGACTGTATTTTAAGGAGTTTCATTTGGTGAAACTAACCATGTTTTGTTTAAAAAGTTATCCACTTGATGATTGAAAAAGTAAATTATCATTTTTAAAATTTTTCAAAGAAAAATAAACTTAAAACTACTTCCTAACAATCTTAACCTTTATAATCCTGTGCCCTTCAACATCTTCAACAATAAGGGTAAACTTGCCATGCTCAATTTTATCATGCTCTTCAGGAATCTTTCCCATTTTGTTCAGAATAAAGCCGCCTAAAGTGTCATAGGTTTCATCTTCCTTCACATTCATAGTCAGCTGTTCATTTAATTCATCAATGTCTGTCTTGCCCTTTACCATCCATTCTTTTGCCCGTATTTTCCTTATATTAGGGTCTCTTTTGTCAGTCTCGTCCATTATTTCCCCTACAATCTCCTCCAAGATATCTTCTATTGTGATCAAACCGGTAATAATGCCATGCTCGTTCACAACAATAGCCATGTGCTCCTTTTTCTTCTGAAACTGCTTCAGAAGGCTGTCAATTTTTTTTGTCTCAGGCACAAAGAAAGGCTTATTCATTATTTTACTGAGACTTGAATTCGCCTTTTTTTTAATGTGCATTACAACGTCCCTTAAATGGACGATGCCAACTATGTTGTCCCTGGTTTTCTCATACACAGGAATCCTTGAATGAGGATTTTTCAAAATGATATTCAGGGCATCTTTTATTTTTAATTTGGAATTCAGTATAAACATGTCAGTCCTTGGAGTCATCACTTCATCAGTATTTATATCATCAAACTCAAAAATCTTATTTATCATGTCTTTCTCAATCTCTTTTATAGAACCTTCTTCCTGGCTTGCAGTTACTATGCTCTTAAGGTAGTCTTCAGTAACTGTAGGCTCTTTCAATTTTCCGCCAAAAGTTTTAACTAAAAACCTGAAAAAGAAGTCAAATATTTTGATAAAGGGGTACAAGATAATGCTGAGGTACCAGATAGGCAGAGCAACAAACCTGGCATAAGGCTCGCTGAAATGTGTTGCAAATGATTTAGGGGTTATCTCGCCAAAAACGAGTATTAAAAAAGTCATCACTCCTGTCGAAATTCCGATGGCATAGCTCTCAAACATGTCGATCGCAACTGAAGTTGCAATAGCCGCGGCAGCAATATTAACCAGGTTGTTCCCAATCAAAATTGTTGTCAGCATCCTCTGCGGATCATCTTTTAATTTTTTCAGTATCTTAGCTATTCTTCCCCCTTCTTCAGCCAGATGCCTTACTCTTAATCTACTTAAAGATACCAATGCTGTTTCAGCGCCTGAAAAAAATGCAGATAACCCTAACAAAACAACAAGAATTATTATTTGGTCTCTTAAAGGCATTTTAATTATTTTTTAAATTTTTATTATCAATTTTTACCATTTAAATTTTCAATCAATATTTATGCTCTACACTCACAATTGTTTGCGCTTTCATTATCTGAGTTTTTTTATTTGTTATTAAATATTTAAAATAAAAAAATGACTGCACATACACGCTCACAACTAGGGAAGTAATGTTTGTGCACCTATTGGTTTATTTTTTATTGATTTTTTTCTTATTGTTGATTTTTTATTGATTAACTGAATTTTTTATTGGTTTATATTGTCTTATTTACTGATTTTTTTATTATTGATTTCTTTATTTATAAATTTTTACATCTTTTCCAGTGTTCCTATGCCTAAAAGCATTAAGCCATTGCTCAAGACCTGTTTTACAGCACCTACTAACACAAGCCTTGCCTTCTTTATATCCTCTTTTTCCTTCAGTATGGGGCATGTATGGTAAAATTCATTGAACTTTTGAGATAATTCATAAAGATAATTTGCTATTATATGGGGCTTTAGGTTATTCGTTACCTTGCTCACAACATTAGGAAAATCAGATATTTTCTTTATTAATTCTGTTTCTTCTTTTTTATCCAGGATATCATATTTTATTTTTCCATCCGTCTTTTTGCCGTATTTTTTAAGTATGCTCGAGATTCTTGCATAAGCGTATTGCACATAAGGAGCAGATTCGCCTTCAAAACTTAAAGCATGCTCCCAGTTAAACACAACATTCTTCTCAGGGCTAACTTTCAATATTGCGTATTTTATCGCTCCATAAGCTATTGCTTTTGCTGAGCTTTCATTTACTTTTCCATGCCTCTTCTTAATCTCAACTTTTGCTTTTTTCAATGCCTCCTCCATAAAGTCCTCCAGCAGAACAAGGTTGCCCTTCCTGGTTGACATTTTCCCCTCATCCAGCAGGACAAAAGAATAGTGAACTGCCTCAGGAGCAGCATAACCCATTATCTTCAGCGCAGCCACCAGTTGTTCAAAATACAGCTTTTGGTCCTCGCCCAAAACAATTATATTGTGGCCCTTGCTAACTTTCTCTATCGTATATGCAATATCCCTCAATGGATACAAGGAAGTGCCATCTCCCCTTGTCAGAACAAGCACAGGGACTTTCATTCCAAGCTCAAAGCCTTTTTGGTCAAGAACCATCCTGTTGTCTTTATCAATAAACAGCATTCCTGTCCTTTCCAGCTCCCTTAACACGCTCTCTGTTTTTTTATCCCATAGGTACTTTGACTCATAATCAAACTTGTCATATTTGATGCCTAATTCAGAAAATAACCTCGACTGTCCTTTAACACATGTGTCAACTATTTTTTTAAACCGCGCTGTTACTTTCTTATCCCCTTTTTCCAGCCTATACAGCAGATCAAAAACCTTTTTCTCTAATCTATTGTCTTTTTCTGCTTTCTTATTGATTGCAATGTAAATTTTCAGCAAATCGTCAAATTTTATGCTTTTTTTATTCTCAGCTCCAAGAACAAGCATTGCTATCTGCTTCCCTACATCATTAACATAATAATAGGTTTCAACATTATAGCCGGCAAACTTCAATGTCCTGACAATGCAGTCTCCGATAAATGCATTCCTCGCCCTGCCCACATGCGGGCTTGCATTAGGGTTTATGCTTGTGTGCTCAACAATAATCTTTTTGTTTTTGCCTGCATTAGCGCTTCCGAATTTGTTTTTTTCTTTTATTACCTTCTTTAATGTCGCTTCAGTCAATTGGCTTTTATTGGTGAAAAAATTAACATAAGGGCCTGCAGCCCTGGCTTCTTTAATTAATGCTGTTTTAGAAAATTTAGCTGCCAGGTCTTTTGCAATCTCATTTGGATTTTTCCTGAGAATTTTTGCCAGACTAAAGCAGGGAAAGGCGTAATCCCCTAACTCGGGATTAGGAGGCTTTTCTAAATTAATCTCTGCTTTGGCCTCTTTTTTTAAGAACTTGACAATATGTTCCTGAAATTTATCCATTGAATTGGTTATTTATTAAGAATTTTTTAAATCTTTTGGTTTGGCTGATTATTGGAAGATGGAGAGATTAATAAAAAATTGTAATTGGCCTAAACTTTTCCAAGTACCACTCTTTCTTATTTACATGATCTTGAATTTAATGCCCTCAACTATTTAAATCTTTCATATACTCAACTAAATCGTTTATTTTTACTATCCTTAAATTATGCTCCTCAGCAAACTTCTCTAAATCTTCTGATCCTGCCATCCTGCCATCATCGTTTATTATCTCGCATATGACTGCGGCAGGGTACAGTCCAGCTAACTTTGCAATGTCAACTGATGCTTCTGTATGTCCTGCCCTCTTTAAAACTCCTCCTTCTTCATACCTCAATGGGAATATATGGCCGGGCCTTGCCATACCTTCTGGCCTTGTTTTTTTATCCAGAATTGTTTTTATTGTCATAGCCCTGTCAAAAGCAGAAATCCCTGTTCCAGCCGTTTTACCATCAACAGAGACTGTAAAAGCGCATTTTGTAATTTCAGTATTCACTTTTGTCATCAAGGGGATATTCAACTCGTCAAGCCTCGAACCAATTATAGGCATGCATACAAGCCCTCTGCCCTCTTTTATCATAAAGTTTACTTTCTCGCCATCAATTTTCTCTGCCGCTATTGCAAGGTCTCCTTCATTCTCTCTGTTTTCATCATCCGCAATAATTATAAACTTGCCTTCTTTAAAGTCCTTTATTGCCTTATCAATTCCTAATGCCATATTGATGAAAAAATAACACTAATATAAAAGGTTTTACAAGAATTACTAAGATAAATAAGAAAAATTTATAAATCAGTTCAATCATTAATTCAAAAAAAGAGGTTTAAATGAAAAAATCAAGCGCTAAAAGAATATTCATCAGCTTACTTCTAATAACAGCTTTAACATTTGCAGGGCTTTTTGTTATTGCAACTGGATGGGTTGTCACTGAACCATACCACGAGCCATTATATGCAGACACTATAAGGGGCAAGTCAGGCAGCACAATAACTATAAATGACGGGCCACTTGTAATAAACACCCCCAATACAGGATACAGCGCGATTGACTTTAATGAAAGTGGTGTTGGAAAATGGGGCTTTGGGCTTTATCCTACTGGCGGAGCAGATGTTAACAGAAGAGGTGATTTCTATATAGATCAAACAGGTGTTGCCAACAGATTAACAATAGATCAAGGAGGGAATGTTGGGATTGGAATAAACCATCCGGATGCAGGTTTAGATATTCTAACAGATGTTCTTCCAGTAGCAGGAGGAGCGCGAGTCCTTCAGTTGGAAGGTGTTCATTCTTCAGCTGTTCCTGGCAGCGGTATCAGGTTAGACTTTGTCGATGCCGTTAATCCCGATATTCCCGGTGATGATGTGCTAGTGGCACAGTTTAGAACCGACATGGATGGTTCTGGGCAGGTTGGTCTGTCTTTTTCTACTTTTGATGGCACAACGTTAGCGGAAAGAGTGAGATTTTTGAGTGACGGCTCAGTTGGTATCGGTACGTCGTCTCCGGATGCGGGTTTAGATGTTCTAACAGATGTTCTTCCAGTAGCAGGAGGAGCGCGAGCCCTTCAGTTGGAAGGTATTCATTCTTCAGCTGTTCCTGGCAGCGGTATCAGGTTAGACTTTGTCGATGCCGTTAATCCCGATATTCCCGGTGATGACGTACAGGTGGGGCGGATTCGAACCGTGATGGATGGCTTGGGAGCAGTTGCCATGGCTTTTCATACTTATGATTCCGGAACGGCGTCATTAAATGAGGTAGTTCGATTTGGGAGTAACGGCAACGTCGGGATTGGAACTACAACGCCTTCAAGAAAATTAGATGTAGAGGGTGATGTAAGAATCAGTGGAATGATATATGGAGCAAGCCCATTGAAAATAGCTGGCGGCTTAAATATAACAAGCGGCGCGTTATATCTTCCAGACGGCTCATCAATAAGCAGCGCTGCATCTTTAGCAGGGCCATGGACTTCTTCTGGCAATAATGTTTATCTTAATGATTTAAGTAATAATGTTGGGATTGGTACTATTCCAACTAATGCCAAATTACATGTCGATGCTGGTTCTGCTGATTTTTCAAGGGGAATCTATAGCATATCTACTGGTGACATAGGCGCTGGTGTTTCAGGTTGGGCTACTGGATTTGGAGGAATTGGTGTTAGCGGTATTTCTATTACCGGTGCAGGAGTTCATGGTAAGGCTACTGATACTGGTATTGGTGGTTATTTTGAATCTGCATCAGGTTCTGGGCTTATAGTTGCAAGTGGAAATGTTGGGATTGGAACAACTACTCCGGAAAATAATAAACTTAGAGTTATAGGAAACATAAATGCATCTGGTGATATCTGCACAGATATTAATGGCAATTGTTTAAGCACAGTTGGCAGTGGAGAACTTCCAACAGGAGCAGTGATGTATTTTAACTTAGCTAGTTGCCCTATAGGGTGGAATGAATTATTAAGTGCTAGGGGGAGGTATATAGTGGGATTACCTAGCGGAGGAGATCTTGCAGGAACTACCGGTACAGCATTATCTAATAATGAAAACCGAGCAGTAGGCCAACATAGGCATTCTATCTCACAATACGGAGATGGTGACTCAAATGATGTAGTACGAGTAGGACAGTCTAATTCTTACCAAGGCTCTTCCTATACTGCATACACAGGTAGTGTAGCTGGAACAAATGCTCCATATATACAGCTTTTAGTGTGCCAGAAAGACTGATAAATAAAGTCAAGTTTTCTATTAGTTATTAAAACTTTAAAAACCATATTCTCTTTAATTTAATCATGGTTAAACAAAAAAGGAGTCTGAAAAGTGTTTTATTTACATTATTAATAGCATTTATAATTATCGCTTTTTGGAGAGGAGTCTAGGGTTTAATGGAACTGTATTTCTCTATTCTAACATATATAATCCAGTATATAATTATAACGAAACCTTTATATATCAGTAATATACATATTTGTATACCAGTATATTTAATATAAATATACTGGGAATTCCAAAAAAGAGGTAAAGAGACTAAACGAACCAATTGATTAGACTCTGCTAACCTCTTTTTGGATTTTAAATTACTCTAAAAGAGGGTAGAGGCGAAAAAGAGTACCATCTTCTTCTGCCTCATAACCTCTTAAATAAAATGGAAAAAAGCATGGAAATTTTCAGGGACAATGTTGATGCATGGATTAAGCAGATAAGAAGGGAATTCTCCCAATTTTCTGACATGCCTTCTGTTGTTAACGATAGTATCAACAACATCCAGCATAATTACGAGTTGATATATGAGTTAAAAGACGAGGTAGAAGAGCTAAAGCAGGAGATAAACGCTTTAAAATTGATACAAGTAATCACTTTAAAGAACAAAATAAAGAATAATCATATCCAAGGAAGATAAAGTCAAATCTGGCTTACTATTTTCTTCAGAGCTGAGTCAAGCACTACGAACAGGTTATTTCCTGCCTCCTCACCCGTATAGTTTTTGTCTGCTGCCATTTCTGAATTTATCTTTAAATCATCGCCTTCTCCAGATATGTTTACTTTCAACTTGCTGAAATTGCTGTTTTTCTCTGACATGATTTTGGCATAATTCCCCACAATTTTCCTCACTACAACCATCTTTCCACGGTCTATATCCTTAAAACCGCTTAATTCTATATTTCCTCCCAACTGTATAGTGTCTTCCATTGCTGCACCCTCATTGCTATTTTAACTGCTATTTTTGTTTAAAATGTCAGAATTTTCCATCCAGTCTGTGACTAGTAGCAAGCTTTGCTTGCTTTTGCCTTTGGTTTATTGAAAATTCTGAGCATGCTCAAAAACCACCTGAATAAAGGTTAGCTATGCTACAAACATTCCACACATCTGTGATGGGTGGTTTTTGACATATAAAAATGTTTCGTCAAAACCCAAATCAAGCAAAAAAATAAAATAGAATTAATCAGCATACTCAGTTACTTCTGAAAGTTCCTTCTTAGGTTCTTCTTTTGGCTTTCCCCTGTGTATCTGGGCAAAGCTTGGCACAGCAGCAATCCAATTGTCGCCAAAACCAGCTATATCTCCATCAATTGCATCACATGTCTTTTTCAGCTTATTGATTGCCCTTTTAAGCTCAACTAAATCCTTATCTTTCAGAGGTTTAATATTAACTAATGCTATAGTATGACCATCCCTCAAAGAATCCAGAATAGGCTTGATTCCCTCAAAATCCTCCATAACAAAAGGCCTGACAATAATCTTTGCTCTTTCTGATGCTGCCTCTGTTCCTATTTCTACATAATCCTCTTCTTCTGCTTCTTCAAGAACCTTAGAACTCTCGCCCATCTTTTCTTTTAATTTTGAAAAAAAACCTGCCATCAAACCACCTTTTCGTAATTTTCGAGTAAAAATTCTTTGATACTTTTTGATTAACTAACACATATTTAAAGTTTTCTATTCTCCAGTGGGGTACAAAGCTTAAGTTAACGTTTAACAGAACTATTTGACAGCCTCAAAATAACCCTTAATCCGGTCAGTTATTGATTTTAGATAGTATTTCTCTATCTTTTCTTCGAAAATCACAAGCAGATCCTCAAATTCTGTAATGCGGTATTTGTTGGCTATACACTCTACCAAAAACATGTTTTTTAGCCTTTTCAGCTGCCTCCTTATATTTGAAGGTGCTATGCCCAATAAAGCCAGTTTTTGCTTTTTCCTAGCTTCAATAACCAATTTTTCAATTTCTTTGCTGTCAAGCGAATTTTTCTGCTTTTTAGCCTTTATCAGAACATTAAGAATATCCACAATAACGTCCCTTGAATCACCAGGCTGCAATAATCCAACTGAAAGGCATATCTTCCTCACCAGCTCTCTTTCAGATAGTTTAGACGGTTTTTCATACCTTCGTAAAGTGATTTCAGACAATGGAATATCTTTGCTTATCTTTGACATTTTAATTAATTTTTAATCAATGTTTTTTCATCATCACTGAATTTTTCCATCATTGTTTATGTTCAACATTCACAATTATCTGCGCTTTCATTATCTGAGTTTTTTATTGATTTTTATTTGTTATTAAATTTTAAATCGAAAAACGACCACACAACCACCTTCACAATTGAGGAATAACTGTTCGTGCACCTATTGGTTTATTTTTTATTGATTTTTTTATTATTGATTTTGCTATTAAATTTTAATCTAAACCAAATAAGGATAGTAATTGTTTAAATAGTTTTGTTTTTTTCAAGCTGTGTGTAAAAACTAATTCTCCTATCTAGCGAAATAAGGTTCAATATCAAAC
>CAZPFO010000028.1:0-14266 GCA_964585935.1 uncultured Methanosarcinales archaeon | reverse complement strand
CCAAGCAAAACACCACGGTATTGCTTGTTAGGTTGAAGCTTCCTCCAACCCTTCGCCGGAAACCTGAACCTTTAGGTTCAGGAGGAGGTCATTTTTAATCAATATTTTTATTTTATTTTTAATCGATTTTTATTGGTTGTAATTGATTTTATTCTTAACTTAAGAATTCTGATTGATTTAAAAACCTTTTTGTTTTCTAATTAGTTTTTATTTCCTCTGCCCTTTCCTTGGATATTAACAAGTCTGCTATCTCAGCAGGCAGGTTGGCGATATCTTCTTCTTCAAATGGGCCGTATTCTTCAAGCTCTTCGCCAACAAATTTGGGTACAGCATGCATGAACCTTACCATCTTTGTATTTTTTTTTGTATCTTCTTTTGCTTCATCAGTTTTTTTGACCTCAGCTTCAGCATTTTCATCTTTTTCTTCTACAGATGGCAGCCTGCCGTCGATAATATCAAATAAGATTCCTTTTCTGTATGAGTCAAACAGCCTGATTAAAGCGTTAAAAAACTGTTCTTCTTCTTTCAGCAAGGCGGATGTATCTATAATGGTGGATTTAGTCCTGCTCTTGTCAAGAGCTGAGCCAATGATCTTTTTTTCCCTTTTCCCGTACAGGTCTATCAACAGTTTTTTGATATTATCAATCTGCCTCTCCAGGCTTCTCCGCTCATCAAAAGATTCAAGTGAAGGATTCTGGAGAAGCTGTTTTTTTTCTTTTAAAAATCCAGATAAATGACTGAAGAAATTTTCGCCTAATTCCTGTAAGTCTGCCCTTTCTTTCTCCCTCTTCAATAAATCAAATAATGTCTCGTAGGATATGACGGTCTCTTTTTGCTCTTCGTCCAATTTACCACCCCTTAATTCAGTAAAATAATTATATTTATATAATTTCCCCTTTTACCGGACTATATGGCAGAATTAAAATTTAAGGACTTATCTTTTGAGGATTCTAAAGATAAAGTTAAAGTGAATTTTTTAAGGATATTCTCTTTCCATTTGGATAAAACAAGTTTAGGTAAAATATCGAAATTTGAAATTGGCAAGAATAAAATATCATTCAGGGGCCTTTCAGAGCAAAGAGCACAAAAAAAATTTAATTTTTTGCTGCAGAAAGGATTTAAAAGCCTGAAAAATGAGGTGACTGGCAGGAAAGCAGTCTATGTACATAAGAATTCCAGCATACCCCTGGTAGGCTCAATCTACTTCGGCATTGTTGACAGGGGCTCAAATATCATAGAGATAAGGCCAATAACAGGCTGTAACCTTAACTGTATCTATTGCTCTGTTGATGAAGGTATTCCATCAAAAAAGCTGGTGGATTTTGTCGTCGAGAAAAATTATATGGTCGAAGAGCTAAAGAAACTAATCAATTTTAAGAATGCAAGGGATATAGAGGTCCATATAAATGCCCAGGCAGAGCCTTTGCTGTATGCAGAGGTTGTGGATTTAGTCAAGGATATCAAAAGAATAAAAGCAGTTAAAGTTATCTCCATGGATACAAATGGCACCCTACTGACAAAAGAATTAGTGGATAAATTGGCAGAAGCAGGCCTTACAAGGATTAACCTTTCTTTGAATGCATTAAGCCAGCAGACAGCAGAAAAAATGGCAAATAAGCCTTATAATTTAAAGAAAGTGCTGGAAATAGCAGAGTATATACCGAAGAAATTGGACCTTATAATAGCGCCTATCTGGGTTCCTGGCTATAATGATGATGAAATCCCTAAACTGGTTGAGTTTGCCAAAAAGATAAAGGCTGGCAAGAACTGCCCTCCAATAGGCATCCAAAACTTCCTGAATTACAAGTTTGGAAGGAATCCTGTAAAGGCAAAGCCATTTGAAATTTTCTTTAAACAATTAAAAGAGCTGGAAAGAAAGTGTGATGTAGATCTGACAGTAAAAGATGGTTTTAAGATAATCGAAACAAAAGAATTGCCAAAGCCATTTAAACGAAAAGAGGTGGTAGAAGCAGAGGTAGTGCTTCCCGGACGATTTAAAAATGAGAAGATTGCAGTTGCGAAAAACAGGCTAATTTCAATACCAAACTGTTATAAAGACGGTAATGTAAAAGTGAGAATAACAAGGGCAAAACACAATATATTTTTCGGAGAATTGGTTTGACAAAATAAAGCAAATGTCAAGAACCACCAGTCACCGCTCCTTCAGTCGCTATGGTGGCATGAAGGTGGTTTTTGAGCATGCTCGGAAATATAGCATAATCACAAACGAGATTAGGACTTCGCCCACCAGTCAAATAGACTGATGGCATATTTCCGACATATCAATAAACCCGCACTATGAAAAAAGTATTAATGCTGTCCATCTTTGTATTATTTATTTGCAGTATAAGCTTTGTAAGTGCTGATAATATACTTGTTTTTTCTGCACATCCTGATGATGAGGCTATCGGTCTTGGGGGAAAAATAATACAGTCTGTTAAGGAAGGTGATACTGTCAGGTTAATCATAATGACGGATGGCGCTCCAGATGAATATGAATATGATTGGGATGGTGAAGCGCAATACATCCTAGTCAGAAAGAGTGAAACCAAAGCTGCTATGGCTATTGCAGCTGTTCCAGAAGAGAATATAATATTTCTTGATTATGATGATTCAGGATATATTTTCAGCTTAGGGGCAAAAGGCATGGTGGATGTTATCTTTGATATAGCTACAATAATAAAAGACCTCAAGCCTGATGAGGTTTATGTCCATGCCTATGAACATGGGCATATAGACCACGATACAACCAATTATATTGTGGCAAGGGCATTAGAAAAAAGCGGAATTCCTGCCTCAATTTTTGAATACATCGAGTACAACCCTGCGGCTTCCGGCAAACCGATTCCGGATGATAGGGATATGATTGATAATGATTTATACTCTATTGAATATTTAGATATGGATGATGAAGAGCTTCTTCTTAAAAAACAAATGATTGTACAGTACAGGTCCCAAAATCCAAATGAAAATTGCAGAAAAAAAGAGGAGCTGCCAAATTATGCTTTCACGCCAGACAATCTAGAAGAATGTGATTTAGGTTATGGGAATTGGAGCGAATGTGATAGGAATTTGTTATGTTTTTATTTTTATGGCAAGGATATGATCAGGAAATTGCCAGATTATGATTATACTCTAAGCCCTTGTATCAATAATTCATGCAGATGGTCTGCTACAAAAGGATGGCCAGATAATAAGTTTTATGATATTGTTGCAGAAGCAGATGCAATATTAGGGAAAGACAGTCTCAACTCTAAGTCTGGGTTCTTGGATCACTTAAAAAGGTTTTTTGGATTGATCTTATTGGAAATTAAATCTTTCTTTGATAGCCACATCTTACAAGCATAATAGATGATTATAACAGAGATTACAGTAAGCATGTAAGAGACGGAGGTTCCCAGCATACTTTCAATATTTAATATTTTTAGCGGCTTGTAAATCAAAACAAAGTGGAATAAATATGCAATTATAGCGGTTTTTCCAAATAAGCCAAGAAAATTAAAAATTCTGCCTTTTCCGAATCTTATGAGCAGGTGTTCTACGACGCCAAATGCCAGGAAGGTCATCCCTACCAGAAGCAGGGGGGTAATAGGAGACCTGTCAAAAAGATTTATTTCAATAAATAAGAAGTGGGATACTAGCGAGACCATGATAAATACAAAGCCTAAGATTGAGGAAAATTTGATTACCTTACTCCTATCCCATTCTCTTATCAAAACTGCCAAAAACACGCCTAATAAAGCCATTGGAAGGAGATGCGCTAAAGAAAAGAACCCCCTTACTGTCAAATTCAGGAAAAACGAGACTATGTTTGAAAAAAGGTTAAATGAAATGAGCTCATATGGGAAATTATTGTAAACAAAATCATTTTCCAAAATCTGCCTTAAAAAAGGCTGGGCAACAATCAATACTAAACCTAAAGCTGCAAACACCCATTTTGACCGTACAAATAGGATTATCAAGACAGCGATTAAAACAGTAAGGCCTATTCCCTGGATAGCCTCATTCCATGTATAAAAAACCCTAAACCCTAGGACAAAAGTGGTAAAAAAGAGGCTGAGCAAGATATAACCGCCATATCTTTTAATTGCATGCAGTAAAATATCTCTTTTTTTTACATTTGCACCTATTTTTTTAGAGACTGATATATAGGCGCTTGCACCGCTTATAACAATGAACAAGCCCCCAAATACATGGACGGGCAAATTAAAGAAGTGGTTATAATAGGGCTCGTCCAGGTAAATATTTGCTTTTGCAAAGAAATCAAAGGTCTGCCAGAATATCATCTGCAAAACAGCAAAACCCCTGATAATATCAATTGATTCTATCCTATTCATGGCTTATTCAGTTTGATAGAAGTTTAATAAATTTATGGTTTTATTCAGTCTAATAGTGTCAGATATTTGATATAGAAAAAGAAAAAAAAAGAAAAAAATATTTATTTTATTTAGACTGTTGCGTCGTCAGTAGTTGTGGTTGCTGGTGTTGCTGCTGTTACAGTGCTTGTAGCGGTTATAGTCTTCATCTCTGTTCCTGTCAAGCTGTGCTTGTCATAATCTGCTACAATACCTGCAGCTACTCTTGTGTCTTTTGCACCGTATCCACCAACTAACATAGCAACGTTTCCGTTGTTCTCGTATAGCTTAATTATTCCTTCTCCAGGACCAATTCCTAATTGGTCTGCTATAGCCATACAATCAGCTGGGTTGCCCAGTATTTCTCTTGTTGCTGCGTTAGCACAAGGGCCACCAACCAAAATAGCATTAACTGCTTTTATGTTTGGTACTTCGCTTGCTAACTTTGTTGCAGATACGTCAATTTTGTTGACGATTACAGCTTGTCCTGCAGTTGCCGTTGTTGTTGTGAAGGATGCTCCTTCTCCAGTTACGTAGATCAAAGGTAGTCTCTGGTTTTCTGGGTATTCAACAAATAGTTCCTGAGGATCACTTGTTGGTGTGCTTCTTCTAACATATGCTCCATAAGCAGTGTATGCATATGTGTTTTTGTCGTCATCATCTGGAGCTAAGAACGAGTATATCTGGTCTGTTATTTGAGCCAGTCTTACTTCTCCGCTTGTAGCTGAGATGTTGACCCAAATCGAACTTGCAGTCAAGTCATCAGTGTCGTCAGGGTTTGGTGTGTTAATTTTAACTTGGACATCCAATGGGCTTGATGTAGAGTTAGATACATTAACCCATGCGCCAAACTTAGAGTTCAAGGTTATGTGGTCGCTTGTAATTGTTGAATCAGCGTCCATATCAACAAGGATATCAAAGTCTTTTGATCCTGATGCGGATACGTTATAGACTCTAAAAATCCCTCCACCAAGCTTAATCTGAGCTACTTCTGACATAAGCTGTCCGTTACTTCCTATCACTGTAGCTAGCTGAGAACTTGGAGTGCTGAGTGTCCTTGTAATTCTCTCGCCACTTCCTAAGTCATCAAATTTGACTACTGGGTTGTCTGCTGTTATCTTATCAGAGCCTCTATACCTCAAAGCATAACTCTTCCTCTCCCCATTTGTGTCCGTTTCATCTGTTATGATGAAATAGTCGTCTTTTGTAATTGTCTTGTTCTCATATACAATCAAGTCATCGTCATTGTCTCCGAATTTAATTACAGTGGTTCCTGTTGTATGGGCTATAGGAATTTTTGCTTTGTTTCCGCTTCCATCAGTGAAAGTCAACTCATAGTCATCAGAGCCTGCTGCTGTAATCTTGATGTCTTCAATAACTTCATCGCTTAATCCCTTGTATTCAATGTCCCAGCTTTTTGCAAATAACAATTCTGGTTCATCAACCTCAGGATTAGTGCTCAATTTTCCGCCTGCTGGCACGTAATAGTCATCATCTGCAGTCATGTTGACAACTATCTTGTCAATCTTGAATGTACTGCTATCGTCACTACCTTCAACCCACGCATTTGAGCCGTCAATTGTTTCATCGTCAACTTTTAGCTCATTGCTGCTTACTGTGTCAGTTATGTCTGTATCCTTTATGAATAGCTTCTGTGCACCTAGGAAAAAGGTACCGCTGTGTACACCACCTGCATAATCCTGGTAAAGGATTTCAGATACTCCTATTGTTGTGCCGTCAGACATCTTGTCTGTGTCCCCATCTTTCAATAGCCTTGTTGCTTCACCATTGACTGTAAACTTCAACTGTGTTGAGCTTACAAAGTCAAGTGTTGTTTCAAAGTCTTTGCTATCAATTGTGTATGTTTTTGTTTCTCCTTCAAGCATAGTATCTTTTATTGCTCCACTCATCAGAGTCAATGTTATGTTTCCCGGTTTTTGGCCGTTCCTTCTTGCCTGGACAACAGTAAATGTCTGGCCCATCATTATTAACTCAACGTCTTCGATGTCTGTCAGATAGTCTCCTGTTGTTGATGCGCTTCCTGCGCTATCGTCAACATCTGATTCAAGAGATGATGTGAACTCAAGCTCATATCTTGCAATCTGCTTTCCATTTTGGAAATACAAGAAGTCTCCTGTTACATCTTCCCTATCTTCCATCAGCTGGACAAAACCAGTTGTTGCATCTTCAAAATACAATCTTTGGTCGTATGGTGCGTCTCCTTTGCTGTTGCTTGTTGTTCCTGAAGCTAATAGTCCTGGCAATTCTACATCATCAATATAGGATGATGAAGTGATTGTTGCTATTGCTTCCCTATTTGTATTACCAGTTTCCAGATTTTCAGCCATCTCAAGAACGTTTGTAGCTCCTTTTCTAACTAACCATGCATCTCCTGAAACACTCAGATCTGTTGTTGTTGTTCCTGCTGGTGTTGCTGCAGCTACCTGCAAGCCAGCTAAAACATTGCTCACACCAATAACGTCTTCTGCCGCAGCTTCGTTGCCAATTACTAATACTCCGTTTAATTTTCCGTCTTTAATAAACGGTGCAGGGTAATTGCTCAAATCAGCCGCTGCCATAGCTCCTCCGAGAGTAGCGCCCAACATTGTTGCGCCTGCTCCGAGTGCTACGATCCTTTTTATCGTTTTTCCAAATTTCATCTTTTCTTAAACACCTCGTGTTTTGTTTTTTTGGCTATCTTTATACAGACTTTTCCCTATAGTAAAGTCTCTATATTGCTTTTAGTGAAAGTCATCATATTTAAAGCTTTTGGTATAATGACCTAATAGAATGTATATATTTGATCATATATATCGAGCATATTTGCATTTTTGTTTACTAGCTGTTAAATTACCTTATCTCTATATGTTTTACTATAAATAGGTTTCTATGATATTTCTATCTATTTTCAACAAACTCCTGGATTATAGCAAGATTTTGGTAATAGCTCTCTTCATAAGGGTTTCTTTCTATTGCTTTATTGATATTTTCAATAGCTTTGTCAAATTCCCCTATTTGGGCATAAGCTGTGCCAATATCATTATATGCCTTGGAAAGCTTAGGGTTAATGTCAATGGCCTTTTTGAGGTAGGATATCGAATTATTGAAGTCATTCATGTAGCTGTAGACTAGTCCTAAGTTATCATAAGCCAGGTAAAAATTAGGGTTTATTTCAATGGCTTTGTTGTATAATAAAATTGCCTTGCCATACTCTTTTTTCTGAGCATAACTTGTTCCTAGGATTTCATAGGCTTTGTAATTTTTCTTGCTTAGCTGGACAGCCACCAGGCCATGCCTGATTGCATTGTCATAATCCCTGTTTTTTTTGTATTCTAATGCCAGACCCTCATTAAGCTTTGTGCCGAATGGATTTTTCTCAAGATCCTTCGAATATAATGTAAAGTTATCTTTCCACTCAGCATTCCTTTGTATAGTCAGGAGTGTATACCCAACTGTTATTAATATTATCAATACCAGGATTATGATTTTAGAGTATTTTTTTAGAAAATTTATTTTTTTTATGCTTGATATTGTAAACGCTAAGAGCAGACAAAAACCAAAAGACGGCAAATATAAATATCTGTCAGCCATTATTGTAACCTGTGGAAGAATATTCGAAAAAGGCAGCAAGGTTATGAAGAACCACCCTACTGAAAAAAATATTATTTTCGATTTTTTATAAGATCTAATGAAAAAGAGAAGAATTACCGAGAGAACGAGGAGAGATGTCAAAAAATAAATACTCAGGATAGTCGTTTCAAACTTTATATAATACTCAGTTACCAGATTCATTGGGAAAATTAGTAAGAAGATATAGTTTACAAATATCTTTATTGTCGTCAACAAAGTTCCAAAAAAGCCATGGTGAAAATATCCTTCTCCTCTTCCAACCTGCCCTAGAACAATGAACCTGATAATTAAATAAAAGATAGTTATAGCAATATACGGCATATATTTTTTAGTTAATAATTTTATATTTGTTAAATCAATTTTATAATTAAAAGAGAGGTCATACAAAAATAAAATCAAAACTAATGTTATTGCTTCTTCACTCGAGAATATTGCCAGAAAGTAGAGGATAATAGATAAAATATAAAAATTATTTTTTTTCTTTTGAGAAAATAAAATATAAAAAAATAAAGCCAGCAGCATAAATAAAATCCCAAAAATATCAAATGTTCCAGTCATGTTTGTGACGCGGGCTGTGTGGATTGGGTGAGCTGCAAAAAATAAGGAGGTAATGAAAGAAAAGCCGGTTTTATTTGTTATCTTCAAAGTTATAAGGAAGATTAGGATTGTGACAAAAAAATGCAAAATTAAACTGTTGAGGTGGTAGCCAAAAACATTGAGGAGCCATATCTGGTAATTTATTGTATAAAAGACGCTTCTTAGAGGCCTGTATAAGTTGCCTGGGGAAGGCTCTGCGAAAAAGCCAGGGATATTTTTTATATCCTTGATGTGGATATTGTTGACAATAAAGAAGCTATCGTCCCATGCGAAATCATTAGTAAAAATATTAACATAATTTATTAGAATGATAATAAGTAGAACTAACACTACAGATAACTTTTTATTTATCTTCATAAAAAGGAAAGGAGTAGTTGAATTATAAATAATTAACGCTAATAAACCAAAAATAGAAAATTATAAAAACCCAATTCTAAATCCCCCGCTTATGGCAAAAACCCAGGTTAGCAGTTTAGAAAAACAGCCGTGCCCTTTGTGCCATCATAAGGCATTGACCCTGAATGAGGAGGAGATTGAAGTTCCATATTTTGGGAAGGTCTGCCTCTTCTCCATGACATGCTCAGACTGCAAATACCATAAATCAGATATTGAGGCAACAGAAAAAAAAGATCCTGTAAAATATTCTTTTGATGTCAGCTCTGAAGAAGACATGAAGGTTAGAATTGTCAAGAGTTCAGAGGCCACAATAAAGATCCCTCATATAAGCACAATAACGCCAGGGCCTGCTTCGCAGGGGTTCATCACAAATGTTGAAGGAATTTTCAGGAGAGTGAAGTACCAAACAGAAACATTAAAGGAAACTTCGGATGATGATACTGAGAGGAAAAAAGCAAAAAATCTGCTGAAGAAACTAACAAAGATAATGTGGGGACAGGAAAAATCAAAAATAATCATAGAAGACCCAAGCGGCAATTCTGCAATAATCTCAGATAAAGCAGAGAAGAGTTCATTAAAAGTAAAATAAAGATTAAGATCATTAAAAATCAATTAAATCAGTAAAAATTAACCAACGAGTGCACAAACACTGCACAATTAGTTGTGCATGTGGTTGTTCAGTCGTTTTTATTTTAAATTGTTTAAAACTATTAAAAATTAATAAAAAACTCAGATTATGATAGCGCAAACAATTGTGACTGTGGAACATTAACAATGATGGATAAAAAAATAATAATTAAAATTGATTAAAAATAAACTTGAAATATTGATTAAAATATAATAGTAAAAATAAAAACTGATTAGAACATATAAAAATAAATTAATGGTGGTTTGATGGATATCAAAGCAAAAATCAGAACTGTGCCTCACTGGCCTGTTGAGGGTGTGATGTTTAGGGACATTACAACTCTGCTTGTGGATGGGAGGGCTTTTAAGCACGTTTGCGATGAGCTTTACAACAGATACAAAGACATGGAGGTTGATGTAGTTGTCGGCATTGAGAGCAGGGGATTTATTTTTGGCTCTGTTTTAGCCTATAAGCTCGGTGTTGGTTTTGTTCCGATAAGAAAGCCCGGGAAGCTGCCTTATAAAACAATTTCTGCTGAATTTGAAAAAGAATACGGCAAGGATAAGATGGAGGTCCATGAGGATGCAATCAAGAAAGGCGATAAGGTTTTGCTTGTAGATGATCTTATTGCAACCGGAGGGACAGTATCTGCTGCTACATCATTGATTGAGAAATTGGGTGGCGAGGTAGTTGAATGCGCATTTATAATTGACCTGCCTGATTTGAAGGGCAAGGAGAAGCTGAAAGGCTACAAAATTTTTTCAATGTGCGAGTTTGAAGGAGAGTGACTCCGTCAATAAAAAACAAATCATTAAAAACTTATTAAAAATAAAAACGATAAGCATAAAGGCAAATAAAATGGTTAAGATTGGAATCATTGGCGGTTCTGGATTAGATAATCCTGACATACTTTCGGGTGCTAAGGATAAGACTGTCAAAACAGAGTATGGAAAAGTTGATGTTAAGGTTGGGAAAATTAATGATGTTGATGTTATACTGTTGGCAAGACATGGGAGAGAGCATACAATACCTCCTTCTCAGGTTAATTTCAGGGCAAATATACAGGCTTTGAAGGACCAGGGCGTTACACATATATTAGCAACAACTGCCTGCGGCAGTTTGAGGAAGGAGATTGGAAGAGGCGATTTTGTTATTTTGGATCAGTTTATTGATTTCACAAGGCACAGGAAGGTAACTTTTTTTGAAGAATTCCCACCAGGCGGTGAGAATGCAAGGCATACAGCAATGCCAGACCCGTTCTCAGAAGAGTTAAGAAATGTTTTTATCAAAACTTCAAAAGAGCTAGGCCTTAAGTTTCATGAAAAAGGAACTGTCATTACAATTGAAGGCCCTCGTTTTTCAACAAGAGCTGAGTCAAAAATGTTCAGGATCTGGGGAGCGGATGTTATCAATATGTCAGTAGCTCCTGAATGCATTCTGGCAAATGAAGCAGGGGTACCTTATGCAGCTGTTGCAATGAGCACTGACTTCGATAGTTGGAAGAGTGACGAAGAGTCAGTTACCTGGGATGAAATTTTAGAAGTATTCAATAAAAATGTGGAGAAGGTTACAAAGCTGCTGGTAGAGAGCATAGGGAAGGTAAAATAAATCATCAAAACCTTTATATACAAAATAACGTTTTCTTTTCTTAATCAAAGGTGGTTTTAAATGAACTGGGGAATGAAGAACAGATTGTCAAGAATAATCAATCCAAAAACAGGAAGGTGTGTAATGCTGGCTGTTGACCATGGTTATTTTCAGGGGCCGACAACTGGCTTGAGGAATCTGGGAAAGACCGTTAACCCATTAATACCTTATGCTGATGCATTGATGATTACGAGAGGAGCCCTAAAAAACTGGATACCCCCTGAGATGGACAAGCCAATAGTCTTGAGAGTTTCCGGAGGCCAAAGTATTCTAAAAGAATTATCAAATGAAATGATCACAACAACTGTTGAAGATGCTATCAGGATAAATGCTTCTGCAATTACCTGTTCTGTTTATATTGGCGGAGAGCATGAAAAAGAAAGCATTGCTAATCTGGCTTATTGCGTGAATGAAGGGGAGAAATATGGAATTCCTGTTTTAGCGGTTACTGCTGTTGGAAAAGATATGGTCCGCGACTCAAGATATTTGGGATTAGCTTCCAGAATTTGTGTGGAGATTGGAGCGCATATTATCAAAACATACAATTGCGATAATTTTGAGGAAGTTGTTGAGGCTTGCGGAAAAGTGCCTGTTGTGATGGCAGGCGGCAAGAAAATTGACGAGAAAGAGGCATTAACTATGGCAAAAAATGTGGTTGACAAAGGAGCTTCTGGTGTTGATATGGGAAGGAATATATTCCAGAGTGATAATCCGATAGGAATGATTAAGGCTGTCAGGGCAGTTGTGCATGACAATGTTTCTGTTGATGATGCTTATAAGATTTATGAGAAGAAGTGAGTTATGTAACATTAAAAAGAACAGATTGCTGAACTCAATCTTTTTGTAATCTTTTCCAAAGATTTATGATTACCATCAAATTCTGGATTGACTATACTTGAAATGAACAATTTTCTGTTTTTTTCAACTCTAAATAAAATATCACGCTCTTTTTCAATTTTTTCAACCATTAGATAGCTTTTTCATGGTTAATCTCCCTGATATTACCAGCAATAAGTGTAAATGCAATATCATATTCATTATCATCTAAGTATTTTAAAATGGATTTTCCACCATCAAAGTTGATAGTTTT
Source organism: uncultured Methanosarcinales archaeon (assembly GCA_964585935.1). GTDB lineage: Archaea > Nanobdellota > Nanobdellia > Woesearchaeales > GW2011-AR4 > BS150m-G64. The sequence continues at coordinate 1,923 of CAZPFO010000028.1, read as the reverse complement.
ATGAGCTCTGATAAGACCTTTAAGATCGCTCATCCCTGAATCTCTAAGTGAATTTATATATTCTGAAAATCCTTTATTATATTTTTCTTGTAATGTTTTTTTGTCCAGCGACTTTAGGCTTGTATGGAAATATGCAAGGGCATCAGACCCTTCTGGCAAGTTTTCGAAATCCTGACACGCTTCTGCCATTAGATCGTAAGGAGTAAAAAACGGTAACCTGAATTTTGGAGAAATTTTCATGTCTAAATAAATACCCACTTCTTCAAATTTAAATTTATTATCACTTTCTGAAGGTTTTGGAACATTAACAAAAGGGCTTGCAATCTGTATCCTTAATAGTTGATTTTCAGAGAATGTGATAAGTTTTGCCCTATGTGCACAATTCTGTTGAGGTCCAATAGAGCTCATTTACAGCCATTAACACATTTAAGTTAGGTTGATACTGGGGCATTGTGATTGGATAGTAACAATATTCTTTTTTTAAATCTTTTCTTTATAATATTCAAAAATATGATCAAATCCAGATTCCACACTTAATTTTTTAATAACTTCAGTTGCAGAAACCAAAGTTTTTAGAAGGAAAAATTTGGGAAAGCGAAGTGCAACGAGCGAGCCGAGAATGCAATGTGGTTGAGGATTTGCGTAGCAAAGGGCAAATAAAATCACAGAGCGTAAGCGGTACTTTAGTTAAAAGAAGGGAGGGCAAGAAGTGTTTATTATTAATATCTGTGAATAAGATCCATAGCATAACTTAAACATTCTCTTTCAAATGATTTTTCAATATCAGAATATAAGTGGATTTTTGAACCTGATTCTAAATTTTTATTTCTTAATATTTCCAATTGGCTTCCTAGTTTATTTAATACATCATAGGGAGTTTTTGAATTATGTAGGTCGGGTCTAATAAATTGTTTAAAAGTTATAGCAATTTTTGATGGTATATCGAATAGAGGACCATCTTCATAATATCTTTCTCCGATAATCATATCATTTATTGTTGAAAAATCAGGTTTCATGACATGATATAATAAGTTATAGTTTATAAAGCTTTCGATTTATATTAATCATTTAGTAGTAACATCTCTTGCCAAATCCACTAATTTGCCCTTTTTCAATTTCGCATGACATCAGCGTTAAAAGAAGTTTTAATTTCCCTCGTGAGCGGAGACTGCCTAAAAATAGATATTAGAGTCCAAAAACCGAAAAGTTTATATATTTCATATATATACTAAATATAGGCGATATATATGGTACAAGCTATGGTTAATATTTCAGATAATACGAATCAAATTCTAAATATTGTAAAGGCTAGGTTTAATCTCAAAGATAAATCCGAAGCCATAGAGAAAGTGGTTTTAGATTATGGTGAGGATATACTTGAACCTGAATTGAGGCCTGAATTTATAGAAAAGATCAAGAGAATAGAGAAAGAAAAATCTATTAAATTCAAGAATATTAATGAGCTTAGGACTTTAATTGAAAATGAATAATTATGAGTTAAAGCCTAGCCTGAAGAAGGTTCTAAAGAAACTTTTCAAAAAAGATAAAGAGACTCATGAACAAATATTTACAAAGATTGAAGAAATTTTAAACTGTGGAAACATGGATCACTATAAAAATTTAAGAAAGCCCTTGCAACACTTAAAGAGAGTTCATATCAAGAGTTCTTTTGTTTTAACTTTCAGGTATATTAAATCAGAAGATAAAATTATATTCTATGATTTTGATCACCATGACAGAATCTACAAATAGGTTTTTGAGCCTTAACTAAAATAAAAAAAATTCTTTAGCAGCTGTAGCGAACAGAGTGGAAATTCTCGAGTGGAACGAGCAAATTTGGATGGAGAAACCTGCAAGGCGGAGTCTCTTAATCGCTCAGCTTGTCCCACAATTATCAATTTCTTAATTTTTCTTTCTCGACTG
>CAZPFO010000027.1:0-16210 GCA_964585935.1 uncultured Methanosarcinales archaeon | reverse complement strand
GAATGATTTTATATAATATTTTTTTTGGTTTATTGGTTTATTTTCACCCAAGCCGGAAAAAAAGAAATGGTTTTTACTTACATCCATTAACTAACTTCCTAATCCATTTCCCAAGGTAATCAATCTCGATATTGACAGAATCGCCTTTATTTTTGAGGCCTAGAGTTGTTATTTTCAGTGTGTGAGGAATAAGGGCTATTGCGAATTTATTGCCCTTTATATCTGCTATTGTAAAGCTTATGCCATCAACTCCAATCGAACCTTTAGGGATCAGGCCATACTTAAGTTTTTCAGGCAGAGATATCCATATAACACAATTATCTTTGGTTATAATTTTTTTGTTGATTATTCCTTTTCCATCAATATGGCCCAGAACAAAGTGGCCATCAAGCCTTTCTCCAATTTTCATGGCTCTTTCAATATTCACATTGCCTTTTTCTTTTAGACCTCCTAAATTGGTTTTTTTCAAGGTCTCATGGATAACATCAAATGATGCAACTTTTTTCTTTAAATTGACAACTGTTAAGCATGCACCATTAATGGAGATACTATCGCCAATTTTTACTCCCCTGCTAAATGGGCCTAAATCTATTGAAATCTCTGAGAATTCTTTTTTTGCATTGATTTTTACAACTGGCCTTAATCCTTCTACAATTCCGCTGAACATTTTATCCAAAAGCCTCCAAATCCTCATAAATAGGGCCTAATGGCGTGAGGGAGCTTTTTATTAATTTAAACTTTTTGACTTCTATCTTCTTTTTGTTATCAACTTCTATCTTTTTCATGGTTTCGATAAAACCCTGCTTATCTTCAATAGATTTCACCCTCGATAAGGTTATATGCGGATGGAATTTCTCATCTTTTTTAAATAAATCCTTTAATTCTGATTCTATCTCTTGCTGCAATCTGCTTATCTCTTTTATTGGCTGCACACCGACCCATACAACCCTTATGTAGTTTTCATTCGGGAAGAAACCAATATCATCTAAATTAGCAGAAAATGGCACGAATTTTACATTTTTAAGCTTACTTTTAATAGATTCTACTTCTGTTTCAGGGACTTTGCCTAAAAATTTCAAGGTCAAATGGAATGAAGAAACGGGCTTTATTTTTGCTGCATCTTTAGGAAACAGATTTTGTAAAAAGACGAAGTAATTCTCTAATTCCTTGAAGTCTATAGCAATAAACAGCCTCATAAAGTCATTTAGAGATTAATTTATTTAAAATTAACTGAAAAAAATAAGAAAACAAGAAAAATATGTATTTGTCTTATTCTTTCTTCTCTTCTTCCAACTCTTCACCGAAATTTTCGGAATCTTCTGGCTGTGGATCTTCAGGAGATTTTTCAGGAGCATCCTCAGCAGGTTTCTCAGTTGCCTCTGAAGGTGACCCTTCTCCAACAACGTCCGCAAAGCCCACTTTTCTCAATACTCTTGTTATTTTTACCTTTACTTCGTCTCCTTCTTTTACTCCGGGCACAAACAAAACAAATCCCTTTACTTTTGCTATTCCGTCTCCTTTCTCTCCTACAGCTTCTATCTTTACGTCCAACTCTTCGCCCACTTTAACCGGAGCGAAATCTCCACCAAATCTTTCTTGCATATCTTATCTACCTTTTTAGTTAGTTATGTTTTCCAATGAAAACACCAATCTTACACCTGGGTGTAATGGCTCTAGGATGGAGCATTCATATTTAAATTTATGGTTTTTTATAGGAGAGAATATCTTGTACCGGAGGGGTCTATTTTGTTTAATAATTTAAGCTCTTTTTCAGCAGGTTTTTTTGTGATTGGCGCATTTTTTGCCACTTCCAGTTTAAATCCTGTATTTTTTATAATCTCCTGCATATTTGAATGAGGATGGACAGACATTAATTCAGCTTTTTTTCCTAATCTTAAGATGCCTAAGTTTGTAATAACGGTTGTTGGCCTGGGTGAGCTGCTTGTGATGAAATCGACTTTTTCTACAAAAACCCTTTTGTTGTGGTTTAAGCTAGTTACGATGCAGTTTTTGCACAAGTTCCTTAATGTTATTGAGCCTGCAGGGCCTGGCAATTTCACTTTTGGTTTCTTATAATTGCCTATGCAGGTCATGTTTAAGTTTCCATACCCGTCAATCTGAACAGCGCTGAAGAACATTGTCTCAAGCTTGCCTTTTAGAGCATATCCCCATAGCTCAGACAATTCAATAGGGGACTCTTTGTTTTCCAATATGGAAATGTTTACAGAAGAAGAAGGTATTTTTTTTAATTTAGGGTTTATAGCTCCAATACAATTAAGGTATTTTATCTTCTTTGTTTTCTGAGCTAACAAAATAGCGATCATCTGCAAGGGAGAGGCTACACCAGTAGCTATAGTTGAACTGTCTTTTAATGTTCTTGATAAAGATACAATAACCTGGTCAATTATTTTGTTTTTCACTTTCTTTAACCTTTATAATAAATTCCTCATGATTTTTTGTTTCAAAAATGAACTTTCTCAGATAAGAATCAAAATTATCCTCTTTGGCGTATTTTATATAGCTTTTAATATGGTTTAAGTGATAATCATAGAATTTGAAACATGCAGTTGGCAATGCCCCTTTTTTTATGACAGAAACTGAAGTTATTTTTTCTTCAGGTATTGTTATGTTTTTTAGATTATTTGTTATTCTTTCGACTGTTACAATAATGTTTCTGCTAGCTTTGGCCAATAACCTTTCTATCAAAGGATCCTCGATGAAAACATTACCCTGTTTATCAGCTGCCTGGGCATGTATCAGGGCAAAGTCCGGCTTAATAGCTTTTGTTATTATGCCATTTTTTGTTTCTTTGCATTTATTTACCTTTATGTAATCTGTATTTTTAAACCCAGGGACTTCTATTTCCCTTAAGCCCAGAGAAGAAGCCTTTAATCCCTGGACTATCTCAAAGATATCTGTTTCATAAAGATTTATCTTGTTATTTTCAACTGCTCTTCTATAATTTGGGCTTATGATAAAACCATCTTCATAAGCAAAGCCGTTAAAGCCCAGTTTAGCGTTCTTAACACAGCCAGCCCCTATAAGCAAGTCTGCTGATAATGGGTTGGGTATAGAGACAATATTCATATTTTTTTTCTTTTGCCTTACAATCTCATATAATGCGGCCATCGGCGCTCTGCTGAGCTGCATACCCGAATATGTGATTAAGGAATTGTTTTTTATTTTCCCTATGGCCTTGCCTAATTTTAGGAATTGCATTTTAATGTACTATCTGGCTTTCCAGCTTTTTAAATTCGTTATTCTTGTCGATTTTTCTTAAAAAGTCAAGTTCCTTTTCTGTAGGTTCTTTTGTTATTGGGTTTTTTTTGGGTATAATGAACTTAAATCCTGTTTTTTCTTTTATTTCATCTAAGCTTGAGTTCGGGTTTATTGATTTCAATCTCATGACTCCATCTTTAAAATCAAAAATACATAATGGGGTGATGCAAAGTTTAGGCCCGCCGGAAATTCCGTATTTTTTTCTAATGTTATGCCCTATGGAGGAGATATAGTCTACTTTTTGGACAAATTTTCTTTTTGAATGCTCTAAAGTAAAAATATAATACTTTTTGGCAAACTGTGTTATTGATGGAATGCCGATAGAACCCGGACCACGTATTCTTAGTTTTCCATCTTTTTTTATGCCTATCAAGTTTGTGTTGCCATATCTGTCTATCTGCAGGCCTGAGACAAAAAAGGTATCGCAAAATCTTTTCTTTGGGTCAGTTATACTCAGGATAGAGTCGTGCTTGCCCTCATACTCAGCAAATTCGTGCGCTTTTGTATCCCTGTTAAGAGTCCATGCAGCAGGGTTCAATTCAATGCCCTTTTTAACATCCAAACCATGCCGTATTTTTAATTTTGGCGAGTATAATTTTTGAGCAAGAAAAGCGGCTGCCAACATAAACTCCCCATAGAGGCCAATAGCCACTTTATCATCATTCTTTAATTCCCTGGCCATGATACAAGCCATCAGTTCTGTTGTTTTATATTTCGGCATTTTAATCATTTAATCTTAATTTATTCAGCCTTTCTTTCCCAATCTTTTCCAGATACTCTTCATGAGAATCTACATCATAAACATATTTATCCAAATATTTGTCAAATTTATCTTCTTTGCAAAATCCAACATACTCCTTGTAATGGCTTAAGTCAGGAATATAGTAGCCATTTGAAGCTCCAGGATGGCATCCAAATTCTGCTTCAATAACAGAGGCGTTTTTTATTATTGGGTTTTCTACTTTTGATACAATCTTTTCAACAGAGACGATTGTTTCTTTACCTGCCTGAGCAATTTCCCGCTCGCAAAATTGCCTTTTTAAGAACAGGTTTTCAGGAAAGCACGCATTCCCTTCTTTGTCTGCAAATCCGCAATGGACTATCCCCAAATCAAGTTTTATTGCAGGCACTTTAAGGAAGTATTTGTTTTTTATTTTAATCTGTTTTATATTTTTATTTAGTTTTGGTATACTTGTTCCAATACCTCCCGGCCATAATAGGAAAGGCTTATTTTGAATTCCAGCCTTTAGAGCAATGTGCCATATAGACTCATCACATTCCCAAACTTTTATTTTGCATTGTTCCGCAAATTTTCTGAAATTAGGAGATGTGCCTGCTATTTTTTCAAAAGCAACGCAGGATGTAATGACTTCCTTTATACAACCTGCTCCAATTAGAATATCTGTTTCAATTCCAGAAGTAGGCCCTGAAACCAACCTTAAGCCTTTTATGTTTTTTTTAATAATCTCCCTGACAAAGGCCATCGGGGGATTCATGTAGGAAAAACCGCTAAGGCCAATAGTAGAACCATCCTTTATTTTTTTAACTGCCTCTTTTATATTGGTTATCTTATTTTTAATCATGTTATAATGATAGATTAACTTATTGGCCTGAATTTAGTGCCGTAATGAATTATTCCCGACTTTCCGCTGGCATATATTTTTCTTAAACAGGCTTCTACTTTCAATCCAGTCTTTATTTTATCAAAATCCACAATCTGGGCTGTCAGCATTGGGCCTTCATCAAGCTTTATTATGGCGATTGTATAAGGAATCTGCATCTCAAAATTTAAAGGAGGCATATGGATCTCTGAAAATGAGATTATTTCGCCTTTGCCGCTGAATTTAAATTCTGATAATTTGCCACTACCGCACCTGCAAACCCTCTTTTTAGGATAAAACAAAGACTTGCAGTTATCACATTTGCTGCCCATCAAACAATTTCTTTCTTTAATACTTCTCCATGATAATGGAACGCTTGAGCTATACATTTTATCACCTTGAAAATATATTAACAATTGCCAAAGAGCCTGAACCACTTAATGTATGCGTAAGAGCAAATTTAGCAGCATCTCTTTTTTTTAATTCCTTGCAGACATCAATAGCCTGCCTTATCCCTGTTGCAGCAATAGGATGGCCGCACCCTTTTAAGCCACCAGAAGGATTAATGGGAGTTTTACCATTCCCATTGCCTTTTTTCTCTATGAATTTAATACCTTCTCCTTTTTTGCAAAAACCTAAGTCCTCTACAGCAAGCACCTCGCTTATTGAAGCTACATCATAAACTTCAGCCAAGTTTATGTCAGAGACCTTTATCTTCCCTTTTTTAAAGGCCTCTTCTGCTGCAATTTTTGTAGCTTTTATTTCAGTCAATTTTTCACGGTCATGCAAAGCTAAGCAGTCATTGCCTATACCAGAGGAAATTATAAAGGCAGGGTCTTTTGTATATTTTTCAGCAAGCTCCTCTTTGCATAGAATGATAGCTGCTGCTCCGTCACAAGATGCAGAATTATTCAGCACTTTTACAGGATCTGCAACTATTGGGCTGTTAAGAACAGATTCATTAGTTATCTTGAAATTAAATTGAGCCAGCTCATTATTTAAGGCATTTTCATGGCTTTTTACAGGAACCTTTGCAACATCTTCCTCTTTTATTTTGAATTCTTCCATGTAGATCTTCGTCATCATAGCATAAATGCTTGCTAAAGTGGCGCCATTATAAGCTTCAAATTCCTGGTCGAGCAATTGCGATGTTGCTGACACAATTTGAGGGGAAAGCAGATCAGTCATTTTTTCAACTCCCAGAACCATTACTATGTCGCTATTTCCAGAATTGATCTCTGACATTGCCTGCCTTATCGCTACTGCACCCGAAGCATCACCGCAGCTTATCAAAGCAGAGGATTTTATCCCAAGCTCATCAAAGCATAAAGCATTTACCTGGCTCTGGCCATTTATAACAGGAGCCAATACATTTGCACAAATTAAATTATCTATGTCTTTAACTTGAAGATTGGAGTTTTCAATAGCTTTATTGCCCACCTCACTAATCAAATCCCTCAATCCTTTATCCCAGTGTTCTTTAAATTTTGTCTGGGCATGACCTATAACAGCTACTCTCATTCCAACCTTCCTGTGAATTTGCAGTAAGCAGCATAATCCACATATTTTTTATTGCCTATATACTGTTCAGTAGTTTTTGCTAAATTTACACTACCCTTTATCTTGTCTGTAACTTTTATTGAGAATGAATCAGATCCTGCACCTGAGCCAAATGAGGTCATCAGGATTCTCTCGCCAGGCTTCGCCTTATCCAATACCGATGTTAGGCCAAGCAAAGAGGCTGCAGAATATGTATTTGCAATCCTGTTCACTATAAAACCATTTTTAATTTTCTCTTTATCAAAACCAAGCGCTTTTGCAGCCTTCACTACAAATTTACCATTTGGCGAATGAAATATTGCATGATCTATGTCAGAATTTTTAAGATCCAGATTTTTCATTAGCGTTTTTGCAGCATGTATGGTATGTTTAAAATATGCAGGGCTGCCAGTAAAACGCTCTGCATGCTGAGGGTACTTTTCTTCTGATCTCCTCCAAAAATCAGGGGTGTCAGTTATGCATGAATAAGTTCCCTCTATCTCAGCGAGAATCTCCTTTTTATTATCCCCAATTAAAAAGGCTGCTGCACCTGCACCTGTGCTATGATCGCCTATATTTTCAATTCCATATTTGGCAGTATCGGAGCCTATTGCAAGCCCATATTTTATATACCCTGATTTTGCCAGGCCCATGCAAATCTGCATTGCGGCAGTACCTGCCTTACATGCGAATTCCACATCAGCTCCAGTAAGATTTGGTGTTGCGCCGATAGTCTCACCTATTGTCGCTATATTGGGCTTAACACTGTAAGAAGGGGTTTCAGATCCACAATAGATTGCACCAATCTCTTTTGGATTAATCCTGGCTCTTTTTAATGCATTTAGAGATGCTTCAACACCCATTGTAATGCTATCTTCGTCCATAGCAGGCACAGATTTCTCCTCTATCAATAATCCGCTTATAACGCTCTGAGAGTTTCTGCCCCATACCCTCGCGATTTCTTCTGTTTTTACCCTGTATAAAGGGATATAAGCACCATAACCAATTATGCCTATCATTCAACCACCCACCTTCTGGAGCAGATGCACAGCAACTGTGCTGCCAACTCCCCCAATATTCTGCGCCAGAGCAGTTTTCACCCTTGAAAGCTGCCTGTCACTAGCTTCATGCCTCATCTGCTTTACAATCTCATAAATCTGGGCTATTCCTGTAGCGCTTATAGGGTGGCCCTTGGCTTTTAAGCCACCACAAGGATTGACAGGAAGGCTGCCATCAAGCTTAGTTGTTCCGTCTCTTATGAGTTTTTTGCCTTCACCTTTCTTGCAAAAGTATAGGTCTTCATAACTGATAAGCTCTACTGGTGTAAATGCATCATGGATTTCTGCAAAATCAACATCACTTGGGCCAAGACCAGCCTGCTTGTAGGCATCTTTTGCAGCTATTTTTGTTGCGTCCCATGTTGTCATATCTTCATTTTCAAAAGCAGCTAATCTGTCTGTGCATAAAGCAGAACCCTTTATCTCAATATCTGTCTTGTCTTTTGTAACAATACATGCAGCAGCTCCGTTTGCATTCAGGCTGCAATCGAATAATCTTAATGGCGAAGCAATAATAGGGCTTTCTTTTATCTGCTCAAGCATAACTTTTTTCTTGTAAAACCTCGCTTTCGGGTTCAGGAAAGCATTTTCATGGTTCTTCAGAGCAACCAGAGCAAAATCATCTGTTGTTGCACCATGCTTCTGCATATACTGTTGAGCTACGAGAGCGTTCTGGGCAGGGAACATGGCTCCTTCTGCCTGCTCATAAATACGCTCAGCAGCCATCATTATATCATCTGTTGTTATTGCCGAAGTTGTCGATACAAGCCTTTCAACACAAACCACAAGTATGTTATCATAACCTAGCCTTAGAGAGGTCCATAATGAAGCCCCCCCACCACAGCAAACAGCAGGAACTCTGATAGAAGGCAATCTTGTTTTAAACATTGAGCATAAAACACTCGGATAAAGCTTTTGCCTTTCTCCATTATCATTGCAGTCTATAGTTGACGATACCATAGCATCTATATCTTTCATACTCATGTCAGCATCATCCAACGCATCTGTTACGGCTTCATATACCATCTCATGCGTTGTTTTGTTCTCGACGCCGAACTTTGTCATACCTACTCCTTTTATATACATCAAATCACCTAAAAGTTTAAACCCCCTCCAACATTCAAGACCTCGCCAGTTATATATCCTGCCTTCTCAGAGGATAAAAATACAACGGCGTTGGCGACATCTTCTACTTTGCCAAACTCTTTTAGAGGTATGAATGCCTGCACCATCTTTTTTCTGAAGAATGGAATCTTTTTTGTCATATCTGTCTCTATAAAACCTGGCGCAATTACATTTACAGTAATTTTTCTTTTTCCAAGCTCTTTTGCCAATGATTTACTAAACCCGATAATGCCTGCTTTAGTAGCTGAGTAATTACACTGCCCGAAATTGCCACAGATGCCCGCCACAGAGGAAATGCTTATTATCCTGCTATTGTCCCCCATTAATGCCAAAGCATTTTTGGTTACATTATAAATACCTGTCAAGTTTGTATCAATAACTTTTTGCCATTCTTCCTGCGTCATGTTTTTGAGTGTCCTGTCCCTAACAATCCCTGCATTATTCACAAGGATATCTAATTTTTTGAATTTTTCTTTAATCTTTTTGAACATCCCTTCAACTTCCCTGAGATTAGAAACATCCGCTTTTATTGCAACCCCCCCTACACCGAAATTTTTTACTTCTTCTACGACTTTATTTGCATTATCTTCACTACCTGCGTAATTTACAATTATATCTGCTCCCTCTTTGGCTAAGGCTATTGCTATTGCGTTCCCAATACCTTGAGATGCACCAGTCACTAAGGCAATTTTCCCTTTCAATAACATTTTAACCCCCTACTTGTTTTATTTTACTCATCATTCTTGATTTTGCCTGATCAAATAAATTTATATTTACTTCGCCCTCGCGAGTCAATAATTTTTTCAATAAAACATAAGATTCAATTGAATCAGGAGGGTCTCCTTTGATCTCAGCCATAGGCTTTATTCCCAGTTCTTTTAACCTTTCTATTGCACTATCGCCAAAGGCTATCAATCTTTCTCCTGATAACATTTCTTTTTTCAGGATACTTCCTACGGCAATATTGGCTTTTTTTATGTGTAAGTTGGAAAACCTGTTCAATATTGAGTAAAGAGCATAATATTCTCCTGCCCAGGATCTCCCATCAATAACATTGACGTTAAGGTTAGGGCTCAAGTTCTTACTAGGTTTTTTTAATTCCAATTTTGTTGCTTCCAGTTCATGACCTACAACCTCTATTTCATTCAAATTAGAGTTTCCAACTCCTATATCGTCAGCTGTTTTTATATAGTCAGGAATGTCAAGCATACCTAATTCACAAAAGACTGTATCTAAGGCTACAGGATCTTTTGAGGCAAGTATCAGGTTGAGGAAAGAAGGTTCCCCACTGGGAAAAGGACCAGTTGCCTGCATACCTATCGTACCATCAGCTATTGTAAGGTATTTTAACTCTTTGTTGAGATGCGCAATCTGCTCATCAGGGTTTGTTTTTGATATTTTTTTCTGAGTTTCAGTGTCCATAACCCGGGTCATATTTTCCAATGCTCCACTAATCCCCAGCTGGGAGTGAGTCTTTAATACAGGCATGTTTATTATTAAATCTTTATTTAAGACTTCTTTTGATATTTTGAAATTATAGCCTTCTGTAGATATTTCTTCAAATTCTGTTTTTGCCAAATCAATAAAGCTTATTTCATATTTTTTGCATACAGGAAGGATGCCTGATTTTGCAGCAGCTTTTGTTGTGTCTTCACCGAGTACAGCCTGTTCAGCTACGCTTATATTTTCTTTTTTTACGTTTTTATCCAGCAATAGCTTCACTACAGCCTCAACTGCCTTTGAATTTGTGCAGGTAGCCTGGTATGGGTAAGAAGCCATTACTATATTCGGCTTAATAAGGATTTTCGATTCAGGGCTTATTTCATAATTTATCAATTCCAAAGCATTTTTAACAGCATCATAGACATCATATTTTGTTTTTACAATTGAAACAGCGCTGTCTGTCTTGGCCTTTTCTTCTGTGAACTCACCACCTACTTTATATTCTCTCATTGTTTTTCTTGGCAACCTATTGCCTTCATCATCTTCAAGAAGGATTATGTTGTAAGGTACAATTGGATGCAATGGACTAGGCACTACCACTTTTGTAAATCCTATGATTTTTTTAGGCAAGACTTCTATTCTTTGAATATCGCTTTTACAATAAAGGCATTTTTTTATGGGGTAAATCCATACTTTATTGCAACTGCCGCATTTCCATCTTATCATTCAACCACCCACCTTCTGGAGCAAATGTACAGCAACTGTGCTGCCAACTCCCCCAATATTCTGCGCCAGAGCAGTTTTCACCCTTGAAAGCTGCCTGTCACTAGCTTCATGCCTCATCTGCTTTACAATCTCATAAATCTGGGCTATTCCTGTAGCGCTTATAGGGTGGCCCTTGGCTTTTAAGCCACCACAAGGATTGACAGGAAGGCTGCCATCAAGCTTAGTTGTTCCGTCTCTTATGAGTTTTTTGCCTTCACCTTTCTTGCAAAAGTATAGGTCTTCATAACTGATAAGCTCTACTGGTGTAAATGCATCATGGATTTCTGCAAAATCAACATCACTTGGGCCAAGACCAGCCTGCTTGTAGGCATCTTTTGCAGCTATTTTTGTTGCGTCCCATGTTGTCATATCTTCATTTTCAAAAGCAGCTAATCTGTCTGTGCATAAAGCAGAACCCTTTATCTCAATATCTGTCTTGTCTTTTGTAACAATACATGCAGCAGCTCCGTTTGCATTCAGGCTGCAATCGAATAATCTTAATGGCGAAGCAATAATAGGGCTTTCTTTTATCTGCTCAAGCATAACTTTTTTCTTGTAAAACCTCGCTTTCGGGTTCAGGAAAGCATTTTCATGGTTCTTCAGAGCAACCAGAGCAAAATCATCTGTTGTTGCACCATGCTTCTGCATATACTGTTGAGCTACGAGAGCGTTCTGGGCAGGGAATATAGCTCCTTCTGCCTGCTCATAGATTCTTTCACCACCCATTAAAATTTCATCTGTTATAATTTTGGTTGTATTTGCCATCAATCTTTCTGCACCTATAACCAGCATATTATCATATTCCAATTTTAGGCTTGTCCATAAGGCTTGACCTCCGCCAGCACAACCAGCAGGCACCCTTATAATCGGAATTTTTGTTTTAAATAAAGTGGCTAATACTGAAGCAGAATGCTTTTGCCTTTCCCCGTTAGATACCATATCCATACAACTGCTTACAATAGCATCTATTTGATTTAGCTTCATATCACTATCATCTAATGCTTCTGAAACTGCTTCTTCTACTAATTCTTTTGTGCCTCTATATTCAATACCAATATTAGTCATACCTATTCCTTTTATGAACATTTTAATCAAGAACTGCCTTTTCTTTGAATTTATTTCTAAAACCTTCCCTGTCTACTATAGCTACTATGAATTTTGACTCTGCTATTGCTCTAGGGTCATTATTAAGGAAGACCTTTCCTTTCAGTAAGGCCCCTTTTTCTTTTAATTTTTTTAATTCAATATCATATTTTAGCTGCTGGCCCGGAAAAGAAGGATACTTAAATTCAGTATTTTTTATCTGATAAGCCAAAATGTCTTTTTTTTCGTGCTCTTTAAGATTATATCTCACAAGCAAGGTTCCTGCTTGGCCCAATCCCTCTATTATCAAGGCGCCAGGCATTATCGGAAAATCGACAAAGTGACCTTTTAGATATTCTTCTTTTTTGCTTATGTTTTTTATTGCAGTTATTCTTTTTTTATCTAAATGCAGGACTTTCTCAACGAATAAAAAAGGATGTTTATAAGGGATTATTTTCTTAATATTTTCCTCTTCTATCTCTCCTTTTTCATTTTTTAGACTATCAATTGGATTCATTTACAGCCCCCACTTTCCCCCCTCAAGTATACAAGGGCGCTTTAAAAAGCTTTCGAAAAAACAAGTTTTTTCAAACCCCATAAAAAATCTGGATTTTTTACAGGTTTCGAAATTGTTTTGATCAAATATAAAAAAGACATACCGCAATCTTTATATAGGGAAAAAGGCTTCTTTAGGCCAGATGGGGAAGAGCAATAATGGAAAATTACGCAGAAAAACAGAGAAACAAGTAGTATTTTTTCTAAATAAAATATTAAATCCTTTAGCAGCAAGCTATAGGCATTCAAGAAAACTTGTCAGGGGGTTCAAGAAAAAGGCGCCTTTGATTTATAATGAGGTAGAATCAGTTATCAAGTCACATTTAGTTTCATTGGAGAAGAAGAAGCCAGGCAATGTGAAAGTAGGCGACTTAATAACATCCAACCTAATGAGGAAATTGCCCAATATTGATGAGGGCAAATTAAAAGAGATAGTTTCTGATAAACAATCTCCTTCCCTTTTGAATGCTGTGCTGAAGAGTTTTGGAGCAACAACAGGGGTAGAGAAAGATTATACTGTTTTGGGAAAAGAGAAGGTGTTTAAAAAAATCCTAATAGCCAACCGTGGAGAGATAGCTTTAAGGGTTATAAGAGCCTGCAGGGAATTGGGCGTGGGGGTGGAGATGGTCTATGCAACCACTGATAAGAATTCATTGGCTGTTAAATTTGCTGATAAGGCATATTGCATTGGCTCTAGTCCTGAGTATTTGAATATAAAGAAAATAGTTGAAATAGCCAAAAAAGCAAAGGCAGAGGCTGTTCATCCAGGTTATGGCTTTTTGTCTGAGAATGCAGATTTTGCCAAGCTGTGTGAAAAGAGCAGAATAGAGTTTATTGGCCCTTCCTCACAGATAATAAGCGCATTAGGTGATAAAGTAAGGGCAAGAGAAAAGATGGCAAAGCATGGTGTTCCTGTATTGCCTGGATCAGGAATTGTAAAGAATAAGAAACAAGCTATAAAAATAGCAAGTAAAACCAGTTATCCCATCATTTTGAAGGCGGTTGCAGGTGGCGGGGGAAAGGGTATGAGAATAGTTAACAGTGAAGAAGAGATGGATAAGTTTTTTGAAGAGGCGCAGTCAGAGGCTAACTCTGCTTTCGGCAATAAGGATCTATACATTGAAAAATATCTAGAGAATACAAAACATATTGAATTCCAGATTCTGGCTGACAAATATGGCAAGGTGGTTCATTTAGGTGAGAGAGATTGTACGATACAAAGAAGGCACCAGAAACTAATTGAGGAGGCTCCTTCAATGGCCTTAACAGACGAGATGAGGGAAAAGATGGGCGATGCTGCTGTAAGGGCAGTCTCTGCTGTAAAGTACAGGGGGGCAGGAACAGTGGAATTTTTGCTTGACAAGGACAATAATTATTATTTTATCGAGATGAACACAAGAATACAGGTAGAGCATGGCATAACAGAGATGGTTACCGGTGTTGATTTAGTCAAGGAGCAGATTAAATTGGCTGCTGGCGCAAAGCTTGCGTTTAAACAAGAAGACATCAAAATCAATGGTTTTGCTATCGAGTGCAGGATAAATGCAGAGGATCCTGCTGAAGATTTTTTGCCTTCTACAGGCACTATAGATAATTATCTGCCTCCTGGAGGGCCAGGCATAAGGGTAAGCAGTGCGTGCCATGCTGGGCACAGGGTAGTTCCCCATTTTGATTCTTTATTAACCCTGCTTATATGCAGCGGCAAGACAAGGCAAGAGGCAATTGCCAGGATGAGGGGGGCACTGAATGAGTATATGATTGAAGGCGTGAAAACTACAATCCCTTTTCATAAGGCTGTTTTGAACAATAAGAATTTTATTAAGGGAAAAATGACCACCTCTTTTATTGAGGAAAATAAAATTTTAGAGAATATCAAGAAGGAAAGGAAAACACGGAGAGAATTAAAGAACGGCCAGAAGATACTAGTTGTCACGACTGCTGTTTCCAAGTATCTGGAAAAGAAGCAAAAGCCGATTAGTACAAGGCAAAATCAATGGGTTGCAGCAGGCAGGCAGGACTCGATGGAGCAGAATGAAGGTATGTTTTGATGAAGCTGTACTATTTTAAAAAAATAAGCTCTACCAATGAAAAGTCAAAAGGGCTGGCTGAAAAAGGAATTTCTAATGCGGTTATTGTTGCTAATGAGCAGACAAGGGGCAGAGGAAGATTCAAAAGAAAATGGGTTTCTTCTGAAGGGGGGCTTTATTTTTCTGTTTTATTAAATGAGAAAGATATTAATAAGGTAAAATATCTTACTTTTATAGCTGCAATAAGCGTTGTTAAAGCTGTAGAGAGAATTACTGGGCTGAAAACTAAGATAAAATGGCCTAACGATGTTCATATAAATAAGAAAAAGTTATGCGGTATTTTGACTGAGAGTTTCTTTGGTAAAAAGAATTATGTTGTTGTTGGTGTGGGGATAAATGTTAATCAAGGCGAATTTCCAAAAGAAATCAAAGATATTGCTATATCATTAAAAAGTCAATTAGGAAGGCAAGTAGATAAAAATAGGATATTAAAACAGTTTTTGAAAGAATTTGATATATTATACTCTCAATATAAAAATAAAAAATATGAAAAAATATTAAGTGAATGGAAACGTTATTGCGATACTGTCGGTAAGAATATCAAAGTAGTCACTTTAAAAAAAGAATTTTATGGCAAGGCAGTTGAAGTTGATAGTGATTGCAATCTGATATTGAAGTTGAAGGACGGCAAAATAAAAAAGATAGTGGAAGGAGATATCCTTGTCTTGGGACAGTAGAACAAAAAGTTTAAATACGCTTACCCTTATCTTTTTAAAATGGCAATTTTAAAGAAAGTCCCTATCCTGGGGAGAATAATCGAGATAGGCTATACGATGTTTCTTGTGATACTGCTTAGCATTATAGTTGGCCTAATATTGGCTTTTCCTGTAATGTGGCTTTGGAATTTTATATTTGGCGAATTGTACCATATCAATGTTCTACAGGCATGGGCATTGAATATCCTTTCAGGCATATTGTTTGGGCATAAGGCGTCTGGAGAGAAAAAGTAAACAATATCAGTTAAACTTGTTATATCCTTCTTTAGTTACGAAGTTCTGGCGGATTTTGACCGAAAAGCTCGAAAACCTGCCGTAAATCCAGTTGTCGCCGTAGTTTTCCAGTGTAAAGTTAAGAATAAGGGCTCTCTCGTTAACAAAGTCTTTTTATTTCTTCAATTACTTTATTAAGATTGTTATGAATTTCGCTCGCTTGAAATCTTCTTACTTTCCACCCATCCATTCTGAGATGAATATCTCGTAAAATATCAGATTCAATTTTTTGAGAATGGGCTTTATCACCATCAACTTCAACATCATATTTATTGTCATTTATGAACAAAGCAAAATCAAGCCGATAAGGTTTCTTTCCTCTTATTTTTGTTTCATATTGGGGAAGAACTTTAATTCTCTCTTTAGTTAGTTGTTTGAATAATTTTTCTTCAACGGGAGAATCAAAATTAACATCTAACTGTTTCTTAGATTCAGCATGTTCTAATAAACTTTTAAGAAAACCTCCAGCCTCATTACATTTTTTCTTATCACCTACAATCAGGAGGACACTTCTTGCTCTTGTAATAGCAACATTCAACAATTGCGTGGTTGCGTGAATCCAATTAAGTGTTGTTTGCTTTATATCCTGCGATATTGCTGGTGAGAAGATAATTATATCTTTTTCATCTCCCTGAAATCTATGGGTAGTTCCTACTGTAATATCCATATTCTTTAATTCTTTAGTT
>CAZPFO010000026.1:10815-18604 GCA_964585935.1 uncultured Methanosarcinales archaeon | reverse complement strand
TTGATATTGAACCTTATTTCGCTAGATAGGAGAATTAGTTTTTACACACAGCTCCCTTCTGAACAAGATATTAAAATAACGGCTGAAGAGAATGGATACGGGCTTTATAAATGCCATAAAATCGTAGAGCTGGATAAATTAGTGGATAATTACCTTAAACTTTTAAGAGATGCTGTAATGAGAAAAGATTACTTCCAACCGCCTATTTAAAACTCTTTTTCGTTATCCTTAAATTATAACAAATATATTTATATAACACTTTGATTTTCTTCTTAACAGGTGGTTTTTTAGATGATTTCACATAAAAAATACATGGAAATGACTATAAAGGTAGCTGAGAAAGGAAAAGGTCTTGTAAGCCCGAACCCATTGGTTGGCTGCCTGATAGTAAAAAGGGGCAAAATAGTAGGCCGCGGCTATCATAAGCAGTATGGAACAGAGCATGCTGAAATTAATGCGATAAAGAGCGCAGGCAAAAAAGTAGCAAATGCTGCAATGTACATTAACATCGAGCCTTGCTCTCACTGGGGCAAAACTCCCCCATGCACTGAGAAGATTGTTGAGGCTGGCATCAGGGAAGTGATTATAGGCATGTATGACCCTAATCCCCTGGTAGAAGGCTTTAAAGAGTTGAAATTCAGGGGCATAAAGACCAAAATAAACATTCTGGAAAAAGAAGCCAAAAAAGTGAATGAGATTTATTTAAAGTATATGAAAACAAAAAGGCCTTTTGTTGTCTTAAAGGTAGCTATGAGCATGGACGGCAAGATTGCCACAAGGACGGGAGACTCCAAATACATAACCGGAAGAGAGGCAAGAAAATACGTGCATCAGCTAAGATCGGATCTTGATGCTGTTATGATCGGGATTAACACAGTCTTAAAAGACGACCCCAAATTAACTCCTAGGATGGTTAAAAATGGCACTGACCCGATGAAAGTCGTGATTGACTCTGAATTAAAGACGCCAATGAAATGCAACCTGATGAAACAGCCATCAAAATTAATAATTGCAACAACTAACAAGGCTCCAAAAGCCAAGATAAATAAATTCTATCAGAAAGGCGTCAATGTTATTGTTCTTAACTCAAAAAGAGGAATGGTAGATTTAAAAGAGCTTATGAAAGAATTGGGCAAGAAAGAGATTACCTCTCTTATGATCGAAGGAGGGTCTCAGTTAAACAGCTCAGCAATAAAAGACAGGATTGCAGATAAACTCTTGATATTCACAGCCCCTAAAATAGTAGGAAATGGATTAGAAGCAATAGGGAACTTAGGCATAACCAACATAGACAAGGCAGTCAAGCTGAAAAACATAAAAACAATGAAGATTGGAAAGGATGTTCTTTTGGAAGGGTATTTGTGAGTGTATAAGCAGGGATTGCGTGAAATAGGTATTATATTCAATTGTGTTTAAGTTCTAAAAATAAAAAAAGGGGAGTTCGTGCTACGCACATATTGTCCACCTTCGACAGAATTGATTATATGAAATTTATACCAATTAGTTAATAGTGGAAAAATAAAAATTAGTCGATTAATTTATATATAGAGTATATTATATTAACATATAATGAAAAATAAAAAAAATAGTAAAAAAATAATTTCAATCTTAATAGTACTCATTATTGTTGCCATCTTCATATCAAACAAAAATAAATTTGTTCTAAAAAACTATATTGAAGAAAAAGAACTTGAAGAGAAAAAAGAAGGTGAGGAACCTGATGAATACACCCAAGCAAGAAAAGATATGGTTGAGCACCAATTAAAAAGCAGAGATATAACTGATGAAAAGGTCTTAGATGTCATGAATAAAGTACAAAGACATAAATTTGTTCCACGCAATCTGATTGACCAGGCATATAGTGACCATCCATTACCAATTGGCCACAAACAAACCATATCTCAACCTTATATTGTAGCACTGATGACTCAAAGCTTAGAAGTAGATAAAAATGATAAAATATTAGAGATAGGCACTGGTTCTGGCTATCAAGCAGCAGTTTTAGCAGGACTTGTAAAAGAAGTCTACACTATAGAGATAATTGAATCTTTAGCAACCTCAGCTGAAAACAGACTAAATAGCTTAGGCTATGAAAATGTAAAAGTAAAAAATGCTGATGGCTATTTTGGTTGGGAGGAGCAAGCACCTTTTGATGCAATCATTGTAACTGCAGCAGCTAACCATATACCTCCCTTTCTATTGCAACAATTAAAAGACAGCGGCAAACTAATAATTCCATTAGGCTCTACTTTAAGATTCCAAACCTTAACCATAGTAACTAAAAAAGGAGACGAAACAGAAACAGAATTCATAACTGGAGTTAGGTTTGTGCCATTGACTGGGAAGGCACAACAATGATAAATAAATTATTATTTATAACCATATCTATCATCTTTATTATAATTTTCATATCATTTTACACTGTTTACATCTCAACCCATCCAAGAAAGTATATCAGTGCTGCAAAACCATCAGATTTTAATTTAGAATATGAGCAAGTTACATTAAAGACTAAAGACAACATAACATTAAAAGGGTGGTTTATTCCTTCTAATTACTCAAATTCAGCAATAATAGTGGCGCATGGTTATCCATTTGACAAAGGTAATGTTCTAGGATTTGCTCCATTTTTGCATAAACATTATAATCTATTATTTTTTGATTTTAGATATCTTGGTGAAAGCGAAGGTAAATTCACTTCTGTTGGTTTTCATGAAAAAAAGGACATGCAGGCCGCTGTACAGTACCTAAAAGAAAAGGATATTGAAAATATAGGCGCCATTGGATTTTCATTGGGCGCTTCTGCCATTATAATGGATAATAATAAAGATATAAAAGCAATAGTAGCAGATTCTCCATACGCAGAATTGGATTTAATGGTTAATGATATGTACAGACCATTTTTCTTTCTTAAGTACCCATTCATATGGACAACCAAGCTATTTGCTAAATTGTTGTATAATATAGATATAAATAGTGTATCCCCTAAAAACGCAATAAAGTATGCCCAGGCACCAATATTACTTATACATGGAGAAAAAGATTCCCAAATCAGTGTAAAACACTCGATACTTTTACATGAAGCTAATCCTGATACAGAACTATGGATTATTGAGAACGCTGATCATGGTCAAGCGCATGCATTAAAAACAAAAGAATATGAAAAGAAAGTCTTGGAATTTTTCGACAAGCATTTACTCAAAAAGTAGAAATTCTTTTAGTACTCAACAGCCCAACTAAATAAAGAACAGCAGCTAAAAACAAAACAGCATTATAACCAAAAAAAAGTGCAAGAAGAATAGCCAATATAGGACTTAAAACCGAAGCACTTCCATTAACAGCCCACGCCCAGGCTATAAGCTCTTTCTTTATCATTCTTATCCCCCAAGGGAATGGAAAACCCATAAAAAATCCTAATGGCGCTATTATTACTATACTCAATATTATCCTTGAAAAAAAACTCAAAGAAATAAATAAATCAAAAACAAAATCCAATAGAAAGATATAACAAATAACCAAAATAAAAATTATAAAAATGATTTTATTTAATTTCTTAATCCTTCCTGAGTACAAGGCACCCAAACTAGAAAATAAAAGCATTGCGAATATAACTACGGAGGAAGAAAAAACAACATGTCCTAAAAATAAAATAAATTTCTGTATCAGCACAACTTCTATAAATAAATAACTTAAACCAATTGCAAAGAAATAAACTAATGCTATTTTTTCTATTTTTTTATCTCTACTAAAAAATTTTACTGGCAATAAAATAAAGATCAATGTTAAAATAAAGGTCTGAATTAAAATAAAAAAGAGCAAAAATCCTGAATCAAAAAAAGGATTCCATTTCTGGCCAATAACATTATATAATTCTTTAATTTTCGAGATTTTAAAGAAATTAAAATAAAAAGGCTTATCATCAACTACGGGACTTACATCAAAAATATAGTTTTTGTGAAATTCATTTTTATCCCTCAATAAGTTTTGCATAGCATTATAATAATAAGGCTCCTCAAACTTAAGATTTTTATTTGGAGAAAAAGCTGAGGGCAAATAAATAATATCAAATTTATTTTTTTCAGAAAAATTCTTAATTTTTTCCATAGTCCCATGATCTAAATCACGTTTAGACAATACTAATGTAATTGTTGTCCAGCTCCTAAACATGGCTATCTTTTTTGCCCCCTCATCAATTTCTAAAGCCAAAGAAAACAACCTTAAGCTTTCCCTCGGTGGAAACAGAAGCCATCTTGTAATCACTAAAATACCTTCATCACTCAAAGCACCATAATAATCTTCAAAAGCCTCCTTAGTAAGCAGATAATTTTCACTCAAACCAGAAATTCCCGCCTCGCCACTCAAAACATTACCTGCCAAAGAAACCACGATAATGTCAAACTTTTCTTCATTCCCTTTAATAAAGCTCCTGCCCTCACCCCAGATTACATCTGCTTTATTATAAATATTCCCAGAATAATCTGCATACTCATCTTTTATCAAATCAATGACAGTAGGATTTGATTCCACAGCCGTCACAGTAGCATTGTTTTTTAACGCTACTAAAACATCTAAACCACCACCAGAATTTATGACCAACGTTCTCTTATCTTTATTCAAGAAATATGGAATTGAGGAAGGCAAATAATCAACAAAATCAAGATTTTCATATTTAGTGATAGAGTTCATATTACCAGCATCTACCATTACACCTATTTGTGCCGGCAATGTTTTACTAAAAGTGGGGCTTAATCCCGGAGCATATCTTGTAAAAGAACTTTCAACCACATCCACTCTTGAAAATGAATTATATCTTGTATCAATTAATCTAGAGCTAGGAACATTTAAAGCTTGACTCAATTCTTTGTACTCCGAAATATTTATTTCCAAAGGCACAAAAAATAACAATAAATTAACCACAACCAACAAAAAAACAAGTTTCTTCTTATACTTATTAACATTACCAATGAAAAATAATGAAGAAATCAAACCTATTAATGAAATAACCAATATCGCTTTTATGTCAAAATATAAAATAAGAAATAACGCAGCTAAAATTCCTACAGCCGATCCAAACATATTGTAAAAATAAATTTTTCCTGCCTTTTTTTGAAATTTTAAGAAAAGAAATGCAATTATTATACCAAAAAAGAAAAAAGGAAGCCCTAGAAAAATATAGTAAACCAACAAAACAAAAACATGGCTAAAATTTAAAACTGCTTTAAAAGGGTCAAACACAACATTATTTGTAATAAAAAAACCAATTAAAACCGACAAAGAAAATAAGATTGATGAAAAAAATAAAGGGTCCTTAACCTTCTTTATTGTTAAAAAAGTTCCAGAAGCTGCAATACCAAACAACGCTATACTCACCACCATAAATGCAAAATGATACCATTGCGCTATAGAAAAGAACCTAATCAAGCTAATCTCTAACGCTAAAGTCGCCAATGAAATTAAGAATACTCCAATATAAATTCTATTATCTCCCATATAGGCTATAATTATTGTTGTATTTATATATCTTTATCGAATTAAAAATAAATTCAAATATTTCATTTATAATCAACATAAAAAGAAATAAAAAAGACAAAAACAAGCTATTAATTCAACCATTTCAAAATAGTATTCTCTTTATAAATATAATTAAAAAGCCAAAAAAATTTACTCTTCCGCTCCTAGATTCACTGCAGTGCTCAATCACATTATATTCTCCTCCATTCGGTTGTAGGGGCATTTAACAGATTTTAGTCGGTTCGCTCCGTTGCATTTCGCTTAAAATTCAATTAATTTTATAAATAAATTAAATATCCCTCATTTAAGGGGGGATATGTATGCAAAAGCAAAATAAAATTAGCGTGATTGGAGCAGGCAATGTTGGCGAGCATGTTGCTGCTGATTTGGTTAATCAAGAACTGGGTGAAATTGTTTTATTGGATATTGAAAAAGACATGCCTAAAGGTAAAGCGCTTGATATGAGGCAGCGTTCTTATGTCACTGGCAAAAATATCAGGATATCTGGAACAGATGACTATGCAGATATTGCAAATTCGGATATTGTTGTTATAACGGCTGGCTTTGCAAGACAACCTGGAATGTCAAGAGATGATTTATTAAAGAAAAATACATCAATTGTTGCTGAAGCTAGTCAGAATACAGCAAAATATTCTCCTGAGTCTACTGTAATAGTTGTAACTAACCCTTTAGATACTATGTGCTATGCAGCAGCGGCTGTGAATCAATTTCAAAGACAGAAAGTTATTGGGATGGCAGGAATTCTTGATTCAACAAGGTTTCCTTATAATATTGCTAAAAAGTTAGATGTTTCTCCTGAAAATATAGTCGCAATGGTTCTTGGCGGACATGGCGACGAGATGATCCCCTTAAGCCAATATGCAAGCGTAGGAGGAATTCCAATGACGCAGCTTTTAGATAAAGAGGATATTGCTGAAATTGAGGAAAAAACAAGATATGGTGGGGGAGAAATAGTAAAGTTGCTTAAGAAAGGCTCTGCATATCATGCGCCTGCTGCTTCTATTGTTGAAATGGTAGATGCAATGGTCAAAGATAAAAGAAAAGTATTGCCGTGCTCTGTTTATCTTGATGGGGAATATGGCGCAAAGGGTGTTTTTATGGGGGTTCCTATTGTTTTAGGGCAGAATGGTATAGAAAAGATTGTTGATGTTGAATTGAATACTGAGCAAAAAAAAGCATTTCAGGATAATGTTGAAAAAGCCAAAAAAAATATTGAAATTGCGAAGGGAGAATTAGTAAAAGGGAACTATATGGCAGATTACAATGGCGGTAAAAGATAGATTCTTTTTTAACCCTTTACCTAGAAGCATCAGCTTGCCTTTCAACTTCCAGCTTCTTGGCAATCGCATTAGAAGCAGAGCTTAATTTGTAGGCATTTATTATCTCATCTGCAAGGCATTCTTCAATCATTTTCTTGGAATTGAATGATTTATGATAAGAGCCCTGGGTCATGTGCCTCAAAGCTAAGTCAACCCTTCTCTGAGGGGCACATTCAACTGATTTAGGGTAACGGGCTCCGCCATATTCAATAGTGATGATTTCCTCACGCTGAGAAGCATTCTCAAGAGCCTTTACAAAGACCTTTATCGGGTTTTCTTTTGTCCGGGTCTCAATAACCCTGAAAACTTTCTCAGTGATATCATAAGCTTTGGAAGCCTTGCCTGTTATATGGCTGCTTGATTTGAAATGTTTTTTTGACTTATGGCCTGGAACCATTATCTTGTTCATGAACCTCTCAACAATGAAAACCTTGCTTTTATGAAACCTGTTTCCGGCATATCTTGCGCCTGTTCTTGGAACTATCCTTGGGGCAAGAACAATATAATCTTTTAATCCTACATCATCTACTTTTATATCCGATGTATCCCATCTGTTAAAAGCCTTTATTTCGCTCATTTTCTTGCCTTTTCTATCTTACCTTTTAACAATGCATTCAAACTTTGATCATTAACCTTGATAACCTGCCACCGAACCCCTGGAATATCTCCTTTTGATTTGCCCATTGAGCCTCCAATACACTCAACTAACACCTCATCGTGCTCATCTATGAGCTTAGTTGCCCCATCCCCTGGGCAGAAAGCAGTTATTTGCTTGTACATTGTCTAGCTGTGAATGGGAATATGTAAATGCGCCGAACCCGTTCTGCCAAGAAAATCTACCTTTCACAAATTTCTTGTTATTGATAAACCTCGAAGAGTTGTTTTTTACGTCACGCACCAGATCTGAAATTGTTACCGAAGGCGTCATACATATAAAT
>CAZPFO010000026.1:0-10805 GCA_964585935.1 uncultured Methanosarcinales archaeon | reverse complement strand
ATTGAAGCTCCGCCTAGCGGATCAGATTTCTGCCTAAGCCTAAGAGTCCTGGAAGTGTAATACTTGTCCATCCATCTGCTCTTATGCCTTTTACGCCTGAGTTTTTTCCCAGCGCCCAATCCTCTAGCTTTTTTTCCCATTTTGCCTTAAAAAGGAATTCTGAAGGGTTTTTAAATGTTTTGAAATTGCTTCGCAATTTCAAATACCTCGAAAATCGTAAGATTTTCGTTGGTTTTGAAAATCCAAGATTTTCAAATACCTTGCAAATCTGTGATTTGCATTGGTTTTGCTATATGACTTTAATCTCCTTAATATCAAAATACCTCTTAACTATCCCTGTCAGATTGTTTAAGTTTTGCTTGTCCCTGCCTATTATCAGGGCTTTTGTCTTTGTGTCAGGCCCTGTTATGGTAACCATCCCCTCATTATTTTCTATATTCACAATCTGCAATGGATACAATAAATTTTTTATGAATTGCAGAACATCATTGCTAAATCCGACAACCTTTACTTTCTTATTCAAAAGGGTCTCGAGCCTTCTGATGTTGCTGCCCCCCTTGCCTATAGCCTTTCCTATCTCATTTTCCTCAACAATAAAAATAAGCCTCTCATTCGATATACAGTCTTTTAATTTAGCTCCTGTGCTGCTCTCAAAAAGAGCCATTATCTTCATCATATCAGCGTCGTACTTTATCTTAGTCACTTAGTCGCACCTTTTAGAATAGATAAAACAGAAATAGCAAACGGCTTCTTGCACATAATTCCCAATTCCTCATTAGGATACTTTATTTTCAAAACTTCTGCTTTTCCAAGCCCGGCATAATAGTCTATATCTTTCTGGATTTTTCCAGAGCAATTTGATGTAACAATCACTTTGTCAACTTTGCCTAGTTTAAGGTTTTTCATAGTCCTCTCTGTGCCTATAACCAGATTTTTCTCTTTCAGCATCTTCTTTATCTCAGTTGATGTTAAAGTTTTCTTTGGCATTTTTATCAATTAATTTTTTTCCTTTTAAATTTACTTTTCTACTTTTTCCCTTACTTTCGTAATCAGGCTAGGCAATCCTGTACCAACAGGAACTGGCTGGTTGAGCATAACGTTCTCCACAACAGAATTCAGGTTGTCAACTTCGCCTATAAGGGCAGCATTGATTATGTGCTTTATCGGTGTTTCGAAACTCGCTCTAGCCAAAACAGAAGCCTTTTCAGAAACTATCCCATACCTTGTTATGCCTTTTACAAATCCTGAAACGCACATAGTATCTGCAACCAGCATTATATGCCTTACATCTACATTAAGGCCCTGGTTTTCTATAACTTTAGACACTTCATCCACAATTGCCTGCCTTGCGGCCTCTATGCCAAAAACATCCTGGATTTCAGACAGGTTATTGGTTGTTGTTCTGAAAGTGTCAACCTCGTCCAGCTGCAGGATATCTTTCAGGTTGGACCCTGCAGTTATGATTACGAACTCCTCCCCCCTCTTTACAGGCAATACCTGCGAGATACTTTTTATTCCCTTTACGCGAACTTCCTTTACTTTTTCCTTTGCTTTGTAAACATCATTTAAGCTTTCTTCTTTTGATCTTGATTTCAGTATTATTGAGCTTCCTTCTTTATCCACTTTGACTGAGAATCCTTTTGATTGTTTTGAAATAGCAGCTGCAATATTAGCGGGAGTGATTTCCAGCTCTTTTATCTTTATCTTATCCAGTATTATAGTTATTGTTGATTCAACAAGGCTGATCAAAAATTCATCCGAGATTTCCTCTACTTTTGTTTCTTTTATAGACTGGGCAAGTTCCTTAATATTCTTCCCGGTTGAGTAAGGCTTTTTCAGGTAAATCTCAATCATAGGGGTAGTGATTTTCTTTCTCCCGTCCAATATTTCTATTATCCTTGGCAATCCTAATGTTATGTTCATTTCTGCAACGCCTGCAAAATGGAAAGTGTTTAATGTCATCTGCGTTCCTGGCTCGCCAATGGATTCTGCTGCCACTAAACCGACACATTCCCCTGCATGGACTTTTGCTTCTACATACTCCGCCACTGTCTGTTCCAGTATTTTCCTCAATTTAGCATCGCTTACTTTTTTATCTTTCAGGTATTCTTTTATACTGTTGATCATTTTAGGTGTAAGCTTGTCTTTATACTCATTATAAATGCTCATTTTATACTCCCACTGTTTTTATAATTCTTTTAACATTCAGGATGCCATTTTCAGATTTTGAGACATCTATGCTGTCCTCACCATAATTGAATTGTATTATTCTATTTGCAGCATCCCTGACTGTATCGTCATATTCGACTTTTAAATCCTGCATTGCATTCGCCAGTCTCCTGTATAGATAACCAGATTTAGGCGTTCTTAATGCAGTATCCATCAGGCTGTCTCTTCCAGTAACTGCTCCAAAGAAAAATTCATAAGGCGTTAATCCATTTTTAAATCCATTGCTGATAAAGCCGTGCGCTTCAGGGCTCAAGTCTCCTTTTTTAAAGCATGATAATGTCCTATCACTGAATCCTTTCTCTATCCTCTTTCCCCTCATAGCCTGCTGGCCGGCGCACGCTGCCATTTGCGCCAGGTTCAGTAAATTCCCTCTTGCGCCGCTATCAGCCATTATCATTGTATGGCTTGTCTTGTCTGCTTCTTCCGCCACTGTCTCTCCTGTGCTATTCCTTGCTTTGTTTAACATTTCCAATATCCTAAGTTCTACTGTTTCCCTCAATGTCTTGCCGGGAAATGCATCCAGCTTATTGTCATAATAAAGCTTAATAAGCCCATCAACTTCTTTTTTTGCATTACCAAGGGTTTCTTTAATCTTAAGCCTTGCCTTTTCCGGCAAATCAGTATCTGAAAGCGCTATTGTCAGGCCATGCTTAAGCAGGACAAATATGCCCAACCTGAAAATATTCCCCAGTATCTCTATTGTTGCATTTTTACCGTATTTTTTATGAATATTCCTCAATAACAGGCCTGAACCCTCCCCAAGATTATTCCTGTCCATATAGCCTTCTATTAATTTCCCATCCTTGATAACTACCTCATCGTCCTTTTTCGTCTTTCCTGTAAAATTGAAATCATCAGGTATCAAAGCTGAGAAAACCTCCCTGCCGTCTATCTTTTCTTTTTTTGGCAGTTTTGAAAAATCTTCTATGCCTGTTACAGCTAATAAATCAACTGCTTCCTGCCTGTTTAAAGTAAAGTTTTTTGTCAAAATGTAATTTCCAGAGATTGCATCCTGCACACATCCTATAATGCTCAGGCCATATCTTAAGGAAATCAGCTGGTTTTGTACCTCCAGCAGCATCTCTGCTTCTGCCTTTGCCTCCTCTGTTTGAGGTATATGCAGGTTCATTTCATCCCCATCAAAATCTGCATTGTAAGGGTGGCAGACAGCAGGATTCAGCCTTAGAGTTTTACCTGGCAGCACCTTGATCCTGTGGCACATCATGGACATTCTGTGAAGGCTTGGCTGCCTGTTGAAAATAGCTATGTCGCCGTCCATTAGATGCCTTTCAACTATGTATCCTGGCTGAACCTCTTCCAGACTAGCCTCCTTTGTTTCGTCTGTTATCTTTTTCTTTTTTCCATCCGGCCTTATTATATAGTTTGCACCAGGATATTTGTCAGGTCCATTTTCAACAAATTTTTTTAAATAAGCAATATTCCATTCATTAACTCTTTCAGGGACAGTAAGTTTTAAAGCCACCACATCCGGAACACCAACCTCGTTAAGCTTCAGCATAGGATCAGGGCTTATTACAGTTCTTGCTGAGAAATTAGTTCTTTTCCCGGCTAAATTATGCCTTATCCTTCCTTCCTTGCTCTTTATCCTCTCTGTAAGTGTCTTCAATGGCTGGCCAGAACGGTGCCTTGCAGGAGGCAATTGCGCGATATTATTGTCAAAGAAAGTTGTTACGTGGTACTGAAGCAGATCCCATAAATCTTCCACAATGATCTCTGGAGCGCCTGCATTGATATTCTCAAATAATCTCTGGTTTATCCTCACAATGTCTCCCATTTTATGTGTTAAGTCATCTTCGCTTCTCTCGCCTGATTCAAGCGTAATAGACGGCCTCATTGTAACAGGCGGTATTGGCAGCACTGTTAGTATCATCCACTCAGGCCTTGCATGCGCAGGTACCATTCCGAATAATTCACAATCTTCATCAGGTATTTTTTCAAGCCTTGTCCTTACTTCGATTGGGCTTATCCTTTTTTGATTCTCGAAGAATGTTGTTGGCTTTTCAAGTGTTATTTTCTGCTGCCTTGCCTTGCAATGAGGGCACTTGTTTATTGTTTTTAAATTTGTTATGATGTCTTTTACTTTTTTTCTTCTATCTTCTACGCCTTTTTCCTTATCTACCTCATCCAGAACTTCCTTATACTTTTTTATCTTGTTCTGGGGTATTAAAACCCTGCCGCAGTCCCGGCATGTAGATTTAAGCATATTCAAAAGCAGGCTAACGAATTTTATATGCACTATAGACCTTGCCAGCTCAATATACCCAAAATGGCCTATACATTCCTTTAATTTTGAGCCGCATGTCTTGCATCTTAAGCCAGGATCAATGACTCCCAGCCTTATATCCATCAAACCGCCATCCACAGGATATCCTTCTTTATCATAAAGTTCCGGTGTAACGACTTTGGCAGAAGCCATCTTTTTTATGAGTATAGGGGACAAAACCGAGAATGTAATGCTCTTTACCTGCTTGAATACATAATGTTCCTGGGGTTCTATCCTCTCTTCTTTAGCTTTTTCGCCTTTTTCCCCTGCAGCCTTTTCTTCTGTACCTTCAGCCTTTTCTTCTGTACCTTCAGCTTTTTCCCCTGCAGATGCTTCCTTTGTTGGATCTTCTTCAGACTCAGCTGATAAATCTTCCTTTGCTTCTACAGCTTCTTCAGCTACTTCTTCCTCTTTAACCTCGGGCTCTTTAGCTTCTGCTTCAGTTTTTTCTTTCTTTGTTTCTTTAGCCATTTTTTAATCAATACTTGCTTTGCAATTCCAATTTTGGATAAAAGCACAATGATTTCAGCTCATCAAGTATAAGCTTGAATGCGTAGCTTATCTCGACATCATTTATCTCGACATTCTCTCCGCATATAGGGCAGTAAGACTTATTTTTGAATTCATCCTTTATAGCAATAACCCCGCAGCTTTCGCATACAGGCACAACTGTTTTATCTGAATCAAATCTCTCCTTCAACAGCAATGACGCTCCATGCGCCACAAAAGTGTCTTTCTCCATCTCTCCGAGTCTTAAGCCGCCTTCTTTTGCACGTCCTTCTGTTGGCTGTCTCGTCAACAGCTGTATTGGGCCGCGAGCCCTGGAATGCAGCTTGTTTGCTACAAGATGTTTTAATTTTAAATAATACATGCTGCCTACAAATATTTTTGCCTGCAATTGCTCTCCTGACTCTCCATCGTATAAAGTTTCAACACCATTTTCCCTAAAGCCCAGGCTTAAAAGCTCTTTTCTTAATTTTTCCTCTGGCTCTGCGTCAAAAGTTGTCCCATTAATGTATCTTCCTGATAAGGCACCCACTTTACCGGCCAGTAGCTCAATTAAATGGCTTATAGTCATTCTTGAAGGGATGCCATGAGGGGAAAAAATTAAATCCGGCCTTATGCCTGATGCGGAAAATGGCATATCAGATTCAGGCACTATTAAGCCAATAACTCCTTTTTGGCCATGCCTTGATGTAAACTTATCTCCAATCTCCGGGATCCTCTCGTCTCTTATACGCGCCTGGATTAGTTTATTGCCTTCTTCATTTTCAGTTAATAAAACAAAATCAACAACTCCTTTCTCGCCGTGTTTCACAGTTACAGAGCTTTCACGTCTTGTTCCTGCTGCCAGGTTATACTCTTCCAATGAGCTCAAGAAACGCGGCGGTGAAGTCTTGCCAATCATTACATCTCCTTCTTTTATCTTTGCCTCTGGATAAATGATTCCATCTTCTTCCAGCAGCCTGTAATCCTTTTCGCTCTTATAGCCTTTAACATCCTTGTCAGGAATGCACAATTCATCAACCAAGCCACCAGCATATCTCAATTCCTCTGCTATGCTTGGCCTGTAATAAGTAGAACGGCCCATGCCCCTTTCAATAGACCCTTTGTTTAAAACAATAGCATCCTCCATATTATATCCCTTATAGCTCATTATTGCAACAACAATATTCTGGCCAGCAGGATGCTTCTCATAATCAAGAATACTATGCATGATTGTCTGGACAATAGGAGTTTGAGGCGTATGCAGTAAATTAACATCCATATCCATCCTTACGCTAAAACTGGAAGCATACATGCCAAGCGCTTGTTTCTGGTTTTTGCTGCCGGCATTCAGCCTTGTTGACTGGTTAAAATTGCCATACGGAACTAAAGAAGTGCAAATGCCAAACATGCTTAAAGGGGTAATCTCCAGGTGGGTATGCTCTGGAGTCAAATCCTTTTCAAAAAATGCCACTAATGTATTCTCTTCTTCTGCTGCATCAAGGTATTCCACTATTCCCTGCTTCAATAGATCGGACCATGAAATTTCATTTTTCTCGAGCTGTTTAAGGTGCCTTTCCGTCAGCATAGGATGCCCATCCCTTACCACAATCAAAGGCCTTCTTGCGCGGCCTTTCGAACTCTCAACATAGATCTCATCTGCTTTCTCATCATAAAAAACATTTAGATTCTGGGTAAGGTCCCCTTTTCTCCTCTCCTCTTTAATCCTGCTTGCGAATTCTCTGCAATTCTCAACAGAGCCTACAAATTTGCCATTAAGATAAACTTCTCCCATCTTATTTTAAACCTTCAATCCGAGATTTTTTAATGATTTTAAAACATCCCCTTCATCTGAGGTATTCGAAATTGAGCATAGCAGTGAAAGATTTTTTCTTAGACCAATGTTTGTTCCTTCAGGTGTCTCTATGGGGCATAACCTTCCAAGGTGAGTTGCATGCAATTCACGGGCTTCAAAATTCTCCTGCGATGCTGATAAGGGGCTTACAACCCTCTGCAAATGTGATAGGGTTTCAAGATAATTCAGCCTTTGAATTCTCTGCGAAATACCTTTCCTCCCCCCAACCCATGATCCTGTTGCCATAGAGGAATAAATACGCTGCGTCAGAAGCTTTTCCCTTATAATGACCTTGATGGAAGGGAACTTACCCCTTTTTACAATTCTCTGGAAATTATACAATAAATCGCCAATCAGGACTTTTAAGTTCAGCCTTAGCAAATCCGCCAGCAAATCTCCGCTTAATTTTAATCTTTTATTTTTATAATGGTCTTTGTCATCCAATCCAAGCTCATCATTTCCGACCCTGATATATCTTTTCACAATTTTGCATAAATTATGCGCCTTAGCAATCCTGTCTTCTTCCTTGATGCCAAGATGAGGCAGTAAATATTTGTCAAGTATTTCTTTCATACGCTCTACTCTTACATTTTTTGCCTGGGTAATGCCGATCTTTTTAGCCATATAGTCCAGTGCTTCTTCCTCTGTTTTTACACTTGAGAATTCAACAAGGTTTATCAAAATTTCATCATACTGTTTCTCTGCAGAAATGAATCTTGTTATTTCCTCATCCTTAAGCATTCCTAATGCCTTGAATATAATAATCAGCGGAACTCTTTTAACCCTCGTGAATGTTAAATAAAATATGCCATCCTTCATCCTCTCTAAGGTATGCGGGATCTTAAATGAGCCATATTCAGAAAATAATTTGCCAATCAGCTTGCTTGGGCCAGTAGAATCCTTCTCAATCAACAGCTTGTTGGAAGCCAGGTCCTCTACAGTTATTAAAACCTTCTCTGTGCCGTTTATAACAAAATACCCTCCTGATTCATCAGCATCCTCTCCATGTTCTATAAGCTCTTCCCTGTTTAGTTTGTTCAGGTGGCACCATTTGCTCTTCAGCATTATTGGTATGTTGCCAATCTGGGTTGTGAATGTTTCCCTTTGCACCCCATTGATATGTGCAGATACCTCGATAAAGCATGGAGCAGAATATGTAATCTTTCTCAGCCTGGCTTCAACAGGATAAACAGGCCTTATAGATCCATCTGCTTCTGTTATTTGCGGCTTCTCCATCCAGATCTTGTCCAGCTTAATCCTGAAATCATCAATATTATGGGGGATTATAGTTGGTGCAATCTCCTTGTTTTCCTCAATAATAGTTTTCAGCTCATTATCTATGAAATTATTAAAGCTGTCAATATCAGAATTAACAAAACTCTGCTCTTCAAAATATTTTTGTATTAAAAGTTTTGAGTATTTATACATTTACAACAACCCTATAAAAAATAGATTCATCTGCAGTTTGGCTTTTTCTTATTATTTTGATTACATCTCCCGGCTTTACAGCTAGAGAGACGATTGCAGCATCTGTTTTAGGTATTCTCGGCAATTCCTTAACAGAAATATTATATTGCTCTAGTAGTTTTTGCTTTTCCTTTTCATTCAGTTTTAGATGCTTCGGTATCAAAATATGTTTGTCAATTTTAAGTTTCTTCTTCATTTTAACTTGTTATTATGAATGGGCCGGACGAGATTTCCATTCCATAAATGCTTTCGCACTTTTTGTTTCGAACTCGCGACCACCTCATTGCTTTCAACGTATTGAAACGTTTTTGTTAAAAGTGAGGTGCTCTACCAGGCTGAGCTACCGGCCCATGAGCGTAAACGCCCTGGCCGGGACTTTCAAAAGTTTTTATTATGAAACTTTTTTGAACCCGGGTCGAAGCCGTTCTGCATAAAACACTCGACAGGGCTTCATGATAGTTCCTGCAGCCTTTTAAGCTGAGCCAGGCTACACCACCAGGGCATGATATAGGGCATTCTATTCACTCTTTAGCTAAAAAACTCTATAAATTATAGTGATTCATCTAAAGAAAAATTTTCACCCATTCTATCTGGGGTACGGAGGTTATATTTAAAGCTTTTGTTTTTTCCTAAAGAAAAAACAAAGGCCAGAAAATCTCTGATTTTCGCTGGTTATGGTTTTTTATAGTTAAAATGGTTATTTTCCTTTAATATCAATTTTTACTGCCCAAACTATCTTTAATCTCTTCCTCTGTCAGCATCCTGTCATAAACCTCAAGCATAATATCCCACTTGCCAGCATATAAAATATTTTTTTCTTCTTTCACTGCAAAGCCACTGAATGGGGCAATGGTTGTTGGGAAGTATTTACTTTTTGAGATCCTTTTCCCATCAAAATAAATTCTTTGCTCGTCTCCTTTCTTGAAAGTATAAGCAATTTCATGAAAAACACCATCTAACAAATCCAACTGGGGTGTTGTCATCGTTGGCATCCCACCTTCAATTAGCCTTAAAGTGTTCAAATAATAAATAGCAAGCCCCTGTATTTTTTTTGAGTTGAACAACATAACTTTAGTAGGAACCTCTCCACCGATATTTATATCTTCCTCAACAGCCTTAAAACCTATTATGATTGTTCCTTCATCACGATTTTGAAAATCAGCATAATTACCTTGCCCCTTAATATAACAACAGTTTCTGATTGGTTTTCCTGCTCTGGTTTGAAAATATAAAGAAATGAAAAAACTATCAAAATAAACAAGATGATTAAAAGACTAGATTATCTTTTATTTTTGGGCATGCCCTTATCTTAAGGATTGATGTTTAAATAATTTTCTTTCACTATAGCCTATCAAAAGGGCTTTTAACATTTATCATTCTTGGTTTTGTAGCATGCACATAAGTCATTGTTGTTCCGGCATTTCCATGGCCCAGAAGGCTTTGAACAGATATAATATCATACTTATTTTCAACAAGGTGTGTTGCAAAAGAATGCCTTAAAGTATGCGGGTGAGTGTTTTTCTCTATACTTGCTTTTTTTGCAGCATTTTTAACAATCTCCTGAACAGTTCTTGTGCTTATATGCACATTATTGTTCCCCTTAAATAGGTAAGAACTGTAACTTAATCCCTGCTCTTTTATCCAGCCTATTATATCTCTCTTAAGCCTTTTTGCAACAATAAAGACCCTATCCTTACCACCTTTACCATCTCTCACCCACGCGTAATTCTGGCTAAACTCAAAATCTCTTACCCTTAAATGAACTAATTCACTAACCCTTAACCCAGCAGAATAAATCAGACTAATCATTAACCTATGTTTTTTATTTTCAATAACATCCAACAGTATCCTAACTTCTTCTTTAATAAGGAATACTGGAAGCCTCTTTGGAGTTTTAGAATATTTTATGTTAAGATACCATCTTTTGTGCAAAACCCATTCAACCATGAACTTAACAGAATTCAAAGCAACATTAAGAGTATTCCCGGAAACATTCCTGCCTGAAAGGCTATAAAGATACTCTTTAACATCTTTCTTAGTTATTTTTAGAGTATCTTTGTTGCAGAACTTAAGGAATTTCTTTATGTAAAAAAGATAAGTCATGATTGTTCTATGGCTTAATCTTCTTCTAAAAGCTTCTCTTTTTACTTTTTCAATTACATCTATTTTTACCACCCTCAGTTTTTTAATAAAATCAACGCTCCTTTAAATAGTTCACGCGTGAATGTCCAGTGCTATAAAAATAGAGTTTTGGCCTTACAGAGCCTCTAAAGGCAAATTTTCAAGAATCTCCATGTCCAGTGCTCTTTCAACAGATTTCTTGGTTTTCTTATTTTTGAATGGTTACGGGAAATCAGCCTCTGGACTTAAAAATTCAGCCATTTAAAGGTCTGAAACCCAGAAATTTAACCTTTTGCGTATATGTACAGTTAAACTCAATAAATCTGGAGTCCTAAAAACGAGAATTGGCAAAACTAATCGAAT
>CAZPFO010000025.1:0-19168 GCA_964585935.1 uncultured Methanosarcinales archaeon | reverse complement strand
TTGATATTGAACCTTATTTCGCTAGATAGGAGAATTAGTTTTTACACACAGCTCCTTAAACCAAAACTTATTTAAACAAAAATAACATAATCCATATAAAAAAGGGGTGAACTTGTTTGATAATAAATCTTGTTATAGCTGCTGGAGTTCTGGCTTTGATTACTGCTTTTTTCTTAGGGATAAAAATAATGAAAAAACCCCCTGGAACTAAGGATATGAAGCGCATCTCCAATTTAATCCACAAAGGAGCTATGACTTTTTTAAACAAGGAATACGAAGTTATGCTTTTTTTCATGATACTTGTTGCAGGAATATTATATTTTACTTTACCGGAGGGCTTAAAGAAAGCAATTGCTTTTATTGCAGGAAGCATTTTATCAGCAATCGCAGGAAGAATAGGGATGTATATTGCCACTCACGCAAATACAAGAACTGCATGGGGCGCAAAGAACAGCCTTCAGGATGGCCTGAAGATAGCATTTTCTTCTGGCTTGGTAATGGGCCTTAGTGTTGTAGGATTGGCTGTTTTAGGCATTACTTTTTTTTACCTGTTGTGGGGAGACCCGGAAATAATATTCAGTTTTGGTTTTGGAGCTTCTTATGTTGCATTATTCGCAAGAGTCGGAGGAGGAATCTTCACAAAAGCAGCTGATGTAGGCGCAGATCTAGTTGGAAAAGTTGAAAAAGGAATCCCTGAAGACGACCCGAGAAACCCTGCTGTTATAGCAGATAATGTAGGTGATAATGTTGGTGATGTTGCAGGAATGGGCGCTGACTTGTTTGAGAGCTATGTTGAGAGCATTGTTGCAGCAATGGCAATTGGTGTTGCAGCATTTATTGCAAGTAACGAGGTTGTTAACGCTTCAAATGTTATTTTACTTCCATTAGCTTTGAGTGCATTCGGAATTTTAGCTTCAATAGCAGGAATGTTTTTTGTAAAAACAGGAAAGAAAGAAAATTTGTACAATGCAATAAACAAGGGTGTTTTTGCTGCTTCTATAATCATGGTTGCAGGCTCTTACTTCATAATAACCAATATGGTTAATGATGTCAGTATATTTTATGCTGCATTATTTGGCTTGGCTGCAGGGCTTGTTATTGGATTATCAACAGAGTATTACACCTCAAAAGATAAAAAACCAACCAGGGGCATTGCAGAGGCTGCCCAAACAGGAGCAGCCACGAATATAATCGAAGGCCTTGCTGTAGGAATGTGGAGCACAATAATTCCTGTCATGGCTGTTTCAGCCGCAATCTTAGGCTCTTATTACTTTGGAGGATTGTATGGTGTTGCAATTGCATCTGTTGGCATGCTCTCAACTTTAGGCATTACTCTGGCAGCAGATTCTTACGGTCCTGTTGCTGATAATGCTGCGGGGATTGCAGAAATGGCGCACATGGGGGAGGATGTAAGAAAGAGGGCAGAAAGCCTTGATGCCGTAGGAAACACAACTGCTGCAATCGGCAAAGGTTTTGCAATTGGCTCAGCAGCTTTAACTTCTTTGGTTTTGTATGTCGGCTTTGCTGAAGTAACCGGCATAAAGATAATCAACATAGCAAATCCCACTGTTATTGTGGGCTTGTTTATAGGGGGATTATTGCCATTTGTTTTCTGCTCATTGCTTCTAAAGGCTGTTGGAAAAGCAGCATTCAAGATGATTGAAGAGGTGAGAAGGCAATTCAAGCAGATTAAAGGATTGTTAAAAGGAAAGGCAGAGCCCGATTACAATAAATGTATTGAGATAAGCACCCATGCTGCTTTGAAGGAAATGATACTGCCTGGATTTTTAGCCATTGCAAGCCCGATAGCAGTAGGCATGATTCTTGGAGCAGAAGCCCTGGGTGGTTTGTTAGTTGGAAAAAGTGTAGTTGGATTTTTACTGGCAGTTTTCCTGGTTAACTCAGGAGGAGCA
Source organism: uncultured Methanosarcinales archaeon (assembly GCA_964585935.1). Classification (GTDB taxonomy): domain Archaea; phylum Nanobdellota; class Nanobdellia; order Woesearchaeales; family GW2011-AR4; genus BS150m-G64. The sequence goes on along the minus strand of CAZPFO010000025.1, from coordinate 17,255 downwards.
TGGGACAACGCCAAGAAATACATTGAAGAAGGAAATTTAGGGGGAAAAGGAAGCCCTAACCATAAAGCAGCAGTAGTTGGCGACACAGTAGGAGACCCATGCAAAGATACTGCTGGTCCTTCTCTGAATATTTTGATAAAGCTTATGGGTATTGTCGCATTAGTTTTTATACCTTTATTTATTTAATTTTGTCTTAAAACAGAAACAGTTATTAAAATAAAATCTCAAACACTCACACTAACAACCTGACCTTCCCTCCTTTGTTGATCTCTTCCATAATAACTCTCCCAACATTATTGTCTTTCTTGACTTTTATGATTCCTGTCTTGCCTGCCTTGGCTGTCATCACAAACTCATTGCCAACATAAACATCAATATCCTCGTTCTGCATCTTAATGCCCAGCTCGAAAATTATCTGGTTTTTCTTGACCCTTATGTCATAAGGAGCTTCTTCTCTTTTTTCCTTAGCCTCTGAACCCTTCCCACCCAATTCCTGGATATCAATACTTATCCCAAGATCTTTCTCAATAGCACCAATATTCTGGCCCCCTTTTCCTATAATCTTTGCAATGTCCCTCTCAGGAACATAAACAACGCATTTATTGTCAGCAACAACATCAACCTCTACATCATTGGAATATCTCTGGAATTCCCCTTTAATGCTCTCAGCAGCAAGTTTATGAACACCGCTTGCCTTGCCAGCTTCCTGTACAGGCACAACAATTGTCTGCTCCCCATAAGAATAAATCTCATATTCAAGCTTATTGCTCTCAAAATCATTTACAACAACAACAGGCCTTGCTAAATCTGCTTCCGTCATTCCTGAAGGAACTTTAACCACCATCTTTAAGCTCAAAACTTTCTCAATAAATCCATTTTTGATAAAAACAACAGTATCCACAACCTGAGGTATAACGCCCATCTCAACCCTGCCAATAAACCTTTGTATTGCATCAATTGGATTAGTTGCATGCACCACGCCAACCATACCAACACCTGCTAATCTCAAGTCAGCAAACAGCTTGAAGTCATCTGTATTCCTCATCTCATCAAACACTGTATAGTCAGGCCTTGTTAACAATAATATATCATGAATTTCCTGCGCATCTCCGTGGCTTATAGAATATTGTGTAATACTCTCCCTCAAAACCAGATCCCTGGGAGCTTCAACAGTCTTCACAACCTTTTCGGTAGAGGCATAATACTCAGCCAAAGCCTGGACAAAAGTTGTCTTTCCCATTCCAGGGCTTCCCGCAACCAAGATTCCTTCTGCCTGCTCTGCCACTCTCTTCATTAGTTTCTCGCTCAGCTTGTAATCATCTAAACCTAATCTTCTCACAGGCCTAACCGCAGTTATCTCCCAGCCATCACTAAAAGGGGGCTTGGTTATCACAATCCTATACACTCCTAATTGCACAATTGTGCTGCCCATCCTTTCTATCTCAATAAAAGCATCTCTCCTAAGCTTTGAATTCTCTATTATTTCTCTTGAAATATCCTGGATTTCCTCCTGTTTCAGTATCCCCTTCCTTAAAGCAATAAAATCCCATTTTCCAGGCACCCCTTTTTTTGCATAAGGGACAACATTCTCCCTCAAATGAACACTCATCGTTGTTTCGTCAAAAAACTTCTCTAGTTTTATTTTTTTAATAATCTTCTCAGGCTTTATGTAAATTGATTTCATCCCTTTAGCTAATGCAACTTCGCTCTGAACCTTGTCAGAAGTCATCAAAATAGCATCTTCGTCCCATGCTAACTGCCTTATCAGACTGTCAATCTCTCCAAGAGAAGCATGCCTTATCTCTGCAGCACTTGGCCTTTTGCCTTTAAAAGAAACCTGAAAATCTTTTGCTAAATCCCTTATCCTTTTTATCTCATCCAGGCCCAAAAAACCAATAGCCTTGCCCATATTAGCCTGATGTTCAAGCTCTGCAATAACTGCCTCATGTATTATAACTTCTTGTACCTTAATCTCCTTGTTTTTTATTCTCTCTGACAACAACCCCTCTATGATGATGGATGTGTCAGGCACTAATTTTTCTATTTGTTCCATATCAAATCATAAACAAGTCTTCATTTATAAACTTTGTTAAAAATAAACTAGATTTATTATTTACAATATAGAAAAGATTAAATTTAAGCTTTATTTTTATTAATTTCAATATTGAAAATTAATTTTATTAATGGTTGGAAATTGATACGATTATTGAAAAAAATATGTTTGATGGGAGTTAAATACAATAAATTTGGAGTCCTAAAAAACTAGAAAGGGGCTTTGGCTCTGCCACTAATTCACATTATACATACCTAATTTCTTCAAATGTTCTTTTCTCTTTCCGCAAAATTCAATGCTCTTTTTGTCTAGATCTATTAAGCTATCGGAAAATGCCATAACACAATTTTTATCAAACGTTGTGGAAAAGCCCATTGTTGCTCCAAAATTCCTATATAAAGTTTTAAGAGTTCTTTCCAATAATAGATTTTCATCTACATATCCTTTAACTTCTGCTCTGCCATCTTCTAGTTTACCACCTAGTTTCAATCTTAGATGATATGTTGAAACAACTCCCACATTCTTAGATTTATCTGTGCTTGAAAAAACAAAACCTAGTTCTCCACTATATATATTCTTGTCAGTAAATGCAAAAACCCTTTCTTCTTTTGAAGGAATAATTTCAATTTGATTAATAATCTTTAATACGTTGTATTGTTTTCTTTTAGAGTTATACGCTTCTTGAAAATCTATATTTTGTTTTTTAATTTCAGTTTCTACATTGAAAGTTTCCTGAAATTTAGTCGAAACGTTGTTAATTAAACCCTCCTTTCCAACACCCAAATCAATGAAGATTATCTTTTTAACAGGAGTATTAATTGGATTATCAATAAAAACTCCACAACCACTCACTAAAACTGATAATATTAGAAATTTTAAAAATACATGAGCGTTCTTCATTATATTATACTATTTATCTTACTTGTATAAATTAGTTTCTATCTATACCAAAGCCCCTTACTCCTTATCCTTTATTCCTCTTCAAGCTTTATTGGTCGCCCTTAAAAATCACTTTTCGGAACGAAATCCACCAGAACTACAAGTTTTAAACTCTTACTCTAAAACCTTTTTCTTCTTAAACACAAAAAGAACTACAAAAACAAATACGCCAGCAACAACAAACAAGCTGACCATCAGCTGTTTGTAGCTCAGGCTGTTTAGAAACCTTCCAGTGTAATTAAGAAATATCTGGGCCCTTTGCAGTAAATCAACATCAACAAGCTCAATAAAAAACACATCTCCTGTTTCATAGCTCCTGTCATTCCCATCCTCGTAGTTTACAAAAATCCTGAAATCATTCATTCCAGCTTTTAAGTCGTCTCCTTCTAAGTTTATCACAAACCTCCTGTCCTCAAATAACTCATCCATTATCCAGCTCTTTTGGAGGCCATTCTGCTCAAAAATAACCTCAATATCCCTTGGGTTGGACATAGAATCTTTCTCCAGGAGGAATATGACCTCATATTTGTCCTCAAAACGGACATTTTCAGGGTACTCTAAATTGACTATATTTATCCTTGGCTCGTCAAGAACATCAAAACCAATATAATGAGACTTAGTAACCTGGCTGTTGCTCGCCTTAACCACCATGTCTTTTTTACCTGCATCAAAATTATCTACAGGAAACTCTAACTCATTATCCTGAGCAATCCCTAGATCAAATTCTTTACAATCACCATCAAAACAAGCCACCAGCCCATCTAAAAAAATATTGCCCACATTCTTTATTTTGCAGCTTACCAAAGCCCCTTCATACACGTAAAAGTTTTCTTTGTCAATATTGCAGTTTAACTCGACCTCTTTTGAATATTCTTTTTCCACTTCCTCTTCCCTGTCCTTTAAAATACCCTCAATCTCTTCCAATGAAAAAATAATATCCCTTCTTTCAGACTCAAAGCTTGCACCCCCGCTAGAGTTTCTTAAAGAAACAACCACAAAAGGAAAAGTGTAAATGAAATTCCTCTTCAAGCCATCACTAACCTTGACAATCCAGAAAACCTGCTTCTCTTCTTTTGGCCCAAGCAAAATCCTCTTCTTAAAGTCTCCAATAATCTCAATGTGCTCTGATTTTGAGAAGTAAAGCTCAGTAGAAACATAATAATCCTTTAAGTTTCTGACATTAGCCTCAATCAGGTTGTAAGAGCCAAAACCAACCTCTTTTTTGACAGCATCAACCTCTATCTCAATAAAGCTGCTTAACCTCCCCTTTTTCCCCTTCAACCTGGCTCCAATCTCCAGGCCCTTTGTCTTTAAGTCAACATTCCTCCCGACCCATTCGTATTGTGTTGAGGTGGTAGCGCTGTCAACGCTTTCCTTCATTTTGATATGCCCTGCATCTATAAAGCCCAGCTCCCCATATGTAACATCAAAAGGAATCCACCCATAACCCGGGAAGTAAACCTCCGCCCATCCATGTGCCCCCCATTTCTCTTCAAACAATTCGCTGTCAGTATACGCAACACCTGAAACAAACTTTGCAGGAACTCCAACAGCTCTGGATAAGGCAATAAACAAGGAAGTTAGTTCATCGCAAACACCCTCTCTATTATCCAGAACCCAGCTTGCTTTCTGGCTTACGCTTGCTGTCAGTGTGCTTAAGTCATATTCAATATTATCTTTGACCCAATCTCCTAATTTAAAAACAGCCCTGTATAAGTCATCTTCTCCTTCAACAAGCTCTGAAGCCAGCCTTATTATGTCTTCATTTCCGGAATCAATCGTATCGCTTGGTTTTGTATAAATCACTATATCATTATCTAAATCTTTTATTGGGAAATCTATCTTATTCTTAACTTCAACCAGCTTATTGTAAGTTTCTATCTTCACATTAAAGCCAAAATCAATCTTTTTTTCATCAGGCTCTTTCCATTCAAATTTAATAGCATCATCTTCTACCTCGCTCTCTGGTTCAATATCCAGCTCTAAAACCTTCTGGTTAAAGCTGTCCCTTGGAAAAAAATTCATATTCACATTAATGCTTTTGATGCTGTAGCCGGAAGATTCAGGAACAATCTCCATACCTCCCTTGACATCAACATCTATGCTAAAGCTATAACTATTCTGGAAATCATCTGCAAATACAGAATTTACCAATAATAAGAATGCCAAAATCAGGATAAATCTTTTCATTTTCATATTATTTCTATCCCCATTTATATTTTTATTTGTTTTTCAATCAATTTTATCATTTGAATTTTTTATTGGTTTAAAACAACAAATTTATAAACCAAAATAAATAACTTCTGATTATGCCGAGGTGGCACAATTTGGTACTGCGCAGGATTGCTAATCCTGTTTCCTTCGGGATTTCTGGGTTCAAATCCCAGCCTCGGCGTTTTTTCTATTTGATGTTTCGATAAATTTTTAAACTTTGATTTACCCATAACAAATAATGGTCCTTGATGTAATTAAAACATTCAAAAAAGCAGAATCTCTTGAAAATTTAAGAACAAAAACATATCAAAAGTATCTTAAAAAGGTAGATTTTCCAGCTGGAAAAAAAATTCTGTCATTTTTAGTAAATACCGAAAAAAAACATCTTAAATTCTTAACCCAGCAAGTAAAAAGGTTGAATATGGGTAAGAAAGTAGCATTCTCAAAATTAAAAAGCCCGGTTTTAAGATTTGACTCTAAAGAGAAATTACTAAAGAAATCAATGGAAGGAATAGCTAACGATATAGGCATATTGCGGTCAGCTGCAGAATTGGAAAAATATGATGCCTTATTTTATAAAAAAGCATACCAAAGCACAAAAGATATATCCAGTAAGTATTTGTTTAGAAAAATGCAGGCTATTGAGAATGAACATCTTGATCTTATAAATAAGACTATAATCAAGGTGTTAATGGAAAGAAGGGCTTTAGGATCAAAAGATTCAAAGGCATTATTTTATGGCCGGGTAAAAAGGTAAAATGATAAACTTCCTAAAAAAACTGTTCGGATTTGGAAAACCAAAAACCAAAGGAGCCTGCCACAGCTGCGGTGGAGCTTTGGTAAAAGCAAGTGCAGACGTTTCTGAAACCTATGGAAAGCCGGTTATGGTCTGCTCTAAATGTAAAAAGCTGGTGGAACTATAATGGCAAGCGCTTCTGAATTAAAAAAAGGAGACTATTTCAGGCATAATAATGAATTACTCAGGGTGAATAGAAAGGAACTTGTAGCCTATGGCACACACTCTCACTCCAAGCTAAAACTTTTCGTCCAGTCTTTGGATAAAAAAGGAGAAAAAACCATCAATCTACACCACACTGATAAAGTGGAAATCATCGATATAATCAGAAAATCTGCCCAGGTAATATCAAAAACACCGGACAAAGTCCAGATAATGGATTCTGTAAGCTTTGAAACAGTGGATGCAGATATTGATGAAGAACTGTTAAATGAATTAAATGAAGGGGATGAAGTCACTTTTATCAACCTTGAAGGGAATTTTAAAATTTTAGAAAAACGTTGACTATTTTCTTTCGCAATCTTTATAAAAGAAGCTTATTTCACATTCTTTATATAGCGGAGTAGGGCAGACAGGAGTGCCCGGAGATCTTTATTTAAGACCGGATGGCTCATATGCATTTCTGAGAGACCCTCAGGTCGGAGGTTCAAATCCTCTCTCCGCTAGTCAAAAACAGTATGGGGGATTTTCCCTCATACTTTCTTTATTCTTGTATTTTCATAATCTATATAGCCTAAAATTATATTCCAATCCACTGGACATTCTTCCTATTCCACTGGACATCCACGCGTGAGATATATAAAGGAGTACATCTCCCAATTCTTAGAAAAAGAGAACACGCAAAACTGCTAAATTATGCTTTTCGGTAAAAAACGACCAGAAAAGCAATTACGCGGTTTCGCTTAACGTTCTCTTTTCTTTAACTTCAAAGTTTTTGAGAAAATAAAAAACTTTGGAGGTGTTTGAAATGAATTTAACAAAAATTAACATTAAAAAATTAGCAGAAATAATCGGAATTCTCTTAGGCGATGGATCTCTCAGTTTAAATAAACAAACCCCTGCTTCTACTAATCGTCTAAAAATATCTTTTAATTCAAGGGATGACTCAGACTATATTTTCTATGTTAAAAATCTACTATTTGAGTTGTTTGGAATTGAACCAATATTGAAGTATAGAAAAAATGAAAATACTGCTGATTTATTCATATTTAAAAAAGAATTAATCAATTTTCTTATAAATGATGTTGGGTTAAAATTATCCCCTAAGTGGAATAAAGCCATAATCCCTATTAAATTTACTTCAAATAACTTAGATTTACTTGTTTTGAGGGGGTATTTTGATACAGATGGATGTTTAGTCACCACAAATAACAATGGCACTACATACCCTAGATTAGAAATGAAAATTTGCCCTTCTCCTATGAAAAATCAATTTATCAAAATTTTTAAAAAATATAATTTTAATTTTGGCGTTTATCAAATCGGTAATGGAAAAATTAGAATACAGTTAAATGGAAAAACACAACTTGAAAAATGGATAGAATTGGTTGGCTTCAGTAACCAAAAACACATAAATAAGATTAAGAGGTTCTTATAGCAGAGAATTCTAATGATTCGTTTTACTGACGACAAGATGTTTATTTTAGAACTATTTAAGGTTTTTGTTTGATATTAAATTCAACTATCTTTTATTTTTAAGAAAAATATTTAAATACTATAATAAACTAAATAAATCTGCAAACATTAATATTAAAATGAAGAATAAACCAAAGAGTCAAATTATTGATAGAATTTTATGGATTTTGAGCTTAATAATAGTCCCAATTATTGCTATTATTTGGGTAGGTGGAATATTGGCTCAATGGATTATTGGAGTACAATCCCAAGATTTATCTTTCTTTTTGACCTATGGTCAAATAACTCTTACACTATTTGGATTTACAATGATATCAGCAATTTTTGAAAAAAATATAAAGAAACCTATAGTAAATGACTTATTTCGTTTAAGTATAGTCTTCTTATCTTCATCAATAAGTTTTTTCTTTTTATACTCTTCATCATTTCTTTTCTTCCAAGATCAAACAAATACTCTTTTGAATGATATATATGCTAAGCTTTTGGTTTTTTCCTTAATTGTAGCGCTTCTTGGTTTAGTTTATGGTATTTTATCATTATTACAAATCCTTTTAAAACATGCAAGGGAAAATAGCAATAACAAAACGTAAACGAATCAATCAATATTCTAGAAAGTTTTTAATATAGAAGTCGATAACTGTCCTCTATGGTTCATTGTAAGAAATGCAGAAAGAACCTTGAAGGATTACCATTCAAATGTAAGAGATGTGGAGCCCTACATTGTTCTAAACATAGATTGCCTGAAAATCATAATTGCCCTCAATTAAGAAGAGGTAATATCTTTGAAACAGGCAGAGAAGAACCTATTGATGTTACACCCCCTCCAAAAGGACCTGATCCTAATAAGATAGATGTTGTAGGAGAAAGACCTCCTGAGATGTCAAGCTTTATTGATAAACTCAAGAATTTTACAAAAAGCTTTCTTCATAAAATCAAGAGATTTATCTTCAAAAGAAGTTATTTGGATAATAAATGGTGGAATTATTTTTTTATAAATATTCTATGGATTACGCTTCTTTCAATTGGTTTGGGCATAGTGTACTCTAATCTCACAAAACTTAATGATATTGTTTTATGGTTTATACCTGTTGGGGGAGCACTCTTATTGGTTATTACCTTTTTTTGGATAAAATATCTTTGGAAAATGCTTAAACATACCAGATATGGATATAGGAAATTAAGTAATTGGATTAAATTTCTAATGCTATTGATTTTACTAATATTAGCGTGGGGAGCTTATGAAAATAAAGATACAATTTTTGACCCTTTGATAGATACATACGATAAAATAAATTTTACTTCAATATTGCCTATTGGAATTTCAGAAGATATTCCCGATAAGAGTCCTTTTAGTTCAAAAAGTGTTAATAAAGTAAAGGATATTGTTGTTGAACGAATTGATGATGTTGTTAATCCAAACCCACTATCTCAAAAAACAATGGAGGTTGAACAAGCAATCCTTAAATATACTAATTTACAAAGAAAAGCTAAAGGTCTACATGAATTAAAATGGGACGCAAATTTAGCTGAAATAGCTAGAGACCACAGTTTAGACATGGCTGAGAATAATTTTTTTTCTCACGATAATCTAAAAGGAGAAGACCCCACTGATAGAGCAAAGAAGAAAGGATATAGTGTAACTAAACCTTTAGGTGGTGGATCCTTTTCAGTTGGTATTGCAGAGAATATAGGTAAAATACCTACTGGTTCAATTGAGGGTAGGGGTTATGTTAACAGTGATGCAGATAGTATTGGAGAGGCACACGTAGATTCTTGGATGGAAAGTCCAGGGCACAGACAAAACATCCTTGGTTCTAGTTATACACGTATTGGCATAGGGATTGCTTATGATGGTCTGTACTATGTGGGTACTCAGAATTTTTATTAAAAATCAATTAAGAACTCTACCCATAACTCTTAGGTTTTTGGTCATCAACATGTAATTTATGCTGTATAACCTTCTCAACATTATTGAAAACCCTGTGCAAGCTCCTTGCTAAATCCCAATCGCTTTCCTGAGCCTCAAAAATCCTTGTTGGAGCAATTACCTTGACCCTCATATCCCACTTTTTTGCCTTTCCGCCTTTGCTATGCGCCTTCACATGAAGCGTTATAGAAGTAATATTCTTAAGCATCCTTTGCACCTTATCATAGTAATCATTAGCAATCTTATTTATAGTGCCTTTCTCTAAATCATCTTCTATACTATCCATCCCAATAATCTGTATTGGTTCCATGGATTTGCCAATTACCCCTTACTTTATATATTTTTTTGTTTTAAAATTTAATATTGATAAAAACCTTTAAAAACAAACAGATATTAAATAAAACTCAGTTTAAAAAGGTGTAATTTATGGCTTTAATTTGCGGCATTGATGAGGCTGGGAGCGGGTTTTAAGGTACATTTTCCTTTGCCCCCCATTAGGCCCCATCCTTGGACCGTTAGTAATGTGCGGAATCCTGATAAAAGAGGAAGACGAGGAAAAACTGAGAAAGATAGAGGTAAAAGACTCTAAACTATTGACTAAGCAGCAGCGCGAATCCTTATATAAAAAAATAATAAAAATAGCAGAAAAATACAAAATCATCATCACAAGTCCGGAAGAGGTAGACAAGGCAGTAAAAGGCCATGACGGCATGAACTTAAATTGGCTCGAAGCAAGGGAGTCATTGGAAATAATAAACAAACTAAAGCCCGAAAAAGCAATTATTGACTGCCCCAGCAATAATATCGGCAAATATAAAGACCACCTATCTAAAAAATTAACAAACAAAAACACAGAACTGATTCTTGAGCACAAAGCAGATTTTAAATATCCGGTTGTTGCAGCCGCTTCCATTTTAGCAAAAGTTACAAGAGACAGGGAAGTAGAAAAAATAAAAAACAAAATAAAAATAGATTTTGGCTCTGGCTATATGTCTGACCCAAAAACAGTCAAGTTTCTTGAACATCATCATGAGACCCACAAGGAATTGTTCAGGAAAAGCTGGCTCCCGTACCAAAATATGGTAAACAAGAAATTCCAGAGAAAACTGGAAGACTTCTCGGACTTCATAGAAAAAGTTGAAGACAAGCATAAAAAAATAAAAGACAAGCTAAAGAAACTGGAAGATTTTGGATATAAGTTCGTGCCAGTTAAAACATCTCATGAGTCAGTAAGATTAAAAGGCCCCTGTACAATAACTCTTTACAAGAGCGGGAAGCTGTTGATACAGGGCAAAGAAGAAAGCAAAAAGCTTATTGAGAAATTGTTGAAATAAACCAGATTTCAAACAAAAACCTTATATATACAATCTAAAATAAAAACTCCAGAGTAACAAAAATGACTAAAATAAACAGGATGGTGATGCACGGCTTCAAGTCTTTTGCCAAGCATACCGAGTTTCCTTTTGGCAGCAAATATAACTGCGTTCTTGGTCCTAACGGCTCTGGAAAGAGCAATGTTCTGGATGCCCTCTGCTTTGTCTTAGGCAAGTCATCTTCAAAATCATTAAGGGCAGAGAAATCCGCGAATTTGATATACAACGGCGGCAAGTTAAAAAAGCCCTCCAAGCATGGCGAAGTCTCGGTTTACTTTGACAATTCAGGCAAAAAATTCCCAACAGATGCTAAAGAGGTAAAGCTGACGAGAATTGTAAAGCATTCCGGCCAGTCAGTATACAAAATAAACGACAAGACAAGGACCAGGCAGGAAGTCATTGACCTGCTTAACCTGGCAAAAATAAATCCTGACTCATATAACATAATTCTACAGGGCGACATAGTGAAGTTCGTGGAAATGCACCCCATAGAGAGAAGGCAGCTGATAGAGGAGATATCCGGGATTTCAGTTTATGAGGAGAAAAAGCGAAAAGCGCTGAATGAACTGCAAAAAGTGGATGAGAAGATGAAAGAGACAGAAATTGTCCTCACCGAAAGAAACATATATCTCAGGGAACTGAAAAAAGACCGCGACCAGGCCTTAAGGTTCAAAGACATGAATGACAAAGTAAAGCAAAACAAGGCATCTCTGCTAAAAGTCCAGCTGGACAAAAAGGAATCAGAACACAATGACTTTAAGTCTAAAATAGAAAAATCAAATTCAGAATTGAAAAATATTAATGAAAAAATAGAAAAATTAAGGCAGCTTAATCAGGAAAAAAAGAATCAGATAGAATCTATAACCCAAGAAATAGAGGAAAAAGGCGAAGTAGAGCAGGTTAACCTCAATAAAGAAGTTGAAACCTTAAAAATAGGGCTCACAAAAACCAGCTTGAGAATCGAGACATGCAAAAACGAAATCAGCAAAGTAAAGCAAAGAAAACAGGACCTTGAGGAAAATTTGAAGGAAACAGAGCAGAAAATTACTGATCTTAACAAAAAAAAGGAGGAGATGCAAGCACAAATAAATAGTGGGCAGGAAGAAAGAAATGAAATAAGCAGCAAGCTGCAGGATTTCAGGCAAAAGAATAGTATGGATAATATAAGTGGTATAGAGAACAATATGGAAGAGCTTGACAAAAAATCAGAAGAGCTGCAAAAACAGATTCACGACTTAAGGGAAAAACAGCATAATCTGATAAGGGAAAAAGACAGAATCAGCCATGATATTGGTTTCATAGACGCTAAAATAAAGAAGGTGATGGATGTAGAGAAAGAGCACAAGCAGCAGATTGAAGATTTGAAAAACAAAAGAGATGAATTCAAAAGATCAATCATAGAGCTTAATAAGTGCCTGGACCAGGATTCAGAATTTTCCTCCCAATTAAACAGCGCAAGAACAAAAATAACAAATGCAAATGAAGAGCTTGCAAAATTAAATGCAAGGGATATTGGAAGAAAAGAGCTAACATATGCCGACATTGCTGTCAAAAAAATCCTTGAGCAAAAAAACAAAAAAAGGGGCATATACGGCACAGTAGCTGAGCTTGGCAAAGTATCCTCACAGTTCAGCCTCGCACTGGAAATTGCAGCAGGCTCCCGCATCAAAAGCATTGTGGTAGAAGACGAAAAAGTGGCTGCAGACTGCATCAAGTACCTTAAGCAGAATAAATTAGGTGTAGCTACATTTTTACCATTAAACAAAATAAAATCAAGAACAGCAAGCGAAAAAACAGCAGAGCTTGCAGACTCAAAAGGCTCTTATGGTGTGGCCATTGGCCTGGTTTCTTATGATAAAAAATTCAAAAATATCTTTTCCTATGTGTTTGGTGATACAATTGTTGTTGACAATATAGATGTTACAAGAAGATTGGGCATAGGCAAAGCCAAATTTGCAACCCTTGATGGCGACCTTGCAGAGATATCTGGAGTCATGCACGGCGGCTTCAGGGTAAAAAGAAAGGGGATGGGCTTTAAGGAAAAGGATTTGATAAAAGATATAGGGGAGTATGAAACAATCATCTCAAACCTTAAAAAAACAATAGATGGCCTGGAAAAAACCAGAGCAGAAAATGAGCATAGAATCACCGGGCTAAGAGAGAAAAAAGCGCACCTTGAAGGGGATATAATAAAAACAGAGAAATCCCTCCATTTAGATCCTTCTGATACAGAAGCCTCAAAACAGCAAAAGAAGGAGCTTGCAGAGAGTGAAAAACAGGCAGAATCAGAAATCCAAAAAGTAAATCTCCAAGTCTCAGATTACAACAAGGAATTAACAGAACTTAAAACAGAAAAGCAAAAATTGCGTTCTCAAATCTCCCAATTAAGAAACCCCGCTTTATTGGCGGAGTTAAACACATTCGAGGAAAAGCTCAGCCAATTTAACGAGGAAATCATAAAAACAAACTCAGAAATAAAAAATATAGATATTCAAATTCTTAACATCTACGAGCCTGACAAAGAAAAAACAAGGCAGATAATAAGGCAGCTGGACAAGGATGATGAAGAGTTTAAAAAAGAGCATGAAGAATTAGCAAAGATTGTAAAGGAAAGACAGCAGCTATTGGACAAGAAGGAGGAGGCAGCAAGAGACTTCTATGTTAAATTTAAAGGCTTATTCGCAAAAAGAAGCGCAATAAACGAAGAGATCACAAAAAGTGAAGCCGCCATAAACAATAAATTAAGCGAAAGCAGAAACCTGGAAATCAGAAACAACACCCTCTCATTAAAAAATGCCGGGCTGACTGCAGAGCTCTCAGCCTTAAAGCAGGAATTCCAGCAGTACGAAGGTGTCAAGCTCGACACAACAAAAAATGAGCAGCAGTTTAAAAATGAAATAAACAGGTTTGAAAGATTACGCGAACAAATTGGCTCTGTAAATATGCGCGCCTTGGAAATTTACGAAGAAGTCGAATCCCAATACAAGCAGCTGATGGAGAAAAAAGACAAGTTAGGCAAGGAAAAGGAAGATGTATTGGTTATGATGGGCGAGATAGAGGGAAAAAAGAAAGAGCTGTTCATTAAAACATTTGATGTTGTGAATAATAACTTCAAGAAATTCTTTTCTGTCTTGTCCTCGAAAGGAGACGCTAATCTGGTTTTAGAGGATCCGGATAACCTGTTTGAAGCAGGATTGAGGATAAATGTTAAGATTGCAGGCCAGAAGTTCCTTGACATAAGGAGCCTCTCTGGAGGAGAAAAAACATTAACAGCACTTGCTTTTATTTTTGCAATACAGGAGCACGAGCCAGCTTCTTTCTATATTCTGGACGAGGTTGACGCTGCCCTGGACAAGTACAACTCAGAGAAATTTGCTAAATTAATAAGAAAGTACTCTGACAATGCCCAATACATAATAATTTCTCATAATGACTCTGTTATCTCAGAAGCAGACAACCTTTATGGTATCAGCATGAATGAGCACGGCATGAGCAAAATAGTTAGCTTGAAGATTTGATCTGGCGCTGTCTAATATAGTAAACACAATAGGGGCGTTTTTTATCTTATCCGCATAGAATTTAAGATTTGCTAAATCATCATGCAGAAACTTTCAGGTTAGAATCCCACTCTTTAGTCACCAGTTTTTTGGAGATTGATGTGTCTAAGTCTATTAGTTTTTTTACTAATGGGCTTGTTAAGTCTAATTTGTAGAGTTCTGCTCTCCCGATTCTTCTAGTTTTTTTAACAATGCCTAAATTAACTAAATTTGTCCAGAAGAGGTGTAACGTACTCCACCCGATATCCGCATTTTTTGCAATATCTGTTAAGCTGTAGTCAAATTCCCTGTTATCCAGAAAAAAGTCTATTACTTTAACTATGGGGGAGTTTCCAAATACCATTCTAAAGGATGTTTTTTCTTCCATTGTATTATACATTAATATGAGCTTATTTATATATTTTTCGGTATTTAAACGTTCATTATGATGAACAAACATATAAATATAAGCATTCTTTTCATACCTTAATAATGAATTTCAAGAAGATAATATTGAGAAAGCTGTTTAGAAGAAGAATTATTGGTGGAAAACATACAGCTATTGAGAATCTAACAAAAGGCCTGCCAAAACATGCAGTTGGAGAAGCAAAAAATGCAATAAATGAATTAGCTAAAGAAGGACTTATTTTATCAAAACATACTTCTTATGGACTGCAGGTAAGCTTAAATCCTGAAAGAATTGATGAAATTTGCAATATTATTGAAGGAAAAAAATAAGAAAAAATATTTTTTATCATCCAAATAATCTTATAAACCAATCTATTATTTTTTGGATAAGGTTTGGACTGATACACTTGTCATTAACGCAAACATTGCTTTCACATTCAAAGTTGTTTTCGCAATTTGATTCTTTATTTTTTTGAGTTTCAAATTTATTATTTTCTGAACAATATTGTCTATTCTTTCTATATCCAAGAGGATAACATTTATCATCTTTTAAACATCCAGAACAAATATTGGATGCTATTCCACTATAATCAGAGATATTCTCGGAAATATCAAAACTTGCAAGATTATAACTTTTATCAATGACAATAATCTTATTTCCTTTTTTATCATTTGGTAAATTAATTGCGTGAGTTGTGGAATATTTATAAGGTCTTTTAATTGTTTCAGGATAAATTCTATCAGACCCTGGCCATTTCTCATAAATTACAAAACCGATTGCCGGCTCATTTGTTGTCCACTTTATAGTATTGCCAGGTAAGATTTGAAAATTAGATATAGTCGGCGGAACTAAGTCCTCAGGAATAACCTTGTTAAGGGTAGATCTTTTTTTAGTCGACTTATACCAGACTATTGGAAAGTTCTCAGCAATCATATTAAAGGCTGTAATAATTTCTTCATTTATTTTTGTTCTTTGTGGAACAAATAAAACGAAAGCCATTGTAAAATCTTTTTGTGAATCTTTATAAGAAGGCACTCTTGGTCCAAGGACATCTATAAGGTGTTGTATGTCCAAAACTTTTCTTATTTTTTCTTTAGGAACTTCTACAGGAGTATCGCATTTGGATGCTACTATCTGTCCGGGATTATTATGAATTACTAACCTCTCAGTTATTTCCTCGGATGATTCCAAACCCATAGAATATAAATCGAAAACATTCTGCCTGGGTTCTGTACCACAATTCATGACAAAGTAGAACTTACCATCATTTCCTTGATAGTACCTCCACATAGGATTGACATCAACACTAACCCATGAGCCTGTAAAAGATTCCCAATGACCACCCTCATAATTATCTCCATTATAAACATATGCTTCTTCTAATTCTTGAGGCAATAAAACTCCCCATAAATGAGTTAATTCATGAAATATTAATTCAAAGTATATATTATTGATCATTGCCCATGGAAGATCATTTTTAAAATTGTCTGCATATTGGTCGAAGAAATTAAAAGAGTCTACATAACCTCCAATAAGTTTTTCTGTTCCAAAGGCTTCTGAAGTATTTATTACTTGATCCTTAGATGGAAGGTATACCATGTCAGTAGGGGGATTAAAGAACGCTCCTTGCTCAAAATTACCAAGAGCAGTAAAACTATAAGTGGACTCTCCAAGAACGCCATTTAAAAAATGAAAACCTATAAAATCATATTTGTCCCGATATTGCTCATAAAATTTTTTTGTTAAAATAATGGGGCCATCTATTTTTAACTGATTAATCATAGTTTCATTATACTCTATGATAAAGGCATTAGGAGCAAGTTTTATTTTAGTTTTTTCAACACAAGCGCCATCTTTACAAACAGAGTTCTTACAAGCAGTAATGATATATCCAACAGTATTATCTTCAGTGCAGTATCTTTCATAAATAGTTCCAGTGCTTGTACAAAAGTCTGTATACTCCCCTGTTTGTGCTTCTCCTTTTTGCCCTATTCCTCTGGCAGTTCCTTTAACATAATAATTTATTCCGCCATCAGAGTCTGTACATCCTTTCCCAGTCTCTTCAACACAAACACCGCCTTTGCAACCATTTGGGCAGTCAAATTCTACAGAGCTGTAAGAGTTCTTATCAACACAATACATTTCATTTAATCTAACATCTGTTTGACAATAATCAGTAAAACTTTCACCCCCTGAAGAGGATAAGGTACCTTTGATATAATAATTCTTTCCATCATCAGAGTCAGTACAATCTTGAGCAAATGTTAGTTGAGAGACACCAATGATCATCAAAACCAAAATTAGAAAAAAATTTATTTTTTTCATTGTCCTAGGCAAGGATACTCACAGACTTTAGTCTGTAGGGGAATTGCC
>CAZPFO010000024.1:0-19798 GCA_964585935.1 uncultured Methanosarcinales archaeon | reverse complement strand
TTCTTTGGTTTATTTTTTTGGCTATTTGGCTGTTTTTGGATTGTGAGACGGCTTCTACTATTAAACAAAGTTATATTTTGTTTAATGGGGGTATTTACTTGAAAATCGTTATAAAAGTTTATATAATTGGCTTGGTTTCTTGGTTTTTTGTGAAAAAGAGGGTTAAATAATGGCTAACTGGGAAGATAAATTGGTTGATGAGTTTAAATTGAGGGGGTATTCAAGAGAGACTGTAAATGCTTATTTGTTCTATGTTGGTAAATTCTTGGAATCAGATTTAGAGCCTAAGAAGTTCTTATTGCAGTTAATAAATGGTGGAAAGAGCAAATCAACAGTAAGGGTGGCAGGTTTTGCTGTTAAGTTTTATCTCAGGAATGTGGTTGGTAAGGGCGATTCTTCTTTGAATTCAAGGGTTATGAAGATTCCAAATGTAAAGGTGGACAAGAGGCTTCCTGTTGTGTTGTCAAAAAAAGAGATTGAGGATATGATTATAGCTACAAAAAATCTTACTCATAGGCTGATGATCCAGATTATATATTCTGCTGGACTTAGGGCAAGCGAAATTATAAATTTAGGATGGGAAGATATTGATTTTAGCAGGAATATAATCCACTTAAAAAATGCAAAAGGCGGAAAAGACAGGATTGTTATGCTGTCTCCAAAAGTAAAAAAGTCCTTGAATATGTTCAGCAGGGAAAAACAAGGTCTTGTATTCAGGTCTAACCGTGATAAAAAGTATTCTTTAACAACAATAGAAAAAATTGTTTCAAATGCTGCAGAAAAAGCAGGGATAAAGAAAAGAACAACACCTCACAGCTTAAGACATAGTTTTGCAACACATTTGCTGGAAAAAGGCACTGATATAAGGTATATACGGGACTTATTAGGGCACGCAAGGATAGAAACAACCATGATCTATACTAAGGTTTCAAATAGGGACATCTCAAGGATTAAGAGCCCTCTGGATTAGATATTATTTAGAAACCTTTTTATTGAAATCTTAAATACTTCTTTAGTATGAAAGCAGCTGTTTACCATAACAATAAGGACATCAGGATAGAAGAAATCCCGAAACCAGAAATTTCAGAAGGAGAAATATTAGTCAAGGTAATCGCTTCAGGAATATGCGGCACGGATGTTATGGAATGGTACAGGATTAAGAAAGCTCCCAGGATCCTGGGACATGAGATTGCTGGAGAGGTCGTTGAGTCAAAGTCAGATAAATTCAAAGTTGGCGATAAGGTTTTTGCAAGCCATCATGTTCCATGCAATGAATGCAAATATTGCAAAGAGGGAAATCATACTGCCTGCGAAACATTGCATAAAGGGAATTATGATCCTGGCGGTTTTTCAGAATTTGTGAAGGTTCCAAAAATAAATGTGGAGAGTGGAACTTATTTATTGGATGGAGTTTCTTATGAGGAGGGAACAATGATAGAGCCTTTAGGGTGTGTTGTAAGAGGCCAGAGAGTTATTGATGTAAAAAAAGGACATACTGTTTTGGTTTTAGGCTCTGGTGTTTCCGGCTTGTTGAATATCCAGTTAGCTAAATTAAAAGGAGCAAAGGTTATTGCGACTGATATTGATGAGTACAGATTAAAAAAAGCAAAAGAGTTTGGGGCAGATGAAGTGATTAATGCAAAAGAAGATTTTAATATTAAAGCTGATAAAATAATAATCTGTACAGGGGCAATACAGGCAGTTGGACAGGCATTTAAGAGCATAGATAAAAAAGGAACAATTTTGTTTTTTGCAATACCTAATAAAGATATTGAAGTTCCGACTGTTGATTTCTGGAGAAATGAGATAACAATCACTTCTTCTTACGGTGCTGCTCCTGTTGATTTAGGAGAATCTTTGAAGCTGATCAAAGATAAAAAAATAAATGCTAAGGATATGATAACCCACAGGGTTTCTTTGAAAGAAATTGGCAAAGGTTTTGAGCTGGTTGCAGGGGCTAAGGAATCTTTGAAGGTAATTGTTGAAATATGAAAATAACATACATATAACTAAATCAAATTAAAATTGTGACCCAGACAATAAAATATATAAATAATTATCACTTTCTAGTTAGTATAATCATCATAAAGATCGGATTTGGAGATAATGAAAGATGACATTAGATTTATTAGTATGTAAAAAAGGCCAATTAGCTGAAACATTTTCACTTTTTGATCCAAGTACAATACAACATGCTTCGGAGATTACCCGCGATAGGAGATCTAATGAAAAGTTAAGGGATGATTGGTTCTCGACAGCCGACTCAGTTCTTTACAGAATTGAAGATGGTGGATCAATTCTTTATTTTGGTCGGAGAGAAACTAATCTTGTATTTGCAAACATTGTGGAAGCAACTGAACAATTACAAAAAAATAAAAATTATAAACTCCGTAAAGAGGACATAACAGAAGTTATTGATTCTGTTGAATCAGGGAATACATTAAAAATTAAACTTTCAGATTTGGAATTAAAAGGAAATAAGAATGAATGGAGTTATTTTGAAATCAGTGTAACTGATTATGATAGCTTAAACCCTACCCAAAGAGCATTTGCAGAAAAAGTATATGGGCAAGGGGATGATTTCGAGAAGAATATCAAAATGTTCAGGGATGCTGGTTTAACTGCACCAAGAATCTACGTTCTAAATCCAGAATATATTAAAAAACATATAGAACAGGATAATGCAATTTTAAGGGCTTCTTCCATTAGCTACTTTAGATATCAATCTAATTTCTATGCTGTTGCAAGGTGTGTTACAAGTAAAAATGGAGTCATACGTGGAATACTTTTACCCACTACAGTAACTACATAAAAATTATAAGAAGTGCCCTATTATAAATAAATTTATTAGTATCTATTCAATCCAGCTTACAACATCTTTTTTTCTTTCTTTTGGTTTTGGAGTTTCTTTAGGATAGCCGAAAACCATAGAGATAATGAATTTATTCCCTTCTGGAATCTGCAATAATTCCTTAAACTCAGAATTATCTTTTAGAATTTTGACTGTCCCAATATAACAGCTTCCAAGTCCTAAGGATTCTGCTGCCAGCACCATATCATGTGCTGCAATTGTTCCGTCAATATCTGCCCATTTGTAATCTTCAGGCGCTGTAATGACAACATATAATGGAGCATTGTAAAGTACCGGATCAGAAGTTGTTTTTGCCCTCAACATGATCCACGAATTCGGATTTTTTTCAATCCCTAACCTCATTTGTGAAATTTTCTTCATGATCCCTTTGTTTGTGATAACTGTAAAATGCCATTTCTGATCATTTTTTGCAGATGGTCCCCACATACCGCATTCAAGAATCTGATCTATTTTTTCTTTTTCAATCTTTTTATCTTCAAATTCTCTTACAGACCTTCTCTCTTTGATTGTTTTAATTGTTTCGTTCATTAAAATCACCAATTTATTTTTTAATTAAATTTTAATTATTTGATTTTTAATCAATGGGTGAAAGGACAACATTGGTTGATTTTCGCCATTACTTGAGGTATAAAGCGAAAATCCTATTTATTTTTTGAATTTTTAATGGTACTTTTTTATTGATAATTTTAAAATTGTTTTTATTGATTACTGAACAAACTCTTAATTGATTCTTTATCGGCTTCAATGATACCCTTTTCAGTTATGATTCCTTTTACATATCTTGCAGGTGTGACGTCAAACGCAGGGTTTTTTGCAATGCTCTGCTCCGGGGAGATTTTTATTTTCGATATTTTTCCATTTTCATCCAGTCCAAACATCATTAAAACCTCATCCTGGCTTCTCTCTTCTATTGGGATTTTATCACCGTCTTCACAATTCATATCAATAGTTGTTGTTGGAGCAGCAACATAGAATGGGATGCTGTTTTCTTTGGCTAAAACTGCCTTTTCGTAAGTTCCAATCTTGTTTGCAACATCGCCATTTGCCGCAATCCTGTCTGAGCCGACAATGACCATATCAACCTCTCCATTTTTCATATAATGGCCGGATGCGTTGTCTGTTATTATTGCATGGGGAATATTCTCTCCTGCTAATTCAAATGCTGTTAGTCTTGCTCCCTGACATCGAGGTCTTGTCTCGTCAACAAAAACAAAAACACTTTTTCCGTTTCTTTTTGCCTTGTATATCGGAGACAGAGCAGAACCCCAGTCGACAAAAGCTAACCAGCCAGCATTGCAGTGTGTTAGTATCTTATCATTATCCTTTATCAGTTTCTCGCCATGCTCGCCTATTTTTTCACAAAAAGCAGCATCTTCATCCGCTATCTCATTCGCGATTTTTGCAGCTTCTTCCTTACCCGAAGCTTTTGAAACTTTATTGACAGCATAGAATAAATTTTGGGCAGTAGGACGCATACTCTTAATGTATTCTGCAGCTTTGTTGATATCTTCTCCAGCCAGGAATGCCTGCGCCATTCCATAAGCAGCGGTTGCGCCTATTGCGCCAGCCCCCCTTGTAACCATCGCTTTTATTGCATGGGCTGTTTCTTTGTAGTTTTTGCATTCATAAATCTCAAATTTATGAGGCAGCAAAGGCTGGTTGATTAATTTTACAACTCCATTTTCCATCCAGACTGTTCGGTAGTGTTGGTTGTTTATTTGCATTTACTAGAAAGGAATATAAAACCCTTATTAAATATTTTGAAAAAATCAAAAGAAATAATAAAAATTAACCTAAGGGAACCTCTGCACCTATTTTCTCAGGCTCTCCTAAAGGCCCTGCATCCTGTTTAAGAGCTTCAACCTTGTCAATTCGTTCCCATGTGAAGTCCGGGTCGTCTCTTCCAAAGTGGCCGTATGCTGCTGTTTTTTTGTAGATGGGCCTTCTTAAGTCAAGGTGTTTTATTATCTCAGAAGGCTTTAGCGGGAAATGCTTCCTGATAAGCTCAACTATCTTCTCTTCCGGTATCTTATTTGTTCCATTGCACTCAACAAGCACTGATAATGGCTCTGCAACACCAATACAATAGGCTAACTGAACTTCGCATTTGTCTGCGAGGCCTGCTGCAACAATATTCTTTGCTACATATCTTGCAACATATGCTGCGCTTCTGTCAACTTTGCTTGGGTCTTTTCCAGAGAAACAACCGCCACCATGAGCTCCATGGCCCCCATAAGTGTCAACAATTATCTTCCTTCCAGTCAAACCTGCATCCCCTACTGGGCCTCCAATTACAAATTTCCCTGTTCCGTTTACATAATACTTTGTTTCGTCAGTAATCCAGTCACTGCAGACTGGCTTGATGACTTTTTCAATTACATCTTTCTTTACCTGCTCAAGCTCAACATCCTCTGAATGCTGGGTTGCGATAACAACTGCTGTCACTTTTTTAGGAACACCGTCATGGTATTCAACAGTGACCTGGGATTTGCCATCAGGCCTTAAATAATCAATATCTTTTGATCTTCTGACATCAGTAAGCTTTTTTGTAAGCTTATGCGCAAGGAGTATGGGCAATGGCATGAACTCTTTTGTTTCGTTTGTTGCGTAGCCGAACATCATTCCCTGGTCGCCAGCGCCTTGTTCAGCGCCTTCCTTCCCTTCTGCATCTCCTTCATTCACGCCTTGTGCTATGTCAGGGCTTTGTTCTGAGATGCTTACAAGAACTCCGCATCCGTCTGCATCAAAGCCAAAATTAGGATCATCATAGCCAATCTCCCTTATGGTTTCCCTTACAACCTTCTGTATATCAACATAAGTTTTTGTTGTTATTTCACCTGCAACTACGACAATGCCTGTCTTTGTCAGGGTTTCGCATGCAACCCTCCCCATAGGATCGTCTTTTAATACAGCATCAAGTATAGCGTCAGATATTTTATCAGACATTTTATCTGGATGCCCTTCTGTAACACTTTCCGATGTAAAAAGATATTTTCCGTTCTTCATTTTCGAACCTCCAAAGTGAGAAAATGAAGCTCAAAAATCTTTGATTTTTTTTGTTTCATTTAAACACCACCTTTGTTTTTATTGTATTATCTAAGTATATCATTTAAGTTTAATTCTAAGTCCTTTAATAAAGCTTTTTGATTAAATTATTCCGAAAGGAATAAATATAAGGTACAGTTTACCTTGATTATGCCGTATGAACTTGAAGAAATAAAGCACATAAGGAAAAAACTAGGTTTAACGCAGTTTGAGTTGGCGCAAAGAGCAGGAGTTTCACAGTCTTTAATAGCCAAAACAGAGTCAGGAAGGCTTGATCCTACGTACACCAATGCCAGAAAGATTTTTACAGCTTTGGATGATCTGGAGAAAAAGAAAGAGCTAAAGGCAGAAAGTATAATGAATAAGAAAGTTATCAGTGTGGATCCCAGTGATGATGTAAAAGACGCTATTCAGAAGATGAAGAAGCATCAGATATCCCAAATGCCTGTTATTACCAACCATAAGTCGATTGGAATTATCTCAGAGTCGATTATCCTTGAGCATTTGACAGAAAAAAAAGTAAAGTTTGTGAAGGATATAATGGGAGAAAGCCCTCCAATAATACCGAAAGAGACTTCTTCAAAGGTCGTTTCCAACCTTTTAAGGCATTACCCCATGGTTCTTGTCTCTTCTGAGGGAGAGTTGATCGGGCTGATAACAAAGGCTGATTTGTTGAGTAAATTGTATAAATAATACTCTTAATTCTGCGACTTCTTAAAACCAAAAGATTTAAATAGTTCTTATTTATAACATATGTTATATGAAGAAACCGATTGTTCATAAAAAATACCTTATGTTATATGAAGAAACCGCTAGAAATAGGATCCTCGAAATGTTATTCAGATTTCCAGATAAAGAA
Organism: uncultured Methanosarcinales archaeon; assembly: GCA_964585935.1. Lineage (GTDB taxonomy): Archaea > Nanobdellota > Nanobdellia > Woesearchaeales > GW2011-AR4 > BS150m-G64. The sequence goes on along the minus strand of CAZPFO010000024.1, from coordinate 13,022 downwards.
TTTAGTTTAAGTGAACTAGCCAAAGAAGCTGGAGTTGCAAAGGCCAATATTGGCAAAATATTAGATGAATTCCTAGAAATCGGTCTTATCGAGATTACAAAATTAACTAAGATATGGAGAATAAAAGCAAACCAGACGAACTGGCATTTTATACGAAGCAAAATAGTCTATAATCTTAATTCTATTTATCGAAGTGGCATAGTAGAATTTCTCAGTGAAGCTTTTAATAATCCAAAATCAATTATTTTATTTGGAAGTTTTAGAAAAGGAGAGGACATATCTGGATCTGACATTGATATTGCCATAGAAAGTGATGATTTTGCCGAATATGAAATTATTCGGCTAGTCAATTCAGAACTCGTAGAGTTTGAAAAAGAAATTGAAAGAACAATACGAATTCACAAATTCAATAGAAAAAATGTTGATATTAATGTCTTTAATAATATAGCAAACGGCATAGTTTTATTGGGGTTTTTGGAGGTTAAACCATGAAAGAAGAGGTAATCAAGACATTAGTTAAAACAAGGATATTGAGAATAAGGCAAAGAGACACTCCGAGAATAAAATCTATGATAAAATCTGCAGAAACCAATGCAAAAGTGGCAAAAAATATTCCCTTAACTGAAGAAAGTGCTACAGTTGTATTCAGAGAGATATATGGGTCAGTAAGGCAATTAGGAGATGCTAATTGGTGGTTGCAAGGCTATGAACCAGCAAATCATGAAATCAGTATGGATATCTTAAAAGAAATGGATATTCAGCAAAAGATCAAACTAAACTTTCTGGATAGGTTCAAAAAGTTAAGACACGATGCAAATTACAAAGGATTCAGAGTTTCAATTTCTCAAGCAAAAGAGATTATAGATTTTTGGGATAAATGCGGAAAGGATATCATGCAGATTTTATTAAAAAACTTGAATAGTTTATGAAAACAATTCTGGAATACACTTTTATGCTAAATCCTTCAGCTTTCCAAACCTGTAAACCCTGTCTGCAACAACAAAAACCTCAAAATTGCCTAAATTCTGCTGGAGAAAAGGGCTTAATAATCTCTCTTTTGTTATATCTGTTCCTTCTGTGACTAAATTAAAAGACGGCTGTACAATAAGATCCTTGTTTTGGTATTTCCCCTTTAAAAAACATTTAAACAATTCTACTCTTGGACCTTCCTTGATGCTTACAGCAGGATGCTCGTGACCAATGATTATGGTGTTTGTATCTTTTAATAGATTCTTGTCAGGGATTTTATCGCCGTGAATGATCAGAATATTTTTTTTATTATTCTTAATTTTTAATTTTTTAAATGATAATTTATTTATTGATTTTTTAACCATTGATTCTTTTTTCATCGGACTTTTTTCATCGATCCCTATCAAATAATAATCTAAAACTTTAACGTTTCTCTTCCTGGCAATTGGCCCAAGAATTATGTCGTGGTTCCCTTTAATCAATATTATTTCATTACAATGCTTGCTCAGGTAATCCAGTAATTTCAGAGTATGCCTCCATTCCTGCTCAGATATTTTCCCAAATTCGTGCTTTACATCACCATTAATTATTATTTTGTCAATTTTTTTTCCTTTTGATTTTAATAAAATATGATCCAGCCTTTTGATTATTGATTCAAACTGGAATCTTGGCACTAAAATGCCTTGTTTATTCAAAGCTTCTTCAAAGCCAATATGGGAATCTGACAGAATAAGGTGGCCTTTGATGCAGAGTGCAAGGTCTATTATGTCAATATTATCAGCTACTTTCATCAGAATTAGATGATTTCTAAGACTATATAAAGAATTTGAAAAATAAAAAAAAAGAAAAAGGTTTTATGGTGTTTCTGCTAAGCTCTTTATATCTTTTAACCCAACTACCACAGTAGCAGGAACGATAAAAGCCATTATTGCATCAAATATCCCTTGTAAGTAAGGTCCAATAATCTGGACACCACCTAAGGTTCCTGATGCGCTGCCAGCAAAAGCCACAATAACTAAAGATACAGCAACTAGCAAGAATTCCCTTGTTTCTTTACCGGAAACGTTAAGGAAACCTACTATAAGTCCCAGGACTATCAATAAAGATGTTAGCCAAGGGGCTGCATCGCCTAGCTGTGATGCGGCAAGGCCTAGCACTATTGCAATTATCACTCCAACAATAAAGGAGTAGTTGCCTATTTTCTTTTCCATTTAGTTGTCACCTCCTGTGTTTTTAAGGATTGTATAAACTGCTTACAAAGCAGCTTAGAATATCTTCTTGGGTAATGCAACTATTTAAATCTTTCGGTTGTTGATAATCAATAAAACTAATCAATAACAATAATCTTTATATATAAGCAATGTTAACCCTTTTATCAGCTTTAAGGGGGTAATTGTGATGTTTGAGAAGGATACTGAAAAGAGAATAATCGACTTTATCAAGAACAGCCCTATAGGAGTTACTTCTTCAGAAATTGCAAAGTATTTAGGCATAAGCAGGATTACTATGACTAAATATTTGGCTGTAATCAAAGAAAAGACTTTAATTGACTTTAAACAGTTTGGAATGGCTAAATTATGGTTTATTCCTATAAACCTTAACAAAGAATCTTTTTTAAAGAAAATAACTACTTATTTAGCCTCAAATTTGCATAAAGGAGGTAGCAGAGAAGTTTTAGGTAAGGCTGGTTTAGAGATGGGAGACTATTTAGATAGCCTGTATAAAGATTTTTATGGTGTTGAGAAATTGAGCCTTGAGCAGGCTATAAATAGCATTGTTGATTTGTATAAAAAAGCAGGCGGCAGCTTTAAGTTTATTAATGAAGAGAAAGGCAAGCTATTGCTACGGTGCAAAAAATCCCCTTTTGATGAGGATGTAGCTGACAGTTTTATTTTGTTTGAGATAAATGCCGGCATTATAGGCAGTTTAATAAGCAAAGCTACTGGCTATTGCAAAGTATGCTTAAAATCTGCAGGAGGCAAGGGCTTGTATGATGTTCTGGTTTTTTTGAGGAAAAATAAGGAAAGTGAAGCTGAAGAGGGGTTTGAGTTTGGGAGTTAAAAAAGAAACCTTTAAATACCCCTTACAAATCCAATATACAACTTCGATTCTAAAATGAGATACACAAAATATGAAAAGGCAAGAGTGATTGGCGCAAGATCACTGCAGCTGTCAATGGGAGCTCCTTTTATGATTAAATTGTCCGAGAAAGACCTTGAGGGTATTGGCTTCAATACCTTGGAAATAGCAAAAATGGAGTTTGAGCAGGGCTTAATTCCGATTACAGTAAAAAGGCCTTTGCCTGGACAAATAGAACAAAACTAAAATGGGAAGAATAAAGACAGCATTGATAAAGAGGATGACCTTTAAGCTACTGGATAAGCATAAAGAGCAGTTTACAACAGAATTTTCAAAAAACAAAGAGAGGGTGAACGAGTTTACAAACGTTAGCTCAAAGAAGCTGAGGAATGTGATTGCAGGATACCTGACAAGGCAGATAAAGCATAAGGACAAGGAGAAGCCAAGGGCAAAAACAAAAGAAGACCTGTCAAAATTTTACTAAAATTTCTCTTTTAATTTTTTTTCAACTATTTCCGGAACCAGCTTTTTTACAGGCCCATTGAACATTGCAATCTCTTTTACTATGCTCGAGTTCAGATAAACATAATCCTCTTTTGTCATTATGAAAACTGTTTCTACATCACCATTGATCTTTCTGTTTAGCAGCGCTCTCTGGAACTCAAACTCAAAGTCAGAGACAGCCCTCAAGCCCCTGATTATTATTCTTGCATCTTTCTTTTTTGCATAATCCAGCAGCAATCCTTTAAAGCTGCCTACTTCTGCATTTTTTATGTTTCTGGTGATGTCCTGGATCATATCAATCCTCTCCTGTATTGTGAACAAGGGCTTTTTTTCAGGATTATCTCCTACTGCTATGATAACTTTATCGAAAATTTTTGAAGCCCTTTCAATAATGTCAATATGCCCGTTTGTAACCGGATCAAAACTTCCTGGATAGATTGCTGTTTTCATTTGGATAAACCCTCATCATTTTCTTTAGGCTTGCCGGTCTTTGCAACATTCTGTGGCAGGGATGGTTGATATTGAGGAGGCTCAGTTCTCTTGGTTAAGTCTATAGCGCTTGGGAAAAAAAGCCTGCCGTCCTTTGTTACATAGGAAATATATTTCTGGCTGCCTATTTCAATGTTAATCTCGTAAAACTGGCCGTTATCTTTAACATTGTTTAACACTACTTCTTGTCTTCCTTGCAGCATATTCTGATTTATAAAATTTACAGCCTTAGATGATGCTTCATCAGCTGATAACTCTCCTGCACTGCATTTTGATCCAAAACCTCCTGTAACTATTGAAAGAATCAACAATAAGCCCAATACAATCGGCAAAATTCCCAATGCAGGTGTTTTTTTTGCCTTCTTATGAGAGCGTCTTTTATGTTTTGCCATTTTCAATCATTAAATTTTTATTATTAATTTAATTTTTAATCATTATTTTAAGTTTGTTTTTAGCATCATTATTTATATTACCCAATCACAATTATTTGCGCTTTCATCATCTGAGTTTTTTTATTTATTTTTGTTTGTTATTAAATTTTAAATAAAAAACGGCTGCAGATGTGCACTCACAACTAATTGTGCAGTGTTTGTGCACCTAATGGTTATTTTTTTAATTGATTATTTTTATTGATAATTTTTTATTGATTAATTTTATCACCTTGATATCAAAAACCTCCTTTTGTCCTTGTCAAGGTCAACAAATTCATCAGCCTCTTCCCTTAATTTGCTTGAGCTGGATTTGCCAAATGCTATGACTTCTATCCTGCATCCCATTGCCCTCTTCAGGTGCTGGAGCAGATCCACAAAGTCCCCGTCTCCACTAACTATGACAATTGTGTCAAGTTTAGATGCCAACTCAATGATATCCATCGCTATGCCAATGTCCCAGTCGCCTTTCTTTGCTCCGCCTATGAAGGTCTGGAGGTCTTTTGACCTCACTTCAAATCCGATCTTGCCTAAAGCTTCAAAAAAATTCTTTTCTTCTTTGATATCAGCTTTAATAACATATGCTATTGCCCTTACAAGGCTTCTGTTGTTTACAGCTTCCTTCAAAATCTGTCCGAAATTAACTTTTGAGTCATACAAATTTCTTGCAGAGTAGTACATATTCTGGACATCTACAAAAACTCCTACTCTCTGTTCTCTTTTTATTCTCATTTTTTCACCTTCCCTATAACTTGTTCAAAACCGCACTCAGAGCATGCAATTTTACCTTCCTGGTAAATCAGACTTAATTTGCCGCATTTTGGGCATTTTTTAACTAGGGAAAAATTTTCAAACTCTTTTTTCCACTGCCCCTCATCGTGGTTCATTTTTGTTTAATTTTTGATAAAAATGATAGATTTATTTAAATATGTTGGTATTTTAAATTTATATTCATAACGTTTATATACAAAAAACCATACCACTATCTTATGGTAGAGAATATTCAGTTTTTTCCGCTTGATGTTACATATAAGGTGAGGGATGACAAGCCAGTGATCCATTTATTTGGGAGAACAGCGGATGGCAGACAAGTTCTGGTTGTAGATGATTCATTTGAGCCTTACTTCTATGTTATACCAAAAAAAGGTGTTGAGATAAGGGAGAAGCTGGAAAAAATAGAAGTGGAAAGAGAGGAAAAAGCAGCAAAAGTAACAAAAACAGAGCTGGTAAATAAAAACTATATGGGGGAGGATGTTGAGGCAGTAAAAGTCTATACAAAACTTCCAAGCGATGTGCCAATAATAAAGGATATTATAAAAGACTGGGAGGTGATAGAAGGCATTTATGAATATGATATCATGTTTTCAAGGCGCTACCTTATTGATAAAAATATAACTCCTTTGACATTATATGAAGTGGAAGTAGAGCCGTATACTATAAAATCAAAGGTTCCTGCATTCAAGGCTTTAAAAATAAGCCAGGTCAGCACAGAAACAATAAAGCCAAAAATTCTATCCTTTGATATCGAGACATATAATCCGTACCGGAATATAGAACCGGAAAAAAATCCGATAATAATGCTCGCTTTTTATTCTGAGAATTTCAAGAAAGTATTTGTATGGAAAAAATTCAAAACAGATCTTGATTATGTGGAATTTGTGAATTCAGAGGCAGAGCTGATTGAAAAATTCAAAGAGACTGTCGAGGCATTTAAGCCGGATATATTGACAGGGTATTTTTCAGATGGTTTTGATTTGCCGTACATTAAAACAAGGGCTGCAAAATACAAAATAAAACTTGATTTAGGCCTTGATTATTCTGAAGTGATGGTTGACAGAAAAAATATAGTGAAGTCCAGAATAAGGGGAATAACACACCTTGATATATTCAGGTTTATAAGGAAAGTGATGAGCTCTACTATGGAAACAGACTCATATAACCTGAATTCAGTTGCTGTTGAGCTTTTAGATGAAACAAAGCATGATGTTGATCTGGATGAGCTTTCAAATATATGGGATAAAGATCCGGAAAGGCTGGAGAACTTCTGCCAGTATAACTTAAATGACTCTATGCTGACATATAAATTAACCAATAAGATGATGCCGACAATAGGGGAGTTAGTGAAAATTGTCGGATTGACAATCTATGATATAAACAGAATGGGCTTTTCGCAATTAGTGGAATGGTTTTTGTTGAAGCAGGCACCTGCTTTTAATAAAATTGCCCCTAATAAGCCCGGCTATCATGAAGTGCAGGACCGAAGAATGCAAACCTATAAAGGCGCTTTTGTTTATGAGCCAAGGCCAGGCTTATTCAAAGACATAGCTGTTTTTGATTATAGGAGTTTGTATCCTACAATAATCGGCAGCCATAACATAAGCCCGGGAACTTTGAACTGCAAATGTTGCGAGGGAACAGGAAAAATAACGCCTACAGAAGAAAAATACTGGTTCTGCACAAAAAGAAAAGGATTTATCCCTACTTTGATTGAAGAGCTGATAACAAGAAGGATGCGCATCAAGGAGATTATAAAAGAAAGCCATGATGAAAAATACGCTTTGCTTGATGCAAGGCAGAACTCGTTAAAGCTGCTGGCAAACTCTTTCTATGGCTACCTGGGCTTTTTTGGAGCTAGGTGGTATAGTCTGGAGTGCGCAAAGGCAACAACAGCCTGGGGGAGGTTTTACATCCAGGATGTTATAAAAAAGGCAGAAAATGACGGTTTTAAAGTCCTTTATTCAGATACTGACAGCGTGTTTTTAACATTGGATGGGAAGACAAAAGAAGATGCGCGTAAGTTTTCAGAGAAAATAAATTCTGATCTGCCTGGCCTGATGGAACTTGAATATGAAGGTTTTTATCCTGCCGGAATTTTTGTTTCTGCCAAGATGGGTGCGTTTGGAGCAAAGAAAAAATACGCTTTGCTTTTAGAGGAAGGAACTTTGAAAATAAAGGGCTTTGAGGCAGTAAGGCGCAACTGGTCATTTATAGCAAAAGAGGCACAGGAAAAAGTGCTCGAAATAATCTTAAAGGAAAATGATAAGGAAAAGGCGTTAAAATACGTCAGGAAAGTGATTTCTGATTTAAGGGATAAAAAAGTACCTCTTGATAAGGTCCTTATTCATACACAGCTGCAAAAAGAGATGACAGACTATACAGCAAAAGGGCCTCATGTTGCAGCTGCCCAGCGCCTTATTAACCAGGGAGCAAAGATAGGCGTTGGCTCTTTAATAAAATACGTTGTTACTGCAGGCACGGATATAATAAGGAACAGGGTCAAACTCCCTGAAGAAGTAAAGGAAGATGAGTATGATGCAGATTATTACATAAAAAACCAGGTTGTTCCTGCTGTAGATAAAATCTTCGAAGTTCTTGGATACAGCAAGGATGATTTGTTAGAGCATAAAGGGCAGAAAAAGCTGGAAGGGTTTTTTTAATGATTACTTCTTAGTGGTTAAGGGTAGAAAAGTTTAAAAAAACAAACAGATACCTTTTCTTATGGGAATTGAAATTGAGCTGGTAGATGTGAATAACCTTTCTATGATCCTGTTTAAGGAGCGTAGACTTTCTGAACAGACCTTGAGTGGACACCAGGAATTTATAAGGGGTTATAAGGATATTGAAGATGTTAAGAAACGCATTGACAAAATTATAAAAGGAAATGATTCTGAAATAAAACTCCTCAAAAGACGAGGAAAATATTATGTTCAGTCTCATCAAGACGCATATGATGAAGTGTATGAAAAACTTTGCAACTATATAGATTCAAAAAGGTGATTATTCTTTCTTAATAACCAAAAAGTTTATATACTCATATATTATTTAATAATATAATAGATTATTTAATAATATAATAGATTATTTAATAATATGGAGAAAATGGAAAAAGAGCAGTTTTTACGGAGGATAAGGAAGACTGGGACAAGCCTGGGCATAAACATACCTACAGAGATACTCCAGCTCCTGAAATTAAAGGAGGATGATATAGTCAGGATTGTGATCGAGAAAGTTAAAAAATGATTAGTAAACAGAATTCAAAATAATCAATAAAAAAATCAATCAATGTTAAAATAAATTAAAAAACAATTGAAAAATTAAAATTAAATTAAAAAATTATTAAAAAAGAGGCGTTAAAATTAATTTAAAAGAAATAAAAGAGGAGCTTGAAGGCATAAAAGAAATAAATGAAATAATTGACAATTTCCGGAAATCCTCTGAGCTGCATGATGAGGCATTCCTAAAGCAGGTCTATCCGCAGGATGTTCCGCTTAAAATAACGTTGATAAACTCCCATCTAAAAGAAAAAGATGAGATTAGCGAAAGGCTTAGAGCTTTGTCTTATAATCTCTCTATATTAAGGTCTTCAGTTTTAACAAAAGACTATAGAAATACCCTGAAAACAATCAATGATTTTTTGAAAAATGATTATTCAGGCGTTTCTGTGGTAATCAAGGAGCTGAATGATTTCAAGGGAAAGATAAATGAGCTTGATAATCATTATAATCTGCTAATGAATTATCTGCCAAAAGCACTAGATTATGAATTAACAACTGAAGCCAAAAATAAGGAGCATATCAACAAGCTGCAGTCAGTACAACAAAAGCAAAAAGAAATATTTGTGAATATTACAAAATTGTTTGTTAAATTAAGCAAAGTTTCTATAAAAAAATTTAAAAAATGAGTTATATTTTTAAAAGAAAGTAAAATACTGATGATCCAGATGAACAAGTACGAGCCTTTGAAAATTGAACCTGAGATTTTGAAGTTTTGGGAAGATAAAAAAATATACGAGAAAGCCAAGAGCAAGAGCAAAAAGCAGTTCTATTTTTTAGACGGGCCCCCATACACCTCTGGCAAGGTGCATTTAGGCACAGCCTGGAACAAAACCCTGAAAGATTCTTTTTTGAGATACAAGAGGATGAGCGGCTTTGATGTCTGGGACAGGGCAGGCTATGACATGCACGGCCTTCCTACAGAGCAGGGCGTTGAAAAGAAGCTGGGCATAAAATTCAAAGAAGAAATCCCCAAGCTGGGTGTTGGGAAGTTTGTAAAGGCCTGCAGGGAGTTTGCATTAATGAACCTGGATACTATGAATAAGGATTTTAAAAGGCTTGGGGTGTGGATGGATTTTGAAAATGCCTATAAAACAATATCGACAGAATGGATGGAAGGCGAGTGGTGGCTGATAAAAAAGGCGCATGAGAACAAAAGATTATATGAAGGGGAAAAGACAATGCACTGGTGCTCAAAATGCGGCACAGCGCTTGCGAAGCATGAACTGGAATATAAGAATGTAGAAGACAACTCTATCTTTGTGAAATTCAAGGTAAGGAACAAAAAGGATGAGTTCTTAATTGTGTGGACAACAACGCCATGGACAATCCCATTCAATCTTGGCGTGATGGTTAACCCAAAATTAGAATATGTAAGGGCTAAAGTCGGAGAGGAAACGTGGATTGTGGCAAAAGGTTTAGCATCTGCACTGATCACTGGAGTGGCAGATAAAAAATATACAGTAACAGAAGGGTTTAAAGGAACTGTGTTGAAAGGGTTAAAATACGACCATCCTTTTGAGAAAGATATACCGTATTACAAGGAGCTTGAAGACAAACATCCTAATGTTCATTCTGTTGTTTTAAGTGAAGAGTATGTCGATTTAAGCGCAGGCTCTGGCTTGGTGCATATGGCTCCTGGCTGCGGACCAGAGGATTATGAGATAGGCCACAGGAATAATATTCCTCCATTCAATAATCTATCTGAGTCAGGAGTTTTTGAGAATATGGGCGAGTTTACAGGGTTTAGGGCAAAGAAGGATGATGATAAGTTTATTCAGGCGCTTGAAGAAAGAAATTCAATAATAGCGAAAACAAAAGTAAGCCATGATTATGCGCACTGCTGGAGATGCAAGATGCCTGTTATCTATAGAACAACAAAACAATGGTTTTTCAGGGTAGAGGACCTCAAGGAAGAGATGAGGAGATTAAATAAGAAAATTATATGGAATCCGGAAACAGCCGGAAGCAGAAACTTTGACAACTGGCTGGAAAATTTAAGGGATAACGGGATAACCAGGCAGCGTTACTGGGGAACACCATTGCCCATCTGGAAATGCAATGAGTGCGGGGATTATATTGTTGTAGGATCAGTAAAAGAGCTGAAGAAATTAAGCGGGGAAGTTCCAGAAGACCTGCACAAGCCATGGATTGACAAGGTAAAGATAAAATGCAAATGCGGCCATGAAAAAGAAAGAGTTCCTGATGTCCTGGATGTGTGGATAGATTCAGGCTCTGCTTCATGGAATTGCTTGTATTATCCTAAAAAAGAAGAATTTTTCAAAAAATTGTATCCTGCTGAATTTATCCTTGAGGGAATTGACCAGGTTAGAGGGTGGTTTAACCTTTTATTTGTTGCGTCAATGGTTGCAATTAAAAAGCCGTCTTTCAAGGCAGTTTATATGCATGGATTTATCAATGATGCTCAAGGCAGAAAGATGTCGAAGAGCCTTGGGAATTATATTCTGCCAGAGGAGGTTGTTGACAAGTACGGGGCAGACACATTCAGGTCTTATTCTATTGGCGGAACAAATGCTGGCGAGGATTTGAATTATAATTTTGAGGATATGAAGGTTAAGAATAAGAATTTAACAGTCCTGTGGAACCTGCATAATTATCTGATTGATCTGGCATCAAACTTAAAGGTGAATCCCTCTGCTTTGAAGCTCAGAAAGGATAAATTGGGTGTTGATGAGCAGTACATAATGTCAAAATTGAACTCTGCGATTAAAAGGGTAACAGAGCATTTTGAAAATTACCGCCTTGATAATGTGCCTGAAGAGATTGAAGAATTGTTTTTGGAATTAAGCAGGACTTATATACAGCTGACAAGGGATAAATCCTCGATAGGGACGCAGGAAGATAAGAAAGTTGTTTTGTATACTGTATTTAATGTTTTATTCGAGTGTTTGAAGTTGTTCACGACAACAGCCCCGTTTATAAGCGAGAAGATATACCAAAATCTGAAAAAAGAGTTTAAGCTGAAAGAAGAGAGTATTTCTTTGCTTGACTGGCCTTCTTACGATGACAAGGTAATCAACGAGAAGCTGGAAGAGGAGATGGCTGCAATAAGCAATGTTATCCAGGCAGTACTTGCTTTGAGGGAAAAGATACAGACGGGTGTTAGGTGGCCATTGAAAGAGGCTGTTATTGTCACAAAAGACAAAAATATTGCCAAGGCAGTTGAAAAATTGAACAGCATAATAAAAAAACAGACTAATGTTAAGGAAATCAAGGTGCAGGAAAAACTTGCTGGTGTGAAGCCTGTTGTAAAAGCAGATTATTCGCAGATAGGGCCTGATTTTGGCAATAAGGCTCCTAAGGTGATAGCAGAGCTGATGAAAGACAGTCCAGAAACCATACTGCAACATATAGAGAAAGAAGGCAAGTACCCAATAAAAGTAAATGGCGAGAAAGTGAATATTGTAAAGGAGCACCTGATTGTTAAAAGAGTTGTTCCCGGTAATTATGAGGAAGGGGATTTCAGGAATGGTTTTGTTTACCTGAACAAAGAGGCTGATGAAGAGCTGGAAGCAGAAGGCTTCTCCAGGGAAGTGATGAGGCGGGTCCAGTCTTTAAGAAAAAAAGCAGGCCTGCAGAAGTCTGACAAGATAGTTTTGTTTGTCAAAGCAGATCCAGAATTGGTTGAAATGCTTGCTAAACATGAATCTTCAATAAAAGAGAAAGTGGGAGCTGCTAAAATAAAGATTTCTGAGCTAAAGCCAGGGAAGAAACACAAGTTTACAAGCAGGGAGAAAGTCAGGGATAAGGAGCTTGAGCTGTTTTTTGATAAGGTTTAATCAAAGATTAAAGCTTGGAATTTCTTCGAAATTCCGAAACCTATAAATACTTCTAAGTTATGGCAATGATGGGGTGATGTTATGGCTGAAGCAAATTTGATTATAACATATGATCCGAGCCATGCTGGTTCTGCTAAGGAAGAGGTAGAGAGGGTTTTAAAGGAAATCAAAAAGAAAGCTACACATTTAAAATCAGAGGTTGACGGTGTGTTTAAGGTCAATGTGCCGAGTTCAAAAAAGGTTGTGAAAGACTTAAAAAAGCTGTGCGAGAAAGACTCCTCGTTGTTCAGCCATACTTTCCATTGGGTGCCAATAGAGAAGTGGGTTAAGACAAGCGTCAAGGAAATGCAGAAAGAGGTAAAAAAGTTCGACAAGGACATCAAAAAAACAGAAAAGTGGATGATGGACCTGCATAAAAGGCATTATGACAAGGAAGGCACAACAGAGCTGATATTGAAATTAACTGAGAGCATAGACAAGCCGAAAGTTGACTTAAAGAAGCCAGAAAAAATAATCAAAGTGGAGATTATCGGGAATAAGGCAGGGTTGGCTTTATTGGGTGCAGATGAGCTGCTGAAGGTGCCTAAAATAAAGAAATAGGAAACCAAACTCACTTCGTTCGTAGATTTTGTTTTTTATGAAAAAAAAGCTGTGTGTAAAAAGTCCTAACTCTTTTCCTTAAATTTCCTAAGGATGTTCTC
>CAZPFO010000023.1:0-25972 GCA_964585935.1 uncultured Methanosarcinales archaeon | reverse complement strand
AATAGTCTCCTAAGCTCCAGTTTCCAAGCATCTCAAAAAAAGTCAAGTGTGTTGTGTCTCCAACCTCATCTATGTCTCCTGTTCTTATGCATTTTTGAACGTTGACAAGCCTTTTGCCTAAAGGGTGTGGCTGGCCCATTAAAAATGGAACTAAAGGGTGCATTCCTGCTGTTGTGAATAAAACTGTAGGATCATGTTCAGGTATTAAAGAGGCTGAGCTGATTAATGCGTGCTTTTTTTTCCTGAAAAATTCAAAGTATTTCTTCTTGAGTTCTTTTGAGTTCATAATTAAAGTTGTAGATAGAGATTATTTAAAAAGTTTGTTATCATTAATTATTTAATCATTGTTTTAAGTTTGTTTTTTATCAATTTTTAAGTTTATTTTCATTAACTATTATTTTTTAGCCATCATTGAATCCTCAATCATTGTTAATGTTCTACAGTCGCAATTATTTGTATGTGTTACAGCTGAGTTTTTTTATTTTTAAACTTTGTTTTATAAAACACTAAAAAATTCCTTTGGAATTTTTGGTGTCCCAAAAATCTTTGATTTTTTAGGATTTAAATTAAAAAAACGACTGAACAAGCACGCTCACAACTAATTGTTATTGTGTTTGCGCACTCATTGGTAATGTCTTTATAAAAACGTAGGCAGAATACGGTTAAGTCAAGTATTGTGTCTTGTAAAAAAATGGTTTAAATATTATTTAAAAAGAAGAAATATTTTTGGCACTTAAGTTGACTTAACCGCAGAATACCCACAAATTCATCAGAAATCGAAGATTTCTGAGTGTGCTCAGAAAAGCTTTGCTTTTCCGACATATTTGTGGGATGAATGCCGTCCCCTTTCTAATGTTTGTACAAGGGGCAAATTTACGTAAAGGATAGTATTGTCTGTCTGCTCCCATCCATTCTGTGTAATTGCTTTAATTGCGTGCATATAATTGCCCTGAATTTACTAATACCCACAACAGAAACAAATGAGCCAACATCTAACTTCTCAGCAAGGTCATAGTTTTCCTTATGGATCTTGACAACAATAAAGTTATATTTGTCTTCTCCTTCCTGAACAATAAGCTTAATGCTGCCTTTCTTTGTCTTTCCTTTCTTTATGATTTTGCCTTTAACTCTAGTGCGGCTTTTGAATTCCTTTATCTTTTTCTCTTGTTGAGCTAATTTTGAAATAGTATTGATTAATGTTCTGTCAATCTGATTTGTTTTGTTCATCTTCATCCATCTTTTTCATAGATGCTAACATCTGTTGAATAGCAATATATGCTCCTGTTCCAAACATCTCTTCAGCTAACTCCTTTTTAGACATTGCTTTAAGCTCTGGTTTTCTTTCACTCCAAACATCAGGAAAAGCTTCTTTCACTAGAGAATTAGTCAGATTTTCAGGAATAAGTTCATCCATTTTGCCTATAGGAATATCAACATGAACCTGCCCTAAATCCTCTCCTTTTGCTAACTCCCCCACATTTTGAAAGCAATCGTAACACATATGCTTTTTAGAATGCAACATATTTTCAGGACATTCTATTTCCTTTTCACAAAAGCTGCAATTGACTTTAATTGATTTTTTATTATTCGTATTTTGATCTGTTTTCATTTTGGCACCCAATATCTAGTCCTTCCATCAATCTTTATTGTATGTTTTAACAATTCTTTATTTATCTCCCCTTTATCAAAAAATTCAAAATCAAAATCTTCACCAAGCCATTCTACTATTCTTTCTTTGTATTCAGGATGCTTTTTGTTTTTCTTTATCCTCATTAATTCATAATATCCAGGAATACTTCCACAATCTTCAGGGGGGCATGCCCTTTCTCCTTCAAGGCAAGTTGGACATTCTGCCACGTCTTTTGCATCCAGTATTTTCTCCACTACCAAAGTATGCTCCCAATTATCTCCAAAATCATAGACATAGCCAAATTTCTTCTTTAATGATAGCTTATCTTTAAGTTTTACTTTCTTTGCATTTATTTGTTTTTCATCAGAATAGGTATGTGGCACGCTAAACTGCTCTTTGCCAATATAAAACGCATAGAGATGATAATCGCCCCAACTCATTAGGGTCTGGATGATTTCGTGAAGCTTATGAAAAGTAAGGTTATCTTTGACTAAGAACCTGCGCCAAATCTTGGGAGTTATTTCATCCAGAAATATTTTTAGTTGCAGTACTTTTACCATTTTAAACTCTTTTCTTTCATAATTGCTTCTTCTTTTTCTTATGAGGTAAATAGAGATAATTATCTTTTGAAATAGTTGATTTTCCTGTCTTCTGCCTCTAATTTCAAGCGTACGATAATATCGTACGTTTCAAATCCTTCGTCCTTTAGCTTGGATTTCAGATCTGACCAGTATCTTTTGGGTATTGAGCTGCCTGTTAAGACTCCTACTATGTCAATTACAGAAAATACCATTCGTGATTATGCCATACTTTCCTGATTTTTTTATTTTCAAATACAACCAAAGATTTTTCATTATTTTCCATATAAACATTGCCATAGGAGAGTTTTACCTAACTTATAAGCCTTACGCGCATATCCAGCGGTCATTTTAGGCTTTCTTTGATGATTTTCTTTTCTTTGCCTGTTATTCTATATGTTAAGCAGGATTTGCCATCAGAAGACACTAATTTCAGTTGTCCGATTTTTTCGGACACTTCAAGGCCTTCTTCTTGGCAAGATTAAAATAGTTCTTTTCACTGACTACTTTATCGCCTGTCTTTATCTCAAGCTTTTTCCTTGCATCGCCTGCAATCTTTCCTCCTTCTTTAGCTGCAAATTTATTATCTTTAAAGCCCTGCGCATCCTTCTTTTTAGCTATTTCAGTAGTTGAAGCTTCTCCAAGCATGTTGAAGATAAGCTCAAGATCAGTCATGTGGTCTCTTAAGTTTTGGTTCCTGAATTTTGGGTCAAGCCCCTTGACCTTCTTATGGCCTTTTATTCCAATCCCAAATGTAGCCCTAGATATTTCATTTGTGAGTATTGCATATTCCCTTTTTTCTTCAATCCCCCTTTTGCTCCATTCTTCTGTAAGGGCCTGCCTTACTGCAATGCCCCTAAGCCTTTTATCTATCCAATCCTGAGGGTATCCTTTTAATTCATAATACTCTTTGGCCCTATCCTGAGCCAGTTCGGGGTTCTCAATTTCCTGGATCCGCTCATAGCCAACTTTTGCCAGCCATCTCTTGAAAGGCTCTGCTTTTTTTGAAGGGATTGACTGGATTAATCGGAATAATTCTTCAGTGTCAGCAGCATCAGTAAGCCTCATCTTGCCATCTTGGGATAGCATTTTCAAAGCGTTACAATTTGTAACGGTTTCATTTCCTTCGTCTTTTAGCCTCTTCTTTAAGACTCGCCAATACGTCTGAGGATTCTCACTTTCAGTTAAAACTGCTACAACATCAACAATTGAAAAATACCATTCATCATTAAACCATTTTCTTCTAATTTTCTTGTCTTGAAAGACTACTAAAGATTTTTCAATGTTTTCCATATTAACACCATTTTAATGGGTTTTTATCATATCTTATAAGCCTTACGCGCGCATGTCCAGTGGTCATTTCAGGCTTTCTTCAATTATTTTTTTCTCTTTATCTTCAGTTAGATCATACAATTCATAGAGAAGGTCATTAATTTGTAATTCGAGAGCATCTATTTGTCGATAAATTATATCTTGCTCATTCTTAAGCTTAACATTATATAACTTCTTTTTCAGTTCAATAATATTTGTAACCATATTTACAATTTTGTCGTGTGATTGTTTTTCTTTTGGATTTGAGAAATCTATCTTTTTAATAGGAATTTCCCCTGCAAACTGTTTATTTGTAGCATAAAATCCTCCACTCAGAAAAATGCTTGTTTTACTGATAAAGAATGATGCAATGGGGCTATTAAGAATTGCCATAAAGTAATTAGGGTTTTCTTTTATTCTTTCTTTGAGGATTATTCCATTTGCCCCCACATTATCGAGGCAGTATTCTCCTTTATTATCGATTGCAGAAACAGTTTTTTTTACAACATGGGGGATTAATAGTTTTTTCTTATCTTGTTTTGTTAAATTTTTAGGGTAAATATAAGCAAACCAATTTTTACCCTTCATTTTACCTTTTTCTCTATTCTCAAGTGTTTTTTTATTTTCTAATAAGTAATCCCATGTTTTTGGAAATTTATTTTTGATTTCATCATGGGTAAAAAGTGTTGCTTTATCATTTTCAATTCTATATGGGAAGATAACACATTCTTTTGCAGGGACAACATAAAAAGAATCGATATTTTTATTATCAATAATTGGTTTAACTATGCCTTTTTCTAATTCAACTTCTTTGTTTAATTCTATAGAGAACAATTTATAATACTTTTCAGATTCTCCTAAATATCTTAAAATATAAACTTTATCTTGGCTTGTTTGAACTCCAACAAAGAATTCTTGATAGCAATTACTGAATTTATCGTATTTTAATATTTTTTCAAAAATAATGTTCTCTTCTTCTGTCATAAAATACCATTTGTCTTGTTTAAGGAAATGTGGTTCAATCTCATCTATTACAAAATGTTCTTCTGGTTCTTTTGCTTCATTTAAGAAATACGAGATTTGCTCGGCTTTGTTCTTATATAAGCTCCTAATCTCTTTATATGCTAATCTGTTTTGTTGTTTTTTATTTTGTAAGAATAATAGGCAAGTGTAAGTATCTGCTTTTTCAAATACAAAGAAGTGTCTAAAATTGACTAAGTGATAAAGGTTATAATTCCTTATATGTTTTCTGAGGTTTGTGCCGTATTCACTATTAAAAAACCTATTTGGGCAGATAAAACCTAAAACACCTCCTTTTTTTAACAAAGATGTTGATTTTTCAATGAATGGAACGTATATATCAACATTCCCGTCTTTGGAAGTACAATACTTTTTTTGATAAAATTCTGTTTCTTCAGGATAAAATTCTTTTAATTTTTGTATCTGAACATAAGGCGGATTACCGATAACCATATCAAAACCGCCCTCTTTCATGATTTGTCCGAAACCTTTGATAGAATCACTCCAATTAAATATATTTATTCTTCTTGTCTTATCAGTATCTGTTAAAGTTAATTGAATATCATGGTAGAATTCTGGACCTATTAGTGAATTGCCACACCTAATATTATCATCAAGGTCAGGAAGTATTCTTTCTTGTACCAGTTTTAATTGTTGCTCTACACTTTCCTTTGTTTCATTCTCTAATACTTTTAATAAAAGACTTAATTTAGTAACTTCGACTGCTTGAGAGTCGATATCGACGCCATAAATATTGTTTAACAAGATTTTCTTCTTTCGTTCTGAGGTCAACAACCATTGATTCTCTTTGAATTGGAAGACGTCTTTCTTAAATTTCTTAGGGTCATTTTTAATGTAATAATTTAAGTGGTAATCTAGCAGATAAGAGTATGCACCTAATAGAAAACTGCCTGAACCGCAAGCAGGATCTAAAATCCTTATTTTTTCTATCTTTTTTGGAGATTTACCTTTGATGAGTTTTTCAACTGTATTTTTTACAATATATCTAACTATATATGAGGGAGTATAAAATATTCCTCCTGCTTTTTTAACTTCTGGTTTTTCTTCGACTTTTGCTTGATGTGATGAAGTTAATCTAATTATCTTCCCTAAGAATTGTTCATAAACATTACCTAAAATCTCAACCCCAATAACAGAGAATTCATAAGGGCAAATTGGATAATATAGTTCATCAATAATTTTCTTAAGAACATTATCATCTATCGTTAAATCAGGAGTAACTTTATCTTCTTTGAAATTAAAAATTCCGCTATTGTACTTCTCATCAGCATATTTGAAATATTTTTGAAGCTCTTTGTAAATCTCCGACTTAGAGCCCAACTCTTTTAGTTTTTCATATTTTTCTATGCTATGATCCTCACATATTCTTAAAAATAATATCCTGTCTATTGTTATTTGTACTGCAAAATTTAGTTCATATATTGATATATCTTTATTCCTTAGTGCAATATTCTTTGCTATTTGTTCCCTCCAGCTTTCAATCTCTTTTAAGAATTCATTATCAACTTCAGCAGTTCCCCTTTTTCCTTTTGATGATTCTATAAATCTATCAAAACTCCCTTTCCAGACACATTCTTTTGAAAAGACATTCCATATATCATCAAACTTAGTTAAATATTCTTCAAAAGTTAGATACATAATTCTGCCAACACTTGCTTTATCTTTCTCTGATGGTTTTGTAGTGCAATCATAAACTGCAAATTCCTCAAAATCTGTTAAAATAGATAAGGGGAGTTTTGCGTTCCATGCGTAACGCCTTAATTGAAAGGCAGGGTAAGTTTCGTCTTTTATTTTTATAGAAGGTTTTTTTGCTTCAACAAAGAATTTTCTCACACCACCAATACGAAAACCATAATCTGGTGCCTTTGTTTTACCGCTTATTTTTAGGGATTCTTCATTTATTACTTCTTTATACTGTTCAGCATATCCTTGCTCATTATCAACATCCCAACCAAAAATTTTAAAGAATTTATCAATAAATTCCTTTCTAACTTGTGCTTCAATGTAAGAACTCCTTTGATATTGCTTAATATTTTCTTTAAATCTTTCAATTAGATTTCTTAATTCTTCTTTTGCTTCTTCTTTTGTATATGTCATTGGCTACCCATCTAAACAATTTACTATTTAAAGTTTCAGATAAAAACCTTCTGGCTAATTTCCCAATAGGATATTTACCTTATACTTATTGGCTGATTAATGACGGTATCTTTTGTATATTTTTGATTAATAAAATTTCAGTTGTGTCTTAGTGATTACTCTCAACAAGATATTAACCAGCCCCATAAAAGTTAATGAACCTCCAGCCGCAATATGGTCTGCAAGAGCTGTGGCTACGCCTACAATTACTATTAATACGTTTATCCAAATAGTTTTGCTTTTATACCATTTCTTTTCATTTCCCATTTTTATTACCTCCTATCTTTTCTCCTATGTTTAATTATTGGCGGCTTATCCCAGTTATAGCTCTTGCATTTTGGGCAGGTTTTTGGTTTATATAATATTCTTGGAATCCATTTATAGCCGCAATGTAAGCACTTTTTTATGGAAATGTTCATTTAAACCCCCTAACTACAGATTATAAGTGGTAGTTTTATATAAATCTTACTCAAAAATCTAACTTCCTTGCCTCCTAACAGTACAGGAATTTTCAGCCGCTTCTGCTCCATTAATCCGTGACAGAAAGGAACGAAATTAGCTGATTTTCGTAATTATGTTAAAAACAAAATGAAAATCCTATTTAATTTTTGTTAAATACTTAATAATCAACTGCGGGCAATACAAAACTAATCACAACTAATTGTGCACTGTTTCTGAACCTAATGATAAATTTAACTATTGATAATTTTTTATTGATTAAAAAGTTAGAAAAAATCTATTTATTACTCCTAAAGATAGCCTTTAACTTAGACAAGAACCTGGGATCATCATATTTCTCGCCAATAAGGCAGGCAGCTAATTTCTTAAATTCAACAGCAGGGTTTGAGTTTGGCTTATGGAGGGTGACTGGGCTTGTATGGTGTATAGATTCAGGCACTTTGATGTCTTCTGGTAAAGTGCTGATGACCGGGACCTGGGCAGCTTCCTCGATGTCCTTTATGCTTAGCTCAAAATTTTTATTTCTTACCCTATTCAAGATTAAGCCTGTTATTGGATTGCCTCTTTGTTTTGCCAGCCTTACTGCCCTCAAAGTTGTGCTTAAAGTTGGGTAATCCGGAGAAGTGACGACTAAAAGCTCGTCAGAAGCCATCATTGTGGAAAGAAGTTCCTCATTCAGGGTAGGGGAAGAATCTATTAAAATAATATCATACTGGTCTTTCAAACGGCTGATCTTCTGCTTTAACTTATAGGGGTTCAGTTTTCTTGAAACAAAAGCGCCAGGTATAAAATGGAAGCCTGCTTTGTGGTGGTAGATAGTTTCTTCTATGTTGGCCCTGTTAAGCATAACATCATGTATTGTTGTTTTTGGCGTGATTAATCCAAGATGCAAGGAGAGGTTCGGGGCTGAAAAATTCGCATCCACAATCAGCACCTTCTTATTAAATTCCGAGGAGATGGCAGCGCCTAAATTAGCTACAGTTGTTGTCTTGCCAACACCTCCTTTCAAGGCAATAACGCCTATAGTCTTTCCCATCTTAATCTTCCCTGATATTATAGCGTATCCTATTAAGTTTTAATATTGTCCCTTCTTCGACATAGAACAAGAGCTGGTAGGATATGCCCTCGGCTAATGTCATCTCAATAAAGCATGTATCAACGCATTCGTTTTCAAAGTTGCCGCTGGCTATTATCTCGTCCTCTGCTGCTTCTCCAAGTTCTCCTTCAATGTTTTCTAAATATTCTATCACCAGGTTATTCTCTTCTTCCTGTGTTTCCTGGCCGGGTCCTATGGCGTCCCCTGTAATTTCGCTCAGCCCTGTTATGCCGCCTAAGCCCTTGTCTTTTTTGACTATATTTGAATATATCATTAATTTTTGGCCCTGGCCATTATCAACATAAGCATTTACAATGCCTTCTCCGATAACCTCGCCAGAAATCTTTAAGGAGGTTAAATGAAGAGGCTCCTGGCTTTTTGTTGTGAATATATAGCTCTGGCTGTTTGCTATTGTCAGGTCAATCTCCTGGGTTTTTGTATCAACAGAAACATAACCAGTAATGCCTGGGTTTGGAAAAAAAGATATGACAGAGACTAGCACTAAGACTACAGCTGCTACAATCTCAATCTGATGAATTTTTTCTTTTGTTGACTCTTTCATAAAAAAACGCCTGCGCAAGGGTTATTTGGATGTTATTATTCATATATTTTGCTATTTTATCTGGTCTATTTTATAGGCTTCCATGATTTGATTCAATATTTTTTGTTTGTCTTGTTCGTTATCTATTGTTTCTTCTGTTTTTTCATCAAAAGCATTTTCTTTCATTATCCCTTCAGACATGGGCTTTTCATTTAGGGTATTTTTTATTGCCTCGTCTTTTCTGAATTTTTTTTGGATAAGGTTAATCCATGCACTCTTTATTATGTTAATGGGCAGTTTTTTTTCTGTTTTTCCTGAATTAATTTCTATTTTTTTCTCGTTTTCTGTTTCTTTTCTTTTTTCTGGCGATTGCGGCACAAAAGTTTTTGAATCTTCTTTTATAAATTCAGCATTCTTAAAAGGTTCCTGGACAATATCTTTATGTTCGCCTATTTTTCTTTTTAGGAGCTTAAATTTATCAATGTTTACCCTTTTCAGCATTTGAATCTTATCTGGAAATTTCTTTTTGAAGACAAAAACAACTGAAACAATAGCGATTATGACTAATAATGTTATTGGCGCTATCTTGGCTTTTTTCTCGTCTAATTCTGAATTGAAGCTTAGGCCCGTGATTTTAGGTATTTCTTCTGTCTTATTCTCAATTGGATTTAAAGTTCCTTCTTTGATTGTTTCATTGCCTGCTATAATGAAGCCGGTTATTTTAGCTCCAAAAAATGATAAAAATAACAAAGCTAATATAGATACAACCATTGGCAGATGGAGGGCTGAAACTATTTTCTTGAATTTTACATCTGATATCTTTATAGTTTTAAGGGCTATAAAAATGATTAATAAAAATATTGTTGGGATTAATAAGAATGGATTTGGCTTACTGGGTGTAATTAATTTTATAGCCTTTCCCGTGATAAAATCCTCTGCTTTACAGGCCCTGCATGGCCCGCCGCAGTCTATGCCTACTTCTTCATAATTCTTTATTCCATCAGAGCAGGTATCCAGGTTGCAATCCCTTTCTTTTCCTGGTGGATTATTTTCTGTTCCGCAGTCATTCTTGTCTATGCAGGCTCTTGTCTGCTTATTGTTAACGCAGGGTGTCCAGTCACCGCATTGCCATTCCTCTTTGCAAGATTCACAATCCCTTGTTTCTGATGGCTTATTTTTCTCTGTTCCGCAGCTATTGACATCAATACAGTTCCTTGCCTGTATACCACTAACGCAACTGTACCATTCAGAGCAGCTCCAGTCTTCGCTGCATTGAGTTAATATTCCTCCGCCGCCTCCTCCGCCGCCACTTCCCCCACCTCCGCCGCCTCCGCCGCCTCCATTGCCTCCTCCATTGTCTGAGGGAGGTGTTATTGTAATTGTCAGATTTGCTGTATTGCCATTTGTTGAATTATCCAGTGTAAGATTTTCATTATCCGCGTCATCTATTGTTGTTATGAAATAATAATATTGTGTTGAGCCTGACAAAGAGTGTGTTGTTGAGCAAATTGAACCTGAACAAGAATCCTGGGTTACTGTGGTTATCAGGTCTGCTGTCTCATTTACCAGATCTTTTGAAAGATTTGTGGAAGTATTGATCTTGAACCAAACTTTATACTGCAATCCTAACTGATCATTATTTCCATTTACATCCAATGTTGCCTTGTTCCAGCTGATGGTTGTTGTGCCTTGGAAAGAGGATGCGCTAACGTTTGTGGGGGATCTTGGTATTAGAGTATCAATTGATGTTGCATTGAAACTTTCTGAAACAACAGATTTGTTTTCATTGCCGGCAGCATCTACTGTTGTAAGGGCATACCAATAAACAGAACCATTTAAAATCGAGGTATCTTCCCAAGATGTTGCAGAAACAGTTGCTATTGGGGACATGTTTGCTGCATCCAAAATTTGGGTTGTGTTTCTGTAAATATTGTATGTGTTTGCGTCAGAGTCAGCTGTCCAGTTCAATTCAATATTACCGTCGAGATCAGAATCATTGACCCCAAATTGAGTCAGGTTTGGATAAGTGGCGGGGGGCGTTGTGTCAACTGTGAATATCTTGATGGTACTGTTGACATCTTTTGTTGAACCAATGCAGTTAACCAGCCAATAATATGCATTATCGTTTATATTCTGCCAATTAAATATCAATGTTGTGGTTGGCTGAAGATTATTATTTGTTTTTATTGTTGTAGATGGTGGAGAAGATTCATTTGCATAAATTGAGCAGTTCATAACCTCAGTATTAGGAGAAATATATGTTAACCTTACACTTGTGTCGTTGAAATAGGTATTGTTAGACGGGCTAATTAACCTTGGCAATGTCGGGCTTTCTTGTATTGTTAATGCAGAGGAGTTGTACCATATGCTCAAGTTTTCTCCGTCAAAAGCTCTTGCTGAGAATATCCATTCATCGTTAGGGTTAGTATTAGATGAATCGACTAATGTAAGGTTTACCAATGATGTCTGCTCAACATTATTCTTGTACCATGCAGTTTCATTTGAAACAATTATGTCATTATCATTATCAGAAACTGAAAAAGCTCCTTGTAAATCATCATCACTTACATTGTCTGAAGTGCTTGCTGATATTGTTATTGGGCTAATAGCGGGTAAGGAGTTTAAGATTGTTACATTATTGCTCAATATAGAACTACCAAATTCATCAGAATCATAAGGGGTAATATTGACAGATATTGCATCCCCTTTACTAAAGTAAGTGCCGTTCAATGTTGAGGTGTTGGCTCCAGATATTGGGATGGATTGATTGAGCCATTGATAAAGGTAATTTGCTGCCTCACCATCTAAATCTGACCATCCTGATGCTGATGCTGTTAAAGTGGTTATTTCGTAAGCGGTTGTTGGAGAAATTGATCCAGAAGTTATAGAGGGTGCTGAATTTAAAATAGTTACGTTTTTTTGAGATGAAAGGCCATTTGATTCGCCATCATCGGGGGTAATATTAACTAACCATAATTCATTTTTTGATGTAACACCATTTGAGACAGTTGAGGTTGTTTGACCTGCTTGTAAAACCCCATCTTTATACCATCGATATGCATATGTAATTGTATCGCTATCATCATCCTGGCTTACTTGGTTAAAAACAACATTTAAATCATTATTTGTATATGGCTGCAATGGTGTTAAGTTTATATCCGGCGCTGTTGGCAGAGAGTTTTGGATTGTAACTGTTGTTGAGATCTGTTCTCCATACCTGTTATTATCATAAGGTATTATTGTACAGTTCCATTCTTCGTTTTTTGTTGTGTTTCCAGAACCCAAGATATTTGAAGTTAGGCTGCCATTAATAACTGAGATATTTGAATTTGTATTCACTATATTGTCCTTATACCAACTAATGTTGACTGATAATTGCGATAATCTATCATCATTCGCAATAAAGGAACAATTTAAATCATTTGTTGTGTAAGGTTGAGTGGGTGTTAAATTTATTGAAGTTACATTTGGCGCTCTGTTTGCTATTATTGTATAGGTAAATGTTGTTGAATCTTCATCTGTTCCGTCTGATACAGTAACATTAATTGTGTAAGTGCCTTCATCTTCATCCGAGGCTGTGTCTGATATCAAGCCAGTTGCTGAGTTTATATCCAGCATTGAATTATTAATGTTCCATGTTAGTGTGTCAATGCCTTCATCAACATCTATGTCGGATGCGTTTGCATCATAGCTCCAGTATACGCTGCTATCGGTGCTTTTATTGGGTATAGCCGGAATAGAAGGTAGTGTGTTTTGTATTGTGAGGGAAGATGAATTTTGATCTCCATTGACAGTTCCGTCATTTGGAAATACTGTGCAGTTCCATTCTTCGTTTTTTAGTGTGTTGCTGGAATCCAAAATACTTGAAGCCTGTGTTCCATTTGTTATAGATTGTGTAAGACTAGAATAGACGGCATTATTTTTGTACCATGTAATGTTTGCAGTCAGAGAATCATTTACATCTCCGTCTGTTGTTGTGAACGTGCAAGTTAAATCATTATTGGTTGCGGGGGAAGATGGTGTTAAGCTGAATGACGAGACAATGGGCAGTTGGTTTAATGAAGTGTAACCAATTGTAAGATTGTAAAGTTCTGGGCTATAAGGGGAATCGTCTGTTTCAAAATTAAATTTATATTGGAAGTAAGTGTTATTGCTGACATTCAAATCTTGCAGCGAATTATCATTGATATCAATAAAATTTTCACTATCACAATTCACATCATCACAGCTTCTTACTGTTAAATTTAGTCTTAATATCCCCCGCTTGTAATGCTCTAAAATTTCCTCTGCTGATAAAGAATTGTTGTAGATTGCAAACTCGTCAATTGTGCCGTTGAAGAATCCATCACTTAGGTTTCCATTAGCGCCAATAACTAAAGGCGCTGAGTTTGAACTAAGTGTGCCGAGGGAAGAGTTATACTCCACAACCAAAAGAGGGGCGTTAGCTGAATCGCCATTAAAAGACTCAGCAGTTCTCTCTCCAACACCATCAACAACAACCACAATTGAATTTCCACTCAACCAACCGCTCCTGTTAACAACCTCTTGAATTATAGCAGAGATATCAGGTGTTTGCTGGTCAGAACCAGAAGCGCCTACACTATTCCATGCAGGAACATTAGCCCAATCAACAGAGGCATTTGTCTTAGTACGGCTTGTTATATCACCATTAGATGAACTAAACACCGGTGCATTATCAATATCCTCAGCATAAAAGGTCAAGTTTGTTGAGCCTGAATCGGTTTCGTCAACAGTAAACTGGATATATGCATTTATAATTACAGCACCCAGGGGGATGTTAATATTCTGGAAGCGCATGCCAACTTCCTGGTCAACAGAAGAATCCTCAATTAACTCCAGGTCTGTGCTAGTCAAATCCATACTGCCGCTTAACACAGTCTCCTCAGCATCGTCAGAACTCTGAGAGATACGGGATGAAACATTACTTTGAAGTGCACCAATTGAAGAATTTGATGCAACAAGAACACCGTCAATATAAAGATTAATTGAAGTGCTATTTTCTTTAATAGCTGCGAAATGGTACCATGTATTGTTATTGTATGCTGTTAAAGATGTAGTGACAACGTCAGGATTCCAAATATCATCGTCATCAACTCCAAATGCCACTTTCCCATCTTGCCTTATCCATACCTTAAAACCTTGATCAGAGTCATACCGGGATGCAAGATATTGACTACTTCTATACTCCACAACCAAAAGAGGGGCGTTAGCTGAATCGCCATTAAAAGACTCAGCAGTTCTCTCTCCAACACCATCAACAACAACCACAATTGAATTTCCACTCAACCAACCGCTCCTGTTAACAACCTCTTGAATTATAGCAGAGATATCAGGTGTTTGCTGGTCAGAACCAGAAGCGCCTACACTATTCCATGCAGGAACATTAGCCCAATCAACAGAGGCATTTGTCTTAGTACGGCTTGTTATATCACCATTAGATGAACTAAACACCGGTGCATTATCAATATCCTCAGCATAAAAGGTCAAGTTTGTTGAGCCTGAATCGGTTTCGTCAACAGTAAACTGGATATATGCATTTATAATTACAGCACCCAGGGGGATGTTAATATTCTGGAAGCGCATGCCAACTTCCTGGTCAACAGAAGAATCCTCAATTAACTCCAGGTCTGTGCTAGTCAAATCCATACTGCCGCTTAACACAGTCTCCTCAGCATCGTCAGAACTCTGAGAGATACGGGATGAAACAGTTATTGTTGTTGTATTGCCTTGATTTTTAAACCACCCAATTATAGAAAAACTGCCTGTTCCAAAGTTAAAGTCACCATCATATGCTCTGATTATATAATCATCAAAACCATCAAAACCAATTGCTGTGTTTAATTTTCCAGATTGGCTGTACAATGCACCATTGTATGTTCCATCATTTCCTTTTCCAGAGTAGTCAACAATAGTTCCTGATTGTTCATTCATATGCAATAATAGCGCATTATCTTTTGTGTTATTTGATAATTCCCCTAGATTGTTATTCGTCCATGAAATATTGTTCCAACTTGCTGAACCAGCATCGAAAACTTGGCTTGTGTAAGTGCCTGAGATGTTATTTCCTGATAGGACTATGGCTGAGCCGTTATATGTTGTGTTGTTATAAGTTCCTGAGTCAAAATCTGATTGGGTATTATCTGTAAATTGGGAAGAAAACACTACTAAAGCTAAGATTATGAAAAATGATACACTAAATGCTATTAACTTATTTATTCTTTCAATACCCATAAGTTTACACCTGCTTTTTTTATCCTTTCAACCTTGTTTTCCAAGGCTAATTCTAAGAGCCTTTTTTCAGCTGTGTTCCATGATATGTCTAATTTTTCAGCTATCTCAGAAGTTGTGGTTATTTTAGTACCTTTCATAAAACTGAGAAGATTATTACGATTTTTCATAATTATATTATTACTAATCCTGTTACTCATATTCCTATGAATATTCATAGATTAGTATTTAAATGTTTTGGAAAATGCTTTGTATTTTCGGACCTTAGAAAATCTCTGATTTTTGTAAGGTTTTGGAAAAGAGAAGTAAAGAATCAGATGAATTTAGTAAGTTTTGACTGCTGTTTTATATTTCTCAACAAAATGCTTTTTCTTAATAAATTATCCAAATCAAAATTAAACTTATTCTTCACTAACTTTTTAGAGTATTCCAGCATTAATTCTTTTGAAGAGAATTCTATTGGTTTGGATAACAGTGATTTTCTTGCTGCTTCCCGAGTTACCCACACACCTAAAGGTAAAGTATAATCTGATGTTATGAACCTTAAGGCTAAGACAGATGCCTGTCTTTTTATTTGTTTTAATCTTTCTAAAACAGCTAATCTCACTGTATAATATCCGCCTGCTGTCTCAGAGGCATAATATTTTCTGCCATCATAAGGCTCATAGTCTGTCATGTAGCTGCAAAGGCCGCAGAATGGTTTAGAGCCTGCATAGGTTTCAAATAACTCATAACTCCACACTTCCGGGAAAAACAAAATTAAGTAATGATTCCCTAAATAATTACCAAAGTAAGCTGTGTAATCTGTTTCATTGTAATTTTTTATTTCTTTGGTTAAGTTTTTTCCTAAGGTGTCGTCTGTTGCTGTTATGCTCCACCTCGTAGGAACAAGTTTTCTATTCGGCTTCAATCCAATAGTTCCGACACTTAAAATTCTGCTTAAAAAATTCTCATCAAAATTCTTTTCATACAAATAAATCAAAGCATCGTTTGCCTTTAAGTCTGTGTCAGAGAATACTTTTTCTACTTTTGAAGAGATTTTAGGGTTTTCTGTCAAAGATGCTTTTTTAAGGATGCCTTTTGGGCCTGTTGGCGCAGTGTATTCATTGATATTCAGCCTGAAACTTGGCTTTTGTTTCAGGGTTATTTCAGTATCTACTGGACTAGAGGCCATTGCAATCTCCTGGTTCAAGTCCAGGAATTTGTTTCTTGCTTTGATGTTGATATTGGTTCTGGAGTTTATCAGGGATGAGCGGAAATCTATTATTTTAGGGATTGTGAAGTTTTCCTGAGACCAGTGTTTTGGAGCGTCGTAGAGCCATGCATCTTCCTCGGGCTGAGGTGGAGCTAATATTCCTACATTTATGTTTGGGTAAGAAAATCTTCCGACAAAAGGCGCTATTGAAGCTGTTGAGAAATTTTCCTTTAAGGTTGTTATTTTGTTTTTTATTTTTAAAAAGGAATATGCTTTAGAGCAGATAGCGCAGTCAGGATTGCCGCAGTTAAAGAAAGGGTGTTTTTTATAGTTAAGAGACTGGAGTTTCATAAAAGAAGAAGGGTTAGGAAGGATTTAAAGTTTCTTATTTTATGGTCTGCCGTATTTTGCTGTAATTAATTGTGAGAATACACATCTATAAGCATCTACTTTTTTTACATGGTTTATAGTTTCTGAGAATGGGGGGATGCCACCATATTTCATTACTGCAGTTTCTCCTGCATTGTATCCTGCTACTGCTAATGATATGTCTTTAAATTTATCGATATTATAATCTGCATATAAAGCGCCCATATTTACATTTAATAAAACTCCATCTATATCCCATTTAAAAGTATAAATATCGTTTTTGAAATGTTTTTTTAAATTTTTCCAAGTTTTTCCTTTGTCTCTTTTGACATAAATATTCTTCTTTTTCATTTCGGATAGAATTTCATTTAGCTGAATAGCATATCTTTTTTTAATATTATTATTGCATTTATTATCGCAATGGAATAGTTCCCAAAAGAAAGCATATGCTCCGGAAAAAGTTAGTCCAGTTTGTCCCTGCGCCCCAGCATATTTCGATCGTTTATGTTTAATACCTTCAACTTCTGCTTTGATAATCCCCATAAGGAATTCAGTGGAAATATGTTCATATTTTGATGCTATCCTTTCAAGTTCGGGTTTATAAGCAAAAATTTCTTTATATGCTTCTTTTTCCCAATCTTTTTTACAATTTTCATCAAGTATTTTATCAATCGTTTCATTTTGTTTCCTTAGGCCATCAAAATTATCCCAAAGTGTATTTGTTTGTTCGGCTGTTCTGTCTCCAATGGACTCTTCAATAGATTTATTTGGATTAAAGAATAATTCAGGATTATTACGGGCATTAACCTTTTCTGTGTACAAAATGCCGGTTGTTACTATTGCTGCTATAGTTGTTAAAATTACCCCAAAATCCACCACATTTTTGGGCCTTCTATAAGTGTTCACAACTTTCTTTACCTTATCCTCAGACCAATTAAGCTTATCAAAAGCCGATTTATATTTATCAAAAAATTCTTTATTCATCTTCCATTAACCTCTCAATAGCTTGTTCAATAAAATGCGACTTGTTCCTGTAGATAGAGTTATGCCTAATTTTTTCTCTTATTTTCAAAATCGTATCTTCGCTTAGTGATACACTAACTGCATGTTTCATCAGCATATTAAGAACTATTACACCTATATAAATCTTTCTATTTTGTAGTTACTTAATGGTAGTTAAACTATATATGGATTAATTATTTTCAATATAGAAGGATAATATAAAAGATATCTTTAAATACTACTTTTGATTTTAAACTTAGTATATATTTTTTTATGTGTAAAATGTTACCGGAAAAGCAGATTGAGGAAATAAGGGATGAGTTAAGGCATTGCAAGAGGCCTTTGTTCTTCTTTGATGATGATGCTGATGGATTGAGTTCTTTTTTATTGTTGTACAGGTATGTGAGAGAAGGGAGCGGTGTTGTTGTGAAGACATTGCCGAAAATTGATGAAAAATTCCTGAGGAAGGTTGAGGAGTATGAGCCGGATAAGATATTTGTCCTGGATGTTGCTAGTGTTGAACAGGAATTTATTGACAAGGTTAATGTTCCTATAATATGGATTGACCATCACGGGCCTTATGAAAGGACCGGGAATATAAAATATTTTAACCCGAGGCTGATAAAAAAGGATGTATTTTTGCCTACTACCAGAATATGCTATGAGGTTGTAAAGCAGGACATATGGATAGCGATGGTGGGGTGTATAGGGGATTATCATATGCCTGATTTTTTTGACAAGTTTAAGGAAAAATATGGAGATTTGCTGGATAATGTAAAGGATATTGATGATGTTTATTTTAAAACAAGGTTTGGCAAGCTTATTGATGTGTTTTCTTTTGTGCTGAAGGGCAGGACCAGCGATGCTATCAAGCATATCAAGGTTTTAACAAGAATAAAAGAGCCTTATGATATACTGGATGAGCGGACTTCGCAGGGAAGGTTTGTGTTTAAAAAATACAAAAAAATAGATGATATGTACCAGAAACTGCTGAAAGATGCCTTAAAGGAAAAACCTGATAATGGATTTTTGATTTTTATTTACCCTGACGACAGGATGAGCTTTACAAGCGAGCTGTCGAATGAGTTATTACATAAGTTTAAGGACAAGGTTATAATTGTTGGGAGGGAGAAAAACGGGGAAATGAAGATGAGCTTAAGGTCAAGGAATAAAGTTATTAATGATGCTTTAGCAAGAGCTTTACAGGGCTTAGAGGGCTATGGTGGGGGGCATGAGTATGCCTGCGGAGCAAATGTAAAGAAAGAGGATTTTAAGGAGTTTGTTGAAAGGCTAAGGAAGTATTTAGGTTAAGTAATATTTACTTTCTACCATTAATTAATTTTTTATAATAAAAAATGAAAAGAATTCTAAACCTTCGAACTGTTCTACTTTAAAAGAATCTTGTTTTTAAGTTATATTTTTTTAAAGAATTCTTCTCTTGTTATGCCTAAATCTTTCTTTATAATCTTATTCAGAAGCCCTGGACCAATTTTCTCTCCAGCGTGATGAGGTATTGTTGTTTTTCTACCATCTGGATGTTTGTATACCATATGACTCCCTGTTGTGTGGCTGTATATAAATCCAAATTTCCCTACTATCTTGGCTAATCCTTTCCCACTCAATCTGGGCAATTTTGTCAAGAACTACACCTCTATTTGCTGAACTCCGACAAACTTCTCAGAAATTATTGGCTTTTCCTCTGTTTTTAGATAGGCCTGAATAGCCTCTTTTGTTCTTTCCAAAAGTTGATCCATACTCTTAGCTTGTGTATGGCATCCTGGCAATTCAACTACTTCAGAAACGAACCACCCTTCTTCATCCTTTTCTACAATAAGGGTGTATCTTTTTGTCATGCACTGAATGAATATAGACGTCTATATAAATCTTGCTATCTGCGATTTTATAGTTAACTTCATTAATTAATTTTTTATAATTAAAAAATAAAAAGAATTAATTGATCTAATAAGATTATTATGATGTAGTAGTAACTGAATGGAAAGTTTTTTAAATAAATGATTATTACTAATATTAATGAACTCCACATTAATCAGGCGATTGAGATTTTCAGAAAGGATTGGTGAAATATTAAAAGATAATCCAGATGAATTATATATTGCCGTAAAGAATCGTATTAGCCATTTATCCAGTGTAGATCCAGAAGATACACCATATGATATGTGGTTTCAACAATTTTCAAATGATATTTCAAAACATTTTTCTGAAACATACATACTTCAAATTCAAGAAGATTTGATGAGAGAATACGAGGAAAATCCTGTTTTAGATGACGCTATTAAGGATAAAATCTCTGTAGAGGACTCATTACTGGAATTAGGAGTAGTGAACAAAGGCATTAGAAAAGTATTGCCAAGAAGAAAAAACAAAGCACATAATGAAAGATTAGAGTATCTTGGTGAATTGATCGAAGAGCCAACTCAATTAAGGGCGAATGGAATTTTTTGGCCAGATAACTTTGTTACGACTGCAGCCTATACTACAATTGCGATTTCTGCGATTTGTTATTTTGGTGCAGAACCATTTATCCGTAATCTTTATGTTAATCCCGACCCTGCATCTTTAGCCAGAGACATAAAAGATTACCAAACAATAATTCCACTCACATATTCTGCCATAGCAGCCCCAATGTTGGGTATTGGTACAAATTTAGGAAGATTTCATTCTTTACCAACTAAACAAGCAAAGTATATCGATAAAAAAGTCAATCAACTCCACAAATAGATGGATAAAAATTGCCTTAATTTCTTTTAAATCCGGGTAAACAGATAATAAGGATATAGCTTAATAGAGGTCATATTTAAAGATCAGACATTAAAAGAAAATTTAATATTTTTTCAAACCCTTAAATTCTGGTTTATCAAGTTGATGATCCTGTCTTTTTTGTCTTTGTTTCTTGTTCTTTTATTGTAAGTGTCAACATTATCTTTCTTTATTTTCAGGTTAAACCTGGTTATTTTCTCGTTTATCTTGTTTAGCCTGTTCAGCACCATCCTCAGCTTGCCTTCCATGTTTTCAGGTATTGAAAATACAAGCAGTTTTGAATAATCCTTGTTGAGGTAGAAAAGCTTGCTGCCTGAGAATGTTTTTTGCTCATCTCTCAGAAGGTTGCTCCATACTTCATTATCCTCGCTGTCTTTTTTCAATGTTAAAACAATTGCTTCCTTATATGAATTAGTGCTTATAAGATTTAATTCAATAGTGTCGTTATCATCAAAAATATCCTGCTTGAATTCAACGATTCTTGCATCATTCGCAGTTGTAAAGGCAGAATAATCTATGCTATTGATGCTTCTATCAACATCTATATGAGAAATCAAATTACGATACAGAGGCATTATTTCCCCCATACTAATCACCCCCAATAAAGTGTTTTTTTGTTTTTAAGTATTTAATGGTTTCGGAAATCTTTTAGATTTTCGAATACCTCAAAAATCTCTGATTTTTGTTGGTTTCGGAAAAATCAATAAAAATAATTAAATTTATAAAGAGCCACCAGTATCTTAGGTGTATGCGTCGGTGGTCTAATGGCTATGACTGCGGCCTTCCAAGCCGCCTATCCGGGAAACGCTCAGGGCTGGCGTTCGGAAATTCAAATCCCGGCCGACGCATAAGCCCTTTATATTTCTTGGTTTGATTAATTCTAAGAATTTTTTTCGGTTATTTTTCCCTATATTAATGTGGTGCATATCCCTGCGATTCTCTCTTTTCTCTTTATAAATAAAGTAATGATAATCAATCTGTAATTCTTTTAAAAACTGCATTATATTTTCCGCTAAATAAGGCGAGCTTGTGGCAAAGTTAATTTTCTTATCTGATAAATAACCATCACTGTCTATAGAACCTCTCAAAAAACCTGTCTTAAATTGTTTAGTATATTCTTTTTCTGCTAGATGTACTGAATGGCTCTTCCTCCCATTAGTGTTCCATTTTAGATATTGTTTAATTGAAGAATACAATTCTTTTGAATAATAACATAGAGTAAACATATCCCCTCTATCGAACTTCATTGGAGGTTTACTAAAAAAATTACTA
Source organism: uncultured Methanosarcinales archaeon (assembly GCA_964585935.1). GTDB lineage: Archaea > Nanobdellota > Nanobdellia > Woesearchaeales > GW2011-AR4 > BS150m-G64. The sequence goes on along the minus strand of CAZPFO010000023.1, from coordinate 4,315 downwards.
AATAGGGCATACAACTCGGTAACATATTCATGCTCTGTATGGCTGAAGAATAGGTATACCCTATACTGGTAATCTTTTGTTTTACTTAAACAACCGTCTCCTGCAACTAACCCTATAAATTCTCCCCATAATTCCTCTCTTAAGCAGTTTATTTTTATAGGCTTTATAGTATCACCTTTGAATTTCCTAAAATGATAATATACTGTAGTCTTCCCCTTACCCAAAATTTCCCTTATTTTGTTTAGAGATTTTCCTTTTTTTGTAAGCTGTTTAATTTGCTCAATTTCTTTATTAGTTAATCTTATTAATTTCATCTAAATCACCTCCAAGTTTTTTATTTTCTCAAAAACTTTGGAGTCAAAGAAAAAGAGAACTTTAAGCGAAACTGCGTAATTGCTTTTCTGGTCGTTTTTGACCGAAAAGCATAATTTAGCAGTTTTGCGTGTTCTCTTTTTCAAAAATTAGAAGATGTACTCCTTTATATATCTCACGCGTGGATGTCCAGTGGACATTAAGAATAAAATGATATTCAATAAGGAGTTATGTAGAATCAAAAACAGCCGGCGCATTTTATTTTATTTACCATTAAAAACTTCTTTTTCAATATTATATGTGCCCAGAGTAGGAGCTTCTATAAATCCTTCCCAGGCAGCTTCCGCCAGTCTCCCTTTATTTATCCAGTAAAATAACCACTCATTAACGTATTCTGGTTTTTTTTGTACAATGCCTGAGCCAATATGCTCCAGCCATTCTTTATTGAATCTTTCATGAGCCCCTACCGGGGGAGCGATAATGACAGGCAATCCCAATGCTGTGTAAAAAGAGAGCTCGCTTGGCTTGGTCCATAATATGTCTGTTGTATGCAATATGCTGTTAAGCATAGAAAAATAATCATTTTTATCTAATGCAAAAAGAATGTTTATGCTTTTGCCAACATAATTCTCTAATCCGATAACTTTAAGCTGTTTTTCAAAATAAGATTTTACATCCAGCCTTGTACCTGCAACTAAGTTTACAATTACCTTTTTTTTGATAATCTTTTCCTTCAATGAATCTATGATTTTAATACCAATACTTTTTTCAGCGCCTGCCCCTCCAACCATGTAGGTTATGGTCAACGGGCGTGAAGAAGCAGTTTTGAAATATTTGCCCAGCTTCTTTTTGATAACATATTTATATCTCTGGATAAAAACATTTTTAGGATCAAGATTAATCAACCTTTCTCCGAGATCCCTCTTTAATATGCTGTAATTTTTCCCACCTATATTTTCCTTGGGTAATGGGAAGCCGGTAAGCGTTATGTTTTTATCTTTAATCCCATATTCTTTTAGCCTCATTATGACATGGTCACAAGGTGCAAGATATTTAATTTCTGACTCTTCCGGCTTATCCGGGACCCATGCCCGGGTAATATCTGTGTCTGTTACGATACAATAAACATTTTTCAGCCCATAATAATGGGCAGCAAGAGCTGGAATAAAATGAGTAGCTATAATTGGAAGCTTCTTCTTGTTGAGATAGCTTATCAGGCTTTTGCATAAGCCCTTTTTAATTATAAGTTTCTTGTAGTATAAAGTCCCGATACCCGGTTTGGACAGGTCCCTGAAAGGGAACAAGGGGGATATCGACTGGAATTTATTAAAAATATTAAAAATAAACCTGCCAATAAAATTCAATTCCCTCAGCCTTGAAATAAACTCGTAAAAATACCCCCTATGATTCCAAATTTTTTCCTCTTTACTTGATATTACCTTGTCATTATTAGCAGCCAGTATCCTCTCAAAAGCTATATCCTTTAGGGGGTAGGCTGCTCTCTGATGGCCATAGCCCATATCAACTGAAATGACCCATGCTCTTTTTTTTAATGCCATTAGTCGTTCTTTTGAAAAGCAGATATAAATATTTATCTATCTATCATCGGATAAAACTGTATAAAAACAATAGTTTTAAATAATCACTTTAAAAATTTTAATTGTGGTGTATTGGATTAAAATGGAACCTGAATTAAGCATAATAATTCCTACTCTTAATGAGGAAAAATATCTGCCTCTCCTTCTGGATTCTATAAAAAAACAAGATTATAGGGATTATGAGATTATTGTTGCAGATAATGATTCAAAAGATAAAACAAAATGGATTGCGAAGGAATATGGTGCTATTGTTATTAAGGGGGGAAAGCCCGCAAACGCTAGAAACAGTGGTGCAAGGGCTGCAAAAGGGGAACTGCTGCTTTTTTTAGATGCTGATGTAATTTTGACAAAAAGTTATCTTAAAAGTATTGTATCTGACTTTAAGAAAAGAAGGTTAGGGATTGCCTTATCAAGTATCAAAGCTAACAGCAAAGAAAACATTGATAAGTTTTTGTATATGACTGCAGACTCATTTATAAAAGCTGTTCAGTATTTTAAAGCGCATGGAGCAGGCTGCTGCGGCATAATTGTAAAGAAAAAAATTCATAATAAAATCAAGGGATTTAACGAATCTATGCATCTTGGTGAAGATACTGATTATATTTCAAGAGCAAGTGATCATGGAAAATTCAGGGTGTTAAAAAAAACTATTTATGTTTCTCCCAGAAGGTTTGAAATTGAGGGAAGGGCAAAAACTGCTTTAAAATATATAAAAAGTACCTACTATGATTTTTTAAAAAATGGCAAGATTCCCAGAATAGAGTATGAATTTGATAAATACGATAAATGAATATGGGATAATGAAAATGGCAAAAATATTATACGGCGTTGCCGGAGAGGGCATGGGGCATGCTACAAGGAGCAGGGTTATTATTGAGCACCTGCTTGGGAAGCATGAAGTGTATATAGCCTCAAGCAGAAAACCTCGTGAATTGCTATCCAGGCATTTCAAGAATGTTCATGACATACACGGGCCTTACCTTAGCTACAAAAACAACAGGGTTCAGAGCATTAAAACTGTTTTTCTGAATGCCTATAAGCTGCCTAAAGGCTCTTATTACACTTTTAAGAAGCTGAGAAGGATAGTAAAAGAGTTTAAACCTGATATTATAATTTCGGATTTCGAGCCTTTTACAAACATCATCTCAAAATTTTTCAGGATTCCCTTAATAAGCATTGATAATATGCATATCATGGTAAAATGCAAGATAAAAGTGCCGAAAAGGCATTACAGGGATTATCTGGCAGCAAAGATTGTCATAAGATCTTTTGTTGGGAAAGCTGATTATTATATGGTAAACACTTTCTACTATCCTAAAATCAAAAAGAGAAATACATTCTTGTTTCCGCCTGTGATGAGAGAGGAAATACTGAAGGCCAAGACAAAAAACAAAGGGCATATACTGGTTTACCAAACATCAAAAAGCCATAAAAAGCTTGAAAAGATACTAAGAGATATAGATGAAAAGTTTATTCTATATGGGTGGGGTGTCAATAAAAAAGAGGGCAATATTGTTTTCAAAAAATTCAATGAAAGGAAATTTGTTGATGACTTGGCTTCCTGCAAAGCTATGATAGCAAATGGGGGGTTTGGCACAATTGCGGAGGGAATATACCTCGGAAAGCCTGTGTTGAGCATACCCATAAGGAGGCATTTTGAGCAAATTCTAAATGCGCTTTTTGTTGAGAGACTGAAGTATGGGGAATACAATGGGAGATTAAATATTGACAGGGTCAGGAATTTCATTTCGAATATAGATGTTTACAAAGAAAACCTAAAAAAATACAGAAGAGAGGGCAATTCAAAAATCTTAAAGAAATTAGACAGTGTAATCGGTAAAATTAAATGATTTGATTAAATACAATAAAATTCTTACTTTTTAGAAGAGAAGAGGGGTTCCCTAAATTTGTGAAATGGGTGTTTTTTAGACGATCAGATCAATGAAGCAAATTCGATGAATTTAAATAGAAGCATTCACAGAATAATATTGAGATAGCTATCATTTTTTTATTTATAAAATTTATAAAAAAATATGTTTTATTACAGCCTGTCGAAGGAGCAGGAAAACTTTATAAACATAAACATTTTTATTGCAATTATGAGTTGGAAAAATTGGGAAAAACACATTAAGGTCTTATCTATAATTACAGCTGTAATTGTTGCACTTAATTTAATTATGTTTCTAATTGGATTGTCAGCTGGTGGGCTAGATCCTTTTGGAATGGGTCTTTTTTTGATAATATATATAATTCCAAGTGCTGTTATCATCGCCTTAATGTGGACAATTGTATTATTAGTTTATCACTTTAAAAAATCTAAAAAATAAGTTCCCTTTAATATTTATATTACAAAAATGACCTCCTCTTGGGACTAAAGTCCCAAGTATCCATTAGCAGGCTATAGC
>CAZPFO010000022.1:0-27174 GCA_964585935.1 uncultured Methanosarcinales archaeon | reverse complement strand
TAAGTTAAAACTCAAATGAAAAACACCGAAGAGCTTAATGAAGAATTATCAAAATTAAAGGATTCCAATAAACTAATAATTGTTGAAGGAAAAAAAGACCGGATAGCGCTTGAAAAACTCGGTTTCAAAAATATCGCAGAGCTGAGCAAAAAGCCTTTGTTCCAGATAATAGAGGATATTTCTAACGAACATAAAGAATGCATCATACTGACAGATTTAGATAAAAAAGGAAAGGAGCTTTACGGCAAATTAAATTCAGGCCTTTCCAGGCTTGGAGTTAAAGTTGATAACAGATTTAGGGAATTTCTGCAGAAAAACACAAGACTGAGCCATATAGAAGGATTGTTTACTTATCTGGATAAGGAATAGACATTCTCAAAAATCATTTGATTCAAACCATTAATTATTTAAACTAAAAAATCTTTCTGATTATAGATAAAAATGTCAATAAAAAACCAGTTTAAGACTGTTGTATTATTAGCAGCATTAACAGGTATTTTATTATGGGTGGGCAACCTTGTAGGCGGCCCTCAAGGCCTTACAATAGCTTTATTCTTCTCTATAATAATGAACTTTGGAGCCTATTGGTTCTCAGATAAGTTAGTTTTAGCTATATATCGCGCAAAGGAAGCCAAGGAAAGCGATGCTCCAAGATTATATAAAATTGTGAGGGAAGTTTCTCAATTAGCCAATATACCGATGCCTAAGGTTTATATCATTCCAACGCAGACGCCAAACGCTATGGCTACTGGCCGAAATTATAAGCATGCTGCAGTAGCCGCAACACAAGGAATTTTGGATTTATTAAATGAAGACGAACTTAAAGGGGTTATCGCTCACGAAATTTCTCACATAAAAAACAGAGATACTTTAATCCAGTCTGTTTCTGCTACAATCGCAGGAGTAATCTCCTACATCGCCTTTATGGCCCGTTGGGCAGCTATTTTTGGAGGGTATGGCAGAGACAGAAGTGGAGGTAATATGTTTGAATTATTGGCTCTAGCTATCTTAACTCCATTGCTTGCGACAATAATACAATTAGCAATTTCCCGTTCTCGAGAATTTTTAGCAGATGCATCTGCAGCAAAAACATTACATAGCGGAGAAGGTTTAGCATCAGCTTTGGAAAAGCTTGAAAAAGGCATCAAAGCACATCCATTAAGGCCAACATCAACAACAGAAACAACCGCTCACTTATTCATCGCTTCTCCTTTCAGAGGAGGGTTTCTCGTTAAGCTCTTTTCGACCCACCCTAATATGAAAAAGCGTGTGGAAAAGTTAAGAAATATGAATTTCTAAATGTCCAGTGCCCTTAAACCCCTAAATTCTTAGGTTATAGCGTCTGTAAAGCCCCTGTTTTTTCACTGGACATGCACGCGTGAAATATATAAAGGAGTTAATCTTTACTTCTGAAATATTTAGCTTCATTAAACTCAATAAAACCAAAAGATTTAAATAGTATAGTTAATTATTAATTACAGTTGGTCAATAAAAATTAACTATGGTGGGTAAAATGGGTGAAGAAGCTAAAATAGAGGTGCATTGGCATGAACAGAAGCTTAGAATCAGTTTTAATCTACCTAATCAACAAGAGATATATCGGAGGAAAACACACTCCAGAAGAGCAATTAATCAATTCAAAAACAAAATGGATTGATAAGAAAGAAAAAAGAGAATTCGAGAAAGAATACAAGAATATGGTTAATGAAGGATTTATTTTACGCATTAAAAAAAGAACAGGCAAAGGATCAGATTGGCACATTTGCCTGAATCCAAGAAGATTGAAAGAACTGGACGAAATGTTGGGTGATTGAAATGGAAAACATCGGAGCTTTTTGCGAAACTTACGGAAACACAATAAACAATAGAATTCTTGAATGCCTGCTGGAAAACCAAGACTTAGACTTTGCAATTGGCGATATGGCAAAAGAGCTGAAAATATCAAGGCCAAAAGCATACGAAGTAATTAATAACTTTGAGGAAAAAGATTATGTTAAAAAATCAAGAATCGTTGGAAAGACTCAATTATACATTCTGAATAAAGAGAATAAAAGGGTTAAATTATTTTTAAAGACTTTCAGAGGGTGTTTAAGGATAGTTTTAGAAGAGCATGGAGAAAATCCGAAAAATAAGATGTTTAATGGTGTTAAAGGGAAGGATAAGGCTATTGTTTAGATATTTCTTTTTTTATATTTCCCCCTATACAAACCTAAGAAGTCTATTTACCCTACCCCAAAAGCTTCCTTTGTACTCTTCTTAAATAAGATAATAAGGGGTATAATGGGTAATATGCTGAATATAGTCAATATAGATATGATGATAGCAGTGATTCTTGCCCAGTTTTTCAATTTCAGTAACCCGATTCCAATTTCTATATATGCAACACCCAAAACTAGAATAAATATTGAGACCCACATCATATACGCTCCTAAAAATGCCGCTTGTTCTGGAGGGACCATGCCCATAAGTATAGAATTTCCCAATAAAAAAAGCACACCTACACTAATATTCAAAATTGCAAAAATGAAATGAAATATTGCTATAACTGTAACTCCACTGGGTCTCTCCTTATCAGGCTTCTCCTTAACCTCCTCTCCGTTTGGGATAACTTGCTCCTCTTGTGCAGAAATTTTAGGCAATGGCTTAACGACATCCGCCTCATTAAATGCTTCGTCAATATACTTTGCCAGCCAGCCAGCATTTATTAAGGCGTCTCTTATATTCTTGTTGGTAAAACCCTTGTTTCTCTCTTTTTTTATAAAATCAACCAGCTCTGGATTAGCCATTAACCTATTTTTTGGAATAATCATTTATATAACTTTCTATCAGAATACTTAGTTTATCCTCCCCATTCTTTATCCAAAACATCCCTTATCTTCTCAGCTTTCTTAGGTCCAATCTTCCCTACCTTCTCCAGCTGTTCTTTTTTAGCGTTAACTACTTTCTTAACAGTCTTGAACTTTTTTAATAAAGGCTTTGCCAGCGTTCCCCCGACCCCGGGTAGAGCAGCTATAATATACTCCTGCCAGTCTTTCAGGGACATGGCCTTTTTCTCACCATGCAGCGTAAAATCCTTTGAAGTTTCCTCCTGCTCCCTCTTGGCAATTATATTGAGCAAGGAGGCAGTCTCTTTCGGGGTTTTGGTGTACAATAAGGGGATACCATACGAAACAACAATTGTAGCTAACATTCCACGAATGGCATTCTGGTGAATATTCCTCATTGAGTAGATATCCTCAACCCCTTCAACAACAACCAAAGGCCTCTCAAAATTATTTTTTAAATCTTTTACCTGCTGCAAAAGCCTCCCGTCAATAATAGAATCAACAAAATCACTGACAGTCTTAAACTCAACTCCTACCCTCGAGCTTAAAACATAATCAGCATTATCCAGTTTCTCCATCTTTAGCTCGACATCCAGGTCAATCAGCTCTTTGATAACCCCAGAAGCCTTTTCCCTGTAATCCGCGAATATCTTAACCTCCTCATTATTGTTGACATATTTAGTCAGCTTAACCTCTTTATTCGAGCTTAAAAAAGAATTAATATCTTTTCTTAACTTGTCAAGATTCCTGTGCATCCTCTTTTCCTTGTGATGGGCGCTCCATTTATACCCTTCATCCCTGGTATTCCTGGCCATTAAAATTACAACTCTCCCTTTCTCCTGCCTCCCGGTCCTCCCGCGGCGTTGAATGTGCCTTATTGCAGAAGGTATCGGTTCGTAAAAAATCACTAGGTCAACCTTAGGAACATCCAAACCCTCTTCACCAATTGACGTAGCAACCAAAACATTAAACTCCCCTTCCCTGAATTTATCCAAGACTGCTTTCTGCTCTTTCTGCGATAAGCCAGTTTCTCCTTTCTTCATCTGCCCTACAAAAAGCTCAGCATCAACACCCTCGATTGAATCCAGTTTATCCTTGATATCAACTGCATTATCTCGGTATTGGTTAAAAACAATAATCTTCATGTCTTTGCTCTTCTCAACCTCTTTCCCAACGATTCTTTGCAGCTCAACCAGTTTAGGATGCTCTACCTTTTCATCCCATAATTTCTGAGTCTTAATCAACGCACTCCTAAAATTCAGGTCCCTTATAATATTCTTCACTGCTTTTGTTTTTGAGCTCAAACCATCAGAATTCAACTTCTCCATGTACTTATACAATGGAATTATTCCCTGAGTCTCCAACAGCTCAAGAGCATGCTGTACCTTCATTATTTCAGCCAAAACAGAAATACCATTCCACAGCACAAAATCCCTCTCCCCTTTAGCAGCCCTCCCCCTTAACTGCCCCTGCAGTTTCAATAAGTCTGTCTTATTTACATACTTTACATCTTTCCTCTGCAAGATCCCCCACTTCTTTAACTTCAACAGCCTGTCTTTCAAAAAATCATTCAAATATTTTTGCACTTCCTCAAACACCGCAGGCAGATCAACCTTAACCCACCCTATCTCCAACTCCTGCACATACTGCCTTACATCAGGATCTTCCTCAGTCCTTACCTCAATATTCTCTATAAACAGATTAGAGCATATTTCCTTTATCTTCTCCATGTCAGAGCCGGGAGAAGCAGTCAAAGCCAATGTTCTTGGGTAACTGGCTAATTTATTATATTGCTTTGCAACAAAAACATACGCATAATCCCCAACCGCCCTGTGCGCCTCATCAACCCCTAATAAAGAGACTTCTTTGAGGTTTATCCTTCTTGAAATGATATCATTCTCAAGACCTTGCGGAGTTGAAAAAATGATTTTGCATTCATTCCACAGTTCAGCTCTCCTCTCAGGCTTCACCATTCCGGTAAAAACAGCCATCTTCTTTTCATCAATCTCAAAATACTCTTTAAAGACTTTCAGATACTGGTCAATCAATGGCTTTGTGGGCCCGATAAACAATATTTTAGAATTAGGGTACTGCTTTAAGCGCTGTGCAGCCAGCATTAAAAAAATATTAGTCTTCCCCATCCCGGTAGGCAGAACAACCAAGGTATTTTTCCCTACAGCACTCGCCAAAATAGTTTCCTGATATAATCTGGGTGTGAAATTCTTAATCATGAAAATAGGATATTTTCTTTATTTATATACCTTATCAAAACACAGCCATAAAATTTTTAAAAGAAAATTAGTTTATTAAAATATAATTGGAATAAAAAACCTTATCAAAAAGTTATATCCCTCAAAACCTTCTTCTTGAACAGATAATAGCTCAATACCCCTCCGATCAAATACAGTATAACAACAACCGCCCTACTTCCATACTGTACAGCCAGCAAGAACCCGATCAAATACCCGAAAAGTATTATATAATAGCCAGTCTTCAGGCCATGATGTTTGAAATAAATAATCCTGCCTGCGAACATGCCGCTTAGAAAAATGACAATATAGCTTATAACAGCGCTTTTAGCAAACAAAGCTATAATAGCGCCTAAAACCATGAGTACAAAAAAGAAAAATTCTACCCAGCTTTTGAAAAAACTAAATGCCATTTTAATCTAAAGATGTTTCCACAAATGCCTTTCTAAAAATATGTAATACACCAACCATAAAACAACCCCTACTAAAAATGATCCCATCACTGAAAGCCAGATTGGAACATCAGCATACAATAAAAGTGCCGCTGCTATTACTCCTGGTAAGCCAAAAGCGTATAACATTCTTCCGCCAAAAAAAATCTTCGAGCCATCTAAAGGGGGTATTGGCAGCATACAATATACTGTGTAAATTACGTTAAATATTATAAATTTTTGCAATATTGCGCTGGGCATGAACACTCCAAAGACTTTTAATGATATAATAAATAAAATAGTAGCCAAAGGCCCGGCAAGCGCAATCAGTGCCATGGCCCAGTAATTGACCCCATACCTGAACCACCCCAGCCTGTGGCCAGCTAGATGATGAACCAGAAAACCGCCCGGCACTAAAAGCCAGAATTTGCCGTTTGTTATAAAAACAAGTATAACACTGAACAATAAGCCCGGGCCCCACATCTGATACTCAAGCCTGTAGCCTGTAGCTAATGACCAGAACTTCTGCCCTGTAACATGCACCAATAAGCTTACCTCTACAATCAAAACAGCAATCCCAAAATTTATCAATCCGCTGAAAAAATTAAATTCACCAGCACCCCAATCCCTAAAAGAGATCACGAATGCAAGAACTAAAGTGGAAATAACAAATCCTTTTAATTCAGAAGGTGTAAATTTGTAATATCTTTTCACCTTATCAATAAAATCAACTACTTCCGCCATAAATTAATTTATTATGAATATTATATTTAAATGTGTCGGAAATGAACAACTCAGTATGTTCATAATTTAATTTCATGATTAACTAAAAACCTATTAATGAACTCAAGAATTTTTTTAGGATCATTTTCACCCTCATCTAGATAATCTGGTCCAAGAATTATTTTTCTATCAACATACGGTTTTTCAACACCCTTAATTTTTGTAACTGCATGTATAACATGTTTTTCTCTATGATCATTTGGATTAAGACCCCCTAAATCGATTGTTTTTCGCAATATTATACTCGGTTGAGGATATTTATTTTTTTGTTTTACCTTACAAGGCTGACCCAAAACAAAATTAACCGAATCCTCCGAAATATCATACCTCGATGTGGATATAACAAATGGATATTCTTCTAATCTATGTTCAAGTTTATTTTCTAATGTTTCAGTTGGATCTATACCCGTCTTTTTCTTAAACTCTTCGATACCCTTTGAACGTTTCCGTAATCTATCATATTTTGTCGCACTATAAGAAAATTTTCCAATCTCTTTTCCCCTCAAAGCTTTATTATTTGTACTTGTTCCACTAAACCTCAAATCAAATTCTCTTTTAGATACCTCTTCCTTCTTCTTAATATCTTTATATGCATCTATAAAATAGTTTAAGGCGGTAAGATAAACAATTGAAAGCCCTGCTTTAACAACAGCCGTACTCAAAATTTTTTTATATTTTTTTGAATGAGTATGCTCAACTTGAGCCATACTCAACCTACCAAAGTAGTTCCATACAAGTTTCGTTCTTATTGCCTCATCTATATTTAGTTTACCTAATGATATACCATCAAAAACAAACAAGGTAGTTGCTTCTAAAGAAGCAGGTTCGCCTTTTACAACATCGGCCATAATTTTAAGGGATGTTACAGGTACAATCCCAAGATAGCCCTTAGTTTTATATTGCAATTCTGACTTATAATTTTCCATATACGATTAGTAATCATTCACTTTTTATAAACTTTATGGTAGTAACATAACTATCCACATTTACCAAAAATCATTTATATTCTATACACTTTCAGAAACAAATATCTTTAACCCACACTAAAACTATATCTAATCCTCGGCTTCTTTATCAGCTCAATCATCTCTTCTTCATGCCCTGCTCCAACAATTGCCACGATCTTCTTTTCAGGATTATCATCAATTAGCCTGCTAAGATTGTTAGCCATTATAACATTTCTTTCTTCAATCAGCACTTTATAGATATTAGGATATCTTTTTTTAACTTTTTTAATCAATTTGTTGATTAGAGTTTTTGAAGGGACCTTTGACAGGTCAATATTGCTTATTCCCAATTCCTCCAATTCAGACTTTCTGAAAAATACCCCTTTTAATGAGTCTACAATTATCTTAAATACCTCTTTAAAGGTAAATGCCTTGGACAGTTTTCTTCCGGTTATCTCAATATCCTGGTCAATCAAAGCAACCCCTATCTTATTTTTCTTTGCAAGCCTGATTGCAGTAATCATTTCAGAGCCAGGCTCAACCCCTACCAAACTGCCTAATTTTTTCTGAATCCATCTTCCAATAATCATGAATAAAAAGCCTCTAATCCCTATTTTATTGACATCCCTTAATCCTATTTTCGACTTTACATTATGGGTTAAAGCATAAAATCTCTTTTTATCCAGCTCCAATGCAACTATATCTGGTTTTTCTTTATCTATTGCGCTCTTAACCTCCTCCAGGCTTTGCTTTGCTATATGCGAAGTCCCTATTATTATCAGGTTTCTATATCTCATGGCCTAGGCTATCATCTCTATTTTTAAAAACCTTCCGAAAATAAGATTTCTAACTTAAGAGTAGTCTAACCTTTAAAAAATCGAAGATTTTAAATAGTAAAACCTATAGCAATATCATAAAAGGTGGTATTATGCTAAAGATGAAAAGAATCTCTGAAACATACGACATGAAGGTTTTCACTGACACAGGAGACTATTTTGGGGACATAGAAGAATCGATTTTGACCCAAAACAAGATTTTCGGGTGGCGTATCAGGGCAACAAAAACTTCCTTCTTAAACAAGGTTTTAGGCTCTGCTAAAGGGGTTATAGTGCCTCACCAGCTGGTTAAGTCTATTGGTGACATCATGATCATCAGCAAGGCAGCAGTCCCTTCCTATAGCGAAGGCGAAGAAGAAAAAGAAGAATAAGTTTTTATATGTCGGAAATCAAAGATTTCCGAGCATGCTCAAAAACCATTGGTTTTTGACATTTCTTAATATTTTTTATTATTTATTTAGTTGTTTACTGGTACGGCTGTGATCTAGTGGCTATGATACGAGCTTCCCAAGCATTTCTCTGCGAGAGAAATGAGCAAAGAGTACGCTTAAGTGGGATTTCGCTTTGCTCAATCCCACGAATCATTGAAATGCGGAGTGAGCTTGTTACCCGGGTTCAAATCCCGGCAGCCGTATAGAAAGTTATTTAAAAACAATACCTTTACAATAAATAATGGAGTGGGATTTTTTTAATGAAGTAGGAAGAAAAGCTATACACTTATTGATACTTCTGGTTTTAGTGGGTTATTTCGCTATAGAGAACCAAGCAGGAAAACAGATAGCATTGCTTACTTTAGTGGGGGTACTGGCTCTTTTCCTGATTTTGGAATACCTCAGGCTGGAACTGGACTGGAGAATGCCTTTTTTCTCAATCTTTATAAGGCCTAAAGAGCAGAACAGAATGTATGGCGTAATCTTCTTTTTATCGGGCACAATAATCGCATTGGCAGTATTTGACACGGCAATTGCCTTGGCAGCCATATTAATGACTACTTTCGGGGATATGGCGGCAGCTATTTTTGGAAAAAAATATGGCTCAACATTGATATTCAAAAACAAGACCATAATTGGTTTTTCTGCAGGCCTGGTAACAAACGTTATAGTAGCACTTGTGATAGCATTCACAACACCACTCAATATCTACATCCCCTTAATAATGGCCTTTACAGCAACCGCTGTAGAAACAATTGTAGACGAGCTTGATGATAATCTATTAGTGCCGATATTTGCAGGATTTATCGGCCAGGTAATGGTTTTCTTATAACTTTGTTAAATCTTTATTGCTTACACTCCCCACTGTCTTAAATATGGTCCTTAAGCCAGACTCAAGAGCACTTTCATCACATATCTTATGGTGAGTATAAGGATAGATTACCCATTTTTTGTCAGACTCAGAAAAAGGGTTTACAAAAATAATGCTTAAATTTCTAAACTCTGTTAAAATATTCCAATTATCCACTACCTCTTTAAAATTCTCTTTTGTGTTGAACACAACCAGGCTGAAATGCTCCTCTTTGTTTATTTTGTTTATTATCTCACTCATACTCTCAATAAGAGGTTTAACAATAAAATACTGTTTTTTATCTTTAAAAACAGCAGTAAAATCAAACCCTTCCTCGCCCTTCTCTATTTTTTCAAGACTCTTTATTAATAAATCGCGATTCTTGATATAATTAACAGCCCATTCAGCTAAAAAGGAGCGCAGTTTATCCATATCCTCAATCATGTAAAAAAGAATTTATATAATTTACTAAAATCAATAAAAAAATCATCCATAGGTGCACAAACACTGCTTCCCTAGTTGTGAACGTGGTTGTGCTGTATTATTTTTATTTAAAATTTTCATAACTTTTTAAAAATGTCAGAAATTTTCCATCCAGTCTCTGACTGGTGGCTGAAAGCAAACCGCTTTCACAGTCTGGAAAATTTCTGAGCATACTCAAAAACCACCTGAATAAGGTTAGCTATGCTACAAGCATGCCACCCCTCTGTGATGGGTGGTTTTTGACATAAAATAAAAAACTCAGATGACAAAAGCGCAAATAATTGTGATTGTGTAACATCAATAATGATGAAAATAATAAATGATAAATCAATGATTAAAAATTAAATAATAAAAATTGATTAAAAAATAAACTTAAAACATCAATCAAAAATTCAATGTTTAACCTAAAATTTAATAAAAACACGGCTCTTACTTAACTAAATGAACAAAAAACCTAAAGCTGAACTAATGGCTCCTGCAGGCTCTTTTGAATCTTTAATGGCTACAATCAAGGCAGGCGCAGACTCAGTCTACTTCGGCATGGAAAAACTGAATATGCGCTCTCACGCTGCAGCTAATTTTACCTTAAAAGATCTAAAGAAAATATCCAATATCTGCAAAAGACACAAAGTAAGGAGCTACCTTGCCCTGAACACAATCATTTATGATCAGGATCTCCCATTGATGAGGAAGATCTGCAACAGCGCGAAAAAAGAGGGAATCAATGCAATTATCGCAAGCGATATTAGTGTAATATCTTACGCGCATTCCATCAACCTTGATGTACATACTTCTACTCAGCTCAACATATCAAACATAGAGGCTGTTAAATTTTATGCGCAATTCGCAGATACAATTGTTTTGGCAAGAGAGCTTACCTTAGCTCAAATAAAGAACATATGCAAAGAGATAAAAAAACAAAATACCGTGGGCCCAAAAAGAAAACATGTACAGATAGAATTATTCATCCACGGAGCATTATGCGTCTCGATAGCTGGAAAATGCTACATGAGTTTAGCTGCTTATAATTTGCCTGCTAACAGGGGAGAGTGCCTTCAGAATTGCAGGCGTTCTTACAAAGTTATTGACGAAGAGACGGGGCATGAGCTTTCACTCAAAAACAAACACATCATGTCGCCAAAAGACCTCTGCACAATTGGCTTTATTGATAAAATCCTTGATGCGGGAGTTTCTGTCTTGAAGATAGAAGGCAGGGGAAGGTCCCCTGATTATACATATACAACAACAAAAGCATACAGAGAAGCAATTGACTCCTATTATCAAGGCACATATACTCAAAATAAGGTAAGAAAATGGACTAAGCAGCTCGAGACAGTATTCAATAGGGGCTTCTGGCACGGCGGCTATTATCTTGGAAAAAAACTAGGAGAATGGTCTGGTGTTTATGGCTCAAAAGCAACAAAAAAGAAAATATTTCTTGGCATTGCAAAGAATTATTTTAATAAAAATAAAGTTGCAGAGTTTTTATTGCAGACAGGCAGCCTTAAAGAAGGAGACTATATACTGATTACCGGACCCACAACAGGAGTTGTTATGGCCAAAGCAGAAAGTATTTTAAAAAATAATAACTCAGTCAACACAGCAAAAAAAGGAGATTTTATCACAATGCCCATTAAAGAAAAAGTAAGGAAAAACGATAAGTTGTTTTTAATAAAGGACAAAGAAAATCCCTAATCATCCTCTACCCTTGGAGCAAGAATAAAGCTTAGCATAACCTTGTCAACTGTCTTATATTCCAGCTTTAAAGGATAATCCTTGTTAAAATTGATTACAGCATTGTCTGAGATCTTGCTTGCGCCCATCATCTTCTTCAGATACTCAATGCTGTATTTGGATTTGATCTTTTCACTACCCTCTATTTTTATCTTGGTATTGTCGCTTCCCTTAATCTCAATGCTGGCCTGAGATAAATCTCCTTCAGCATTTATAGAAAATTTATCAGCCTCTGCCACAAACGTAACTGACTCTGCAACAATATCTACATCTTCAATTGCCTCGCTCAATGTTGTTGAAGAGGTTGTTACTGTAACAGGAAAATTAAGATCAGGTATCTTCTGCTCTTTTTCCTCTAGCTCTATTATTGGCAGGTTAAAAGTCCTTTTTGTATTGCCCTTTAGCTCCACTTTCAGTTTATTTTCACTGCCAATCTCCAATGTCAGCATATCGCTTGGGCCAGCTCTCCTTAATATCTGCTTTAAATTGCTGAGGTTAATAGCAATCTCAACAGGCTCTTTTACATTATACTCAGTAAAAGCGCTGCTTAACAGCTTAAATATGACCATAGCTACATTAGCAGGGTCCATAGCCACTAGCTCCATTGCTTCAGGCGTTACCTTAAACCTTGCCTCATTCACTAAATCAGAAATAATTGATATGCTGTCTTTTAGATATTTTGGTTCAGCTAAAGTAAGTTTCATTATTTACCCCCAAGTGAAGGAAATATCAGTTATTTATATTTTTTGTGGTTTTACAACCTAATTTTCTGGCCATCCTTCATCAGATGAACCTTATCTGTTTTATACCCTTCTTCAAATGCTAAATCAGCTAAAGCCTTTTCCATCTCCCTGTTTCCATGAGCAGGCACTATATGCTGCGGCTTAACGAGCTTTATCAGGTCTCTTAAGTCCTCTCTTGCAGCATGGCCAGACTGGTGGATATCCTTGAAAATTCTAACCCCATACCCTTTTAGTTCATTCTCTAATTCAGCTCTATTTCTTATATTTGTGTCAGAAGGTATTGTTTTGCAGGAGAAGATTATATGGTCGGTATCATAAAAATTAAATTTAAACTCCTTACGGGCCATTTTTGCAAGCACTGCTTTTGGCTCGCCTTGGTGCCCTGTAACAACAAGCAGATACTTCTCCCTGTTCTGATCAACTTTTTTCAGAAATTTCTTTATCTGGTTAGGAAACTTAACCAGCTCAACATCTTTTGTAAAATTAACAATTCCAACCTTTTCCCCCGCTTTAACATACTTTGATAAGGACCTGCCAAAAAAAACAATTCTCCTGTTTATTTTTTTCCCAAACTCAACTATTGACTTCAGTCTTGCAAGATGCGAAGAAAAGGTTGTCACAACTATAACTCCTTTTTTTGCAGGAATGCTCATGACATCTCTCAGCATCTCCCGAGCAACATTCTCAGAAGGGGTCTTCCTGTTATCAGGAGCATATGTAGAATCAACAATCAAAGCCAAAACGCCTTTCTTTCCTAGCTCCCCCAACCTTTTAAAATTGGGCTTTTTGCCTAAAACAGGAAACAAGTCAAACTTAAAGTCGTTTGCATACAAAATAATTCCCTCTTTCATATGCACAGCAACCATAACTGTTTGAGGTGTGGAGTGCGTTGTATGTATAAACTCAATCTTTATATTTTCAGAAATTTTATATGAAGAATTTGCACTCAGTGTCTTGATATTGTTATTCAATTTGATATTGTCGTCCTTCAATATTGTCTTTAAAACCTCTATTGTAAATGCAGTCCCTATTATCGGAGCCTTAAACTTGCTGCCAAGGTACGGAATCCCCCCCAGATGGTCCAGGTGGGCATGCGTTGGTATTATTGCCTTGATTTTCCCCCTTAAATTATCAATAAAAGAGATATCAGGCACAGCTCCTGCCTTAATCAGCTCAGAGGGCCTTACTGCAACCAAATCATCGTCTTCTGTGTATTTGATATAATTCTCAATATTCACGCCCATATCGATCATTACTGCTTCATTACCGACCTTGATTACAGTGCAATTCCTGCCAACCTCATTATATCCCCCAACTGCATAGATTTCTACCATTTTATTTTTGAACTTTCAAAACAGCACACCACTCATCTTCATACTCGGCTTTATAATTCTTTTTATTTTTTATGATATATTCAAATAGTTTGACATCCTGCTCAATCTTCCCTGCAAAAACATAATCTGCTTTGTAGTCTTTTACTATAAAATCCTCCTCGCTTTTTAAAGTTCCCCTTAAAATCCCCATATATCTTTCAAATTCTTCCTTATTGTAAAGATAAGAGTAGGTTAAGTCTGCTCCATGGGTGTATATCAATTCAGAATTTTTGAAAAACAAATAAGGAAAAGCATACGCATTAACAAACACCAAAGAGCCTTCTTCAATATTCTCCCCCATCCATCCCGCACACCCCCCATAATTATCTACAAAACTGTTGTTCATTATATCCTTCCTTAAAGAAACAAAATTAAAAATAACCAGGATCATAAGAAAAAACAATGCAAGTATTTTATAATTTTTCAGAATTTTTATATTTTTAATTCTTTCATAATAGTCGTTGATTAAAAAAGCCAAAATTATTATTGAAAAGGGTATCAGGAATTCCTGCATTCTTCTTGATTTTATTGTAAAAACAAGGAAAAACAAAGCCAGCACTAAATAAAATAAATTATTTCTGGTGATTTTTTTATTCTTTATTAAGATAAAACAGCCTGCAGTGATGTACATCAAAGCAAGAATATTGTTTTTTATAAACTCAAAAAAAGGCCATGCCCTCCATTCCTGGTTGTAAAGATTCGCAATCAGATTAACTTTGAATATTTGAGTATAGAGCATAAAAATATTATCCGGAAAATAAGGGTTTATCACCAAAGCTGCTGCAGCCCCCATTAAAGAATATAATATTATCTTATAATCAAATTTTTTCGAAAAAATAAAATTCAAAATAACGAATAAGAATACAACAGATAGCTGAAACACGAAACTGCTATGAATCAGAATATAGGCAAATGAAGTTATGGCTAAAAAGAGGTATTTTTTTTTCTGCATAAAGTAAATAGTCAGAATCAACAACGCAATAACCAATGGCATCTGTCTTGGAAGCATAAACCTATACATCAGGCTTTCAGCGGTAAACAAGTAAAGCATCGCCCAAAAAAAAGCATATTTGATTTTATTCTCAGTCAAAAACCAGTAGAAAACTGTAAAGCAAACAGCCCCAAACAGGATTGCGGCCATTTTAGCTCCAAACTCAAGGCCAAAAAACGTAAACGGAATAAGCAGAACCCTGAAAAGCAACTGAATATCTGCATAATTATCTGAAAGGATAGTGTGCTTAGCCCACGGAAACTCTTCAATAAATCCCCTCTGTTTTATAATATCTGCCGCCTTTATGTGCAAATAGCCGTCAAATCCAATTATATTGGGAACAGTAAACTGCATTACACTTAAGATTATTATGAATACAAAGAAAACTAAAATTAGCTTTTTATAGTTTTTTGGCATAAATCAGAAAGATAATTACTAAGGTATAAATAAATTGTGGAGAAAGTGAAAAAATAAGAAATTAAATTATACTTATGCTTGAGAAGATTGCGGAGTTAATATAGTGCTAGAATATTTTTTAGGATCAAGATCAGAGCAATTTTTAACATAGTTAGGTAACAAATCATTAAGAGTTTTTTTGTCTTTAAGATTCAACCAAAAAGTGTTCTCAACCTTAAAATCAATGCCTTTTTTTTCAAACTCTGTTTCAGCGTATCCTAAATACTCACACAAACTTTGTAAAACTTCTTTACTGTTTCTACCATGTACAATAGTAGGATGCCGAGTCTTTGCTACCCATTGAGGATTCACACTACCGACCCAGTATGTCAAGTGCATAAAATAACCATCACCATCTTCTCTATTGTAAGTTTCAGAACCTAACATGCTTTTTACTTTCAGGATGGGGTGCTTTAACCAGCCTATAAAATCATAATCAGTAACTTGTACTTTTACCCTTTTGCCTTCTTTCTGTGCTCTTTTAGCTACATCTTCGATTATATTTTTATCCTTCATTGTTCATCAAGGGAAGAACGTGCAATATTTAAACCTTTCCATAAGTTAACTACTCAGAAGTATTAAATAAAAATGCGGGGAGGAGGATTTGAACCCCCGTATCCACTAAGGAAATGGATTTCACATAAGTGGACAGCGAAATCATCGCTTGACGCTCATCACTCAACTAACTTGAGTCCATCGCATTTGACCACTCTGCCATCCCCGCATGATAAGAATAAGTATCTATGCTTAATTTAAAAATATTGCTAAATTTAATCCTAACCTAAAGAATCAAGCTTGTTTTCGATAGCCCCCAGTTCAGATTCAAGTTTCTCCAACTCACTCATTGGAGCCCTGGATTCCTTCTCTATTTCCGCTTCCTTTTTCTTCCCCTTCTCAGTTTTCTTCTTACTGGCGCTGCTTTTTCTCTTGACCTTGATAACCTCTCTTATTTTAGCATGGGGGAGAACAGCTTTTAACTTAGAAATAATATCTGCCAATTCATTAACATCAGATTTCAGCTCATTTATCTTCTCAAGTTTTTTTGCTTTTAAAATTTTTATATTCTCATACCTCCTCAAAACTTCCACAACGTCTTTCTGTGCTTCAAGCACATTCCTCCTTATACCGATACCGTCTGTTACCTTCGCAAAAAACAGATCTTTATTCTCTTCCAATAAGATCACCATACCCTTTCAGGCTCAAACAAGACCCTGTCAATATTATTCACTTTCTTCTCAATATCATTCAGAGTAGATTCCCATAGAGCAATCTCAGAGTCTTCCTCATTTTTTAGTTCATTTATATTCCCCAAAATCACCTTTGCTTGGTCTAATTTGCTTTTGATAAGATCAAGTACCTCTAACACATCTTTATAATCCTCAACCTTAACAAAAACAGGAGCTTCTCTTTCTTCCATTTAATCACCCTTGAATAAAGTTTTTTCAACAAAAATCAGCTTTTTCTGGATATCATCCATCGAAGCACGCCATCTTTCAAACCCTCTATCTTTTTTTTCTTTATTGATAAGATTAATCAAACTTTCATCACATTTTTTTAAATCGCCCCTGACTACACCCATACTGCCTAAAGTATCCCTAAACTTATCAAGCCTTATATATGTAGGCCCTGAAGTTGTCGGCCTCTTAGCGAATAATTTTTTCTCATCAACAATAGCTTCCTTCTCTATTTTTTCAAGGAATGGCTTTCTATCCTCTATTTCGTGCTCTATATGAATTTCTCTTTTTGGAGAAGGTATAGCCATCACAGGCTCTTTTATAGGCGGCTTAGGGGTGAATTTTGGAGCATCTTCTAATGGGGGAAGCTCTGCTTCAGGCTCTTCATGTGGAAACTCAGGCAATTTTTCTTCAAATCCTTCCAGTGGAGGAAACTCAGCTTCTTCTTTATGGGGCATAGGTAATTTTTCTTCAAATCCCACTGGACGCATCTCTTCCTTTTGATGAGCTGGTTTTTCTTCCTTAAGCTCAAATTTTGGCAGATCATCAGGAAAATGCCCGTGTATAGGGGGGGGCGCAGGAGGAACATCCAGCGCTTCATCTAAGGGTCCTACCTTTTCTCCTTTCTTTAAGAACTTAAAAAACCCCACACTATCACCTTTTTCTTTTTAAAACTATTCCCAATTAAAAACTTTTAGTAGCATTACTAAATAGTAAAACCCCTCCATCATAGTTTTACATGTCAGACACCCTTCCTTCTGTTTCTGTTGTATTAATCGCCACAACTTAGCTTTATATACCTTCTTCTGCGCCCTGTGTTAGGAGCATAATCAGAAAATCTCAAAAAACAGCCTGGTGAAGAATGTCTAACACAAAAGCAATATTGATTGCCCTATTTTTATTCCTGCCATCCGATGTTTTTGCAGAAGTAATAATCAATGAAATAATGTATAACCCGTCTGGTTCTGATTCCGGCCATGAGTGGTTGGAAATCTATAGCGATCAAGCTGTCGATATTTCCGGATGGAAATTTTATGAAGGGGGAACTAACCATAAATTGGCCATTATCAGTGGAAGTTATATTGTTGAGGGATATGCTGTTATAGCAGACAATAGCGAAAATTTTTTTATAGATTACCCTAATTTTAATGGGTCCTTATTTGACAGCACTTTCTCTCTTAAAAACACAGGAGAGCACATAGCCTTAAAAAATACCTTGCTGGATATTATTGATGGGGTAAATTACTCAACAGAATTAGCAAATGGAAATGGGAAATCATTGGAAAGATTTGATTATGGCTGGAATGAGAGCTCTGCAATAGGCGGAAGCCCGGGAAAACAAAACAACGCGTCACTAGGACAAAAAATAAAAAATAAAGGATTAAGGTTAACTGTTTACATAGATGACGCAGCTTATGTTGGCATGACTTACACCTCCTTATTCAAAATTGAAAACTTAGATCATATCTCCGGTATTGAAGACCGCATAAACCTGACAATTGGATATAACATAACTTCCAATAAAGAGCTAATTAAACAGGATGTAATTTATATAGGGGATCTTAACTCTTATAAAAGCTCTAATACAGGCTCATTTACCCCATTAGCAGAAGATAATTATACCTTAACAGGATGGATAATTGAGTCTACTGTTGAAGACATAAACCTTAATGATAATTCAGATTCTAAAATCATAACTGTGATTGATACAACTTCTATTCCCTGCAACATAACCCTCAACATAACAATGGATAAGATGATATACTCAGAAGGAGAGTCAATCAAATTCTATAACAACCTCAATAATGAAGCATTGCCTTTCACAATAGAGTACTGGATAGAAGACTTTTTCAGCAACATCTACAAAAATAAGTACAATACCTCAAATACAAACCAAAAATCATGGAAAACAAATATAGCAGAGCAAGACAGGATTTTATTTATAAAATCTATTGTGCACCCTAACTGCAACGACACAAACACAACAGATAATTCTGCAGAAAAAATGTTTATTGTTAAAGGCTCTGAAAATTCAGCTCAAAACAGCGAGGAATCCAGTTTACAAATAGTGGAAGTTAAGAACAAGGTTAAATTTGGCGACACAATCAATGTAAAAGTAAAGATCTATAAGGGCAGAACAAGCAAATATTCCATAAGCTTATGGGTGGAAGACGATGGAAAAAAGATAAGCGAAACAACAAAAATACATTTATATGGCAGATACTCTTCTTATGATGGCCAGCTGCCAGTAAATCTGGATACCAACTGCGATGAAAAATTAAAAGATGGAAAATATGACGTTATTATAAAAGGTCTGGGCAAAGAAGATAAGAAAAAGATAAGCATAGAAGACATTAAGGCATCTTCCTGCTCAACATCATCTTCTTCAAAGACGACTTCTTCAAGAGATAAACCAAAAAAATTTGAATATAGCCTTCTGGATTATCCTAAAAAGATTGAGCTGGGAAAAGAATTTAATATCCGGGTAGAAATAAGCAACAATGATGATCAGGATTCTGAAGTAGACGTCTGGAGTTATGTCTACAGAGGATCAAAATCCTACTCAGGTGAGAGAACATCAAATAAGAAACACATCACTGTAGAAAAAGATTCCTCTAAAATAGTGGAACTGGCAAACAAAGTCAGCAATGCAAACAAAGGCAAATATAAATTTAAAGTGCTGATAAACAAAGACAATCAAAAAACAAACAAGGAAATAGTGAAAGAAATAGTGGTTGAAGGTCAATTTAAAGAGAACAAATGCATATCAGAAAATGACTTGCTTGCAGGAAAAAGTTCAGAAACAAACATTCTGCCTGAAAAAGAAAACAAAATAACTTCTAATGCAATATCTAAATTAAAACTTCAGCCTGAAACAGTTTACGAGTCAACAGAAGAAAAAATAAAAAAATTGACATTCACATTCCTGATAACTTTGTCAGTTTTTTTAAATATCCTGTTGCTGTGGAAAAGGTAGCTAAATAAAAAAACTAACCATCCAATATGTTATATAACCAACTGCAGCAGAAACAGGCATTGTCCATATCCACGCCCACACTATGT
This sequence comes from uncultured Methanosarcinales archaeon, assembly GCA_964585935.1. Lineage (GTDB taxonomy): Archaea > Nanobdellota > Nanobdellia > Woesearchaeales > GW2011-AR4 > BS150m-G64. The sequence goes on along the minus strand of CAZPFO010000022.1, from coordinate 7,525 downwards.
TTTTTGCTATGCTCCACCTTACAGCAGATAACCTTCTCACAGTCCCAACACCTGCGATAGAGCCGGAAATTACATGTGTTGTACTCACAGGAATTCCTGCCGTACTGCACCCCATAATTGTAATGGCGCCCGCTGTTTCAGCGCAAAAACCGCTTACAGGCTTCAGATTAGTTAACTTCATGCCAACAGTTTTTATTACCTTTTTTCCGCCTATCAAAGTGCCCAAAGCTATAGTGGTATAAGATGCGAGTATAACCCACATGGGAATATAAAATTCCCCCCCCAAATACCCGGCACTAAACAATACAATCGCAATAATGCCCATCGTCTTCTGAGCATCGTTTGCTCCGTGGCTCAATGAATAAGAAAAAGCAGAGATTAACTGCAGTCTTTTAAAATACTTATTGACCCTGTTAGGATTCACTTTTTTGAAAATCCACATTATCAGCACAAGGAACAAAAACCCTCCCAGCATCCCTAACAATGGAGCAACAAAAATAAATGCCGCAATTTTAAATAATTTTGAAAAAAGAATAGCTTCTAATCCGGCTGCACTGATTGCAGAACCTACAAGCCCCCCAATTAAAGCGTGGCTTGCTGAAACCGGAACCCCAAGATATGAAGAGCCATAAACCCATAATATAGATCCAATTAATCCTGCAATGATCATATAAACACTCACAACAGACGTGTCAACTATTCCTTTGGCAATTGTAGTGGCAACCGCAACACCAAAAACAAATATCCCGGAAAAATTACCGACTGCAGCCAGTAAAACAGCAGCCCTTAAAGACAAAACTCTTGTAGCAACTACTGTTGCTATTGAATTAGCGGCGTCATTAATACCATTCCCGAAATCGAATGCTAACGCAATTACTATCGCAACAATAACTAAGATAAGATCAGGCATGTTTAACCACTATTCTTTCAATCATATAAACAACATCTTCGCATTTATCTGCCGTGTCTTCCATAAGCTCATAAATGTCCTTGTATTTTATTATTTCTACAGCCTCTTTGCTGTTTCTGAATAAGGCAGAGAGGGCGTCATGGTAGATTTGGTCTGACTCGTTTTCCAGGCTGTGAATTTTGATATAAGACTCATTCATATTCTTCAGCTTCTTCATATTCAGAATAGCCCCGTCTATCTCTTCAGTAGCTTTCGCAGTAACTTCCGCCATACCTTTGATAAACTTATCCACCCTTTCAATATTGAAAGAGATAAGCCTTTCAGAAACAGCATTTATAAGATCCAGAATATCATCCATCAGGCCGCACAGCCTGTGGATATCCTCCTTATCAATAGGAGTCACAAAACTCTTATCAAGCTCTTTTAGGGTATCATGCACTATATTATCTCCTTTCTCTTCAATCTTTTTTATATTACCTGCTAGCTCATTTTTCTTATAAGTGCTCAGCGTAGGATACTCATAAATGAATTTTTTGAGCTCATTCGCCCCGTTTAAGACATTCTCCGACTGCATCTTAAACATATCAAAGAATTTTTCTTCTTTCGGAACAAACCATTTGATTATCCTTTCCATATTACCTGCAATCTGCAATCATTATAAAAAGTTTTCGTTAAGAAAAGAAGAATAAAATAACTAACTAGTAATAAAAAAACAAAGAAAAAAATCCAACAACAATAACAAACCCTTTTGGTTTCCTCCGCTCTGTCGGTGTTCACGCACCGATTGAGCAATTTTTATTTAGGTATGTCCTCAAATTCTCCATAATTAAAATTTTTATTTTGTCTTTTGCTATGAATAATTATTGTTGCTTCCTTACCTAAATATTCTTGTGGCACAATTATATGTGCCCCTGTTCCAAAAAGTGATACCTTTTTTTTAAATGTAGCCTCAATATTATACTTTTTTAAGTACGAATAAATTTCTCCTGCCTTTTTCATATCTTTCATTTTATCACCATATATATTAGATATATATGCTACTATATAAACCTTTTGGTTTTTGTATGTTCTTGAGTATATATTTAAGATACTACTATAAAATGGAAATTTATATAAATAATAAGCATATTTCTTGTTAATAAAATGGATAAGTTGATTATCTTATTTATTGTTAGTACAATATTGATAATTTTAAATTTCATAATGTGGCATTTTAAATTTTTATATAAATGCCTAAACGAATTAATAAACAAGATAAGAAATATTTCAAGAGCAGAAAATATTGGGGGTTACCTTAAATTAATTCAAATTATTTTTGTAGCACCATTGATTATATTATTTGTTTTAACATTTGTATATTTCTGGATAAATGATAGTGATAAAGTAAGCCCAATAACAGTTATTTTTACAGTAATAGTGGGTTGGCTTGGATTTATAATAGCTAGATTTTTTGGGGAAAAAGCTATGGAATTGACATCAGAACAACATACTAACATTGGGGAGATGCAAGAGATTATTGATGACTATGAAAACAGAGTTAGTGAATCCGAAGAAATAATAGATGGATATGTTGAAAAAACAGGAAGTTTATTGGATTACATAAATAACTTGAAAAATAAATTAAAATTAAAGAATAAATAACTTTTTAGATTTTGTTATGATTTGTTGAGCTTTACCATTCAGTTTTTTTCCATTTTTTATATATTCTTTAGCCTTTCCATTTAATTGTTCTATTTCTTTTCTTTCTTTTTCAATATCGATTTCTTTTTCCATTTTATTAAGAATATTCCCCCATCTCTAAAGGGAAAACCAAGAAATATATAAATCTGGCGATTTTTCCTAAAACCATCAGATACCTCCGTGTTTTTTTGGCTATCATCTATTTTTAAGGATATCCTATTTTCTGGAGTACATCTATATAAATCTTTCCAAAATTCCTCTCATATCTAATCAAGAGATAGAGGGAGGAATAAGAAGATGTTTATTTTCAATCTTACGGAATTTTTACAAATTCTTGCAGTTTGTTTTACATCTATGTTCTTTTACTGGTTAGGTCATAGGCACGGTTACAAGAAAATTAGGTTATTGGAACGAACCAAGCTAAGAGAAAAAAGATTACAGAAGCCGAACCAGTAAAAGCAAGACTACCTCCTTTGATGTCAATTTTATGGAAATAACCTAAAACACTGGCAATCAAGAATAACCAACCCAAAAAAATAAAGAATCCATTAACCCCATTGAATGCGATTTGTGTAAAGATTGATAGAATATAACTTAATAGAAATAACTTTAAGAAGTCGTTTGCTAATTGTAAATTTACATCTAACTTAGGTTTCGTCATTTTTATTGATATAAAACCAAATCAAAGCGAGTGATAAGGGAAATAGAACTAAGGAAACAATATCTTCTAAAGTCCTTTCACCCTTTAAGAATCCAACAAAGCCCCATAGGGCATAAGGTAACAAAATAAAACCAACCATAGCAAGTATATTTCTTATTTTAATTTTTCCCATTTTTCACTCCAAACTAATAGCCTTATTGGAGTTCTTTGCTTAAAAGGGAATAATAAAGAGCCTACCTAACCTTATCAAATGAATCGCAACACTATGGAGAACCAAATGAATATGCGACACAATCAACAAACCAAACATTTTTAAATCAAACTCTATTCTTACAACCTTAAATATGAACCCTGAAAAACAGCATATAAGATGCAAAACCATAATCGAAGTATTGGGAAAACCGAAAGAGCATGTAGAAGAATCAATAAAAGCTTATGTTGGAAAAATAGAGCAGGACCCCGACTTGATAATACTAAAGAAAGAGTTTGCAGAAACCAGGCAGCAGGACAAATTCTGGAGCACTTTCGTAGAATTAGAAATGGTTGCAAAAGGGATACCTAAACTTGTAGGCTTTTGTTTTGATTATATGCCTTCATCCATAGAGATCATAAAACCAGACGAATTAATATTTAATAATAAGCACATAGCAGACTTGCTTAATGATTTGCAGGCAAGACTGCATAACATGGACATGATAATCAAGCAGCTGAAAAACGAAAATGAATTCTTAAAAGGAAATATGAACAACACCGTTCAGAATGTCATATCAGTCTCTTTGGCGCAGGCAAAATTAAACAAAGAGCAACTGTCCACCATTACAGGCATAGATCCAGAAGGATTAGAAAAATTTTTAAATAAGATGATAGAAAAAAAGCTAATAAAAAAAGAAGGTGACCTTTATTCTCTAGGGCAAGATGGAGAAACTAAAAAATAAGATAGAAGCAATATTATTCTCAGCAGGAAAAAAGGTAGCTATAGATGAAATAGCAAAACTGGCAGGTACCTCTACCTCCATGGCCCACCAGGTGCTTACTGAACTAAAAAAAAACTACAGAGAGAGGGATTCAAGCTTAATGATTATAGATGAGGGCAGTGCATGGAAGATTATTGTCAAAGATGATTTTCTGCCAATAGTTAAAAAAATAGTGACAGAAACAGAGCTTACAAAAACAGTTATGGAGACCCTTGCAGTAATAGCCTTCAAGTACCCCATAAAACAGTCCGATTTAATAAAAATAAGAACAAACAAGGCATACGACCACCTAAAGGAACTGGAAGAGATGGGTTACATAACAAGGCAAAAACACGGCCGTACAAAATTGATCAAGCTGACGCATAAATTCTTTGAGTATTTCGATTTGCCGGAAGAAAAGCTAAAAGAGCAGTTTAGGGATTTTGGCAGCATAGCAAAAGCAATAGAGGAAAAAGAAACAGAGATAGAGAGGATAAAAGAAGAGCAGTTAAAAAAAGCGCAGGAAGAAAAACAAAAAGACCAGAAAATAGAGCAGGAAATAAATCTAATGGATGAGGGAGGTCATGAAGTTCCATTAGAGGTTGTAAACAAAAGCAATGAAGAAAGCGAAGCTGCAGGAACAGAAGAACCAAAATTAGGCAGCTTGCAGGTGGTGGATGAGCCTTCGGAAGAAGAGATAGAAAAAGAAAGAAACAGGATCAACAGCTTAAAGGAAGAAGACAACAAAAAGCAGGAAGAAAAAGAAGAAAAGGAAGAAGAAAGCGCTGAGCAGCAGGAAGAAAAAGAAGATATAAAAAAGCCACAAGGGATAAAGCTAACCCCTGAACAAGAAGAAGAAGCTGACAAAAAAGCAGAAGAGATGCTCCATTCAGAAGAAAAATAAAAAGATATTTATATATAAGGCAAAACAATTATAGTAAAAAAAGAGGTTTAGATAATGTTTTTTAAAAAATCACACCACAAAGAAATTGATATTCTACCTCCTCCACCGCCATTTCCGAAGTTAGAGCCGGAAGCAGAGGAGCTTCTGAAAGGAAAAATCCCTGAATTGCCCGAAATAAAGCCGAAAAAAGAGAAGAAACGAAAAACAAAAATGGAGGTGGAACTAAAGGATTTGGAAACGCAGCTATTCACAAATATAAAAGAAGAAGAAAAGCTAAAAACAAAAGGAAGATTATTCAAATTCAGGAAAAGATTACACGAGAAAAAAACAAAAACCAAGGCCGAAAAGCAGCCAGTAATAAAAGGGGGAATATTGCCGGAAGCCGAAATACCCAAGCCGCACGAAATATCCCGGGCAGAGGAAGAGATAAAGAAGGCAATAGCAGACTTAAAGAAAAAATCAAAAAAACCAGTATTTGGGTTATTCAGCCAAAAAAAACAAAAACCCGAGAAAGAAGCACAACTGCCTAAAATGCCTGAACCAGAAGAACTGCCTTCTTTGGAAATTAATGAGAAGAAAAAACCAATGTCAGGTATATTCAAGCAAAAAAAGAAAAAACCAAGGAAACAAGAAGCACAACTGCCTGAAATACCGAAATCAGAAATACCAAAACCCGAAGTACTCCAAGAAGAGCCGGAAGAAACACCCCCTCTCCAAATCAAGGAACCCGCAGATAAAGTGGCAGTTATAAAGCATAAGATGCACGACGCAAGAACTGCTTTGATGGAATTTGAGTTAGATAAGGCAAAAAGGGCTTATATAGAAATAATGCAGATATATAATGATCTGGTTCCTGAACAACAGGCAAAAGTCTATGAGCAGATAAATGATTTGTATAGTGAAAGAAAAAATGCTGAAAGCTTAAAACTTAAAGCATAAAATTAATAAACAACTCTGCTTCTTCCGAATTTATGGCAAAAAGCTTGTTTGTAGTTATCGACGGAATGGATGGTTCAGGGAAGAGCGAAGCAATTAAGCTACTTCATAATTATCTATTTACTAAAAACAAAAAGTACAGGATACTCACAACCCGGGAACCGACTAATGGAAAATATGGGTCTGAAATAAGGGAAATTTTAAGGGAAGAGCAAGACCCCTTAAAAAACGCAGAAAAACTGTTTGAACTGTTTACCAAAGACAGGGAAGAGCACTTAAAAAATACAATAGATCCTTTTTTAGGGCATGGCAATGAAAACGAGCTGAATATTGTGCTATGCGACCGCTATTATTATTCAACAATTGCTTTTCAGAACGTGCAGGGCTTAAATCTGGATTTGATAATTAAAAAAAACAAAGACTTCAGAAAGCCCGATCTCGCAATAATACTTGATATAGGGCCTGAACTCGCCCTTGACAGGATCAAAAGCAGGGAAAAGGAGAAATTTGAAAAGCTGGACTTCATGAAAAAATTAAGGAAAAATTTTTTAGATCTCCCCAGCCACCTAAAAGATAATATAAAAATAATAGATGCCTCAAAATCCAAAGAAGCTGTTTTTGAAGGCATAAAAAAAGAAATTGATAAGATTCTGCCTTAAGGAGCTTTTAGTCTGCTCTTAAGCTCTTCTATTGAAGTTTTCTCAGCTGCAACCTCTTTTGATTTATTTGGCATTAACTTCTCCCACTTTAGTATAACAGCAGTTATTATCATAGCAATGCCCAATATTAACGCAGGCAGTGTAAAGCTTACACTTGCTGATTTCTCAATAACAGGAATTTCATGGCATGCAAAATCACTGCCGCAGTAACTGCCCTTTCCGCAATCACTGTCTGTATTACATTCTCTGTTTCCCATAGCCACCAACCACCCTATAAATACAAGAATGATAACAACTATTATTATGGCTGTTATGCCACCGTCTGCTTTTTTGTTTAGTTTAACCATTTTAATGATGACTATCAATTTGAGTTAAAAGGTTCTCAGACTGTGTTATTACTTCTTGAAGTGTATTTGATTGGTCACCCACTCTTGCATGTACCCCATTGAAGACAACCCTCATTTCATATAATACACCATCTAATGTCCCGCCCATAGCTTTGAATAAACCTTTTGAGTAACCATTATCTTCTCCCACTAGTAACTGTAAATAAAAAGATCTTAGTGATTCTAAATAAAGTTCAATCCGATTGGTATTGCGATAATCATTAACCCTCTCAATAGAATCTTCAATTTTTTGAATAACTGATATAGTAGTTTCTTTAATATCTTTAATCATTTTAAATAAAAGAACAGCTTTCCATATATAAACTTTTCTCTCACTTAACTACTCTAAAGTAATACAAAGAAAAAGTAACCTTACTCTTCTCCTTCCAGAACTTCCTCTTTTTCCTCTGTAAACTCGCCCAGCTTCTTGTTCTTC
>CAZPFO010000021.1:0-27754 GCA_964585935.1 uncultured Methanosarcinales archaeon | reverse complement strand
TGGAGGGAAGCACCAAGCTGAATCCCACCCGTCTATGACGGGTGGTTCTTTAGATTTAATAACAAATTAAAAATCAATAAAAAACTCGGATAATGAAAGCGCAAACAATTGTGACTGTAGAATATAAATAATGATTAAATAACTGATGATAAAATAATAATTGATAAAAAATGATTCAAAAAATTAAAAAAATATTACTGACAAAGCAAGGAAAGAAATTCTTTGTGAGAGATACTGAAAATGATTTCCATACTCAATATGGCTTTGTCAAGGCAAAAGAGCTGAAGAAAAAAGACGGCTCAAAAGTAAAAACAAATACAAAAAAAGAATTAACAATCTTTAACCCTTCTTTTATTGATGTTTATAAAAAAATAAAGAGGGATGCTCAGATAATTCCTTTGAAAGATATAGGCCTGATAATTGCGGAGACGGGTATTGGTAAAGAAAGCAAAGTTATTGACGCAGGCTCTGGCTCCGGAGCTTTGGCGTGTTTTCTGGCTCATTTGGTCAAGGAAGTTACAACATACGAAATAAGGGAGGATTTCATCAATATTGTCAAGAAGAATATTGAATTGTTGGATTTAAAAAATATAAAAATAAAAAAGAAGGATATTTATGATGGAATAACTGAAAAAAATGCGGATTTGATTGTTCTTGATTTACCGGAGCCATGGAAAGCAATAGATTCTGCAAAGAAGGCTCTGAAAGTCGGGGGTTTTTTGGCTTCTTATTCACCGTCAGTACCGCAAACAATGGATTTTGTTAATTCAATTAATGCCGATAAGGATTTTGTCCATATAAAAACTTCAGAGATTATTGAGAGGGAATGGGAAGTTGATGGGAGGAAGGTAAGACCTAAAAGCCAAGGTATAGGGCATTCGGGGTTGATAAGTTTTTGCAGAAAGATTTGATAAAAATGAGTTTCGAATTATTCAAGATACCTCAAGGAAAAATACTTATTGCTTTTTCAGATAAAAATCTAAGTGCCGGTACTTTAGAATTAAGTTCTGGGAAAGAATTGCCAAAACATAATCGTCCAGTTCTAGAATCTTTATTTCAAATTAAAGGCAAATGTTTAATGAGGCTTTTTGATGATGGCAGTTTCAAAGAAGTTATTTTAAATGAAGGCGATTCAATAGAGATTCCACCATCAAAATACCATATTCATTCCAACCCTTATGGGGGAACTTCAATCACTTTTTGGAAAGCAAGTGGAGATATAACAAAGATAATCAATGAAATTAGAGAAAATAATAAAATGTAAATCAATAAAAAGAAAAAAAATATTTTGTTTAAAAAATTTTAACAACATTCATCTCCCATTTTAATACCTCCACGTTTTATTTTATTATAATCCTTCCAAGGATATTTATAGTTTGATTTAATGCTTTATAAGTGTTTTGCATATAAAGGATATAATATGATTAAAAAATGATTTTCAAGCAAATTAAGGTGGGGATGATGCAGAATTTTTCCTATATTATTGGAGATAATGGAGAAGCTGCTGTAGTTGATCCTGGCTGGGATTATAAGAAATTGATAGATGTATGTGAGAAAGAAAAATTGAAAATTACTAAAATCCTTCTTACACATACCCATTATGATCATGCTATGGATTTAAAGAAAATTGTCAAGGCTACCAATGCTGAAGTTTATGTTCATAAGCTAGAGAACTTAAAAGATAAAGGCTTTAAAATTAAAAATATAGAAGATGATGATATAATCAATGTTGGAAAAACAAAAATAAAAGTTTTACATACGCCTGGCCATAGTTCTGGAAGTGTCTGTTTTCTTTTTGACAAGATATTGATAACAGGAGACACTTTGTTTGTTGGGGCTATTGGAAGGGTTGATTTGCCTGGCAGCAATGAAGAGGAAATGATGAAGAGCCTGAAGGGGTTGGGTAAATTAGACGATGATATTGAGGTTTATCCAGGGCATGATTATGGTGAAAAGGCGAGCTCTACAATTGGTTATGAGAAGAAGAATAATCCGTTTATGAAATAGAAAGATATTTATATAAATTAAGTTATATTATTTATAAAAAATATTATTTGATTAAATTGAAGTTCATATATTCAAAGCATTGGATACGCAAAAAGAGGTATAGAAAAGACATAAGTGACTACTTAATTGAATATGCAATACAAAACTCCAATGAGTTAAAAGATAAGCATTGGGAAGATGCTTCAAATGCAGTCTGCCGTGTTCCACCAACAGGCAGAATACTCAAAGTTGTGTATAAACGAATTGGGAAAGATAGGATGAAAATTATAACGGCTTTTTGGCTTGATTAAAATGGAAGACACATGGTATGATAAGGAAGAGGATATCCTGAATATTGAGTTAGGGAAGAAAGAGTATTGGAAAACTATAGAGTTGCCGAATGGGGTAAATATAGATATATCCAAGGATGGCTCAATTACAGGCATAGAAATTCTGAAAGCAAGTAAGGTTTTCTCTGGAGATGTTGAGAAAGTGATTAAACAGGCAAAACCGTTGGTTGCCTAGAAAAAGAGGGATTAGGCTACTGGTTTTTTTTATTTCCTCTTGGTCAGGTATTCAAAATGGATGTCTTTGATTTTTTTATACTCTTTTGTTTTAAGCTTAATTAATACATCCTCTTTTTTCCCATTAAATAATAAAATAACACTAACAAAAAATATGATTGTGATTATATAGAAATATGGAGCAATTTTTTGTAGTACAATCAATACAGCAACTAACGATAAATAAACTGCAAAATACGAGAGAAATGAGTTTATCTTAAATTGCGCTTGACTTTGTAATGTTTGAACATTTTGATTTAAAACCCCCATAAGAAAACGTCTATCTTCTTCTGCCATTCTATTTAGATTTTTTTCTTCAACTGTATTTTGTAAATCAACTTTACTTTCTTTCATATTTTATACCATCTTAAAAAAACATACTATAAACAAACTCATCCTTGTCTTTGTAATAATGCTTCTTTAGGGTTGTTTCATGCCTGAAGCCTATTTTTTCGTAGAAAGATTGGGCATCTTTGTTGTCTGCATGAGTCAACAAGTATAATTTTCTTAATCTAAAGCCATGCTTTTTGTATCCATTGTCTGCATCTTTTTTTAATTCTTCAAGCAGGGCTTTTCCAACACCTTTGCCTTTGGATTCTGGAAGAACCACTATTCTGTCAAGCTCCGCGAGCATGTGTTTCGGAAGGCCGTGCATCAGCCATGTTACCAGGCCAGTAATTTTTCCATTTTCCTCTGCTACAATATAATGATGGCCTTTTTTAACTTCATTGAGGAAGGTTTCTTTTGCTTCTTCATTATTACCCATGTTGTAGAAGCTAATAAGGACTTCAGATATTTGTTCCGCGTCTTCTAAAGTTGCTTTTCTTATTTGCATTTTCACTCAACTACAACAGCTTTTGCAAGGTTCCTTGGTTTGTCAACATTACAATTCCTTAAATCAGCAATATAGTACGCCAATAATTGCAACGGAATAACAGCCAGTATTGGCGTTAAGATATATGAATTTTCTGGAATGTGCAGATTGTGATCGGCAATTTTCTTGACTTCTTCGTCTCCTTTAGTCTCAATCGCTATTACTTTGCCCCCTCTTGAGTGGACTTCTTCTATATTGCTCAATACTTTTTTGTATGTTCTGTTATCTTTGGTTGCGATAACTATAACAGGCATTTCCTTGTCAATTAAAGCTATAGGGCCATGCTTCATTTCAGCAGCAGGATAACCTTCAGCATGTATATAGGAAATTTCTTTCAACTTCAAGGCGCCTTCAAGAGCAATTGGGAAGTTGATACCTCTGCCCAAATATAAGGCATTAGTTTTTTTATAGAACTTCTTAGCATGCAGCTTGATGTATTCTTTGTCATCCAATACAGACTGCATCTGCAGGGGCAGTTTTCTTAAATCCCTTATCCTGTTTACAATCTGCTCTTTTGGCAATAAGCCTTTTATTTTTCCAAAATAGATAGTAATCAGGTAAAGCACAACCAACTGGGAAGTAAAGGCTTTGGTTGAGGCAACTCCTATCTCTGGTCCGGCTTTTGAATAAATTGTGCTGTCGGATTCCCTGTCAATAGAGCTTCCTTTGACATTGACAATTGAGATTATTTTTGCGCCTTTTTTCTTTGCTTCCCTTAAGGCAGCTAAAGTATCTGCTGTTTCTCCGCTTTGCGATATTGCAATTACCATGGTGTCCTTGTCAATAATTGGGTCGCGGTACCTGAATTCAGAGGCATACTCCACTTCCACTGGTATTTTTGCCAGTTCCTCAAGCATAAATTCCCCAACCAATGCAGCATGCCATGATGTGCCGCAGGCAACAATTATTATCCTTTTAATTTTCTTAATTTCATCTTCGCTTAAATCAATTTCATCTTTAATCAAAATATCGCCATTTTTTAATCTGCCGTTTATTGTTTCTGTTATAACCTGGGGCTGCTCAAATATTTCCTTTAGCATGTAATGCTTATAGCCCTGTTTTTCTGCCTGCTCTACATTCCATTCTATCTCTTCTATTTTTTTATCTTTTTTGTTGTTATCCAAATCAAAAATTTCAACATTATCTTTTGTCAAAACAGCAACTTCTTTGTTATCAAGGTATATAACTTTTTTTGTATGGTTCAGGATGGCAGGAACGTCTGAAGAAATGAAATTTTCATTATTTCCAAGGCCAATGACCAAAGGGCTTTCATTTCTTGCTGCAAATAACTTATCCGGTTTTTTAGAGCTTATAACTCCAAGAGCGTAACTTCCCTCTATCTTCTTCAATGCTTTGGTCAGGGCACCCCTCATACAGCCCTCATAATTATCTTCTATTAAATGCGCAATGACCTCTGTGTCTGTTTCTGAGCTGAATTTATGCCCTTTTTTTACCAGTTCCTCTTTCAGTTCTGAATAATTTTCAATAATGCCGTTGTGGACAACGCTTATCTCGTCTTTACAATCACTATGGGGGTGAGCGTTTTCTTTTGTAGTTTTGCCGTGGGTACTCCAGCGGGAATGAGCCATGCCTGTGTTTCCCTTTAATTCTGAAAAATTAACTTTTTTGTCAACTTCCTCAATCTTTCCGACATCTTTCCTGATAATTAAACTATTGTTATCTATACAAACCATACCGGCAGAGTCATATCCACGATACTCTAATCTCTTTAAGCAGTCTATCAGTATAGGCGCTGCTTCTTTTTCCCCTACAAATCCAATGATGCCGCACATAGGTTTTAGGAGTGTAAAACTGTTTATAAATGTTATTGAAAGATGACGTTAAAGAAAAGATTAAATATCATTAAAATAAAAGGGTTTATTATCAAAAATGCTGAAAAAAGAGATAAGGGTTTTAGGAATTGATGACGCGCCTTTTAACAAGTTCGGCAAGGGAAATGTTCTGGTTGTCGGTGTTGTTTTCAGGGGAGGCAGCTGGATGGACGGCGTTCTTTCAACCAAGGTTAAGGTTGACGGGAATAATACAACAAAGAAACTGATAGAGATGGTAAACAAGTGCAGGTTTAAGCCCCAGCTGCAGTGCATATTTCTTGATGGGATCGCATTAGGGGGGTTTAATGTTGTTGATATTAAAAAGTTGAATGAACAAACAAAGCTGCCGGTTATTGTTGTTGTGAGGCATAAGCCGGATATAGAAACAATAAAAAAGACCTTAGTGAAGATAAATAAGGGGGGTAAAATAAGGCTGATTGAGAAAGCAGGTGAATCAATCAAGGTTAATAATGTCTATGTTCAGTTAAAAGGCATATCCAAGGAAAAAGCAAAAGAAATTCTAAATATTGTTTGCACAAGAAGCTATATTCCTGAGCCTATAAGGGTTGCTCATTTGATTGCTTCCGGGGTTGTCAAGGGTGAGAGCAGGGGGAAAGCTTAGAAATGTTTTTAAATAATGAATGTATGACTATCATTAAAGGTGGTTTTTATGAAAAATAAAATAATATTCCTGGGTTTGATGATTTTGTTATTTGTTATTGGTTGTGTGGAAGAAACAGTGCAGGAGCCAGCAGATGAGAAAGATGAGCCTGAAGATACTGCAGAAGTTACTGAGACAGAAGAAGATATTATTGCAGAGCCTGAAGGTGTTATTGAAGATGAAGTAAAAGAATTACTGGAAAAAAGAGAGAGTGTGAATAGCATTTCTTACAAGTACAAAGGGCCTGAGACAGAGAATTTTTATTATGATTTTTATGTAAAAGATGATAAAATAAGATACCTTCCTTATAGGAAACTAAAATCTTTAAGTGAGGAGGATGATTATAATGCTATCTATCTGGATAAATCAGTAGAGACGGCTGAGGCTTACTGTGATGACAGGCAGTGCAGGTTCGAAGGGAAGAAAGCGGATTTGGATTATGGGGGCAGTTACATATTGACACCTTTTGATTGGGTTAATGGGATAACAGCTGCAGAAAAGACAGGGGAAGAACTGATTGGCAGCAGAAAAACATGGAAGATAACAGCAAATGACGGAATAACCTTATGGGTTGGTACTTTTTATGGAATTCCGCTGCAGGTCGAGAAGAATGGCGAGAAGTATGAATTTTCCCAGATGGTTTTTAATGGCCTAGAGGATAGTGATGTAGTGCCTGGTTAAAAAACGGCTGATTTCTGAGTAAGAGGAACTCAACCATAATACAATTTTCCTTTTTCTTTCTGTTCACGGTCTTTTACAGAATCTTCTTTGTTGATGCGCGGCCTTTTGCTTTCTTTCTCTCTGCGTAATGTTATGTTTAATTCATGCAAAAATACATTCATCCCTTCTTCCATTGTGAAAGGGCCTTTTGTATTTCCGTTTACAGCTGGCACACCATCAAAAACTATCAGTTTCTGGCTTAAATAATCAACAAACAATAAATCGTGGTCAACTACCAAGGCAGAAGTTCCTTTATGTTCCATCAAATCAGAGATTATCTTTGAAATAAGCAAGCGCTGCTCTGTATCGAGGTATGCTGAAGGCTCATCCATCAGATATAGATTAGCTTCCTTTGAAAGGCATAAGGCAATCGCAACCCTTTGGAGTTCGCCACCTGAAAGCTCATTTAGTTTTTTTGTGAATAATGGCTTGATGTTTAGTGGATTTATGACATCGTTTGTATGTTTTTTAATAGCATCTTTTAGTACATTCATCACCAATTCGCCTGAAGATTCCAGATACTGGGGCTTGTAGGAGACTTTTACCTTTTGCAGAATATCTCCTTTGTCTTTTTTTACGACTCCTGCCAATATTTTCACAAAAGTTGTCTTTCCTATCCCATTGGCTCCTAAGATACCAATGACTTCATGCTTGTTTATTTCTCCTTTTTCCGCTTTTAATTCAAATTTCCCCAGCTTTTTTTGTATGTTTTCCCACGAGGTCAATAAATCAGGGGCTATTTTTTTTACCGGAGGCTTTTCAAGGAATTTTATTTTTGAATCCCTGAACCTTACATTTTCTTCTTTTAAGTAACCTGAAAGATAGACATTAATGCCTGTTTTTGTGGGTTTTACACCAGAGACAATGCCATAGCAGTTTTCCTTTCCATACATCAAATGAACCAAGTCAGTCATGTAATCCAGGATTATCAGGTCATGCTCTACAACCATGACTGCTGTTTTTTCATCTGCAAGGCTTCTTATGAATCCGCTTACTTTTATTCTTTGTTTTATGTCCAGGTAAGAGGAAGGCTCGTCAAAAATATATAAATCAGCCTTTTTTAAGACAGCAGCAGCAACTGCAACCCTTTGGAGTTCGCCTCCTGAAATCTTGTCAATATCATGGTCTAGGATTTTGTTTAATTCCAGAATTTTAGCTATTTCTTTTAGTTTCTTTTTCTCGTCAACTTTTTTTAAAAGGTCTATTACTTTACCTTTTGTTGTTTTTGGTATCAGGTCAACCTGCTGCGGCTTATAGCTTACTTTAATTTCATTGTTTTTTACCTTTTCAAAAAAAAGCTGGGCTTCTGTTCCTTTGAAATACTCTATTAATTCTTTATAGGTTGATTCTTTTTCTGCTCCAAGATTGGGTGTTAAGACTCCTGCCAGGATCTTAATTGCAGTTGATTTTCCAATTCCATTTACTCCTAAGACGCCCACTACTTTCCCAAAAATAGGAGTTGGAAGATTATATAGATGGAACCCGTTTTCTCCGTATTGGTGTATTGGTTTTTTTGTCAATTCTTCCGGTAGGTTTATTATGGAGATAGCATCAAAAGGGCAGCGGTTGCTGCAGATATTACATCCAGTGCATAAATCCTCATTAATTGCCGCTTTTCCGTCACTGCCTTTTACAATACATTCTTTTCCAGTCCTGTTAACAGGGCACAGCCTAATGCAAAGATAATTACCGCAGCCTGATGGGTTGCACTTGTCCTTTTCAACAACAGCTATTCTTGTCATGAGGTGGAAAAAGCAAGGTTTGTTTATAAATGTTTTTTATGTTTTTAAGAAAAAGCCTCGAAAGGGATTTGCACCCTTGATCTCGAGTTTTTTCAGTTTAATGCCATACGAAACTCGCGCTTTAGCTGGCTAAGCTACCGAGGCAGGATAATAAAGAATTATCTAATGTTTTTTAATATTTCTTCTTTTGTCTTGAATTTTTTCTGGCATTCCGGGCAGATATAGTGTTTTTTTCTGTTAATGCTCATTACTGTGCCTACTATTTTATTGAGAAAGGTTGTTTCTATCTTACTGCTGCAGATTGAACATTTCATAATCTTTTTAGGTATAAATAGGGATATTTAAAGGTTTTTAAAATAGTTTTATAAATTGATGATAATTAGTATTTAGAATGGATAAAAAAACCTGGTTTGAGCGTGCAATATTCCTTTCATGGTACTGTGCTAAAGGCGATTGTAAATTCTGCTATATGTCAACACAAAAGAATCTGATAAAAAACCCAAAAAAGGCTAGGAGAAGTTTTGAATCCATTTTAGCAGAGGTTTTTTTGTGCAAGAAGCTGGGGTGGAAGATAGAGTTCTTAAGCGGAGGTTACGAGTCTTTTTCTAAGGAAGAATTGTTATTTTTAATAAAAAATATTTATGAAACTTATAGAGAAAAATTATGGCTGAATATCGGCGTTTTAAGCAAAGAAGAGCTAAAAAAATATAAAAAATACATTGTTGGTGTCTGCGGAGCTGTTGAGTGTGTTAATCCTAAAATCCATAGCAGGGTATGCCCCTCTAAGCCAATAAAAGAGATAGAGAATATGTTTAAGATTTGCGATGAACTAAGACTAAAGAAAGCAATGACAATTATTTTAGGCATTGGCGAATCGTTAAAAGATATACAATTGTTAAAAAAATTCATTAAAAAAAATAAGATAGACAAGATAACGTTCTACAGATTAAAGCCGCAAAGAGGAACTGTTTTTGAGAATAAAAATCCAATTAAAAAGGAATATTATGTTGAATGGGTTAAGGAAACAAGAAAAGAGTTTCCGAAATTAAAGATAACAATCGGGTCGTGGTTGGATAATCTTGATGAGATACATTTATTACTGAATGCAGGAGCTGATGCAATAACCAAGTTTCCTTCTATAAAATTATTCAATAGCAAATATGCGAAGAGAATAGAAAAAGAAGCTAAGAAAGCAAAAAGGAATTTTGTTGGAAGTTTGACTAAGATGGCTAAAATAAATTTAAATGAAATTGATGGATTAAAAATAAACAAAGAATTAAAAAATAAAATAAAAGATAAACTTATTTCTTATATTAATAAGATGAAGAAATGACTATTCATATCTCAAAGCTTCCACAGCCTGCAGCCTGGATGCCTGGAATGCCGGCAGTAAGCCAGAGCCTGCTCCTACTAAAAAAGAAAACATCAGGGAGCCAACCCACAGCCACCATGGGAAATGAGGCTGCAGGGAAGAGAATCCAGAGGCAGCTGCTATTGCGCCGCCTGCACTTGCGATTAAAAAGCCGAAGGTAACCCCTATGAGGCCGCCTACTGTTCCTAATAATCCAGATTCAAAAATAAATATAAACAAAATATCCTTGTTTTGAGCTCCAATAGCCTTCATAACTCCTATCTCGCTTGTTCTTTCAAGGACTGCTGTGTACATCGTGTTCATTATATTTACAGAGGCGACAATTACTGATATCAGCGCTATCAAAACCAAAATACCATTTATTACATTTAATATTGTGCCAAAAGTAGCTAAAGCATCCTCAAAAGTCTGGACAAAAAAGTCTTCCTTTCCCTTTTCCTGGTCTTTGAATTTTCTTAGTTTTTCCTCAATCTTTTCTGCTAGTTTGCCTGGTTCGATATTTTTTTCAGCTCTGATTATAGCTATGCCAAATTTGTCTTTTATATCATCATATAATGATTCCGTTGCCTTAAAGCTCATGTATACATTTGCATCATCCCCTGGGTTGCCTATTTCTTCATAAAAACCAACAACCTCATAAGGCTCTTCATTAACCTTTATTTTATCACCTAATTTTATCTTTTTTTTGAATATCTTGTCATCAAACTGGTAATTATAGCCAAGGACAACCTTGTTTAAATCACCTTTTTTCAAATGCCTGCCTTTATAGACAGTTGCGGTGGCTATTTCGTCTACAAAATCCAGTTTATCCGGGTCGAGGCCCACAACAAAATTGAATTTCACTTCTTCTTTGAATTCAATCTTCCCTACTTTTAAGTACCAGCCTGTTATTTCATTTACTCCCTTTATTTTGCTTATAAAATTTATCTCGTCTGTTGTAATAAAAAAATTCTCGTCCAGTCCAGGAGCACCAATACCTTTTGCCTGGATGAATATTTTATCGCGGCCTGCTTCGTCAGCTAAAGTATTCATATAATTCCCGATCCCAATGCCGAAACTTACTAAAGCGAATATGGAGGTAATGCCGATAAGGATAGAAAGAACTGTAAGAAAGCTTCTTGTTTTTCTTTTTCTTAAATTTTGCAGTGAATATTTTATTTCATCGAGATTCATTTTGCACTCCTTAAAGCATATTCACTTTGTTCATAGCTTTGCGGAGTTTTTTTATTTTCTTTTCTCATTTTGCACTCCGCAAAGATTCCACAGGCTGCATCTTTGAAGCCTGATATGCAGGCAAAACACCAAACACTGTTCCAAGTATGAATGAAAACAATAAGGCTCCTATTATCAAAAATAAGCTTACTTCTGCCTGAATCAAGTCAGAGCCTAATGCAGCCTGGCCTATTGCTGCAAGCCCGTAAGCAAAAATCAGACCAAGAAGGATTCCAATAATACCACCAACCATCCCCAAAAAACCAGATTCCATGAAAAACAGCTGGAATATTGTGGAATTTTTTGCACCAATGGATTTCATTATCCCAATCTCTTTTCTCCTCTCAAGTACTGAGGTGTACATTGTGTTCATTATCCCAATTCCACCAACTGCTAATGATATTCCTGCGATTATATATATAAATAATTGGACTGCAAACAGTGTTGCGTTCAATGTTTCTACTATATTTTGAGGGCTTTCTACAGTAAAGTCTTCTTTACCTTTTTTCACATCCCTCTCTTTTCTTAAGAGCTTTTCTATGCTTTTTTGTACCTGGTCTATCTTGCTTACATCCTTTACTTTTACTGCAATTATATCGACTTCCTCCCTGTCTGTGTCTAGAGTATCTATCATTGTTTCTTCATTAACTAATATACCACCATCAAGAAGAAAATTGCCCTTTTTTTCAAGAATTCCAACAACTTCGAAAGTGACGTCATTCAGCAAAACTCTGTCTCCTGATTTTAGACTCTTGCCGAATGTATCATCCTCCTTGAAATTATTTCCAAGAAGAACTTTTTTACCATCATCATCCCTTAACAGCCTTCCTTGCTCTGTTTTGAGATTAATCATCCTTTCAATAATTTTCCTGTTTTCACCTTCAGGGATAGAGACAATTAGCCCGATTATTTGCTTGTCATTGAATTCCATTGTTCCTGATTCAATGTACCTGTTAAATGCTGTTTCAACACCACTTACCTTTGAAATTTTATCTGTTAGATCATCTGTCAGGGGATTAGTCACGCCAGTGCCTGGGGGCCCAGCTATACCCAAGCCCGAGGCTCGGATACTTAAGACATCACTGCCGAGAAAGGCAAATTGGGATGTTATTGCGGTCCTTAAGCCTTCCCCTAAACCGATTAAAGAAATAACTGCAGCTATGCCTATGAATATGCCTATCATAGTCAACCAAGATCTTAGCTTCCTGTTTCTCAGATTCTTGATAGAGAAAATAAAATAGTCTTTTAGCATTTTTCAAAAAATTCAATATACTTGTTTAATCAGTTTCTTAAAAAACCAACAACAATGGCGAGGGTTGGCTCTGTGATTTGCGAGTGAGCTCGTTCGAGAGCGAACTCGTTCACAGGTCACAGAGTGCCGAGCAGGCCGAATGAAATGGGGCCGTCCAAGCCATTATTGTTGTTGGGTTTTTTATCTTGCCATGGATGGATTTTTTCTTTATCTCTTCCTCTTTTTTCTCCATACCAAGTAAATGAAGATTCCTGCAATCACTATTAAAACAATAATGAATAGCCCCACTACAACATTATCCTTAACAAGTCCAAATTTTTTTGCTTTCTCAGCATCATATAAAGGAAGTTCAATATTAACATTTTTTGTATAATCTTTATTGTTTGCATCTTTGTATTCAAGGTTGATGGGTAAAATAATTTTTTCTTCTTTTTCTTCTTTCATAAATAGATTTTTAATAAAAGAGAAAAAATTAAATTTTGATGTCTCTTTCACAAACATATCAAAGTCTGCTGTTTCATAGTCGTCTGAGTCGATATTGCCGATGTATACTTCGTTTGGGGAAGTAACTGCATAATTTTCGTTCTCTGCTAACTTTATATTCAAAAATTTAATGTCATTGACGCCTTTGTTTACTATTTTTACTGTTACCTCTCCTGTTTTTCCCGACTGGTAAATTGATGTTGAATCAATATTAACAGATAAATCCGGTTCTGAGCCGATTATCAATCCAATGGTGCTGTTCCTGTTGTAGCTGTTCCCTAAACTATCATAATAGACGAACTCTACAGGAATGGTGTAAACTCCTGATTCTGCATCCGGCTCTGCTATAACATCAAATATCAGGGTGGATTTTTCTCCTTTGTCAATTTTTTCTATAACTTTTTCATTTGTTGAGCCTATCGGAGCTAAAGGAGCGCTGCTTAATTTTAATTTTACCCTGATTTTTTTAAGCAGAATTTCAGCTATATTGCTGAATGTAATCTCGATTTTTGCCCTTTTCCCAGGCCCTATCGACTCAGGGATGGATTTTACAGTATCTAACAGCAAAATTGCATCAAAAGGCTGGACATCTATCTTGAATTCAGATAGGGTTATCCACCCATCTCCATTAGTCCTGTACCTAAGTTTTATCTCATTTTCCCCTTCTAATGCATCTTTGTCAACCCTTAACTTGTATTTTATAACAACGCCTTTATCACCTTTCTGGCTGGGATTGATAGAGCCAAGGCTTTTTATTGTAGATGTTCCAGGGTCCAAAGAAAATGGATATTGCGGCAGGATTTCAGCTTCTATGTTATCTAATGATTTGCTGCCGTTATTCTCAAATTTAAACCTTATATCAACATACTTGCCAGGCTCTGCCGGGTCAGGTATCTGGTTTAACATCCCCACCCTTAGGATATGAGACGTTACTATTGGCAGTCCGGTATTGTCGCCTGTTAAGATCCTTGCAGCACTTACTACGCTTGCTAACATAACCAATATTATCAATCCGAACAAAATTATTTTTTTTGAAAAAATAGATTTTTTCAAGCTTTTTTTACATGCGTTCAAAAGTTTCATTTTTTACCACCTTTTAGTTTTTTGCTTTTTATAATAACACCATCTTTGAGGTATTCAATTCTTTGGGCATGATGCGCCAGAGATGCATCATGCGTTACCATGACTATTGTTGTGCCTTTCTCCTTATGTAATTTCTGTAAAAACTGAATTACATTCTCGCCTGTTTTTGAATCCAGGTTTCCTGTTGGCTCATCTGCTAAGAGGACTTCAGGCTCATTTGCTAATGATCTTGCTATTGCAACTCTTTGCTGCTGGCCACCAGACAATTCAGTGGGCCTATGGTGCATCCTCTCGCCTAAGCCAACCATCTCCAACAGTTCTTTTGCTTTTTTCTCTCTTTCTTCTCTAGGGATATTCTGGAAGATCATTGGCAGCATAACATTTTCCATGGCTGAGATTGTATTTATCAAGTTGAACTGCTGAAAAATAAAACCAATCTTTTTGCCTCTTATACGGGCAAGGTCTGATTCAGAGAGCTTTGAAATATTCTGGCCTTCAAGGTATACGCCCCCTTTCGTGGGGATGTCAAGGCAGCCGACCATATTCATTGCTGTGCTTTTTCCAGATCCGCTGGGACCCTGTATTGAAAGGAATTCACCTTTTCTTACTTTTAGGCTCAAACCACGAAGCGCATGCACTTCCACATCTCCCATCTGGTAGGTTTTCCAGACATTGTCAAGTTTTATTACTATATCCTTTTCCATTTCATACCTCTATTTTTTCAATCTCTTTTCTTATAATTATGATTATCTTTTCGAATTTTAGTATCTGGTTGTAATAATCATCTAGAATCTTCAGTTTCTTTTTTTCTCTGTCAGACCTTACTTTATTTTTATATTTTTTTATTAAATCAGGCACTTTTTCTTTTACCTGCTTAATGCAATATTCTTCTTTTTTCATTAGATTGTTTTTTATTATCTTTACAAAATCCTTCTCTGTATAGAGGAAAATCTTTTTACTGCCTGGTTTTCTTATTCTCTTTATAACCCCCATTGACTCAAGCACCTTTACTTTGTTGCTTATTGAAGCAAGACTATAGCCTGTTTCTTTTGCCAAATCATCCATCGCCATTTCTTCTGGCTCAATGTAAAGTTTGGCAAATATTGTAAGGAGAAGATCATCAAGTCCAGTAAATCCAAAACCTTGGTACATCTCAATAAAATCCTTGTCAAGCTCGTCCATTCTTCTTTTATTATTTTTTAAATTTTCTAAACTTTTAATATTTATTAAAAATAGTGAAAGTAATATATAAATGTTTTGGTTTTTTAGGCTCAGTAGAAATCCTTTCGTTCGCTGCGCCTGATGTCCATACCCAACTAGTGAGTTCAGGCGCAACCTTGCTTGTCTTACGAATAGCGATGGAGCTCACTGGCCATTAATGGTAAGGATTTCTACTGAACTGTTTTTTAACAAAATTTAAATATGAACACTAATTTTTGATTAAGTTATGGCAAAAGCCGGATTTAGAAGGCAGGATAAAAGAGAGAGAAACAGCAAGGTAATGGTATTCTTTATGGCTTTTATTATGGTTGGAAGCGTATTTGGGGTGATATTTTTTGGCTATAACCAGGAAGAAAATAAAGTAAATTACAATGATTTCTTATTTATAGAGAAGAATAATTTATGGACTACCAGGTTGAATGGGAAGGAAGCTTTTTTCAATTATCTTCCTGATGATGTTATTAATATTGAACTGAAAGGGGATATTTTAAGCAGGCTGGGGAATATTGTTGAGATTGATATAGCCTCGGAGTTTAACAGCAGCCTTAAAGGAGATATTGCCCTTGTAGAGCGTCATATGGTCATTACTTTAAGCAATTTCAATGTGTATGTCAGAACTGGCTTTACATCAGAGAATGAATTTGGCACTCCTGTGATCAGCTGCAAAGATGCTACTGCTAATGTGCCTGTTGTCTATTTCAAAGAGAGCAATCAAACAAAGGTTTATCTGGATGGTGACTGTATTATTGCAGAAGGCAGAGACGGCTTTGATATCTTTAGGATAAAGGACAGGCTAATGTATGCTATACTGGGTATTTTAAAATGAGCAGGGAAAAGAGATTAATGGACCTGGAAGAAAGTTATAATTCAAGAATCATTAAGAAAGAAGAGTACCTTAAAAAGAAAAAGGAGATTGAGGAAGAGAAAGAGGTTACTGAGCAGAAAGGTAATCCGGAAAAACAAGAGAAAACAACAAGTAAGGTTTCAGATAAAATTTTAATTGCTTCGATTGTTGTTTTAGTTTTACTCTTCATTAGCGTATTTTATATTGCACGGGTTTCAAAAGAGCAGCCCAAGACAATAGAAGACATGCACAGATTGAATATCCAAGGCAAGCTAAAGCCGGAGCAGGGCTATATGTATAAGGGCGCTTATAGTTTTGTTAATCTGGATGATTTTTGGTATACGAGGTTAACATCGCCTTCTGGCAAGAGTTTGTATGGCATGTCTTTTAGATACAGTCCAAGAGACCTTGAGGATATCAGCATTTCAGGATATTTGGATATAGAATTATTCAATAATGCCACTGATTATTATTATACTTTTAATCCTGTTGGGGAAGGGTTTAGCCATGTGCTTTTAGCAGTCTCTGATTTTGGCCAGCATATGGTAAAAGTATTCAATAAGATGCCTATTGCTGCATGTGACAGGAATGAAACAGATGCCTGCGAGGATGTTCCAATAATAACATGCGACAATACAGACAAGATTGTCCTGTATGTGAAAAAAGCGGATGAAACTGTTGTCAGATATGATGGCAATTGCATTATTGTTGAGGGTAAGGAATTTGGTTTAGTCAGGGGTGTTGACAGGATTCTTTTGCAGCTTTACGAGATAATGGAATAAAATAATTCTTATTTTTACCTGGTTTAGTTTTCTATTAATTCCAAATCGACCATAATATTGTTTATAGCTTTTTCAACTTCATTGTACTTTTCATTACTAATATCATTATATTTTTCCAGCTTTTTATTACATTTTCTCTTTGCAAATTCTTTAATTTTTTCAATATCTTTATTGTTCCAATTCCCTTCTGCTAAGTCAAAACTTAGATCACTATAAGTATCTGCTTCATGCTCAAGATGGGGAATAGATTCTGGCTTTTTTGTAACTTTAATTAAAATCTCATGTGCAGCCCTTAGACCGATAAAAACAGCCAGGTTTTCAAGTTCTTCTTTTTTGCTCACTTTAGAACCTCCTCTAGTTTGCTATATAGATATTTTAGATACCTTAGAGCAATATCTCTTTCAACTGAATTTGCTTCATTATTCAATAAGCTGTTGGCTGTTGATTTGCCAATATTATTTTCAATCATTTTTATTATCAGCCTGTTGTCAACAATTTTTTTAAGAAAAAGCCCAATAGACAGGCAGTTTCTTATTGAGTTATAGATATATTTTGACTTTATACTTTTTCCTAATTCTATTATTTGTTCTGCTTCCAACAATCTTCTGTAAAGATATGTTTTGTTTATGATTAAACTTTTCTTTAATCTTGTATTTCCGTAAATTACTTTATGGTCTTCCAGTTCTGACTGCAGTAATGGGCTGTAAGGGAATAAACTTAATAACTCGTTGTGAACTACTAAATTTATATCTGTTTTTAGGCCAATAGCTTTTTCTATACCTGTTTCTAGCCTATATTTTTCAGCTGAGTTTTTCCATATTTTTTTATTTAAAATCATCATAATGTCTATGTCTCTATAATTTGTATGGTGGTTTCTTACATATGAGCCGAATATGATTATGGCTTTGACATTATGGATGATGTTTTGCACTGCATTGGTTACTTTTTTTCTTAGTAAATTATCTTCCCTTTCATATCTCTTTCTTCTGTAGTTCAGCAATGAAAGCAAGTGTGTCGAAGCTGCAAATTCAGCTGATTTAAGCTTCGGCCTTATTGACCTGCTTAGATAATTGCTTTCTGTTTGCGTTATATGCTTATTGTTCAGCCTTTTTAAGACTACTTCAATCTCCTTATTGCTTAAAATCGGCTCCAAGTTTCTTATTAGTTTTGTTTTATTCATATAACTAATATGATAGTTAAGTGATATATTTAAAGCTTTTGTTTTAAAAGGGAATGTTTTTATGAACAGAGAAATCAAATTTCCTTAACTCCACTTTGTGTTGCCGCAACAAACCTAATACCTAGCCCCATTTTTAATATGGCAGACATTATGGCCATGTGCTCTTTGCCAGTGCCTGAGACAAGGTTTACTGCAACATCTATTCCATTGACTTTTCCTTTTAGCTGCTCTTTGATATCTTTTATAAGTTCAAATACTTGCTTTTGGAAGTCAACGACTATAAATTGTATATTATTGCCTGCTTTGAAGTTTTCTTTTCCAAACTCGTTTGTTACCAGAAAAGTATTACCCCAGGATTCTTCTTTTATCAAAAGAGCGATATGGTTCCAGGAGCCTTTTCCTGAGGATAAGCAGGCTATTAAGTCAGTCATAGGAATAGAAAAGTTTAATAATTTATAAAATTTGTCAAATGCTGGTGATTATTAATGATAATCGTGAATACGGATAAGGTAGAAGGCAAAAAAGTTACAAAGACTTTGGGATTGGTAAAGGGAAATACGATAAGGGCAAAGTGGTTTGGAAGGGATATCATGGCTAGTTTAAAGCAAATAGTTGGCGGTGAGCTAAAAGGGTATACACAAATGATGACAGATGCAAGAGAGCAGGCTATTGACCGTATGGTTGATGAGGCAAAGAAACTAAAGGCTGATGCTGTAATAAATGTAAGGTTTACATCCTCGCAGGTAATGCAAAGCGCAGCAGAAATACTTGTGTATGGGACTGCTGTTAAGCTGGGGTAAATGGTTCTTAAATTGTATATTTTTTGTATTCTTTCTACTTTAAATCTTGTTTAAAACAAATAGATATATAAACATAAATCAATCACAGAATAATATGGCTTTGATAACTATTCCGGAAATAATTGATATTATTGTAATGACTTTGGCAATAGGATATATATTCTCTAAGGTTTTTAGGAGAAAGCCTGCTGAAGATTACGACCCTTTGTCTTATTATAAGAAAAGCGGGTTGTGGGAGGATATAAAATATGGGGCAATAATTGCTGCTCCTGCTGTTGTTCTGCACGAGTTTGCTCATAAATTCGTGGCAATGGCTTTTGGGGCAACTGCTACTTTACATGCGCCATCCTTATTTGGAATTCCATATGGGTGGTATATTGCGGTTATTATACTGATTCACCTTAATTTTCCAATAATATTTCTTGTTGGAGGGTATGTTAGCCATACAGCATTGCCTGCTCTGCCTTCAGCATTGGTTGCAATAGCAGGGCCTTTGACTAATCTTGCAATATGGGGTATAGCTCTTTTACTGGTTAAGAACAAGATGGTTCATAGAAAATACTACCCTACTTTGGGACTAATGGCAAAGCTGAATATGTTCTTCTTCATCTTTAACATGATCCCCTTGTTCGGGTTTGATGGCGGTAATTTCTTAAGAGCACTTTTAGCTGCTTTTGCTTAATATAATTGTATGTTTTAAAACATAACATTTATTAACCCCTCTTTTTCCCCTCTACTGAAGGTGTTTGCCGTTGGAAGAAACTAAAGAACATACACATAAGCATACAGAAGAGCGCAAAGAATCAGAAGAGCATAAAGAGGCAAAAGAAGATTCTAAGAGAGAATCTAAGGAAGAAGCTCCAGAGAAACAAACTGTTTCTGAGAAACCAAAGGAAGAGCCTAAAGAAGAGAAGCCAAGAGAGATTAAAGTAGAGAAACAAAGAAAATCTATCTTAAAGACTGTCCTTGATTTTTATGATTCACAGTATAAACTACTTTTAGTAATACCTTTTTTCCTTCTGGCTATAAGTTTGGTGTCAATAGGGCTGCAGTATGCTTCTACAGGCGATATCATATACAGGGATGTTAGCCTAAAAGGGGGAGTTACATTAACAATAACAACTAATGATGTAAACATCAATGATGCAGAAGATCAATTAAAAACTAAATTTACAGAAAATGATATTGATGTAAGGTCTTTAACAAAGTTTGGTACGCAAGTTGGAATAATAATAACAGCTGATATTCAAGGAGATCAAGAAGACAAACTGGACAATTTGATTGAAGAAACAGAAAAAATAATTGGAATGGAATTAACAAGAGAGAACCATACAATTGAGATAGTGGGAAGCAGCTTAGGGGCCAGCTTTTTTAGGGAAGTAAGCATAGCTTTACTGATTGCCTTTATCTTTATGGGGCTTGTTGTTTTTCTTTATTTCAGGAACTTTGTGCCAAGCATTGCGGTTATTCTGGCTGCTTTTTCTGATATTGTGGTTACACTGGCTATTGTGAATCTCATGAATATAAAATTGAGCACAGCAGGCATTGCAGCTTTCCTGATGCTGATAGGTTACAGTGTTGATACAGATATTCTGCTGAGCACAAGGGTGTTGAAGAGAAAAGAAGGAACAATCTTTGAAAGAATACTAGGGGCAATGAAAACAGGCCTGACAATGACTATGACAACTTTAGCTGCACTTTCAGTAGCATTGTTGTTTACCCAGTCAGAGGTAATAAGGCAGATTATGATTATTTTGCTGATAGGGTTGTTTGTTGATCTAATCAATACATGGATACAGAACGTCGGAATATTAAAGCTTTATCTGGAAAGAAAACAGAAAGTAAAATGAACTACAAATTAAAAGCGATCTTCACTAATGTAAGGGTTTTGATTCTGATAGCTTTCATTGTGATGGCTTTAATTGCGATTAACCCCCATCCTTTTGTCAAGGGGGTTGCCATAAGAAGTGTTTTGACGAACAGCTCAGCAAGCATAGGAGGCATACCTCCGCCACAACCAACCGGAACTCCAATGAGCAAGGAGAGAATAACTGCTATCAACAACAAGGCGATAGATACTGTAGAGGATTATTATAATTTCATGGATGGCTTAAAGGTAAACCAAAGCATCCAGGTAAAGACGAATAAGGGGCTTTACAGGATTGTGGTGAAGGAAAAAACAAAGACTATAGACTTAAATGAGACAATAACCAAGGAGATAGAAGAGATAGTTAAGGTAAATGAGACCATAAATGGAACAATTCAGGAAATAAATAAAACTGTCAAAAAGACAGTTCAAGTGCCTAAAACAGAAACAATAAGCTTGGGTGTGGAGGATATTGGGCTGAGGGTTTATGAAGCGCCAAGTTCAAATATAAGAAAAGGCCTGGATCTTCAGGGAGGCACCAGGGTTCTGCTGCAGCCAGAGGAAAAACTGAATAAAGATGATCTGGACTTGTTAATGGACAACATGCAGCAAAGATTGAATGTTTATGGATTGAGTGACTTGACAATAAGGTCTTCTGGCGACTTGTCCGGCAACCAGTATATAGTGGTAGAGATAGCAGGAGCAAATGAAGAAGAGATAAGGAATTTGTTGGCAAAGCAGGGCAAGTTTGAAGCAAGAGTGACAGATAAAAGTGTTTTTACAGGGGGAAAGGACATAATTTATGTATGCAGGTCTGCAAACTGCGCAGGCATAGATCCCAGAGGGGGGTGCAGCCAAACTCAGGGGCAATGGTTCTGCAGGTTTAGGTTTTCAATCACTCTAAGCAGGGAGGCAGCTGAAAGGCAGGCAGAAGCAACAAAGGATCTAGAGGTTATTAAAGAAGATAAAGGAAGCTATTTGAGCGAGCAATTAGTCTTATTTTTGGATGATAATGAGGTTGACAGGCTAAACATTGGCGTAGACCTGAGGGGGAAGGCAGTTACAGACATAGAAATTTCCGGCTCAGGTTTCGGGGCTTCACAGCAGGAGGCTGCCTTTAATTCCTTAGACAATATGAAAAAGCTGCAGACTGTGCTGATAACCGGCTCTTTGCCTGTCAAAATAAACATTGTGAAAACAGATGCAGTAAGCCCTGTATTAGGGGGGGAGTTTGTTAAGAATGCTCTCTTATTGGGGCTAATGGCTTTGGGAGTTGTGCTTGTTGTTGTTTTCTTAAGATACAGGAGATTAAAAGTGGCAATACCTTTGGTTATAACTTCTGTTTCAGAGCTTCTAATCTTGCTTGGGGTTGCTGCATTAATCGGCTGGAATCTGGATTTAGCAGCAATAGCAGGCATAATAATTGCGATTGGCACTGGCGTTGACCACCAGATTATTATCACAGACGAGACTCTAAAAGGAGAGACAAGGATGATCTTTAACTGGAAAGAGAGGATAAAAAGCGCATTTTTTATTATAATGAGCGCTTATTTTACAACTATCGTTGCAATGCTGCCTTTGCTTTTTGCAGGAGCAGGCTTATTGAAAGGATTTGCAATCACCACTATAATAGGGTTCAGTATAGGTGTTTTTGTTACAAGGCCTGTTTATGCCAAATTAATAGAGATGCTTCTTAAGGAAAATTAATTAAAAATGAAAACTAAGTCATGGGCAATAGGGTTGATGTTTTTTACCACTCTATTGACTTCTACTGCCCAGATATTTTATAAAAAAGGAGCTGAAATTCTTGTTCTTAATTTAATGGCTTTGATCACAAATTATTATCTAATAATCGGGCTGGTTTTATATGCTATAAGTGGGACTTTGATGATAATAAGTTTCAGGGGAGGCGAAGTGTCTGTTTTGTATCCAATAGTTGCAACCAGTTATATCTGGGTTAGCTTTTTGTCAATAATCTATCTGGGAGAGGTAATGAATATCTTTAAGTGGCTAGGTATTTTTATCATTTTCTTTGGAATTGTTATGATCGGCTATGGGAGCAAGAAATCAGAAGTTATGGAGAAGACAGGAGTAATTTAAAATGGCAACTGAATTGTGGGCAATTGGACTGGTAATTTCAGCAACAGTTGTTGGAGCGTTTGGGCCTATCCTGCTTAAAAAGGCATCCGCAAGAAAACTTTCCAGGATAAGTTCTTTGATTAAAAATTATTATCTGTTAGGGGGTATTTCACTTTATGCAGTAGGCACGGTGATGTTTATACCCGCTTTAAGAGGGGGTGACCTGTCAATTTTATATCCATTTGTTTCATTGTCTTATATATGGGTCTCATTGCTCTCGGTGAAATTTTTAGGGGAAGAGATGAATAAATACAAGTGGATGGGAATTGTTTTGATTATATTAGGGGTTAGTTTTATAGGCATGGGAAGCCAATAGAAATGCTTAATAAAATTATTAATAAGAAAAAAATCAATATAATCAATAAAAAAACCAATAAGAAAAAATTCAATAAAAAATCAACCAATGAGTGCGCAAACATTGCTCTTAGTTGTGAGCGTAGCTGTGCAGTCGTTTTTTTATTTTAATTATAAAACAAATAAAAATCAATAAAAAACTCAGATGACCAAAGCGCGAATAATTGTGAATGTGTAACTTAAACAATGATAGTAAATAAATTTAAAACAATGATTAAAAATTCATTGATAATAAAAATGATTAATAAAAATTTAAATGATAAAGTTGATTGAAAAATAAATTAACAAAATGAAAACAATCATAATATCATTAGGCGGATCGATTATTGTTCCCGGCAAAATAGATTCTGATTTCCTTAGGGATTTCAAGAAATTAATAGAAGAATTTGTTAAGAAAAATTTCAGGTTTGTTATTTATTGCGGTGGCGGCAGTATAGCAAGACAATACCAAAAAGCTGCTTCTGAAGTTGTTGGAATGACAGAAGAAGATTTAGACTGGATAGGGATACATGCGACAAGGCTAAATGCGCATTTGCTAAGAACAATTTTCAAGAATGATGCAGAGCCTGCTGTTATCAAAGATCCGACTAAAAAAATAAAGTTTGATAAAAAAATAATCATTGCAGCAGGATGGAAGCCCGGATGGAGCACTGATTATGATGCTGTGCTGTTAGCAAAGAATTTAGGCATCTCTGAAATAATAAACATGAGTAACATTGATTATGTCTATGACAAGGACCCGAGAAAAAACAAAGATGCAAAGCTAATAAAAGAAATAAAGTGGAAAGACTTCAGGAAATTAGTTGGCAGTGTATGGAGAGCCGGCCTTAACATGCCTTTTGACCCAATAGCTGCGAAAGAAGCTGAAAAATCAAAATTAAAAGTTGTTGTTCTAGGGAAAAATTTAGCTAATTTAAGGAACTGTTTGAATGGAAAAGAGTTTAAGGGCACGATGGTAAATTAGTTACCTTCTCCTAGTTTTCAGATTCTTTTAATCCTCTCTCTTCAAACAGCATAATCAAATAAAGAATAGATTATACTCTTCCATACGCTCTTTTCAAAACTTTTTTCGCGGTTTTCTTTCCCTGACTCTTTAGTTTCCTCTCAAGGGCACCTACCTTTTCCTTCAGCTTTTTTATCTGCGGTTGAGAGGCTTTGTTTACTTTTGCCTGTATTCTTTTAATCTCTGCTGTTGCAAATTCCTGTATCCTTTTGCGCTCTTTATCTGCTTCTTTTAGAATTTTCCCCAGCATGTCTTTGCCGTCTTTTGAGCTGACAACCTTTTTTTTGACTAATGCCTTGAGTTGTTTCTCTGCTGCCGCTTTTGTCAGGGTCGCTGCTCCTAATCCGAGCAAAAACGCTTTTTTAATAATTCCTTTCATTTTTTCACCTCAAAATATTTTATTTTGGTTTTTTTGTACCCTTCTTTGGCGCTGGAAATTTAATTTCCATCACCTTGCTTCCCTTAATATGGAGATCAGTAATGTTATTGCAAACAAAGATGCAAATGAAAAGCTTAAAAATGAGATAATAGGCAAATCAAATACAGTAAGGCCTATATCCAGCTTTATTGTTAAGGCTCCTGCTATTATAAATGCTGTTATCAGCAGGCTATAGGCAACTCTGTTGCTGGACCTGTCTATCTCTACAGATAATTTTTTAATGTCAGTGTCTGAAAGATCGACTTTTATTGTGCCTTTCTGTATCTTTTGCAGGGCTTTTGTTGCCTCATCAGGGAAAGTTTCTGTAAATTTCTTGAGTTTTAGGGAATTTCTTACAAAAGAATCCATAATATTAACAGGGTTGAGCCTTCTAAGCATTAGATTTTCAACAAAAGGCCTTGTGCTGTCTATTAACTGGAATTTTGGGTTGTACTTTAAGCCAATGCCCTCAAGAGTTATCAATGTCTTCCCAAACAATACAAACTCTTTTGGGATCCTTAATTTATGCTCCATTGCAGTATGAAGCAGGTCTTCTATAAAACTGCTGAATTTTGCACTGCTTATATCTCCCTCCTGCAATGGTTCCATTACTGTCCTTAATTCTTCCTTAAATCCGAGAATATCGCCATCGTCTTCCATGCCCATTGCCATCAGAGTATCGGTGATTTTGTCCACATCATGAAAGACTACACCATACAACAGGTCAACTGTTTTTTCCTTTAAGTCTTCATCAAATCTCCCTACAATCCCAAAATCAACAAAAGCTATTTTATTGTTTTTTGTGACCATGATGTTCCCGGGGTGAGGGTCAGCATGGAAAAAACCATGTAGGAAAACCTGGGTCAGTATTGCATCAAATCCTGATTCAATTATCAAGTCAGGATTCACATTTCTCTTTTTTAGCTCTTTTTTTAATAATCTGATGTTGTTTAGTTCTATGCCGTCGATGAACTCCATTGTGAGCACTTTTTTTGTTGTGTAGTCGTCGTATATTTTCGGGATTACGATTTTTTTATTATCCTTGAAATTCAGGGCGAATATTTTTGCATTTCTTGCCTCTAATGGAAAATCAAGCTCTTCCTTGGTCCAGTCTGCAAATTCCCTGACAATGTTCACTGGCTCGTATTTTTTTATCTTCACAAAGTGCTTTTCAAGCACAGAAGCAAGATGGCGCATAATTTCGATGTCTTCCTGCATCACTTCTTCTACATTTGGCCTTTGGATTTTTACAGCCACTACCTTGCCGTTTTTCAAAATTGCCCTATGTACCTGGCTTATTGAGGCAGAAGCTATTGGCTTTTTTTCAAATTCAGGGAATACATGATCAAGCGGTTTTTTAAGCTCATCTTCAATTAGCTCTTTCACTTCGCTAAATGGAAAAGGAGGAACCTTGTCCTGTAATTTTTCCAGTTCCCTGATGTAATTTTTTGGCGCTAAATCAGGCCTTACACTCAGAACCTGGCCGAATTTTACAAATGTTGGCCCAAGCCTCTCTAATGTTTTTCTTAATCTTACCTGGGGGGGCACATCTTTTTTAGTTTCGACTCTGTGCTTTTCAGGTATCTTTTTTTTTAATTTTGTTTTATTTACTAAGTAACCAAAGCCTTCCTCAAACAGAATAAGCAGTATATCATTTAACCTTTTCAGGTTTTTCACCTCTTTTTCAAGCTTGAACATACAGTTGCCAGAGACTATCTCATTTATAAATTTATGGGTCAATAAAAAAACATTTAAATACCAGTACATAAATAAATGCTTTATATAGCATAAAATCGAGAAAAAGGAGGTTTAAAATGACAATAAAAACTATAAAAGGGGTTTTGATAGTTCTTTTTTGCATGGCTTTTCTTATTGGGTGCCAGCCTAAAGAAGATACAATTTATAAGAATAGTATAACCAGAGTATTATCAACAGCAACAGCAGATCAGGGAGAGACATTTAAGATTAATTATCATATCAGCCTTGATGAAGGCCAGGGATATTATATGTTTGCGGACGATGTTCCAGGGGAGTTTGAAATACTTGACTGTGAGCATGATAATGCTAACAAAATAAAGGCAATTGAAGTCCAAAATGCTCAAAGCAGGGTTCTTGAGTGTTCCATAAAAGCGCCTTCTGCATCCGGCGAGTATAAATTTACCGGAAGGCATGTTGTTGGTATGGGAAATGAGCTTATTGGGATTAAAGGCAAAGACACTATAACTATTCGATGAGTAATATTAACAAAAAAAAGAGGTGGAAACAAAATCTTAGAGAGTTTTCTCCAGTAATAACTCTTGGATTATTATTCTGTTTTGGCTTGTTGATGTTTGTTATTAACCAGCAGATTCCGGAAGTTCGTAAATCCAGCTCTGAGATAGATGTTATGGCCAGTGGGATAACCGGCTATGCTATGCTTGATGGCTCAAGAGTGTACAGGACTTTTTCTTCAACAAATGTTCAAGGAGGAGCAAGTGTTACAGTGGATATTGCGGTTTATCTAGCTCCTGGAGGATTGCATACCTCTTATATTGTTGATGAAATGCCTCCTTCTGAATTTACTGTTACAGATAGCGGAACTGCAGACACTTCAGAAACAGGGCATTTAAAGTGGGCTGTTACCAGTTTCGCTCCTGAAGGTACAACTACATATACTTATGTTGTTACAGCGCCTTCCCCTCTTGGCGATACAATATATCCTTTCTCAGGCTCTTATTGGATTTATAACATGGCTAGTGACGAGGTTCCTATAGAAGACCAGACAGATGTAACTGTTAGTGGCAGTGGATGCGTACCTTCTGGCCCAGAAGTTTGCAATAATGGAGTTGATGATGATTGTGATGGATTTACAGACGAGAGTGATGAAGAAAATACTATTGATTGCAATACTTACTATAGGGATGATGATAATGACGGCTATGGCCAGTCAGCTGATTCTAGATGCTATTGCTCTCCTGGTCTAGACCCATATAATGCTGCACTAGGGAATGACTGCAATGACGGCAATGCAGGCATCAATCCCGGGGAATCTGAATTGCCTGTTTGTGATGGTATTGACAATAATTGCAATATATTTATAGATGAAGGGTATACAAATGAAACATGCCAGCTTATTTGCCAGGCTAGTGGTTTTAATTGGTCCGGTAATAGTAATAATCTAAATTGCTGCGGAAATGACGCATTAGAAGACACCCCCTATGTGATTGTAGAAGAATCTGATACTCAATATTGTGATAATAATGATAATAATTGTGATGGTACAATAAACGAAGTATTTACAGGAGAAGATTGTTCTCAAAAATGTATTGAGTATGGCGGTGAAGATTACAACCCTTCCAGAGGAATTGGGCTAAAATGCTGCGGAGA
>CAZPFO010000020.1:0-29043 GCA_964585935.1 uncultured Methanosarcinales archaeon | reverse complement strand
AAGAAAAATGCGAGGGAAGGGATTCGAACCCTCGGATCCACTAAGGAACAGGATTGCCTAAGGTACGACCAAAGGTGCTCCTCTTAAGTCCTGCGCGTTTGACCAGACTTCGCTACCCTCGCAGATTGTCTGGTGTCTTTGAAAGGATTCAAGTTAATTTAAAAAAGTTTCTTTTTCCGGCTCTGCTGAAACCCTTGCCATTAATGGCCAGTGAGCTCCCAAGAGCCTATTGAGCTGAGCAAGGTTGCGCCTGAATCCACCAATAAGATATAAATATCAGGCGCAGCGAACGAAAGGGTTTCAGCAGAGCCATTTTTCCTTGGCATCATAAGAAAGCAGTCAGATACTATACAAAGAAGATATAACATCAGTCAGATATATTTCCCATCCAGGTTTATGGCTATGTAGGGTATTTCATACTTTTGCAGGATTGAATGGACAGGTGATGCCCCCTTAATTCCCCAGCAGGAATCAAATTCAGCTCTTAAAAAGGAGGTAAAGAGTGAATGTAAACACAAAGCTTTCTGCTCCTCTTCTGTTATAAATGGTTTTTTACTAGTTAAGATTGTTTCAATGCCGTATCCCCTTGCTTTTGCCTCTTCCGAGATAAACCTTTCTTTGAAGTTCTCTGTCCTTAAGTATGTAATGTCGCAGATTGCAAGTGACTTCAAATCAGACTGATTTGTTACCCTATCGCAAATGGCATCTTCTCCATCCATTCCTAATCCAAGATGGATAGTTTCAAATGATCCTGCATCGGAAGCCAGCTCGGAATAATCTCTTTTATGCTCTCCAATAATCAGCAAATTAGGCTTGAATAATTTGATGATCTCGGATTGCGATTTTCTATAGTCCTTCTTGCCGTCTGTTCCAAGCAATACTGCCTTTGGCTCATCATCATTGCTGCCATAAGAACAATGGCCATATCCTCTCTCTTCAGCCCAATTTCCCAGTTCACCAAGATTCATGAGCAGGAGGTATCCATTACCACTTAATAAAAGTTACTAAATTATAAAAAAATAATCAAGAAACTTACTTTCTCCTTAACTAAACAACTTTATACTTATACAAGCTAAAGAAAGACTTCAATCTCCTATGCAGGTCATGAGTGTCAGCATAAACAACATCAAAATATTTTTCTGTGTGGAACTTCCATACAAACTTGTCAAATAAGGCCCTTATGAAATAAAACAGGGGTTTCTGCTCCCACCTCTCAGACAGCTCTGTCTCCAATATTCCGTCAAATATAAGCAGGACATTTGCTTGGTTGATTCTTGCCTTTTTACCATCAATTACTGTGTTCACCTCCTTGACATCATGGAACATGGCTCTAAGCCTTACAACCACCTTTGCATACTCTGCCACGTTTTTCCAGCATTCAACTGTCCACTCTATCTCCTTGCCTTTTGAGGTTACATGCTCCATCTTCTTCTTCAGCTCTTTTTCCATGCCTTTCTCTTTTGTCCAGTCCTCAACCTCCTTGTAGAATTCCTCTATCCTCAAGGGCCCGTTATAACTCAGCCTCAGATCATAGACAACTATTTTTTTCTCAACCATTTTATCAGTTAATTTTTAATCAGTATTTTAAGTTTATCTTTTAATCAATTTTAATTATTATTTTTTAATCATTGTTTATGTTCCACAGTAACAATTATTTGCACCTGTTCCTGGTGAGTTTTTTATCAATTTTTATTCGTTTTAATTTAAAAAATTAAAAAACGACTGCACATCCACGCTCACAACCAAGGAATTACTATTTGTGCACTCATTGGTTTATTTTTTATTGGTTTATATTGAATTTTTATTGATAATTTTTTAAATGATTAATTGATTTTTTTTATTATTGATTATTTTTTTAATTTATTTTAACAATGGTTTGTTTTATTTATTGAGTTTTTTATTGATTATTTCTTAATTTATCTTTTAATGATGGGAAAATTGCGGCACTTTTGTAACAACCTTGTAATGCCTGTACATGCCCAAAAACTGCTCTATCCGGTCATACAACTGGTTCATATCATAAACAAACCTTTGCTCAAACCTCTCAGTGTAAGCCCTATAGATAAACCTGTCGTATAAAGACCTCAGAAATATGAGAAAGGGATGGTCATCCCACTTGTGGAAATAATCAAACTCGATAAAGCCGTCTATAACCAGTATCACCCTTCCATTATCAACCTTTACTTTCTTTTTGTTCTTGACCACTTCCATCTTTACCATATCCTTGACAAGAATCCTTATTTTTGGGGTGAACCTCACATAATCGCTTACCTTTTTCCACGGGAAAATCTGCCACTCTATCTGCTTGCCCTTTTTTGTGTTCAGCTCAAAATCCTTGTCCTGCCTTACATCAAAGCCCCTCTCATTGAGAAAAGAATTTATCAGCCTGCAAAGTCCATTAAACTCAAAAGGACCCTTGTAATCCAGTTTTAAATGGTCAACAACCAACCTCATATCTGACATTTTACCTCTTTTTTAATCAATGCACTCCTGCAAAATACCTATGCTCGTATTCCTCTGACTCCATTTTCAGCCTTTGTTGTATTATATTTCTTAATTTATTGCAGACCTTATAATGAAGCTCATCCCACCATATTGCCTCAAACTTCTTCTGGACAATATATTTATTGTAAAAATTTCTAAGATGGGCGTAAAAAGCATTGCTCTCCCAGTGCTTCTCATAATCCAGTTCAACACGGCCAACAATCTGTATCCATAGCCTTCCCTTTGTATATGTCTTTTTGGTTCCGTCAGGCAGCTTTACCTCTATATCCTGCATATCATAAGGATGGATATACATGTCAACAATAAACTGGTAATAATCCTCAACCTGCCTTGTGGCTTCCCATATATACTTCCCTTCTGTGCCAAAAGCGCTTGGCCTCTTCCTGAAGTGGAACTTTTCCTTGAACTTGAACTTTTGGTTCTTGAAGAAATCATAAACTGTCTCAAACAAATCCTGCATATCCCACACTCCCTTGTACTGGATATAGCTGGTGGGGAAAGGCAGTTTGAGATAAAAATCACTGGGCTTCATATCCTGAATTATTGGGATGTTTATTTATATAATTTTCGATAAAAGTCTGCATTTTAGCAGTTTTAATAATCAAAAATAAAGATTCGCAAAACCCAGAAAAACTCAAACCTGCTCTTTTGCGCATTTAGTGCAGAGCAGGGAATCGGATTTATTTACTATTTTCTCTGAATATGCGCCGCAGGCCTGGCAAATGCCCTCTGAAGGAATTACCCTGTTTATGGGCTTTCTTTTCTCTTCCTTCAGCTCAAACTTCTCAACCAATAATTCAAATAATTGCGGCTGTATTTTCAATATGTCTTTCAATGTCAACAATCCGATCATGATTTTGTTTTTTGCAACAGGCAAATGCCTTATGTTCAGGTCTCTCATCTTGATTAAGCCAGCATAAATATCAGCCTCGGGCTCGATTGTAACAACATCTGATTCCATAACATCCCTTACTTTTTTATCCAGGGGGTTTGTTCCATGAGCAATCAGCTTCCTGACAATATCCTGCTCTGTCAATATTCCCACAGAGATTTCATTATCCTTCACAACAACAGCTCCAACATGGTTGTCATTCATTATAGACGCGCATTCCTGCAGTGTTGTCCCGGGATTGACAGAGATAGGCTTGGTAGTCATAGCATCCATAACCTTATAGCCGGTTTTCATTTTAGTTTTTTATTAATTAATTATTAATGACCCTCTAATAACTCTAAGTTTAACTTTTATTTAAACATATCTATGTTAGAAAATATATAATCAGTAATTCACCAGAACTTCAACATCCTTACCAAACAATCTTTTTTCTTACGAAAAAAGCTTGACCAAAAGAAGGAATTAACTTTGTCAATTCGTTACTTTTCATAAAGTAACCAAAACAATTAAAGATTTCAGTTAATAATTCACCAGAACTTCAACATCCTTTCCGAATACCCTCTTTAAATCTTCAAAAATCGGCTCTTTAATGAAAACTTTCGGAGGTATTTGTATCTTAGCTAAAGCCTTCTCCAGCTCCTCCAAAGAGCTTTTCTCTATTACTGCCAGGCTTCCATCTGGCTTTATTTTTGCCTTGCTAATCTCTTTCTCTTCATGGTCTATGTCATGGATAATAAAAGCTTCTTCTCCAAGCAGAATAACTTCTCCAAACCTGTTGCCGTGCTTAACCCTGATTCTTGCCCTTTCAAGCTCTTTGCCTCTTTTTCGCTGTATATACTCGACTAAGAATTTGACAAAAATGCCTGAATCCTTCTTTACCCTGTCCACTTCCACCTTGCTCAGCTTCTTCTCATCATAATCCTTTTTGGCCTTTATTATCTCATTAAGTATTCTCAAAAACTTTGCAGGTATCTTTCCCTGAGATATCATCTCATCCTCGAATATCTTGACAACTTCCTCGTCCTCGACCTTTTCTATCCCCTCTAACCTTAAAACATCCCTTATTATCGTAACAATACTGTCATAAAGGTGTATTATGTCTTTCTCTTCCTTGATCTTCTCTATCTGGGTAAACAGCCTCCTTATTCTTTTAAGATATTTTTCCCCGTCTGATAATAATTCATCAACCTCTTTGCCTGTCAGCTCTTTCTTCTCGCCGTGCTCTATCTGCTTTCTAACCTCAATATTTTTCTCCAGGATCTTGACATATTTCTCTTCCAGTAATCTTTCCTTCTTGATAAAAATGTCCCGCATCAGCTCTGCAGTCTCTTTTGGGGCTGGCGGCGGCACTCCAAACATCATCAATGCCGCCTGGCTCGGTGTCAGTATGGCATAATAAATATCTTCCATGCCGATATCCTTGAGCTTTAAGCTTACTCTTTTCAGCATCTGCTCCCCGGAGCCCATAAACATGTCAATTGCCTCGGTTGAGGGCTTAATCTTGCCCATCTTCAGCAGCTGTTTCCACGGCATGAAAATTCCCCTGTCGTAAAAAGGAACTCCGTCCCTCAGTAAAGTGAAAATGATTGGGTTTGCTTCTCTTAAGCTGTCCCAGAAATCAGTCAATATGTAAACCTGGATGTTTAGCTTGTTCTTTATGCCTGTCATCTCCCCGGCTTCGATTCCCATCCCGATTATTATGGCCCTTAGCTTGTCTTTCAGCTCAGCTCTTGTCATCTTCTTGACATCTGTATCATCAATAACAATCCACACATCAATATCAGAAGTTTTTGTTGCCCTTCCCTGCACCAACGATCCTGCTAAGACATAACTCACAATATACTTCTCAAACTTCTTCAAAACCATTGTTTTGTGGACTTCCGCAATTTTAATAGCCTGCAGCATGCCTTTGTCATAGATAGGAGCAGATAAAGCGATTAACTGCAATAACTCATACTTGGCATCAAAACATCCCTGCCACAATTCTGAGAGGATAACAGTCTCAGGAGCCAGGTTCTTGTCAACCTCTTTTGCCAAAGAATCTATGATCTTGCCTAATTTATCCTTTAACTCAAACTTAGACATCTTCTGGCTGTCAGAATCATCCACAAGGATTAAAACATTAATCTTGTCCTTGTCCACCTTTTTGCCTTCCTCTGGCTTTGGCGGAGGCAATAAAGCTATGCCCACAATATACTTGTCAAACTTTTCCAATGCTTTCTTCTGGAATTTGTCAAGCTTTGTCTTTATAGCCTTAAGCTTGTCCTGCACATCCTTCGGCAGTTTAGAAACAGGGTCATCCTTGTTGTTTTTTTCCTGCTTAGCCATGCCACTTTGTATTTTTATATGATATATAAAGGTTTTGGAAATCTCTGATTTCCAAATACCTCAGAAAACTTTTAGAAAAAACTTTGTTTTTTCTAAATGGTTTGGAAACTTGGTTTCCAAAACTTTGTTTTCTGTAGGTTTTTATTTAACATGTTGAAAACCGAAAGCAGAGTCACTTTGCGTTCCTAGCTTTCGCTTTTCCTGCGGAAAACCGAAAGATTTATATGTTAATTAATTAGTGGTAACTTAGATAAATAAAGAGATGAGATTAATAGAAAGGTTTATATTTAAAGAATTTGCTATGTTAATATTGGAAGGTGGATAAAATGGCTAAAGGAAACGTAAAAACAATTGATGATTTCTTTAAAGATATGAGAGCAAAAAGTCATAAAAATCTTGATGATTCCTTTACACATTACGAGAAAACCACTAATGAGGATCGTTTGAATGAAATTGCCCTTGAGATATTACAACCTGCTATTGACAAGTTTTATGATACCTTCAAAAAAGAATTAGATAATATTGGTTTGAAAGATAATAAGTCAATTGCTAATAACAAGAAAAAAGAAGTGCAAGGTGCTGCTGTTAAAGCACTTATGGCTTTTTTTAAGAAAGTGAGGCCTGGTGTTTTAAAAGGGATTGATGGTATTGATGATGTTGAGGAAAGATATAAGATTCTAACAAGAGAATATAATAGCCATGTGGGGATAGGTTCTGAAAATCAGAGCGACCTACAAGGTATTGATAAAATGATAGACTCCTATATTGGCAATGAACAATTAAAGGTGGCTGAACTAAAAAGAGGGTTATATAACACAAAAGCAGAACATGTTTCACGCTCACTTAGTAGTTTAAAAAATCAAGCTTATACTCATTTTATAGGCACTTATCATGCACCAGAGGTAGCTGTTCATCTGGAGAAAAAAGCAAAAAAGAAAGGTTATAAAGCTGTCAATAAACCAAAATTCAGAGCTCAAGGTCATTCAGACTTATATGGTCTACATGATTCTTTAACTAGGGATACATTCGGTGATGTTGGACCTAAAAAGTATCACCTTAAAAAAGGTAAATAAAGCTTCTTTCTTTTATTTAATTGAATTGGTTTTAGTAATATCATCATCTATACAAAATTTAAACATAATAGTTTGCTTTCTTCTTCTACAAATGATTCTTTATATAAATAACCTCAAAACCAAAACATTTAAATATTACTTAATATACATAACCTATTATGACCAAAGAAAACATACTCTGGAAACTGGAAGGCCTGCATACTGTTGAGACTGCTGCAGAAGAGTTGGGCTACACTAAACAGGCAACAATTAACCTACTCAGCAAGCTGAAAAAGCAAGGCCATGTAACAACCTCTGGAGGTGGAAAGCAAAAAAGGCTTTACAAAATAACAATAAGAAAACAGCGCAAAAGAGACTTGGGAATGTTTGACATAATTAACAAATATTCTCCAAATATGAAACTGAACCCTTGGTATGACCACCAGGTTCATGGAAAGTATGGTCCTGAAGAAGCTTTAGTAGATGCTATCCAAACAAGAAGTTTTAGGGCGATATTAGCAAGCTTAAATCTTTTCAACCACATAACTGACTGGAAAAAATTATATGCTTTGGCAAGAAAAAAAAACATATGGCAGGAAATAGAGGCTTTATATGACTTAGCGAAGATGCACTTTAGGGTTAAAAAAATTCCAAAAACTTACACACCCTACAAACCTATAAGGTGGAAGGCAATTACTCAGC
Organism: uncultured Methanosarcinales archaeon; assembly: GCA_964585935.1. Classification (GTDB taxonomy): domain Archaea; phylum Nanobdellota; class Nanobdellia; order Woesearchaeales; family GW2011-AR4; genus BS150m-G64. The sequence goes on along the minus strand of CAZPFO010000020.1, from coordinate 21,564 downwards.
TTCATCATAGGCATAATTTTCCTGATATAGAAAAGAAATGGCATGTTCATATTCCATTCAATGAGAAAGACTTTAGAGAATTATAGAGGGAGGAAAATAAAATTATTACGCATGAAGATCAAATGAGCCTTTTCAGGCTGGTAAGCAGGAATATAAAGAAAGATGTTAGTTGTTTTGCTTTTGGTGGAACAGCAATGATGTTTTACGGCTATAAAGATGATACTAAAGATATAGACTTATTATTTGAAGACGAAGCTTCAAGGCAGGAATTTATCAGCGCAATTAAGATGCTTGGTTTTGAAGAAACATCTCCTATGAAAATTTACATTCCAGAAAAGCTAAGAGAAAAACACAGGCCATTAATGTTCAAAAGAGAAGACAATAGATTTGATTTATTTGTAAAGAAAATTTTTAAAACTCAAACAAGCCCAAAGATGAAAGAAGATCTATATGCAGTGCATGAATTTAAAGGTAAAAATACTTTAAAAATAAAAGTGCTTAGAAAAGAGCATATAGTGCAGCTAAAAGCAATAACTGGAAGGGAGAAAGATTTTGAAGATATAATAACAATAATGAAAAAAGACAAAAGCTTTGACTGGCAGTATTTAATAGATGAAACAGTATGGCAGGCTGAGAAGGGCGATTCATGGGCAATCATTGACATGGAAAAGATGATGCAGGAATTGAAAGAATACTGCTTTATAGAAGATAAATATTTCAGGCAGCTGCGTAAGGCTCAGATAAACAAAACATAGTTCCTACCTCTAACCTCATTTTTCCTTTCTAAAACCGAAACCTTTATATAGTAGATTAACCACTATATAGTGAATACAACAGTGGGAAAAATGGCAGGATTAAATAATAACGGAGCTAGCAAACCTTTTAGTAATGGTACCTATAGTCTCGGCACTCCCAGCAGGAACATTTCTACACCTCATTTTTACGGAGCCCAAAGCAAAGTAAATTTCACTCTGCCAGTGCAAGGGTCTTCTAAAGCTATGCTTGCTGAAAAGCCTTCTTTTGGTTTTAGCACTCACCCTAATTATCTAAAAACACCATTCAACGCAACAGACTTCACATACTCTCCAAGAATTGATGAAAATGGTTATGCTCATGTAACAACATCCAGTAGAAAAGTCTCCTTTTCAGCTGAAAAGCTTTTTGAAAATGGTTATTTAAGCCCTGTTTTCCATGAAGAAGACCTCCTGACACAAGACTGGATAAATGCAGCGTCTGGTGACAGAGCAATATCATATTCCACACCACAAAAAGGAGGAGGTTTAGTAGAAGGCCAGGAAAGGCGCGCTTTTTTTGACCTAAGAGACACCCAACTGAATAAATTTGTAAGGCCTGTGCTAAGCTATGAAGGCCCGATTAACTCATTCGGAAAATATCTGTCAACAAATGCAAATTTCAGGCAGGATATAAGAAATGTTCTATTCGATGAAACGCACAAAACAAGATATGATTCAGATACAGCTGATTTTATAAGTTTCTTATCAAATAAATACAGCACGCCAAGGCATATTTTAGGTGTTGGTACTGAAAAGATGGAAGATGTTGCAAGAATATATCATGATAATAACCACTCTTATTTGGTCTCCAGCACCGACTTCCGTAAAAAAGCAGAAGCAATGGCAGAAGAACATGGTTTAACTGGAAGGGATGCTGCTGAATTCTTTAAGAGGTATTCAATCTACCATGAACTTATCCATAATTTCCAGCCTGAGATGTCGGAAAGAGGGGCAGAGATAGATGATGGTGAAACCTTATATGAATTCTTCTCAGAAAAAGCAAAAAGTAAAGCAGGAACAAAAGAAGGAAGACTATACCAATCTTTAGCAACAGAAGCTAAAGCATATGCTAACTTCTGGAGAAGTAAAGGAAGTTCCAAAAGGTCTAAAGGCTCAAATAATCTTGAATCAAAAATAACAGAATTAGAAACAGAAGCAAGAAGTTTAGGTTTAAAGGGAGAAGAATTTAATGAGTATGTTTCAGAAAGATTAGACGAGATAGCAGACAAAGAAAGCGATTTAAAAGAGAGTGCTTTAGAAGAAAAAGTCAATGAAACAGATAGTGGGTATAAAGGGAGAAACGATAATAGAGAATATAACAATGAGGATATTGAAGAAACAGATGACAATGCTTCAGAAGCAGAACCATCAGAATAATTAAACCAGTTTCTTAACAACCATTACCAAAAATACCCTTGCCCATACAAATCCTGCCATCAGCAATAAGACACTCAAGCTCAATAAAACAAGATTTTGTTCTGCTAAAAATATTATAAATAAAAACAAAACAAAGAGGACAATTAAATTAATAAAATACGCCATCAATATTATATTCCATTTTTTAACGCCAACATTGAATAATTCTTTATGCATATTTTTTAATTTTGTTTTGTAGATTAAGGCTAATGCCAGATAAACAAAGTAAATCAAAATAAAAGTTATAAGTAAGGATGCAAAATTAAATGAGGTAGTCTCGGACAAAAAGCTGAACAACGAAGCCTTAAAGGCTGAGAAAGTTAAGAACAGCAATGCAAAAAAAACTAAGCTGGAAAAAGCGAATTTAGAAAGATAAATAAAAAACTCCTTTAAAGTTTTTTTGTAATTTGTTATTAAGTTTTTTAGATTAGAATCATAAACTAATCTGCTGGTTAAGTACCACACAGGCCCATTAATTAAGATACAGGCCAAAAAAGACCAAACACCCAATAATATCAGATTATAGAGCATATTCTTATAATTTCTGTGAATCATCAGGGGGTCATCTCCCAAAACGTTTTTGCCCTCTGCAGGATTTTGAGAACCCACATAGCTGATAACATTGTTGACGCTCTCCAGAATCTTCGGCTGGTAATTGAGGTTCAAAATAAATATCAGGGAAAAAAACAACAGCTGCAGAAGAAACAAAACTAAAAAGATACTTTTGTTTTTCCTGATCAATGCAAAAGACTCTTTGAAAGAACTTGAGATTAGGTTTTTCTTTTTCACCATCTTAGTCAGAATTTTAGATTCTTAGTTTTCTATTTAATCAATGTTTTAATTTAATTTTAATCAACTTTAATTATTATTTTTTTGTCCATCATTGAATTTCCCATCATTGTTTATGTTCTGCATGCACAATTGTCTGCGCTTTCATCCTCTGCGTTTTTTTGTTTATTTTTATTTGTTTTAATTTTAAAATTAAAAAACGACTGCACATATACGCTCACAACTTATTGTGCAGTGTTTGTGCACTCATTGGTTATTTTATTTATTGATTTTTAATAATATTTATTTTTATTGATTTTTTTATTATTGGCTTTTTCTATTGATTATAATCAGATTTTTATTTATTGATAATTTTTTTATTGATTATATATCTCCTACCCTGCAGCATTTATGATCTTGAGCGCATGCAAAATCTGTATCATTAATTTCATCCAAGCCGCATTGTTCAGTATCTGGCTTGCATTCGCCCCAAACATCACCCTCATAGCACTTTACACTGAAGTATTCAGTTTTCTCTCCTTCGTTCCTTGCTTCATCCCTTGCTTCAACAGTGATGTAATAATTGCCCGCAAACTCAAGTAAATCCCCTCTTCCAAGCTGGATTGTGCAATCTTTCTTTGAAGCGCTGGAATCCACGCAATCCTCCAGATCTATATTCCTCCTCTCTTGATTTCCATTAGGTGTTCTTAACTCATAATTAACCCGGGTAATCTCTCTATTAGATGATATAGTAGCTTTAATTTCTATTGGAAGATTGTCATCAGTTGGTATTATATCATCAACATCTATCTTGACAGTTGGCCCAAGAGCCGCAGCCTCTCCAGCTATATTTACATTATACCTTTCCAGTTGTGTTCTGCCCTGGTATTCAATTATATCTCCTGGCCTGCTGCAGTCATTATTCTCATCCCTGACATGATTCAGGCTTAAAGTGATTGTCCATCTCTGCTCCTGCCCCTCTGCTGCTCCAATTACTTCAATATCATCATATTCTATAGATTTAATTTTATCATCAAACCCTGCATACTCTATCTTGATTTGAACTCCACCATCTTCCAAAATTAGATCATCAGACCTTTTCTCAGCCAGCCATTGCCTTATCTGTCTAGTATCTCCCTTAAAAGTCATCTCATCCTTGCTGTCAGTGTTTATAGTGATTTCACCATCAGGCTCATCTTTCCCGGTTCTGGATTTCCATTTATCCTCAAACTTGACAGGGCCTATTTTTTCTGTACTGCCGGAAGTGCTTATAATTTTATACCTCAATGATCTTGTTCTGACAACATCTATGCAATTTTTACCTATGTTGCTTCCCTCATTTTTTTGTGCATCTGTAAGTTCACAGTCAGTTAACCCTGCTGAAAGCGTTCCTGTACGCACTGGCTGTATGCTGTCTTCAATTTTATAAGGATAACTCTGCCTTCCCTCTATGTCTATCAAATCAAATTGTTTTTCTTTTACGCCCTGCTTGTCAACTTCAATGATTAAACATACCGGCTTTCCTGTTAATTTCCTTATCGTAGGCTCTATCTCCAAAGGATCCCCCCTGTAGAGGGTTATGCCGTCTCTTGTAGCTCTTTCTCCATTGATCTCAACCCCTATAAACTGCGCTCTTCCCTGCTCAGTCCAGAAATCAACAGCAGGCGTGCATCTAAACATGCCTTGTGACAAATCTGCCTGGCAGGCTGTTACATCCTGAAGAGTCCTGTCCCTTATAGGGAAATAGAAAACACCATCTTCATGCAAATCAGGAAAGCAGCTATCCTTTAAATCAGAAGGTATTCTTGCATCTGTCCTCAATGTAAATTTCAGATGGTCATACCTATAGTCACTCTCTATAATTTTATGATGATCCCTGTCTTCTAAATTTCCTTGGGGTAATTTTGCATTAGAGGAGTAAAACAATTCTTTCCTTTCTTCACCTAAATTCAGGCAATCGCAATTTTGGCCTCCAGGATCCTGCACTTTCTCGCAGTTGATGCCTCCAAATCCTTCTGCATATCCCCCTAAGCCTCCTGCCTGCACACCATACTTGTCCATCTCATTTCTCGAAACGCAGGAAAGCTCAACCCTATAATTCTGCATATCACACCCGGGATTTATCAGCCATGAAGCCCTGTATTCGTACTTTGCCTTGTTTGTATTGGGGTCTACTGTTAAGAATTCTCTTGAGCCTGTCATCTTCTGCACTAAAGTAGCGTAAGGCGAGGCATAAGCTACATCTATTACATCATCGAGATTCAATTCCCAATCATAGCCAAACGCTCCCAAGCAGATTTTTCTTGCTATTGCGCCTTCTCCCGCACCTAACAAATTATTTAATTTGGCATTGCCGTACTCCTCGTTTAATTCCTGCTGTGAATCTGCAACACTTCCCCACACGCTGTCAAAGCCAGCGCTTACATACTGCACTATTTCATTATCACTCCCTGAAAAGTCAAAACCATGCCCAAAAGGCAGGCAGCCGTCCTGGGTAAACTGGATTATGCGCCAGATAGCCGAGCAGACATACTGCGTAAATAATTCTTTACACACGCCTGTGTCTCCTCTTCCGGTTGTCCTCACAGTTACCAAGCAAGAGGACAAGGAAGACATCATGTTTTTCAATAGCTGCAGCCTGTTGTAAATTCCAGGGATATGCAGGCATTGGAACGCGCTTACATGCTGCTTTGCAGGGTCTATGATCAGTAAATTGCCTTCTCCTGCCTTAGCATCAAAATCATAAATCCAGCTGTTTTGCCCAAAGCACGCTGGCTTGTCTCTTCCTTCCATGTACCTGTTCGGATTGTATTCGTAATGGGTTGTCCCTCCATCCGATGTCTCAAATTTTTCTTTCCAATATCTATAGCTCCACTGCATGTCTTTCCATTGCTCTCCCTCATCACCACCCTGGGGCTGCTGATCTTTGTTTGTTTTTGACTCAAAAGCATATGCCGGCTGTCCTGCATAAAGTTGCTCATTTAAATCTAAAACTGTGTACCTTACTTTATCATCATAGCTGTAATATCCTTCATCCTTAGACTTAACTGCATTTATGCAGCAGCATTCATACCTTTCATTTGGATCGTCGCTAATAGATTTAGCGTCTCTTAATTTACTTTTTAATGTTTGTGAAACCCCTCCTACATCTGAGTTATAGAAGCAATCCTTGGTAAATCCTCGCGTATAACTATTCTCTACTTTAGGCTGGTCTTTTTTTGGAGGCTTTCCCTTCAATGCCCTGCATTCCTGAGCAGGCATACATGCCCATTTGCCTTCTGGTTTATATTCAGAATCTACATTCTCATTCCTTTCATTTTCGCCCCACTTCCAAATAGAATCTTGCGCTTTACCAGACAAACTATCCTGCTTTTCAGGTTCTGTAATGCCACAGACCTCAGAACAATATTTATCCTGGGCAGTCAGATAGCTATTTTCAGTCTGCTTTATCGCATAATCTGAAGAAAGTTTTGCACGGCCTGTTCCGCTATGTTTTATTTTGTAAATTTTATTTTCTCTGTTTTCAACATCACTCAATGTATAAAGTGATTCCTCTTTTCCTTCTTTCACAACAAAACACTTGTCATCCAGGCTAAACAATTCTTTGTTGATTAAAAAATCCTTTGCAATATCCCTGCACTTAACAACTGACAAGGGTTTACCCTTAGCTCCCTGATCTACAGCGCAGCCTTCTCCTGATTTTAATTTATTGCTAAGCGTATCATCAATAGCCTGCTCTGTCCATTTTGAGGGAGTCTTATGCCCGAACATCCTGTCGCAAGTATACCTGTAATAAGTGTACAGCTCTTCTTCTTTTTCCCATGCAGCAGCTACCCCTTTAAAGCATCTTTTTAAGTCTGCATTGCTGAAGTATTTTAGTTTGCGGCTGCCAAACTTAACTTCTATAGCTTTCGCAGCATTTTCACAATACTTCTTGTCTTCATCACTTTGAAGATCAAAATCAATATCAATGAACTTCTTAGCCTGAACCTTTTTCTCCTCAAAGAAGCTGATCCATCTCCTGTACACCTGCCACCCTAACCTTAACATATACGAAGCAACGCACCCAACAGCCACATAATCAATGACTTTCTTGAGCTCATTCTGCACCTTGTTTATTGTTGTTATTGAATCATCAAGGAAATTAACAAAGTCATAAAGCAGCCAGTCAGGCAAAGCATGCCTGAAATCCACCAGGCTGTTGTCCAGGACATATGTAACTTCCTGGCATGTAGTCTGCGTTTCCCTGACAGTCCTCCCATCTACGTCATGCTCATAAGTTATTATCACTTTGAATGGAAAAGTCATCTCATTGCTCACTGATTCAAAGAAGCTTTCCCAGTCTCCCTTGAGCCATTTTTCCATGTCAGGAAGCCTTTCTAATTTGAGTGTAGTGTATGTTATCTTGCCTTCTGGATTAACCTGAGTTAAAACCTGGCCTTCAGCTCCAGGCGGCAGTATCTGGCAGCTCAGGTTGAACCTTGAATCTCCTAATAATTCAGCCCCAGAGCATGCCTTGCTTAGGGTAACAGTCTTTATCCTTCCACTCTCACCCCTTCCAAGATAAGTATAATTAAAGTAAAAGTAGATATGCTCATTATTTTCCCTTAACCTTTCCATGCTCAGGATACTTGGTGATTGCCACTCAACAAGGGGCATCAATTCCCAGCTGAAATTTCCAGCCCAGCACGTACCTATTCTATAATCAATGCCTTCTGCCCCGCGCAATCCGCTCCTGTCAGTTGCAATGAAAACCAGCCTTGCTTTTCTTGCCTCTTTTAATTCCCTGCTTCTTGAAAATTCTGTTGCAGGCACCTCTGTTATTGTCGCTCCAACACCTATCCAGCTGGTTAAATCCACATCTTCAAATATGAAATTACCCTCATCATCAGCGGTAGTGGAATAATCAGCTCCTGTACTGCAAAAGCTTGTGCCTCCAACTCTAAGTCTGCAGTCTGCCTTTAAGTCATCCTCAGGTATACTGTCTATCTGGTCCGGTAATCCTGAGACATCAAAAGACCTGTCCAGCAAACCCAAAGGTGTCCTTTCAATGTAGAGGTGAACTTTGGCATAAGGCTCTGTCTCCCCCCCTATATCAACCTCATTAGCGTAATTCTCGTAAATGAACGTGCCCTTTTTCGGGTTTGTTATTTTTATTTCAGGCTCTTTGGTGTCTAAATATATTCCTTTCTCAATCAAAACTGTGTTTAATGCCCTGTCAATAAATTCTATCTTCAAAGAATATTGGCCATCCTCCTTCAGCCTGATGCTTGTAGAAAAGCTTCCGCTGACATTCATGCTGAGTGTTGCCTTTAAAGACTGCCCGATAACATCAGCTATCTCCTCCGGCTTTGGCAGCCCGGTCTTGCCGCCGGAAATTAATGCAGTTGCCGGGTCAGACCTTGGCCCCTGCCTGCCAAACCGGTTTACAGCAGAAACCCTGTAAGTGTAAGACTGCCCGTCGTTTACTAAAATATCTTCATAAGAATTGTAAGAGGAAGGCTCTGTTATTGCTATTGCTCCTATGTCATCCCTATAAACAACATAATGGTTGAAATCCTTGTCTCCTGACTTATCCCAACTTAACTCAACAGAGTTATTGCCGGCATTTGCCTTTAACCCGGTAATTCTTGAAGGCTCTGTTTCCTCCCCGCCTTTCAGATAAACATTCATTGTTACCTGCTCATTAACGCTCCCGCTTATTGTAAAGTTTTTCTTGCTGTGTATACGGAGTATGTCTCCTAAACTGACTATAGGGTCTTTCATATCAACAACAACATTATAAGATTCTGAATTTACATTTCCTGCCTTGTCCTGCGCCCATATTTTTATTACATTGCTGTTATCAAGCTCAATATTATAAAACTCAAATGTGCCTTCAGAAGTTTCATCCCTGTCCAAAGCCCTCACAGCCAGCAGCATATCATTGACATAAAGCCTTAGCCTTGAATAAGGCTCTACACTGCCAATAATATCGATTCTTTTTTTGTTATAAAAATTAGGCAGTGTTGTATCTATCACTGGAGGGGTTCTGTCAGCGCCAGCCTCAAACTCATTAGCGGTCGAGTTAACGCAGTTATTTCTGCTGTCGCAGGAACTGACCTTATAGATGTAATTATTGCCCTTGAGCAATTGTGTAACCGTCACACTATGGTTTAATGTTAAGCCCTCAACCTCTGCTATTTTATTGAAAGCCTGGTTTAATCCATAATAAACAACACTGGTAGAATTTTCATCAGTGATCCACCTGATTTCAGCAGTAGTGTCTGTAATTTTATCAGCATCAACATGGGCTACCCCTGGGGGTGTGATATCAGCCATTAAGGTTTTTGCAACATACGTGTTTGACAAGGCTCCTTCATTGCCGCTTGTGTCAACAGCAGAAACCTTATACAAATAAGACCAATCGCTCATTAAACCAGTGTCATTAAAGCCTGTTTCAGTTGTATTTGCTATTTTTATCCTGTCCCTGTAGACAAAATAATGGCTTAAATCAGAAGCATCTGCGCTGTCCCATCTCAAATATACATAATCAATGTCTGAGCTTTCTGCCACTAAACCATTAACCTGCTCTGGTGGTGTGATATCATCTGTTGTGAAAGTGTAGAAGTTATTTGAATTATTGTCCACAACAGTAACATCTCCGGGATCTGTTGACTCAACTGCCACATAATATTCTGTTTCGTCATTTAAGCCGTAAAGGTATAATGAATGCTCATGCAGCCAGTTAGTATGCCTCTGCCTATAGTCCAGCTCTTCTGTCTCTCCATAATTCACCATCCCTGTAGCATATTCATCTGTGTACCAGCTTACCTTTGCAGAGCTTGCAGTAACGTCTGTTATCTGGACACCATTAATTTCCAAAGCAAAGCTTATAGGCAGGAATAGCATTAACTCTATGATCAACAATGCAGTTATCTGGAGTAATTGTTTTTTCATTTTTTATTGGTTATTTTATTTATTGATTTTTTTAATTTATTTTAACAATGGTTTATTTTTTATTGAATTTTTTTCTTATTGATTATTTTTTTATTGATTTTCACCTCAGTTCTGGCTTTGACACTTTAGTTGAATATGATTCAAGCCCTGTCAAAAACAAAAACCTCTCCTCATCTGAAACAAATCCCTGGTCTAAAACATGGAATACTATCTGGTTCTTGCCTTGCAGCTCATCAGGGCTTACTGTCCATTCTGCCTTATAGCCTCCTGCAATATCATCTCCCTCGACAGTGTAGATTGTAACTTCATAAGTATGGGTTCTGTCTCCCAATAACTTTATCGGGAAATTGCCTTCTATCGGGTAAACTCCCAAGCTTTCAAAATCCGCATCTTTCGCTTTTATGCTTATGGAAACCTGCTCCGTTGACTTCAAGTTTTCCTGGGCTCCTGGATCGACAAGAGGGTGCTTCACAACCACATAATCATTGAATTCCTTCACAGGCTTTAAGTAGAGTGAATACACCCTTGCACTATCAGTCTGTATAAACACCTGGGAATCTGAAAATCCTTCTTTCTTTCCTCTCAAAATAGCATTTACGCAGTAAGGCATTTTCTTTGTCATTCCTGCTGCTGCTCCAAAGCTCAGATATTCTGAGTTGCCTAACGGGCATGTATAAGAACCGCATGTCAATGACAGCTCCACATCCTTCAGATCATAAGGGTCTGTTGTGTTTGCAACAGTGTAGATTGTAACTTCATTATACAGGTCATTGCAGTATTCTTCATCTGTTGGCCTCTCGACAGTATCAAATATAGTATGGGCAAAACTCTCTCTTCTGGGGGCATTATGGTCAATGCTCACTTTAAAGGCAAAATTAAAAGTATAAGCCTTGTGATTGTCTGTCTGCTTGTCTGTTATTGTAACTTTTACCGGATATATCATATCATAGGTAAAGTGCCATATATGCAGGCAGAACCAGCTCAGTATATCATTGCCTTTCATGCTGTTTGATTTTAACAATTGCCCCTGCCTGGGCCTTGCATCAATATCAAAAGGCCATTTCTCGTCGTAAGTCAGGCTCACGCTCATATCATCATATTTTTTATCAGAAACTTCCCATATATAATGGTAATTGAAATAGCTGTTTTCGTAAGTGTTCTTCCCTTCCGGCGTGGGAACATAAGCGTCCCTGATGTAATCAGCATTCATTATCCTCACAAACGGCAGGTTAACGCTCAATAAAGATTTCATTCTGTTTTTTATATCCTTCAACTTCCAGCTCTTTTCACCACAGCTTGCCTCAATGTCAGTTGTAGGAATTTCTCGGGTCATAGTCATCAGGTCTATTGTTTTTTTCTCCAGGAAAAAATCCTTGTTTTCCCTTTCCATAATATCCTTTGCAAGCTCAAAAATTCTCTTCAGCCTCACAGGAACTGTCTGCTTAAAATCATGAAGCTCTAATTTTGTTTTATTCAGATGGTAGAAAACTTCCAAAGGATAGTTTACATCCACCACAACATTATCATCTGTCAGCGTGACTGTTGTTATTAATTCCCCTAACTCATTTATTTTATACTCTCCCCGAAAAGCATTGAAATTATCCAGGCAGCTTTTAAGGTTCTTTGTTATATAATCCTCAAGCTGAAATTTAATAAAATCTTCACTTGGAACTGAACTTATGCCATCATGCCACCAGTAAGGGTTCTTTAAGACCCCTCCAGGGTCTAAAGAAAGGTACGCTCTCGGGTCATTTTCTATTCTCGAAGGTATTTCTATATACCCTCCGGTTATGCCTAACAGCCTTATCCCGGTATCAGCCACATTCCCCAGGCAGCCGTCAATATATCCTTTGACAGGAACTAACTCAGGCTCAACATATTCCTCCTCAAGAGACAAAGACCTGAAATGCAGGATTATGGCCCCTATTATGATTATTACTACAGCAAGTATGAAAAATATTGTAACCTGCCCTTTCTTACCTCTTTTTTTTTGCATCTTACTTTTTCTCTTTTTTCAGCTCAATTTTAGTCAGATCTATCTCAACATAATCTTTTTCAGTTAAATTAAGAATCTTGACAATATCAGAAGGAATTCTAATAACAAAGCCCCCGCTGCTTTTCATCACCTTTTTTGTGTATCTCATCTCTTTTTCAGGTTTCTTTAAATTTGGTTTTTATTAAGTTTTCTATTTCCTATTTTCATATATGTTTCATCTATATTTTAACTTCTTTTATATATATTCAATCGTTATTTTATATTGATTCATCTATATTTTATAGATAATAGTATATAAAGTTTTTGGTTTTTAAAAGAAAAACCAAAAGCTAGGAACAGGGATTTTAAAATGCCTGACAAACGAGCAGGTGTTTAGCTAGCGAAGCGAGCTTCGCATTTCACAGAACTTTGCAAATCAGGCATTTTATGGCTTTTTTCTGACTATGTTTTTGGTTTTAGAATTCATTGATTTATTTTTTATATGCTCTGTCGTGATGCTCAAAATCCTCAAAGGGAATAAAATTGTTGTTTTTATCAACTTTAAAAGAAAGAACAAAATGCCTGTCAATATGCACCCTTTTGTATTCTTTCAAATCGTGCCTAAGATTTTTGTAATGGTCAATTGAATTATTGTCATTATTGATTATTTCTTTAATTTTTCTTTTTATTATCCCCACTTTCTTTTTATCTTTTCTAAGAAGTTTTCTGATCTTGATTTTAAGCTCATCGCTTAAATCAAACTTAAACATGGCTTATTCAACCCCGCATAGCTTATCCAGCTCCCTGATACCCATTGATTTCCTTCCATATTTTTTCATGTGCCTTTCATCTATCTCGATTATTTTTTTTATGTACTCGTCACTGGCTTCTTTTTCCACAAATTCCTGCCCAAATATTTCTGCAAACTTATTAAGCGCTTCAGACTTGTCTTTCAGCCCGAATTTGGCTTTAATTACATTCAATACCCTATTCGTATATTCGCTTATATCTATTCGTGCAAAAACCATTTATATCACCTTGTGTATATGGTATGCACATGGAGTGTACTTGAAGTATAAAAACTTTTCGGAAATAAAGTATCAAACCTTATCAGCCTAAAAACAAAATGTTTATATATAACTTATAATTATAAGTAATTATAAGTTAAAATAAGGGGCATTATTAATGATCATCCAGATAAGCAGGCATGCTAAAGAAAAGATGGATATTGAAGGGATAGATGAGGAGCAGATTAAGAGGGCTATAAAGATGGGTTCGATATCAAGGCAAACAGACGGTTACCTTGCAACTTACACTTATGTAAGGGTAGCCTACAAAAGAAGAGGGGATATTTATAGGGTCAAAACTGTATTTGTGGATAAAAGGTGATTTACGATGAAAGATGAAGATTTATGCTGGGAATGCAGAGAAAAAATGAAAGATAAGGATGTAGATTACTCCTTATATGGCATTAAGATAGGAACTTTTCCGGCAAAAGTTTGTGAAAAATGTAACGAAACATATTTTAGTGAAGAAATCTCAAGAAGGATAACTGAAGTTAGTAAAAAGAAGGGGCTTTGGGGATTGCAGGCAAAAACAAAAATTGGCCAATCAGGAACAACCCTAGATGTAAGGCTGCCCAAAAAAATTATTGATTTCTTTAAATTAAAGAAAGGAGAAGAAGTGACAATATATCCTGAGGGGAAAGATAAGATTGTGATATCCATTTAACAATTCAACAGCGCCATACAAAAATAGAACTTCTACAAACTCTCAATAACCCCAACAATATAGAACCTAGCCCATGCTATGTAAAACAGCAGAATCAGTGCCATGATTGGCAACCCAGCGCCGTAAGGCAAAAATGTTATCAAATTCATTATAGAAATGATTATGGACAATATTAATATTAAAACTGTATAAGGCAGGATAAAATAATGGATTTTTGTAAAGCCTATCTTAAACGCTTTCTTTACTGATTTGAACTTCTCTTCCTTTACAAATAATGTATAGATTATGTTTGTAAAATAAATCCAGATTAAGGTCAATACTATAATATAGATTGGGATTACTGATTGCCTGAAAACATTAGAAACCGCTATAAGCAAAAATATGAATACTCCCCACCATACAAGGTTTAATAAAAAGAATTTTAAGAAAAACTTAAAGTTGAATTTTCTCTTTAATGTAATGCCCCATGATAACCCTTTGAAAATGCTCCAGTCTATTATTATGATCAGGAACATCAGAATTATCATCCCTATCAGCAAAAACAAAAAAGCCCTCAAATCCAGCATTGTTTTCTCTATATTCTCAGCTCCCAGCTGAAGGATATTTTGAGGCATGTCAACAGCCAAAGCCTTTTTTTTTATTAGATTAAAGGTTGTAATTGAAATCAAAGTGGCCATTGCATAGAAAACAAGGTCAAAAAACATTATGAAGAATATTTTAATGTTTATTTTTTTGAATGAGTTTATAAAAAGTTTGTAACTATTTTTAAGATAATGTTTCTCACCTTTTATTTTTGGGAATATTAAATATAACAAAACGCCTAATAAATTAGAAAAGATTATTATTATAATCCAAGAAACTTTTTCAGTGGTATCTAATTTTAACCTCAAACAATCAATTAGTACCCAAAGCCAGAAAATAATTAGCAAAACTATAATCCAGTAAGGCAAATTTAAAAATTCAACCATTTTGGTATTGCCGATTATTTAAAATAGCCATCTTTTTTCATTTTATAAAATATTTTATCTTTAGTTTATATATCTTTTTATTTGTAGGTTAAGTCAACTTAAGTGCCAAAAATATTTCTTCTTTTTAAATAATATTTAAACCATTTTTTTACAAGACACAATACTTGACTTAACCTTATTTGTATTATATTAGATATGAGTCAGCCTCTCTTCTATTTCTTTTTTCAAAGTCGATATATACAAATCTGTCTGAAATTCAATTTCTTTCCACGCCTCTTTCGTAATATCAGCTCCTTTGTACTTATTTTGATTTCGCATTTTCCTGAGAGTTTCAAAAAATTCCCACTGAAAATCAAGTTCTGGAAAATTTAAGACAGTAAAAGCAAAAAGCCCCTGATGGTTGCTTGTTTTCTGCCTCTTGAAAAGCATAAGCAATGCGCAAAGTTCCCTTAAAACGTCATAATGAATATTAAAAATGATTCTCCAATTTGGCTTTCCAATGGTTTTGAGGCTTTTTCCAAATTGATAATCTTCAAGGGTGATTCTTTTAATTTTTTCTGATTCATCCTTGTCTAGATTTGCTTCTTCATATGCTCCTTGTATAGCAAGGCCATCATACACTTCTTTAGGTGTTCTCTCATTATGCATTTAAACCTACCTTGAATAAATCTAGTCTTCCTTTTATATTAAATCCTCCAATTATATTGGGTATTAGTTTAGGATCTAATTCTTTTTTCATTTTTTTTGTATCTTGATAGCTAAAAAGCTGTATTTCCCTATTTAATTTAGTTTCAAATTTTCCTTTTTTAATATAGTTTGCATTGCCATATATAAATAAATCCACATCGCTTGACTTGCTCCAGTCACCTCGTGCAAAACTTCCAAAAAGTATTGCGCTTTTTACATCTTTAATTAAACTAAGATGCCCAAATAATCCAGTCTGTTCAAGCAATTTAAGCCCATAAAGTCTTTTCTCAAAGCGAAATTTTGGTAAATCTCTGTTAGCAATATAGTATGGCATTTTACCCCTGGGCTTCATCCTTTGGATAAAATTCCCTTTAATAAGTTTTTTTAAGAAATGGTTTACACGCTCCCTGCTGACTCCTGTTTCCCTTAAAATATCTTCAAAATGCCATCTCCTTAAAGTTTCATTAAAAAAAACAGCTTTTATTTTTTCTTTCATAATTTAGTATGATAAATCATACTAATATATAAATCTTTTGAATGTAGCAAGAGAACTCGGAATCAAGATATAAGTATCTTTATTCAATTAAATCTCCAAAAACTCTCCTCCTCCGCCTTGCTGAGGCTGTTCTGCAGGCGCTGCCTCTCTGTTAACACTTTGTGCTCCTGCTGCAGGACCTTGTATTGAATTGCAGAGTTTTTTTCCATCAAGACTCCAGAATGATGGGGCTTTATCAAACTCTATGCAGGCTTTATCATAATAAAAATTGCTGTACTGCACAAAAGCATTCTCTTTTATAAGGCCGTAAGATTCTCCTTTTCCCAGCTCTTTATCCTGCCTCAGTAAATCCGCTTTTCTTTCTCCACCAAGATAAACATTAAATCTCATTTTCTCCAGTGCTTTTGGATCCTTTTCCCAGTCTCCATTCTTTACATAGAAAGTTACCTTGTAAAGGTACTCTGTTCCTTCTGGCCCATTTATCGGAGCTGACCTTGAAGCCTCGACATGCGCTGCAACACCGGCTAGCCCATTGGCTGTCTCAACATAAGCAACCCCTTCCTGATCCCTTTCTATCTTTGAAGAGCACATTGCGCTTGCCCAGTACTCTGTTCCAAGATAATGCTCAGCAAAGAACTTGTCAACATTCTCTCTCCATGCATCTAAAGATTCCTTCTCCATAAACCATGATGCATAATAACCAAGTCCGCTGAATTCAGTTGCAACGAATTCAAGGTTTGAGAAGAATTTTCTACTTGTCCAAGCTGCGTGTTCTCTTTTGAACTTGGAGAGTTTTTGTTGTGTTGCTACATCTAACTGGTCCCATTTTATACCATTGACAAAAACCCCTTCTTCTTTGTATTCAATATTATACTGATTAGAACCTTCCTTAACAAAAGTCCGTAAAGGCTCTCTAGTCATTGCATCTACAGTAAGTTTCTTAAATTTATTTTCATCGATAAAACCATTTGCATCTTTCTCGTATGTAGTCTCTATAATTTCGTCAGGAATGTCCCTGTCTTTTTCGCCATCGTATTTGAAAGTTGTTTGTGTTTCTTTCTTGTCAATGATACCATCATTGTTAACTGTTTGCTCTTCTATGGTTGATTCCTTTAGTCCTTTAGTAGTATATTTTGAAGTTGTAGTAGTTATAGTTTCTCTATAGCTATCTTCACCTTCTGTTCCTTGCTTCTCCTCTGAAGTTTTTTCATGGATTAAATTTCCACCAGAAACATAGAGCTTATCACCTTTCCCAACTGTTTGTTTTAATTGATTTAAAACATTGGAATTTAAATTGAAATAGTTTGGACTAACAATACCGGAGTTTGAACCAATACTCTTTAAAAAAGATTTACTAAAACCAATCTTGGTAGGAGTTGCCTTTCCATCTTTAAGCGAGTAAGTGACATCATAATCTTCCCCACCAATTTTTTCTTTTTTAATAGCCTCTCCATCAAATTTACTTCCTCTTTGTGTAGTCTGTAATATATAGTTGCCACCCTCAATAAAAACAGGTTGTCCACCTACTGCAACAAAATCTGTTTGTTTCGCTGTTGGATGATCATCTTTAAAACTCAAAATACTTTGTAAATTGGAAGGTGTGTTACCGGTTTTGCCGCCTAAATACTCCTTCCCACCATATATGAACATGTAATTTCCATCTGGTAATTTCATTTTTGTATAAGGCTCGTCTTTTTTTCCTTCTTCCCCTTTTGCAGTAGTTATCCCTAGTGTTTCAACTATCAAGCCCTTATTTATATTGTATGGGGGGTACTTATTAAACAACTCTCTGTTTTTATTTGTGTCTTGTAAGTTTTGATCTTTTAACCACATACTATACTCATTATTTATTGTTGCTTTATAATTTAATTCAGTTGCATATTGTTCTGCAGTTTTTCCCTGCGGGATAAAATAAGTTTGGGCACCATTAGTTACAACCTCTGTTCCACCAATACTGTCTACTATAAATACTTCAATAGATTCTGTAATTGATGTTGTTGGTTTTCTGGTACTGATAATCGTAAATCCACCCGGTACTTGTTTTTTGGCGTCAGTTAAAGTTGTCCCCTCAACTTTCATAGTCTTAGTTATTCCAGAAGAATCCCTTACAGTAACATCATATGTATATTTAATATCTTGCCATTGGTTATTAATATATCTTTTCGTTGAACCATCTTTATATTTGTAATAATAAGACCCATCATTTGCCAAAGTCACTTCTCCAACCGGTACATTATCCAGAGATGGCTTTGGAGCGCTGGGTGCCCCACTACTTGGAGCTCCCTTTGGCGGAGGTGGTGCTTCAGTAGCCATCCCACTCACCTCTTCCATTCCTGTTGCGGCCCCTGTTATCTGATTACCCTCATCAGTCATCAAACCTAATGAAAAGAATAAAACTAACACTGCAACAACCAGCAAAGCTTCCATCACACTTGAGGATTTCTTATGTTTCATTTTTTTATTTTAAATTTTTTATAATGGATTTTTGATATTGATTTCTTTTTCATTGAATTTTTTAATATTGATTTTGTTTATTATTTATTTAAAACAAACCTCCTCTATCTTCATCATCTTCTCCTTCTTCACCTATATCCAGCTTTTCACAGTAGTCTTCTCTTATTGTAAATACTCCCTGGTCTATTATGCTTGTAACCTGCTGAGCAGAGTTTCCAATAAGCGAAAGGAGCTTCGGTACAACACAAAGATTATGTGGTGTTTCTGATGATGGATTAGAGCAAAAGTTTCTACAGAGCAGCGCTAAACCAGCTCCAATTATCTTGAACGGGTTTGACAAGACATCCTTTATCATGCCCATATAATAATCAAAAAGCGCAGTAAAAGGGATTGCATTAAATATCTCTCCTGTCACGTATTTACATTCTGCATAACCCTTCTGGTCTTTGCATGCTGTAACTGGAAGGCCTTGCTGCCCAACCCCTTCCTGCATACAATTGGCATACATACATTGTATCTGCCTGTATTTTTCCAGACCATGTATTATGCCTGGTATGCATGCTGTCAAAAGAGCAACAACTATGCTGTCTTTTGGATTCATATACGAAGCTGGATTTTTTCCTGTCCATTTTTCAATAGACTCTGTGCTTAAAGGACCCATCCACTTAGTCCCGCTCGTTATCAGCTTATTTCCCCCTGTCTGCCATTTAGTCAATATTGATGTATACTTTCCATCAAAATCAAAACCAGGTTCACAATTAACAAATTTACAAAACTTATCACCAAATCTTTTACTGTTATCAGCTTGTTCCTTCATCTCTTCAGTTGCTTCGCACATCCTTACCCTCGCATTGAAAAATGTAGCCTTTGTATATGGTCCTCCTGCATTTTCAGTGATACCCAGTGTAGCAGTTATTGTTTGTAGAGTCCCTACAACAGTGTAATATATATTAAGTATCTGGCATATCCTTTTGGCATAAAACGCAATCTTCTTAAGCCATCCAATCAGCTTCATTAAACCGCTTGTAGCATCCTCAACTGCCTCGTCTATCTGCTTCTGGATACTTTCACTTAACTCGCCAAGAGGCATGTTGTAAAACTCCAGCTTGACTTCAACATTTTCTTCTTCTGCTGTAGATGTTATTTTATTGCCTGCTTTGGTTATTATGGAAAGAGGGCAATTTAAGTTGACTTCATTAACATCAAACTTGCTTTTCTTTAAGATAAACCTCAGGTAAGGGTCTTTGCTCCCAAGCTGGTTATTAAAAAGCTCAACCTCCTGCACAGCAGTCGTATCATCACTGCACTCGCCTAGCTCAATGCTTAAAGGAGTTACGTCCCCTGTCAATGGCTTTAGCTCAACATGGCAGAAAACCTTCTGGTTTATCAGGGAAGTTGTCTGCCTATCCACTAACTTTGGAGAGCACTTAACCTCGTTACTCCAGTAATTAGGGGAAGCGTCATCAACATCATAAACAGTAACAGCTTCCTTATGCTGCAGAACATTTCCAGCAACATCCTCAAAATTCAGATAGATAAAGTTTTCAATATACCCTGAGATGTCTATGCTGGATGTTGTCCAGACGCAGTGCCACTTATTATCCCCGATTCCTATACAATCATTTGCAATTACTTTCCCGGCATCTTCAATTATTGAAGACAGGTCAGCATATGCAGTTTTAATAGCCTCATCCTCAACAACAGCGCTTATCTGCAGTTTATCCCCTGTCTTAAAATATCCTCCAATCGCTGTATCGATGATGCTATTGACTGAGATATTTATCAATTTAGGCTTTGTTTTATCAACTATAACCTCGACACTAAACGCGGAAGCCTTATTGCCTAACCTGTCAGTTGTATCATCTTTTATTGAAACTGTAACAGCCCCTTCCCCGGGCAGCTCGACACCATACCAATAACAAGCCCATCCAAGCGTACAGTTAGTTGCCTTTATCACGTTATTGCCGGCATATAATAAAACCTGTTTTGGATTTAAGCCCACACCATCCTCTTTAATCTCTGCTATGAAAATATTGTCCTCTAATTTTCCATAGCTCTTGCCATCCTCTACCTTATCCGTCTTTATCGAGTTGACCTCGGGCCCGATATTATCTACCCCGAAACTTTTTGCCAGTGAGACTTCTTCCTTATTCCCGGCTAAATCCTCTGCCTTGATAATAAACTCCTTGGTTGTTTCTTCCTGCAGGGAGAATTTGATTGGCCATTCGCATTTATACACCCCTTCTTCTTTCTCGCTGCAGTCTGCCTTTAAGTTTCCATAACCTGTATTAATGCTTGTAAAATCACCCCTAATATTGTCTATAACCAAATCATAACTTAAGATTTCAACATAAACTATGACATCCTGCGGCTGAGGAGAAGCATAACCCATATCCAGCCCTGTTTCATCTGTAATTTTGAATGAGTTCGGGTCTATTTGCGGAGGTAAATTGTCTACTGCAAATGTTGCTGAAACCTCGTCAGAAACACTCCCTAACATATCGTATGCCCTTGCATAAACAGTATGCCTTCCATTGTCAAACAAAAGGCTGTCTTTCAAAAACTCGCCGCTATGACTGCAGCCAGCAGAGCCTATTTCAACTGTCTCCTCATAAGTCCCGTCCAGCTTATACAGCTCAAGCTTTTTTATTCCGCTGCACTTCCCTTCACAGCTAGCATCACCGCATGCCTTATCTCTGATGATATATTTAAACTCTACATCTCCGCTGCTTATAGTCTCAGGCTCAACGCTGAATAAGGATATTTCCGGAGCAAAAATATCAACATACAAAGTGTCAGACTCCCTGTCAACTTCATCGCCATCATCATCTTTTAATATTACTGTATAAGGCAATGCCCTTGGATCAAAATTAACATTTCCTTCACTAGGATACCTTAACGTGCATTCATAGCCGTCCACGCCTGCCTCACATTCATCAAACCTAAAATTCTCTCCCAGCCACACCTGATCTGCGTCAATCTTTGCATCTCCTGATATGGATGCAGTTGCCTCAAAAATTACATAATCATCTTCCCCGATATAATTATTAACGCCGCCAGAGCCTTTTGCCACCACATTGCTTATGCCTGCAAAGACATTGGCAGAATAAACAGGAATAGTTACAACTAAAGCGATCATAAAGGTTGCAATCAACTGCAAATATTTTAATTTCAGTTTATCCATTTTTTAATCAATTATTTTAAGTTTGTTTTTAATCAATTTTTATCAATGAATTTTTTCATCATTGGTTTAATTTAATTTTTAATCAACTTTAATTATTATTTTTTAGCCATCATTAAATATTTAATCATTGATTTATGTTCCACGCTCACAAT
>CAZPFO010000019.1:0-29214 GCA_964585935.1 uncultured Methanosarcinales archaeon | reverse complement strand
CATGCTATAGCCTGCTAATGGATACTTGGGACTTTAGTCCCAAGAGGAGGTCATTATAGATTTCATCAAGTGTGTATTGAATCCTATTTAATCTAGGCACTAAATATTCGCTTATATCAACAGCTTCCCTACGTAGTTTATTATATCCCTCACTGTGGAGGCGTATTGGAAAATGTGTGGTATCTAGATCACTTGCAATTTGACGATACGACTCAAACAACGTTTTACGTACCTTCATAAGGTGATCCATTAGAGAGGATAATATAGCCTTATCAAAATACTTTAGAAAATTTAATAATTTCCTCTTTTTCCTCGATTTTTTAGATAATCCAAACACTTTATCAAGTATATTATTTTAGCTATTATATATATATATTTTCCTATCTAGAGTTACGCTAAACAATAGTTCTAATAACAATATTTTTAAATTAAGTGTTTATTCTTTTCTTGTACGGGCCAGTGGCGAAATCCGGTATCGTGTTCCCTTGGCTTGGGAAACCTCATTGAGGCCCTTAAGACTCCGGGTTCAAATCCCGGCTGGTCCATTAAATTCAATAAAAAAAGAAATCATTATAATCAATAAATAAAATTAACCATTAGGTACACAAACACTGCTTCCTTAGTTGTGAATGTGTATCTGCAGTCGTTTTTTAATTTAAATCCTAAAAAATCAAAGATTTTTGGGACACCAAAAATTCCGAAGGAATTTTTTAGTGTTTTAAAAACAAATAAAAATCAATAAAAAACTCAACTGGAACAGGTGCAAACAATTGTGACTGTGGAACATTACCATTGATGGAAAATTTAGTGATGGATAAAAAAATAATAATTAAAATTGATTGAAAAACAAACTTAAAACAATGATAAAAATAGTTAAAAAGGTGATATTATGAAAGACTGCATATTCTGCAAAATTGTAGATAAGGAGATTCCTGCTGCTGTTGTTTATGAAGATGATAATGTGATTTCTTTTCTGGATATAATGCCGGCTAACAAAGGCCATTGCCTTGTGGTTCCGAAAAAGCATTGCGAAAACCTGCTCGAAGTTCCGGATGAAGATTTAAGCGGTATGGTCAAGGCAGTCAAGAAAGTTGCGAAAGCATTGTCTTTGTCAATTGGAAATGGGGCATATAATGTTATCATGAATAACGGAAAAGAAGCAGGGCAGTTAGTGGGGCATGCGCACATTCACATCATCCCAAGGTTCAAGGATGACAGGCTAAGGCTTAACTGGAGCCATAAGAAGTACATGGACGAGGAGATTGAAGAATACAGGGAGAAGATTAAGAAGTTTTTATAGTAACGTTTAAAAACAAATTACTTTTTCTTAAGAATATGCCGCTGTAGCTCAGCCTGGTTAGAGCGCTAGAATTTGGCAAGCGAGCGAAAAGCAAGTTTTCGCATGTCACAGGCGATACTCATATATTTGAGTGATGAAGCCTTTTGGCTGATGATATATCTCAAACCGGGTTATCTAGAGGTCGTGGGCTCGTATCCCGCCAGCGGCACTTTTTTATTCAAGAAAAATCTTATTATGGCTCTGCTTCATGCCCATGCAATACCGGATGGAAAGCAGGGGCAGTAGGCACAAAGCTCTTTAGATCCAGAAATTCTTTTACTTTGTTCTGAATCTGGTAGCTGACCCTCCAAAGGTTCTTTTCCATTTTCTCTATATCTGCAAGCATAATCCTTTTTTCGTAAATATCCTGGAAGTTCTTCAATAGCTTATTGCTGCGCCACTTTCCAGTATAGTCTCCTTCTATGCGCGGCCTGAAAAATATCTCCAACTCACCACTATTGACTTTTACTTTCTTGCCCTGGTGTATAATTTCAACATCCTTTAGATAAACACCATGGAAGTCTATGTCCAGCAAGTACCTAAAGTAGCCGCTGAATTTTCCTTCCATATCTTTTCTAAACCTCCACCATATCCATAGCTCCTTGCCGCCAGAGTGAATCCCTTTCTGGTAGACATTTTCAGAATATAGGGTCTCTATGTCTTCATGCCACCTGTCTCCTTCATAACCAGTCCATCCTTCCTCCCAGAGCAGCTCATGCATCATGTTATAGAGATTCTTCATATGGAATACATCTTTATATTTAACTTTAAACAGCGGTATTTCCCTTACAATCCTCCTTTTTACATCAGCCATGAAGTTGTTTTATTGGGAATTGAGTTTATAAAAGTTTCGGCTTTTTCCAATAATTTTATAAAATCATCTTAATTTTTCATTATCATGACCTTATATTTTATTGGCCTGGGACTGAATGATGAAAAAGATATCAGCCTCAAAGGCTTAGAGCTGGTTAAAAAGGCTGATTCTGTTTATTTAGAGTGCTACACTTCCAAGTTAAATACATCAATAATTAATCTGGAAAGATTATATAATAAAAAGATAATAAAGGCTGATAGGAACATAGTTGAGAATGAAGCTGAAAAAACCATTTTAAAGGATGCAAAAGAAAAAGAGGTTGCTTTTCTGGTTATTGGAGATGTGATGGCTGCAACAACGCATGTTGATTTATTTTTGAGGGCCAAGAAAGCAGGAATCAAAACAAAAATTATCCATAATGCATCTGTTTTAACTGCTGTGGGGATTACCGGCCTTGAGATCTATAAATTCGGCAGGACAACAAGCATCCCATTTGACAACAAAAATATCAGATCTCCATTAGAAGTTCTAAAAAATAATAAAAAACTTGGCTTGCATACTTTATTTCTTTTAGATCTGGATCCTAGTAAAGATAAATATTTATCAATAAAAGATGCTGTTGAGTATTTAATAAAAAATAAGGTTGATGAAAACATAAAGGCTGTTGCGTGTGCTGCTTTAGGTTCAGAGGAGCCATTTGTTAAGCATGATTCACTGAAGAATTTTAAAAAATTAAAAATAAATAAATTTCCTCAATGTCTTATCATTCCCGGAAAGCTGCATTTTATGGAAGAAGAGGCATTGGAGTTGTGGAGATAAATTGTATATCTTACAACAGATTCAATCGCGTGCCATAATATTTTTAAAGGAATCCGGATTAACCATGTTAAGAGGGTAAAAATGGAAAATGATTTTGCTGATCTTACTTTGTTTATTACCGGCCCTACTTATGTAAGGGAAGAGATTAAGAAAGCAGCAATGCTGCCTGACTTTGGCCATAGGGATAAAGAGGCTAAAAAAAGGCTTGAGCCTGCAATAAACAACCTTAAGAGAATAATGGGTGTAGAAGGTGATGATAATTATAAGCTGTTTCTTATTCCGGGAACCGGCTCTTCTGCAATGGAAGCTTCGATAAAGTCACTTGTATCTGATGATGAGACTGTGCTATGCGTGAGTGTAGGGGCTTTCGGGAAGCTTTATTATAAAATTGCAAGCTCTAATAAAAATAATGTCGAGCTGTTGGAATTTGCGCCAGGACAAGCTATAGATCATGGAGTTCTTAGGGAAAAATTAGAGTCTCTTAAGCCCGCTGTTGTTACAATAACCCATAATGAGACATCAACAGGCGTTATTAATGACGTGGCTGCTTTGGGAAAGTTAATAAGAGAGCATAATGCTCTGCCGCTGGTTGATGGAGTGAGCATTTTAGGAGGGGCGCCTTCCGACATCAAGGAGGGGAATATCGCGTTCTATTGCGGCTCTACCCAGAAATGCCTCGGGCTGCCTGCTGGTTTTGGAATTGGCGTAATGAGTGAAGATGCTCTGGAAAAAGCAGAAAAGGTCGGGAAGAGAGGCTACAATACAGATTTAATTGCGCATGTAAAGAAGGGTGAAAAATTTCAAACCCTGACAACAACCCCTACATCATTGGCAAACCAGCTATATTTTCAAACTAATTATATTGTTGAGGAAGAAGGTATTGAGAATAGATTTAAAAGGCACATGGAGATGAAAGAAATTGTCCATAAGTTTATAGAGGCAGAGCTGCCTGGATTTCAGTTGCTACCAGAAAAAGAAAATGCCTCTCCAAGCCTTACCTGCATTAAAGTGCCTGCAAGTTTCACAATAGACATGCTGAAAGATGTCAAAGAGGAATTAAGGAAAGATGGTTATCTGATGGATCCTGGCTATGGGAAAATGAATAAGGCTTTGGCAGAGCAAGGCAGGCCTTTAACCATAAGAGTAGCGCATATGGGGGATATAACTCCTGAAATGCTGAATAAATATTTAACGGCATTAAAAGACGCTTTAATGAAACATATTGGGGTGCAAGAATGAAAGTTTTGGCGAATGACGGTTTGAATGAAGAAGGCATAAAGTTGTTTAAAGAAGCAGGGATAGAAGTGGATGCAGAGAAAAAAAATACTGACGAGCTTGTTAATGTTGTTGGAGAGTATGATGCTCTGCTTGTGAGGAGCGCAACAAAAGTTACAGAGGATATTATTGAGGCTGGCGCTAAAGGCAATTTAAAGATTATAGGCAGGGCCGGTGTAGGTGTTGATAATATTGATGTTGATGCTGCTTCTAAACATGGCGTTCTTGTGAAATTTGCACCTTATGGAAATACAAACGCAGCTGCAGAAATAGCATTGGGATTGATGTTGGCTGTTTCGAGAAACCTCTCTCAGGCCCATCATTCATTAAAAAAAGGAGTCTGGCAGAAAAAGCAGTTCAAGGGCACTGAACTCTCCCATAAAACACTTGGCATCATTGGCTGCGGCAGAATAGGGCAGAGGCTAAGCCAGTTAGTCAGGGGATTTGATATGAAGGTTGTTGGTTATGATGCATTTTCTGAGCATGTAAAATCCTCTTTTCCTGAATCATCTGTGGAGTATATGCCGATGGAGGAGGTTCTAAAGACTGCAGATTATATAAGCATTCATACCGGCGGCAAAGATGTGGTGATCGGAGAGAAGGAAATTTCACTTATGAAGAAGACTGCTTATCTTATCAATGCTTCAAGGCACCATAATATTGACAATGAGGCCTTGTATAATGCGCTGAAAGAAGGGAAGATTGCCGGGGCGGGCATTGATGTTCATGAAAACGAGCCTAAAAAAGAGCTTGAAAAATTTGAGAGCAGGTTTAATGATATGGAAAATGTTGCTATGACTTCACATCTGGGAGCATCAACAAAAGAAGCTGGAAAGAAAACAGCAGTAGAAATGGCAGAAGTGACCATCAGCTACTTGTTGAGGGGGAATTTTAACAATGCTGTAAATGCAGGAGAAAGCATTGAGGCAGAGGAAACTCCTGTCTATCCATTGTTTTTATACCACCAGGATAAGCCGGGAGTTTTTGCTAAGGTAAACAAGATTCTTGGTGATAATGGCATAAACATAAGAGAGCTTCCTTCGAGGCAGCTTGGGAAGGGCGGCGCTGCAATAACAGTCTGCCTTGTAAACCAGAAAGTCAAGCCAGAGATAATAGAACAATTAAGAGGCATAGAAGAAGTCAATAATGTTAAGGGGTAGGTTTTTTCTGTAGCTGAGCTATAACATAGATAATTTTATAAACAAAATATAATAACTTTATTCTTACAGCCCTATGGTGTACCGGTCCAACTGGTTACGCCCAGTTGACATGCAAAGTGGGTTTCCTCACTTCGTTCGTCAAGCCCACAATTACAGCCCTGTAGTGTAGTGGTCAATCATTCCGGCTTTTGGTGGCTTTGGCCGAGAACAGCCGGGGACCCAGGTTCGAATCCTGGCAGGGCTATTTTATCATTTTTTTTGTCGGTTCTTGGCATTTTTTAAACTATGCCTTCAAAAAACGGAAGCAGCGCTTCATTTTGTTTTAAATTTTCTAATGATTCTTTGTTAATGATTTTAATTCCCTCTTCTGCATCCATTTCTATCCTTGATTGAATCAAAGAATTAGCTATTTTTTCTTTCAAGAAAGAGCGATGATTTTCTAGTTCATTGAACATCTCTAAATTTAGTATTTCTTTTGTTATGTTCTTACGGTGTTTCTCGAAAGTACTTATTATATCTCTGAGCATAGATAGAAAACCAAGTATGCATCTTTTATATTCATCGTCATTTTTTATATCCAAATTTATCCGTATTTTGCCAAAATCTTCTGACGAAAACTTAAACTGGAGATGTTCGGAGCCATGAGGGTGCGTATCTCTCGGCTGATGATGTTCGATTGCTATGTCTCTATGGATTGTTATTTCTTCTTCTATATGTCGAGACTTCATCCTAAACCTATATTCTTCTTCGTTTCTATTTTGGCAAGGCATTTCAATGATTTCTATTCTGATGTCGCCTTTGTCAAACTCCTTGTTTTTTATGTAAAGTGGAAGAAACTGGAAATTTTGCATTTTAATGTCCTGCAATAGAATTTTCTATTTGTTTTTTGACTTTAGCGTCTAATTGTCTCTCAGAGAAATTTCGTAGAATATCTTCAACATCATTAATGAAAGATTCTTCACTTAGTTTATTTTCATAATAAATTTTTCTCCATTCTAATATATTTACTCTATGGGCTCTTGAAAAATTTTTTAGTTTTGTTATACCAAATTCCCTAATCAATATTTCTGAAAGAACTTGAAAATAGATTTGCATAAACTCGTTTGAAAGATATTTATGCTCATTATCCACTCCAAAAAATTCACTTGGGTTGTAAGTTTTCTGGTTGTAATATATTTTTATTATTTTTATATCTAATTCCCATTCCCCTTCTTTTTTTGGAGGAATATTATAATCATATTCGATACCTGCCTTTTGAGGGATTTTTATTCTTCCAATATCTTTGTCTTTTTTATCCCTAACAACCATATCTTTACTTTCACCACATATTCTCATAGGATGACTTAAAACGCCAAGGTCAATATATAATTCAACAAATTCTTTTTTCCTTTTATACTGTATCATAGAAGACTTACTAGTTACAATCTCTCCAGATCTTTCAGCTTGCGCTCTCCTGATTAATCTTTTAATAACATCCTCAAAAGTTTCATCTTTATTACCAATTTCAGCTAATTTATCTCTTAGTTCAGTGCTTACTTTAATTGTGGTTTTATCTGCCCTGTCTGTTAGGCCATCTCTTAATCCTTTTTCCATAATACTCACCATACTCAGTATACTGGGTATATTGGGTATACTATATAAATCTTTCGGTTTTTTGTGATTTTATCTGACTTGGAATGGTTATAGAACAGATTAATGAAACAAAGTTATTTAAATAATCATACTTTTACACTATAGAAGATGTGCGCCAGCTTTTCCTTTCCATCAAGTGTTGCTCCTCTTTATACTGATGAGTGTATAAGTCGTAGGCAGAAATTAAACAGGATAATACGGCAAATTCTTAATTATAGAATAAAAAATCAGAAGCCATTGCCTAATCAGCTTCAGAATTTAGAACCCATTATTAATAAAACAGAGAATGTAATTGTGCCTTATTCTCATTTACTTAATAAACTTTACTCGCCTTTTGATCTTGTCAGTTTGTCGGGTATTGTTAATGGAAAAACATTCATGTTGATGGGTCTGAACCCTAATGGAAGTTCAATTGATGCTGAGGTAGGAAAGACTGCTTTAGGGTTAGGCTTACTTGGGATGAATATACCTTACGGACAGATTCCTGATACTGTTGAGAGAGTCAAAGAGAAAGGACCATGGATCTTAAAACCAGAAGGAGAGCGCGAAACTAAAATACTTTCAACTGATATGTGCTATATTGGAGCTGGGAGAACCGACAATGAAAAATTCGGATTGTATATAGCTTCGTCTATTTCAGAGATTGGTTGGGCTCAGTGGGACCTTGCTAGACATATATTTAGAGTTAATAATTTAAGAGAGAAATATAAAAGCAGAATTGCTCCCGAAGCAATAGATTTTCTTATGCGCCTTGCTGAGCACTTGTGGATTAGCCCTGAGGTTTTTGCAAGTAATGATAAACTATATCCTCTTGATTCAATTTTTCTAATTGAGAGGAAGAATTTTAATGATAAAACAACTGTGAAAATTGATCCTGTTGCAGATGAGTGGAGAGAACTTAAAAAAGTTCTTTTGAAGAACCCCCTATACAATGAAGCAAAGTTCTGGAAAATAAACTATGCTGTTCATAGGAAAGTTGTAGATGACATTATCAATAAAATAGATTATTGCCCACAAATTTTCAATGTTTTTATTTCAGCAAAAAAAGGACCAATTCCCATATATGAAGCTACAAAAGAGTTGAAACACTATTTACGTTAATAAAAAAATATATTTCTCAAGTATTTTAAAAAACAATCAAAAACTATAAATACCTATAATGAAAATCTTCAGAGCATGGAAACAGTTGAATCATTAAACTGGCTGAAATCGAATAATCTCTATGGTTTGTCTAAGGAATGCTCTTTTTACCTTAAGAAAGTGTTTACGCCGTGCCTTGCTGTGCAGGACGAGAAGATACTGATTATGGGGGACAGGGGTTTTGAGAACAGGAACTCAGCTGCAATCCTATCAGGAGCTTACTATCTGGCTGCCAAAGAGCTGAATCTGGATGCGAAACTGATACTGCAGGGAATAAAGTCGAGGGGGGAGGAGGCAGATGATGTTGTTACGGGCTCTTTATCTGATTTAAGGGAAGGGGGCGTTATATTCCTGAACATGTCTGATAAGCTGGGAGGCATAGGGGAGCTGGGAAAAAGTTTTAGAAAATGGGCCAAGAAAGGCAAACATAGGTTTGTTTCTGCCATGAGTTTGGGAGATCTGCTGAATTATAACATTAACCTGATAACAGAAGCGGTTGATGTTAACTACAAACCAATGCAGCTTGAGCATGAAAAAGTAAAAAGATTATTTGATGAAGCTGAAGAAATCCACATTACAACTGAAGCAGGGACAGACCTTTACTACAATGTTAAGGGAATCAATGGTATAGCGGCAGATGGCAATTATACCCAGCAGGGTTTAGGGGGGAATCTGCCTGCCGGAGAAGTTTACTCTCCTCCAAATGGAAAAAAAGTAGAAGGCAAAGTGGTCATAGATGGAAGCTCCAGAAACCACACGAG
The DNA here is from genome assembly GCA_964585935.1 of uncultured Methanosarcinales archaeon. GTDB lineage: Archaea > Nanobdellota > Nanobdellia > Woesearchaeales > GW2011-AR4 > BS150m-G64. The sequence goes on along the minus strand of CAZPFO010000019.1, from coordinate 20,274 downwards.
AACAACTCTTATCAAGGAGCCGATTACCTTAATTGTAAAAGAAGGATCAATAGTGGAAATAAATGGAGGGGAAGAGGCAAAAGAACTTGGAAATGCTTTTAATTGGGCAGAGTCAATATCAAAAAGGCCGGGCAGTGTAAGGAGGGTATGCGAATTAGGCATAGGGCTGAATCCAAGAGCAAAGCTTGCAGGAGCAATGATAATTGATGATAAGGTTAAGGGTACTGCCCATGTAGGGATTGGGTCAAATTACTGGTTTGGCGGCTCAATTTATGCCATAATCCACCTGGATCAGGTATTCAGAAACCCAAAGATATTTTTGGATGATAAGAAGCTGGAAATATAAATCATTCTCTTGCCAATAGCCATGAAGGCAGTTCTATATCAGGGTATTTTTTATCAGACACCTCAAAATTGAATCCTCTCTCTTTTGCCATGAAAAATTAATATCATAGCAGATATATAAATATTTATCAACCATCCGGAGTAGTTAAAAATTTTTGTTATCGGGTGTAAATAAAAATCAATAACTATTTAAATAAATAAAAATAAAAGGGGGTCATTAATCACCAATAAAAATAATCAATTAAAAAATAACCAATGAGTGCACAAACACTGATTCCTCAGTTGTGAGCGTTCATGTGCAGTCGTTTTTTTATTTTTAAAATTAAAACAAATAAAAATTGATAAAAAAACGCAGATGATGAAAGCGCAGACAATTGTGCATGTGGAACATAACTATTGATGTAAAATTTAATGATGGATAAAAATAATAATTAAAACTGATTAAAAATAAACTTAAAATAATGATTAAAAATTCATTGATAATAAAAACAATTAATAAAAAATTAAAAACTGATTAAAAAATTGATTAAAATGCCATACAAACAAGTGATTTTGATAAGGATGGACTTAAAGCTTCCAAAAGGAAAATTAGGGGTGCAATGTGCACATGCTTCTGTTGAGGCTGTTTTGAGGTCAGCCCCTTCTATTGTTGATGGGTGGAGGCATGATGGCATGGCCAAGATTGTATTAAAGGTAAAGGATGAGAAAGAATTAATCAAATATTTTCAGTCAGCAAAAGACTCTGGATTAAGGGCTTCTTTAATCACAGATGCCGGAAAAACAGTAGTTGCTCCCGGAACAAAGACAGCAGTTGCAATAGGACCTGATGAAGAAGAGAAGATAGATAAGGTTACCGGGAAGCTGAAGATTCTATAAAAGGTTTGACAAATAACTTTTTAAATACACTAAGTTTTCTTCTATGTTATTTGGGCCCATAGCTCAGCCTGGTTAGAGCGGAAGACTCTTAATCTTTAGGCCGCGAGTTCGAATCTCGCTGGGCCCATTTATTTACCAAGAACTTCTCCTAAAACCTCATAAGCCTTCATGGAACTCTTTTTGCTTATGATGAATGTTAATTCAGTTAATGTAGATATTATCTCGAAGATGTTTATGTTCTCCCATGCTAGTTTCCTTACAGCCTGGAAAACAATCCCGGGGGTGTGTATAAAGTCTCCTGAAAATATTATTGTGAGGGCGACCAGATCAGACTCTTTATTCAATATTTTTTCTCCTTTCAATAATGCAGTTATCTTATTTTGGTGCTTTTCATTTATGGCAATGCTTACTTCATTATTTCCAGAGATGATATTCAAAAAATCACCCCTTTCAAGTTCAACCAGATTATAGATTGACTTTATTTTTGCCAGTAAACTCGGTGTTTTGACAACATTAAAGTCGCATATATTGGTTTTTATCATCATCTCTCCTGAAAAAGAGGGTTTTTTAGTTAAGAAGTCTTTTTTGTCCAGCTCTTCTGAATATCTCCTTAAGGACATTATTATTGCAGCGTCCTTTACTTTCTTTCCAAGCTCTCTTTCAATCTTTGGCTTTAACTCATCAGCCAGGTTGCCATGGCTGATTATGCCTTTTCCTAAGCCTTCTAACAAAAAAGGCTTATTTTCCAATAATTTCTTGACTAAATGACTTACAGTTACCATCAAACCACCTATTGTTTTGTTACTATAATAACATTAAGTTTTTAATTACTATATAAATCTTTCTATACTGTAATGATAGTTATGAAATTTGGGGGTACGTCTGTAGGAGATGCAGCTAGAATAAAGTCTGTTGCAGATATTGTAAGCAAATTTAAAGATAGAAATCCAATAGTTGTGCTGTCAGCTGTTGGCGGCGTTACTGATAAACTCATAGAAGCTGCAGAAAATTCCATCAATAGCGGAACTGTGAACATGGATGAAATAGCCCAGAAGCATAAGGCTATACTTAAAGAGCTCGAGCTAGACAACAGCCTGATCGATAATGAGTTGGGAGAATTAAAAGATGCATTAGAAATTATTGCTAAGGGAAAAGAAAAATCAACTAAAATTATAGATTTAGCGTCATCTTTCGGAGAAAGGATGTCTACAAGGATAGTAGCAGCATACTTTAACAGCATAGGAATTGAAGCTAAAAATTTTGATGCTTATGATATAGGCATGATAACAGACTCAAACTTTGGGTCTGCAGGACCATTGCCACAGGCTTATGAAAAACTAAAGGAAAGCCTTTCGGATAATGATTTTATCCCAGTTGTTACTGGTTTTATCGGCAAGGATGAAAAAGGCATAATAACAACCCTTGGAAGAGGAGGATCTGATTATACAGCTGCTATTATAGGAGCAGCCCTTGAAGCAGAGGAGATCCAGATATGGACAGATGTCAATGGAATAATGACGTCTGACCCAAGGATTGTGAAGGAAGCAAAAACAATACCTCAAATCTCCTTTAATGAGGCGGCAGAGCTTGCAACTTTTGGAGCCCGGGTTTTGCATCCAAAAACAATTCTGCCTGCTGTAGAGAAGAATATTCCGGTGAGAGTGTTGGACTCTTTTAACCCGTCCAGCAAAGGGACTTCAATACTTAGCGAGTTTGAAAGCTCAAGCGAGCCTGTAAAAGCAATAGCATTAAAGAAGAATATAACACTATTTAACATAACCTCGACCAGGATGCTTTTGGCTCACGGTTTTTTATCGCACCTATTCAAGGTCTTTAATGACAACCAGATATCAGTGGATATGATCGCAACAAGCGAAGTAAGCGTTTCATTGACAGTGGACAGCAATAACGGCAATGGAAAACTGGAGAAGGCCGCAGGAGAATTAAAAGAGATAGGCGATGTCACAATAGAAGAAGATAAGTCCCTTGTCTGTTTGGTGGGCAATGGTATGAAGAGCACAGTAGGATTTTCAGCAAGGGTTTTCGGAGCAATAGGCAAAAATAATATAAACATAGAGGCAATTTCACAGGGAGCATCGGAAATCAACGTTGCTTTTATAGTTGGCGGAAAGGATGGTGAAAAGGCAGTTCAATGCCTTCATAAGGAATTTTTTAATTAAAGCGGAGGAAGAAAATGAATATAGCAATTATTGGATATGGGAAGATGGGCCATAAGATTGAAGAGATTGCAAAAGAAAAAGGCGTTGCAGTAAAGTCAATAATCGACCCTGTGAATGAGGGGGCAACATATAAAGAGATTGATGAAGAGTCGTTAAAGGATGTTGATGTTGCAATTGATTTCACACATCCTGATTCAGCTGTTGAGAACATAAAAAAAGTATCAGCCTTGGGCAAAAACATAGTTGTTGGAACAACAGGATGGTATGACCAGATGAGTAAGGTTAAGAGAATTATCGAAAAGGCAGGCACAGGAGCAATATGGTCGGGAAACTTTTCATTAGGTGTGAATATATTCTTCAGGATAGTTGAGAATGCAGCAAAGATAATGGATAAATTCGAGGATTATGATGCTTATGTCAGCGAGTTTCACCACAACCAGAAGGCAGACAGCCCTTCAGGGACAGCTGTTATGATTGGAAATATCCTGACAGGCACTATAAAAAGAAAAAAGAAGATTGTGACAGCAGAATTAAAGAGAAGGATAGAGCCGGATGAGCTGCATATATCCTCTACGAGAGGGGGGTCAATACCCGGCACGCATCTTGTGGGGTTTGACAGCATGGCAGACACGATTGAGCTGAAGCATGTAGCCCGTGGAAGAGAAGGTTTTGCTTTAGGCGCAGTGCTGGCTGCTGAATTTATTAAAGGCAAAAAAGGTTTTTTTGACATAGACAGCATGATGAAAAATATAATCGGGGGTGAATAAGATGCTGAAAGGAGTTTTTACTGCAATTGTAACACCATTTAATGAAGACGGGAGTGTGGACGAGGAGTCCTTGAAGAGATTAATAGACTTTAATATTGAGAATGGCGTTTCGGGCATTGTGCCGTGCGGCACAACAGGGGAAAGCCCAACTCTGGATAATGATGAGCATGAGAGAGTGATTGAGCTAACTGTCCAGCACGTCAATAAAAGAGTTAAGGTGATTGCAGGCACTGGCTCTAACTGCACAAAAGAAGCTGTGAGGATGACCAAGCATGCTGAAGAGCTTGGAGCAGATGCTGTGTTGTTAGTTAATCCTTATTACAACAAGCCAACTCAGGAAGGTTTGTATAGGCATTTTAAGGCAATAGCTGATAGTGTTAAAATACCCTGCGTTGTTTATAATATAAAAGGAAGGACAGCCATTAATGTAGAAACACCTACATTGATGAGATTAATAAAGGATTGCGAGAATATTAAAGCTGTTAAAGAAGCTTCTGGTGATATGGATCAGATCAAGGATGTCATTACCCAAAGGCCAGAAGGCTTTAGCGTGCTTAGCGGAGATGATAATATAACAGTAGATTTGATTAAATCAGGAGGTAATGGCGTTATTTCAGTTTTAGGTAATTTTATGCCCGGGAAAATGTCTGTTATGGTAAAGGCAGCTTTAGAAGGCAATTTTGAAGAGGCTGAAAAGCTGAATTCAGAGTTAGCGCCATTGTTCAAGGCAGAGTTCATCGAGACAAACCCAATTCCAGTGAAGTACATGCTTTCATTGAAAGGGATGTGCAAGGAAGTTTACAGGCTGCCGATGTGCGAGATGAGTGATGAGCATAAAGCAGAGGTTAAGAAATTGTTGGAGGATATGAGCCTAATTTAGGTTCAGGATAATTAAAATGGCAAAAAAGTTAACGGCAATTGAGTTAAAGAGGCTAAAGAAATTATATGAAGAGATTAAAAAATATAGAATGAGATTTTTAAAACCAAGAAGCATTTCCGGTGACGTGTTTAATTACATGGAAGTTAAAGCTAAAGAATTATTCAAAAAATTTGAGATTATTAAATCGCTCCAGACATTAGAAATTCAGAAACTTCTTGAATTGTTCTATAAAGCACAACAAGATCATTTCACAAAAATTGGGTTGATTGAACATGACAGAGAAATTAAGCAGATAGTCGATAAAGAGTCATTGATAATTGAAAAATTATTCAAAAGAGCCCTTTATCTTTTTAGCCTTGGAGAAAAATTTCCTAAGAAAAAAAAAGACTATTTCGTAGGCTTGGAGACCTTATTTCATGCTATTCAGGAAATAATCCATAAAGAAATGCTACAAGAAGAAGATTCATGTCAACTAGAATTCAGTTTTATGAGAAGGTAAAATGAAAAAACTCAAAGTAGGAATTTTAGGAGCAACTGGAATGGTTGGGAAAGAGCTTATTAAAGTTCTTTCAGATAGAGACTTCCCTATAGAACAATTAAGGGTGTATGCTTCTTCAAGGTCAGAGGGAAAACAAATTGAGACGAAGTGGGGGACTTTGACTATTGAGAATGCTGATAATGCTGATTATTCTGAGCTGGATATTGCTTTTTTTGCAATTGGCGGTGGATGGCCAAAAGAGAATGCTCCAAAAGCAATAGAAGCAGGTTGTGTTGTAGTTGATAACTCATCTACATTCAGGTATGACAAGGATGTTCCTTTGATAGTTCCTGAGATAAATCCGGAGGCAATTGGAGATTCAAAGCTGATTGCCAACCCTAACTGCACAACAGCGATAGCAGCAATACCTTTGCATAAAATCTATAAGAATTTTGGGTTAAAGAAAGTGATAATCTCAACATACCAGGCAACAAGCGGAGCAGGAAACGGTGGCATGGCAGAGCTTGAAAACGAGACAAGAAAAGTGCTTGATGGTGAGGAAGCCGGGAATGAGGTATTTGCATGGCCCATTCCATTCAATGTCATCCCGCATATCGACAAATTTCAGGAAAATGGTTATACAAAAGAAGAGATGAAGGTTGTTTGGGAAACTCAAAAGATTTTTGGAGATGAAAACATACCAATCTCATGCACCTGCGTCAGGATACCTACAATGAGAGCGCATTCAGAATCGATTGTTGTTGAGACTGAAAAGCCGATAAATGCTGCAGAGATAAGAAAAATATTTGAAAACAGTGAAGGGATTGTGGTGAAGGATGATATTGAGAATAATATTTATCCAATGCCTTTGACAGCTACTGAAAAATGTGATGTTGAGGTAGGCAGGATAAGGCAAAATTTAATATTTGGAGAGAATGGCCTGGAGTTTTTTGTCTGCGGAGACCAGATACTGAAAGGAGCTGCTTTGAATGCAGTGCAGATAGCTGAGCTGATTGCAAAGCAAAGGCTCAATTAATGGTATTTTCTTTATTTTTCCGATAATTATAAAAAGCATTATAAATATGATTTTATTGGAAATAAAATAATCAATGATTAAAATGATAAAAAAACTTCCTTTTACAAAGAAACAAATTATGGAAATTGCCAGAAAGCATCCTACCCCTTTTCATATCTATGATGAGAAAGGAATAATTGAGAATGCTCGAAGATTGAAAAAGGCATTTAAGGATATTTACGGCTTTAAGGAATATTTTGCAGTAAAAGCAAATCCAAATCCCTTTTTATTGAAGATATTGAAAGAGCAGGGTTTTGGGACAGACTGCAGTTCACTGCCTGAATTGATGCTTTCCGAGAAAGTCGGTATTGTTGGTGAGAATATCATGTTCAGTTCTAATGATACTCCTGCTGAAGAGTTTGTAAAGGCAAAAAAATTGGGAGCTATAATAAATTTAGATGATATAAGCCATATAGAATTTTTAGAAAAAAATGCCGGAATGCCTGAATTGATCAGCTTCAGGTATAATCCGGGCCCTGCAAGAAAAGGAAACGAGATTATCGGCATCCCGAAAGAGGCCAAGTATGGCTTTACCAAAGAGCAGTTGCTTGAAGGATATAAAATATGCAAGAAGAAAGGAGTAAAAAGATTTGGGCTGCATGCAATGATTGTATCAAATGAACTGGATTACCATTCTTTTATTGAAACTGCTGAGATGTTATTTGATTTGGTTATTGAAATCTCAAAAAAAGTGGGAATTAAATTTGAATTCATCAATATAGGTGGAGGGATAGGAATTGCTCAAAAACCACACCAAGAGCCTGCCTCTTTTGAAAAAATAGCTGAAGGGGTAAAAAAGGCTTATGAAAATAAAATAGTAAAAAATAGTTTACATCCATTAAAATTTTTTATGGAATCCGGAAGAGCAATCACAGGACCATACGGATTCGTAGCCTCAAGAGTAAGGCATCTTAAACATACCTACAAAGATTTTGTTGGTCTTGACGCCACTATGGCAGATTTTATGAGGCCTGCTTTATATGGAGCATATCATCACATAACAGTCTTAGGAAAAGAGAACCAAAAAGCAGTTCATAAATATGATGTAACCGGCTCATTATGCGAGAATAATGATAAGTTTGCAATAGACAGGATGCTGCCAGAGATTGAAGTTGGAGATATTTTAGTTATCCATGATACAGGAGCTCATGGGCATGCAATGGGTTTCAATTATAATGGGAAATTAAGGAGCGCTGAATTATTGTTAAGGGAGAATGGAGATGTTGTGGAGATAAGAAGGGCCGAAACAACTGATGATTATTTTAAGACTTTGGATTTTAAAAAATTAGGAAAGTTTAAAGCTTAGAAAAGTTAAATGTAGTATCAATAAAAAGAATTCAATATTTAAAAATTTAAAACACAAAAAAATCAAAGATTTTTTGTGTCCCAAAAATCGCATAGCGATTTTTAAGGACAAATAAAAATAAATAAAAAACTCAGATGATGGAAGCGCAAATAATTGTGACTGTGGAATATAAACCAATGATAAAAAATAATAACTGAAAAAAAATTAATTAATAAAATGGTAAAAAGAAACAAAAACATTGCAAAACTTCAGGCAGGGTATTTATTTCCTGAAATCAATAAAAGAAAGAAGAAGGTCATGGAAAAAAACCCTTCTGCTAAGATAATAAGCCTGGGAATAGGAGATACAACAGAGCCATTAACTCCGCATATTGTTAAGGGGCTGAAAGATGCTTCTGTTGGAATGGGCGGCAGAGGATATACAGGCTATGGCGCTGAGCAGGGCATGGATGAGCTTAGAAAGAAAGTTTCAGATAAACTATACAATGGGATTGTAAAGCCGGAAGAGGTATTTATATCAGACGGCGCCAAGTGTGATTGCGGAAGACTGCAGCTGATGTTCGGGCCTGATGTCAGCATAGCTGTACAGGACCCTGCTTACCCTGTTTATGTGGATGGAAGCGTCATCATTGGAGCAACAGGAAACTATAACAAAGGCAAAGAGCAGTTCGGCAATATTGCCTATATGAAATGCGTTCCTGAGAATAATTTTTTCCCGGATTTAAAAAATACGCAAAAAACAGATTTAATCTATTTTTGCAGCCCAAACAACCCGACAGGAGCAGTCTCAACCAAAGAACAATTAAAAGAGCTAGTTGATTTTGCCAGGAAAAACAAGTCAATAATCATATTTGATGCTGCATACAGGGAGTTCATCAAAGACAGAAATCTGCCAAAGTCAATTTTTGAAATTAAAGGTTCAAGGGAAATTGCCATAGAAGTGAATTCTTTTTCAAAGCCGGCAGGCTTTACCGGAGTCAGGTTGGGATGGACTGTTGTGCCAAATGAGTTAAGGTATGAAGATGGGTCGTATGTTAAAGATGACTGGAACAGGATAATGACAACTGTGTTTAATGGGGCTTCTAATATTGCTCAGAAAGCCGGCTTGAGCGTATTGGATAATGAAGGCCTTAAAGAGATGAAAGGAACTGTTGATTATTATATGGAAAATGCCTCTATCATCAAAAAAGCCCTGGATGAGATTGGAATAAAAAATTATGGAGGAGTTAATTCACCTTATATCTGGGCAGAGTTTTCAGGCAAGAAGTCATGGGATGTTTTTGAGGAGATTCTTGAAAATGCTTTTGTAGTCACAACACCAGGAGCTGGCTTTGGGCCTGCCGGGGAAGGCTTTATCAGGTTCAGCGCTTTTGGGCATAGGAAGGATGTTTTAGAAGCAACAGAAAGGGTTAAGGGATATTTGAAATAAGAAAACAGAATATTTATATTTGCTAATTGATTCTTATGGACAAAAGAGGTATATTGCCTCAATTAATTCTTGAGGAACTTAAAATGAGCGAAAGAGTGCTATTTGTATCTCCTGCAAAATTGTACCCTGTTGACGGAGATGGAGAACCCCTGCAGCAAGTAAGGCAAAATGTGTCATTGCCTGCTTTAACAGTACTTGGCAGTCTGAAATGTGAAGGCTTTGATGTTGATTTTATGGATTTGGTTGCAGAAGGCTATGGTACTAGAAAACCAGTCAACAAGTATGTTTATAGGGTTGGTTTGCCTGATGAGGCAGTTAGTGAAAGAATAATCCAAACTAAGCCTTCTGCATTGCTTGTTAGTTCCATGTTCTCAACCGAACAGAGTATGGTTGATGACTTGACAGCGAGGGTAAACTATTTCTTTCCAGACTTACCAATAATTGTTGGAGGAACTCATGCTACACTGAAGCCTGATTGGACTCTGGAATCCAGAACAGTTGATTTCGTTGTTTTAGGTGAAGGAGAAGATACTATTGTAGAATTATTGAATGCTATAAAAGAAGGAAATCCTGAGAGAGTTGAACATATTGCTTACAGAAAGGATGGAAAAATAATAACAAATGGAGAAAGAGCAATTATAGGGAACTTAAACAGACCCCAGGCATTGGATGAAGTGTTGCTGAGAGGAGAAGAATATCGCTATAAGGATGACTCTTCAAGGAGAAGCACAATCTATAATTATCGGACCAAAGATGACTGGAACAGGGACTTTGCATTGAGTTATTCGAGAGGATGCCCAACTCATTGCGATTACTGTACCTCTACTGAAAGGAGCGGGTCAATAATTCGGCATATGGGTGCAGAAAGGATGTTTGCTGACTTCAAATTATTACATGAAAAACATGGAGTTCGTATTTTTTATAATCAGGCAGATACTTTCGGGCTCCATCCTAAAGATATCGAATTTCTAAAAAAAGTCAAAGAATACAGAAAAGAACATTCTGGTTTTGTAATAAATAACCCCAATGCTTCCTTTGTAAAAATATTTTTCCCACAATCAAAAGGGTATGAACTGGATGAAGAAATGTTAGACTTATATCAAGAGGCAGGATTTAATGTCATGACGATTGCAGTTGAAACTTTCAATCAGAGACTTAACAATATTAAAAAAATCAATTATAAAGACACCCCTCCAGAAAAAATAAAAGATTTATTGATGGCTATATCTGCTAGAGGGATGAAAACCGAGCTGTACATGATGTACGCATTTCCCGGGCAAACAAAAGAAGAATTGCATCGTGATGAAAAAATAGTCCAAACTCTTCTACCCTATGTTGATGAAGTTGCCTGGCAAAGTTGCATGGTGTTTCCGGGAACAGAGTATTATAACAAAGCTTTAAAAGAAGGGTGGAATATGCCAGGAATGGGGAAATTTACTGAAAAAAGGTATAGGCATGTATTAGATAAAGGCTATTTCTTCCATCAATTGCCAGAAGCGTTAAATTTCAGCAAGATTCCTTACAACGAATTAAAATCTTTTAGAGAAAGGCACGCTCCCAATTTCTAAGATTGGGTGAATCTACCTATAAACCCTCATATAAAACGGCTTTCCATGCACTGGCCTGCCTTTTTCTGTTTTAACTTTCTCTAAAGCAGGAAGTGTTTCTTTGATTACTCCAAAAGATAATGGCTCATGAGTGATTATATCCGGCAGGCATTTTACTCCATCCACTTCTATCTCATATTTAGGCCCTCCTTTCTGGATAGAATCCTTTACATTCCATCCTTTATCTGCAAGAACTCCAAGGATGCTGTGCAAAGAGCCTGGAACATGCCTAAGGTAGAGCCTTAGGTAACCTTCTGTCCTGATTTTGTTTTGATCTGAGATTTTTATGTCTTTGTTGTCAATCTTAATTTTTCTTGTTACCCCTCTCCTTATCCTTTCTGCTATTTTCATAATATCATAATACACTGAAAATGCTGTCGGACCCTGGCCTGCGCCTTTCCCAACATTGAAGTATTCATCAAAAGGGGAGCCTTTTATGTGTATGGCGTTGAATTCATTATTTACTTTTGCCAAACGGTGATTCTTGCTTACCAGGGCAGGATGCACTCTTATGTCAATATTGCCTTCTTCTGTTTTTTTTGCTATTGCTAATAGCTTTACAACATATCCTAGGTCTTTTGCATATTCTATGTCTGTAGGGGTTATCTCTGTTATGCCTTCGCAATATACCTCTTTGAGATTAACCCATTTTCCAAATGCCAATGAAGCGAGGATGGCTATTTTTTGGGCTGCATCCAGGCCTTCAACATCAAAGCTTGGGTCAGCTTCTGCAAAGCCTTTTTCCTGCGCAATTTTCAAGGCAGTGTTGTAATCTATTCCTTCTGTCATTTTTGTTAAAATGAAATTTGCTGTTCCATTAAGAATGCCTGTTATGCCCTCAATATTGCCCAAGCCTAGTTGTCCAAGCAAAGGATTTATTATGGGAATGCCGCCTGCAACAGCAGCTTCAAAACCAACATTTACATTATTTTTTTTGGCTTCCTCAAATATTTCAATGCCGTATTCAGAAATAACCGCTTTATTCGCTGTTATAACGTGCTTTTTATTTTTTATTGCGTCAAGTATGTAATTTTTTGCAGGATCATAGCCGCCAATCAATTCAACAACTATGTCAATATCCGGATCATCAATAACTTTCCTTACATCAGCTGTTATGTTTGAAAATTCAATATTTCTTTTTTTGTTTGGATTTTTAACAACAACTGCCTTTAAGTTAACATTTTCTGGCTTGTTTTTTAGGAATAAATCTACAACGCCGCCTCCAACAGTGCCAAAGCCTATAAGGCCTATGTTTATTGTTTTTTTGTCCATGATAATGGGGAATATACTTGATATTTAAAGGTTATCGAAATTTTTTTAAATGGGTGGTGGATAGCTAAGTAAGAGATTAAGATATGCGGCAAGAATGAATAATATTTGAGATAAAATGGGCGAACCAATGCAGGATAATGGAAATTCAAATTCCAAGATTTTGTTAGGCAGCTTTGTATTAGAATCCACAGACTTAATTTTGGATGCTTATAAGACTATTCACGGGGAAGAGGGCTCTAATTATGTAAGAAATACACTTCATGATTGCACTGGTTTTTATCTGCCATCCTCTATTGATGGTGTTGTAATTGATGGAAAAATGGAAGATGGGCAATACCTAGTTGATGTGTACAGAAAAGATGGAGGAGGAGACAACGCGCAACGCATATGCGAATTTTTAAAAAACAAAGTCACTGAATCCAATGTTTTTTATCAATAGTTGAGTCAAGAATCAAACCTTTTTAGAAATATTTAAATAAAAACAAAAAATCTTATTCTTTAATGAAAAAAGAAAAGAATGAAGAGCTTTTCTGGGCAGACCAGCTGGCAAAGCAAATAATAAAGAGGGATAAATTCAATTATTTAGATAAGAAAATAAAAAAGTTTGATGAGTTTACTGTAAAGACATCTGCTTCTTTATCCGGTGTTTTGCATATTGGAAGGTTAAGCGATACTATAAGGGGCGAGTCCGTCTACAAAGCATTAAAAGATGCAAAAGTCAAGGCAAGGCTTATCTGGGTTGCGGAGGATATGGACCCTTTCAGGAAAGTCCCGAAAAATGTGCCAAAAGAGTATGAAAAATATTTAGGAATGCCTGTAACTGATGTTCCTGACCCTGATGGCTGCCATGATTCTTATGCAGAGCATTTCAAGGCAGAGTACTTTAAGGTTATTGATGGGTTTGTCTCAACAAAAATGGAAAAGTTTTCCATGAGGGAAGAGTATAAAAAAGGGCACTTTAAAAAATACATAAAAAAAATACTGGAAAATACTGAAAAGATAAGGGAAATACAGAATAGGTACAGGACAACAAAGCTTGAGAAAGGCTATAGCCCATGGAAACCAATATGCGAGAACTGCGGCAAGATTGTTACGCCCCATATAACTAATTTCTCAGAAGGTATTGTGAAGTACTGGTGCAAGGACTATGATTTTGAGACAACAACAGCAAAAGGCTGCGGCCATAAGGGGGAAAATGATCCTTTAGAAGGAAATGGAAAGTTGTTGTGGAAGAGCGAGTGGGCTGCGCAGTGGAGCAGGTGGGAAGTAGCATGTGAAGGCGCTGGCAAAGAATATCAGGTGCCAAATTCCGCATTCTGGGTTAATGGAGAGATAGTTGAAAAAGTTTTAGATTTTCCAATGCCTGTCCCGATTTTTTATGAACATATCATGATAAATAATCAGAAGATGTCAGCTTCCCTGGGGAATGTAGTCTATCCAAAAGACTGGCTGGAAGTTGCTCCAGCTGAATTATTAAGGCTTTTTTATAATAAAAGATTGATGACTACAAGAAGCTTTTCATGGACAGATCTTCCTAAGCTGTATGACGAATTTGAAAATTATCGGAAGGTTTATCTTGGGAAAACGAAACTGGAAAATAAAAAAGAGCAGCAGCATAAAAAAAGATTATTTGAGGTTTCAATTTTAGGGAAATCAGAAAAACCAATTGATATTGGTTTCAGCCATGCTGCTATAGTTACGCAAATATCTCCAAATGAAGAAGACATAGTAAAAAACCTGGAGAAGACGGGCCATTACAAAAAAACAGACCATAAAAGAATTTTTGAAATGCTGCATAAGGCAAAAATATGGCTGAAGAAATACGCTCCGGAAGACATGAAGTTTACTGTGCAGGAAAAGCCTGCTAAAGAATTGAAATTATCCAAAGAGGAAAAAGAAGCTTTGAAGATGCTTGTCGAATCCCTAAAGAAAAAAGATTTTGATGAAAAGGCATTGTTTGAGGAGTTCTATAATATCTGCAAAAAGGCTAATGTAAACAATAAAGACTTTTTCAGGGCAGCCTATAATATTTTGCTGAATAAGGACAGAGGCCCTAGATTAGCTCCTTTTATCCTGGCTTTGGGGAAAGAGAAGGTTATTGAGTTGTTTGGGAAAATTTAGAAAACCTTATAAACCAATTCTATACCATAAACGCAAAATGACTAGGATGATTACTGTGGGGCTTGCAGAGAAGGTAAGGATAAAATTAGAGAATGGCAAAAAGAAAACAATTATTGCCAAGATAGATACAGGTGCTACAAAAAGCTCTATAGACACAGGGCTAGCGTCGCAGCTAAAGCTGGGCCCTGTTGTAGGCACAAAACTTGTCAAGTCAGCCCACGGGAACAGCTTAAGGCCAATGGTTTTTGCAAAAATCGAGCTGGGTGGCAGGAAATTCAAAGCGAAGTTTACACTTGCAGACAGGCAACACTTAAAATATAGGGTTTTGATCGGGGTTAATATACTGAAAAAAGGCTTTTTGGTAGATCCGTCAAAGAAATAAAATTAATAATTAAACAATACTTAAAATGAAAGCAGCTTTAATCTCGTTGGGAAGCGAAAGTAGCAAATGGACAATCAAGGAGATGAAAAAATATTTTGAGTTAGTCGATGATATAGCGTTAAAAGAACTGGAAGTTAATCTAGGAAGGGGTAAATTAGAGGTATTATACCACGGCAAGCCTCTGCCGAAATATGACTGTGTTTATGCAAAAGGCTCATTTAGGTATGCTCCTTTATTGCAGTCGATTACAAGGGCTTTATTCAGCACATGCTACATGCCTATAAAACCGGCTGCATTTACAGTTGGCCATGACAAGTTACTAACACACCTAGCTCTCCAGTATTATAAGATACCTATGCCTGAAACTTACCTTGCTTCTTCTCCTGATTCTGCAAAAAAAATTCTGGAAAAAGTGCATTATCCTATAACATTAAAATTTCCCCATGGGACTCAGGGCAAGGGAGTCATGTTTGCTGAGAGCTTTGCTTCTGCTTCTTCGATGCTGGATGCGTTAGAGACACTGAGGCAGCCATTCCTTATCCAGGAATTTGTTGAAACTGCAGGCACAGACATAAGAGCAATAGTTGTTGGCGATAAGGTTGTTGCGGCGATGAAAAGAAAAGCAGTATCCGGGGAGAAAAGGGCAAATATCCATGCAGGCGGAAAAGGAGAGGCTTGTATTCTGGATGCACATACAAAAAAAATAGCAGTTGACACAGCAAAAAGCATCGGAGCAGAGATTTGCGCAGTTGATATGCTAGAGAGCGTTAAAGGGCCGCAGGTTATTGAGGCTAATTTAAGCCCCGGGCTGCAGGGCATAACAGAAGCAACAGAAACAAATATAGCTGATAAAATTGCAAAATTCCTCTATGAAAAAACAAAAGAGTTTACAGAGAAAGACAAAAAGACAGAATCCAACAAGATATTTGAAGATTTAGGAATATCGACAACAGAAAAAACCGGGCAGCAGATAATAGCAAATCTTGACATAAGGACAAATAAGATTCTATTGCCTAAGGTTGTGAATGATATTGCAAAATTCAATGAAAAAGAGGATGTTATTATAAAGGTCAGCAAGGGGAAGATATTTGTTGAGAGGATGTAGATTTATTGTAATTTTCAGAACAAAAACTCTTTTCTCAGGATCATTGTTTGCGATCTCTCAGGACCAACAGAAACAATAGATATCGGAACTTTAATCAGTTCTTCAATCCTTTCCACATATTTCCTTGCATTCTTTGGCAGTTCTTTGAAATCTTTGACTTTGCTTATGTCTTCCAACCAACCATCCACCTCTTCGTAAATTGGTTTGCATTTGCTTAAAACTTCAGAGTTGTTTGTAAATTCAGTTGTTTTTTTGCCTTTATACTCATAGCCAACACATATCTTAATTTTTTTGAAATCATCCAAAACATCCAATTTTGTCATAACAACAGCGGATAAACCGTTAATCCTTGCTGAGTACCTTGCAATCAAAACATCAAACCATCCTGTTCTTCTTGGCCTACCGGTTGTGGTGCCATACTCTTTTCCATTAAACCTCATCAGCCTTCCCTGGTTGTATTCATCACCTTCGTTGGCTTTAAGGGTTATTTTTCTTTTCAGGTGATCTAACCCTTCTTTTCCCAAGGTCTCTTTTAAATCGTTTATCCCATCTTCCCTTTTTGTTTGCTCTTCAGTGCCTAGTTCTGTAACTAATGGTCCATTGCCAACCCTTGTTATATAAGATTTCATAATTGCAGTTACTGAATCTATCTTTGTTGGCCCTATCCCGAGGCCGGTGCATGCCCCCCCTGCTGTAGGATTTGAGCTTGTTACAAAAGGATAAGTGCCGTGGTCTATATCAAGCAAAGTTCCCTGGGCTCCTTCCAATAATATATTTTTTTTGTTCTCAATGAACTGGTTGATGATAAAGGAAGTGTTTTTCACCAAAGGCCTTATTTTCCTTGAATACCTATTGTCTTCCTTGACATAGTCTATCACTCTTATCCCTGTTCTTGCAATCTTGTCTTTATAACAGGGGCCTATGCCTCTTGAGGTTGTTCCTATTTTGCCGCCAGTTGCTGAATCTTCTTCAATATGTTTTGCTTGAATAATATGCGCATTCTGGCCGATAACTAAATGTTTGTCAGAAATTTTGTAGCCCTTTTCCTCAAGGCTCTCAATCTCACTTACCAATACTTTGGGATCAATGACGGTTCCATTGCCGATAATATTCACCTTGTCTTTGTGGATAATGCCTGAAGGAATCAGATGGAATTTAAAGACATCATCTTTGACAATGACTGTGTGGCCTGCATTATTGCCCCCATTATAACGGGCTATTAAATCAGCTTTTTCTGCGAGAAAATCGACAAACTTACCCTTCGCCTCGTCCCCAAATTGTCCTCCAACTATAACTATAACTTTACCCATCTTGAACATCACCAAATTTTAGTAATTCCTCCTTCTTATTTTGGTATCTCATCAATGCGTTTATAAATTTTTCCTGTTTTTTTGGATGAAGTTCAAATAAACCAAGTTCAAATATTTTTTTAAAATTATTGAAATTTGTTATGATTACTGCTTCAGACCCCTTAGTTTTATCATCTTTTGATGTTTTAATTCCAACAGAATTTAAACATTCTTTATAAAAACTTCTTCTTTCATCTACTGAGGCGCTTATTTTAATACCTCCTAGAATCTTATTTGCTCTTAGTTTAACGGCTCCTTCTGAAGCAAAAATACCTTTCATATAATTTATTGCCTTGTTTCTATCTTTTGGTACCTCTTTTCTCAGATTATACAAGAGATGAAGATAAAGTACCTTAAAAAGTTTATTGTGGAATAATATTTGAACTAAGGAGTTCTTTAAATTTTGATCGTTAATTTTTGGGTTTCTAAATTGATATTCATTTATTTTGCTTAGATTTAAAACATTTCTCCATTTTGATACTTCTTCTTCAATGTCACAAAAACTTGGAATTTCTGGATAAATTCTTAGAACTTCATTGCTAATTCCTAGTCTTCTAAACCACTCAATTTGATGGTGTATTAAATCTTCACAAGAATTTGTAAATGTGACATGAACATCAGGCAAAGATTGTGTTCCATCACCTTGTTGAAGCCCTAGTCCTTCAAAAAAGAAATTATCAGCTCTTATCGAGGAAGGAACTAAAATAAAATGAGCATGATAATCGCCAGAGACGTAACTAATTCCAATATAATTCTTTGGGATTCTATAATATAGCCATTTATCTCTGTAAATAAAATCCTCAGATTTTGGAATTATTTCATCAAAAAACCAATTATCATGTAATTTAATCCACAACCAACCATTTTTTTCGTAATAGGGTATCTGATGAGCATTGCCCCAAAATCTTGGCGGTTTGTTCTTATTGTTCCACCTATTTTTAAATTCTGTAAATTTTTCAATTTTTGCATAAAGAACTCTTTTGATAATATTTTGTTCTTTTCTAGAAGCACCATATTTTATAACTTCAGTTTTAACTATGATCTCGTTAGGTAATTTGAAATTTGATTCCCAGGCTCTAAATTTTAGTAAATCACCTTCTTTTTGGATTTTGCTGTCATCAATGTTCATTTTCTTAGCTAATCCAAGAAATTCCTTTCTATTTAGAAATTCATATAAATCTAACATTTTATTGTCTATGATATTACTTGATTTATTAAATTTTTTATTATTCATATTCATTACCTCTGCTGTTTTTCTTGAACATAATTTTTTCTTTAGTTGTTTCTGGACATTAAATTTTTAGAAATCTTATTTCAGAAATTTAAGATTTGGAAATCAACATTTTTAAGGTCTGAAAGAAAACATGATGGGGTGATGAGTGAATAATTATTTATTTTTTATTAGCTTTCTATACTGATAAGAAAACTTGACTTTTCTGAAGTTATAATAAGTTCCCTTAATTAAAAACGCAACTCCTAAAATAAGAACCCCAATAGCAATAGGTACGAATTTTTCAACTAAAAACAAAGGTACCGAAGCTACAATAAATGAAAAACCTATTGTGTCACAATGTTTTTCAGCTCCATCATACCTTCTAACTCAAATTTAAGATACTCTTTATTTTTCCCAATAGACTTATCTTTAAATTCAGATTTCCTATATGAATAGTAAATAAATTGGTAGATCATAAATAATCCAAGAGCTACGCCAACTATAACGATTGTTTTGCCCATAAGAAAACAAAAATTATGGATGTTTATAAAATTTTCTAAATATGCAGTTGCCAGAAAAAATCCGTCTAACCTTCTTTATGCCAAATAATCAGGATAAGAAACCCACTTTATGATATTTTCTTAAAAACAACATCCTCAATATTATAAATGCCTAAATTTTGGGCTTCTGTAAATCCTTCCCAGGCAGCTTCCGCCAGTCTCCCGTTTTCAAGCCAGTAAAACAGCCAGTCATTGACATAATCGGGTTCTTTCTGTACAAACCCTGAGCCAATATGCTCCAGCCATTCTTTATTGAATCTTTCATGGGCTCCTACCGGGGGAGCGATAATGACAGGCAAGCCCAATGCTGTGTAAAAAGAGAGCTCGCTTGGCTTGGTCCATAATATGTCTGTTGTATGCAATGCCTCGTTTAGATCTGAAAAATATGTTTTTTTGTCCAGAGCGAATATAATGTTTATACCTTTCCCTATCTTATCTTTCATGCCTACAGTTGCGAGATGCTCTTCAAAAAAAGATTTTACATCCAGCCTTGTGCCTGCAACAAGGTTTATAATTACCTCTTTTTTGAGTATCTTAGTTTTCAGAGAATTTATAATTTTTATGCCTATTTCTTTTTCAGCACCAGCGCCGCCAACAGCATAAGTAATGGTTAATGCATGCGAGCTTTTCTTCTTTAAGTCATTTCCCAAACGCTTCTTTATGACTTCTTTGTACCTGGAAAGGTAACTGTTTTTAGGGTCAAGATTTGCAAGCCTTTCGCCTAAATCTTTCTTTAAGATACTAAAGTCTTTGCCGCCTATATTTTCCTTGGGCAGCGGCAAGCCGGTAAGGATTATGTTTTTATCATCAATGCCGTACTCCTTTAGCCTCATAACAACATGCTTGCAGGGAGCAAGATATTTTATATTGCATTTTTTAGGGTTGTCAGGGACCCATACCCTATTGATGTCAGTATCAGTAACAACGCAGTAAATCTTTTTCAGCCCGTAGTAGTTTGCGGTAAGAGCTGGAATAAAATGAGTAGCTATAAAGGGGATGTTTTCTTTTTTAACATAATCTATGATACTTTTACAAAGGCCTTTCTTTAGAATAAGCTTTTTCATATAAATAACCCCGAAATTGGCTTTTGACAGGTCTCTGAAAGGAAAGAATGGAGAAATTGACTGCAATCTGTCGTAAATGGCAAAGACAATGCTGCCGATAAAAGGAACTTCCTTAAGCTTTGAGATGAATTCATAAGAAGACCTAAGCTTGTGCCAGATCTTTCTTTCTTTATCTGAAATTATCTTGTCGCTGTTAGCAGTCAGTATCCTTTCAAAAGCTATATCCTTTAGGGGGTAGGCTGCTCTCTGATGGCCATAGCCCATAT
>CAZPFO010000018.1:0-31184 GCA_964585935.1 uncultured Methanosarcinales archaeon | reverse complement strand
TTACAGTGGTGCACTGAAATTTGGTGAAGAGTTTGGAGTTTCAAAGTCGATGATGACTGCTGCTGCAATAGATGCCACTAAATTCTATATAGATCAAGGATTGTATGTATGGGCAGCAGACACAGTAAAGGAACATAAGGTTCCAGGAAAAAGCTATATAAGATATGCTAACGCTATAATAAAAGAACGATATGAGAAAAACAAGGGTAAATTATTAGATCTTTTTCAAGTAGCAAATGAACTGGATCTTGATTACAATATGACACATAAGATAGCTTTTGAATTTGTGAAAAAAAATGTTGATAAAAACAGGTACGGAACATTTTTTGACTCAATACTAAAAAAAGCTGAAAAATATCTGAAAAGGGAAGACCTGCTATCATTGGTAGTGCCCTTATTTTGTGAACGGTTAAAGACCGATTCATATCGTAGTGCTAAAACTATTTTTAAATATTATGAACTGACGATAAAAGAGGTAGGTACATTTATTGAAGATCATTTTAATAAATCAGTCGAAGAAGGAAGTTATAATCTGGCAATCGGTCTTGTAAATACATATAATATAAAATCAGAACTTGCAAACATGATAAAATATATTGATAAATCTATAAAAAAAGGTACTCCCGATTCTAAATTATAAAAATGTCCTTAGAATTCTTAGCAAATACATTATCAGATTATGTGTACTTTACAGGTTCGCATTATGCAGATTTAGCATCAACATATATTTTTGTGAAAAGAGATGGTATAGCTTCGGAATCACATAAAGGTTTAAGAAAATTGATGCAAGAAATGGGCGAAGATAAGGCGTTATTAACACATTTAATTTTAGGGACTATTGGCAATGTATTCTTGGTAGGTGCTGCGTATGGATTAGACTCTCTTCTGGGTATTCAAGATAATGCATTAAATATACACCATGTTCAGAGTTATGGTTTGGGGACAATAAAATACTTAACAGCCATAAGTAACATTGCAAACACCTATGGATATTCAAAAGTTGCTGATATTTTTTCATTACCAGCAAGAATGTATTAGCCTTAACAGGACAAAAAAGTACGCATAAACGTTTGTGAGTACTTATCATTCTATGTTGTGAACTAAAATATCTAGTTTTAAAGCACCCACCCATTAAATAAAGAAAAATAAAAAAGAAATAAAAAATTACATAGGTGGCATTCCACCCATGCCGCCCATTCCTCCTGGAGGCATTGGTGGCATTCCGCCGCCTTCTTTTCCAGCTCCGGCAATGACATCATCAATCCTTAGTATCATGACTGCAACTTCTGCTGCTGAGCTTACTGCCTGTGTCTTTATCTTCAAAGGCTCAATAACCCCTTCTTTCCAGGAATCCACAACTTTCCCTGTAAAGACATCAATTCCAGCCCATTTCCTGCTTTTATCGTGCTGCGCCTTTAGGTCTGTTAATATGTCTATAGGATCAATGCCTGCATTCTCTGCAAGTGTTCTTGGTATTACTTCCATGGAATTTGCAAAGGCCTGTACAGCTAACTGTTCCCTACCAGACAACGAGTCTGCATATTTTCTTAGTTGTTTTGCTAATTCAACTTCAGGAGCGCCTCCGCCTGCAACAATCTTTCCTGTTACTAATGCTGCGGCAACATCTCCTATGCTGTCTTCCATCGCTCTCTTTACCTCGTCAACAACATGCTCTGTACCCCCTCTGATCAATATTGTAACTGCTTTTGGGTTTTTGCAGTCTTTGACATAAGTCATTTCCTCGTCTCCAACTTTTGACTCTTCAACTGTTCCTGCATTCCCCAAATCATCTTTTGTTAAATCATCAAGATTTGTCACAATCTTTGCTCCAGTTGCCCTTGTCAATGCTTCCATATCTGACTTTTTGACTCTTCTTGCAACATATATTCCTTTCTTTGCAAGGAAATGTTGAGCCGTGTCATCAACGCCTTTCTGGCAGAAAACAACATTAGCTCCTGATTTGGATATTTTATCAGCCATATCCCTGAGTATTTTTTCTTCCTGGTCAAGGAATGCCTGCATCTGGGATGGGTCTGTTATCTGTATCTTTGCATCTGTCTCAGTTGACTTCACTTCAATGGCAGAATCAACTAATACTATCTTTGCGTTTTTTACAACACTAGGCATTCCTGCATGAACCTTCTCTTTATCAAGAACAATCCCCTCTACCAACTCTGTGTTTTCAACTGCTCCCCCAACTTTCTTTTCTAGTTTTATGTTTTCCTTGTCAATTTTTATGCCGCCTTCTTTATCCATGATCTGCATAACTGCTTTCACAGTTAAATCTGCTAATTGCTCTTTTGAACTTTCAGCTCCTTTGCCTGTCATGGCTGTCATTGAAATCTTCTTAAGAATATTTAAGTCTTTTTCAGTTACTGTCTCAGCAAAACCATTCAGTATTTCCTGAGCTTTTGCTGCTGCTAGCCTGTATCCTTTTGCAACAACTGTTGGATGCACTTCCTGGTCCAGTAAAGCTTCTGCATTCTTTAACAGTTCTCCCGCTAAAACAACTGCAGTTGTTGTTCCGTCTCCAACCTCATCTTCCTGAGTCTTTGCTACTTCCACAATCATCTTTGCAGCAGGATGCTCAATCTGGATATCATCCAGAATCGTAACCCCATCATTTGTAACAGTAACATCCCCTATTGTATCCACAATCATCTTGTCCATTCCCTTTGGTCCAAGAGTTGTTCTAACAGTCTCAGCAACCATCTTGGCAGCCATTATGTTTGTTCTCTGGGCATTTTTCCCAGTAGTTCTTTGTGTGCCTTCCGGCAAAATAAATATTGGTTGTACTTGGTCAGACATTTTTAGTTTACCCCCGTTTGTTCTTTTATTAAAATCGCAGAAAAAGTAAGTGAGCAGTAATATATAAAGCTATCGGTTTTTATGAAGGGTTTTTGGCTATAAAGTCAATATGTGGGTCAATTACAATTAAATCTCCATTCTCCTCCACACACCAGTTCATTGAAGAGGGTACTGATTCTAAAAGGTTAATTGCCTCATCATTTGCTTCTTTACTTAACATTTTTAGATTCATTATTGAACCAAATGTAATAGGATACTCGTAGAATTTGAGTAAAATTTTATCGTCTTTTGCAAAGTATACTTCAGCAATGCGAACATGTTTGTAGCCTTTTTCTTGTATTATATCGTCCATTGTTGCATATCTCCTTAATTCATTTTCCGATGTTCCTGTTTTTTCATATAAAATCTTATCACCACAGGATACTTTTGTAAATGTCTTATCGCCTATCTCTTCTGGAGTTCCTCTAACTTTTGGATTCTCCCAAATATCTTTAATAAAATTAGAATCATCTTCTAATAATTTAATTCCATGCTCTGAAGCCAAAACACCGCACTTATATTCAAGGTTCATTATTTGCGGGTAGTCAATATTCTTTTAAAAGCTTTTGCCAGGTTTTTTGCCTTTGTCTATAAACCCTCACAAA
The DNA here is from genome assembly GCA_964585935.1 of uncultured Methanosarcinales archaeon. GTDB lineage: Archaea > Nanobdellota > Nanobdellia > Woesearchaeales > GW2011-AR4 > BS150m-G64. The sequence continues at coordinate 27,732 of CAZPFO010000018.1, read as the reverse complement.
CAAAAACCTTTTTATAGATTCTAATAATATTCTAATAAAGAGGTGGTCTTATGAAATTTGTAGGCAAAGAATTTTCAGATTACTGGAAGATTATCAGAATACCCTCTTTTATTTTGATTGGATGGAGTATTCTGGGTTTTATTAGCAGCATAATATCTCTTTCTTTGTATTATTCAATCTTTTCAGGCTTATCAGGATTGGTTTTAACAATAGCTGTCTTTGGCTTTATCGGCTGGCATGCAGTAAAAGACTACAAGGAAACCGTAAAAATTGCAGCAGTGTCAGGAGCCTTGTCAGGGGCGATTACCGGCTTTGCAGGAGCTGTCCTCGGCATTATCCTGTTTTATATTGCTCCTGATGTAATTATGCAGCAGATAGCCCAGGCAGGGGGGGACGTAGCAGCAGCCCAAGGCTTCATAGCAATTGGACTTTACATCGGACTGATCACAGGGCCATTATTCACAGCCATAATAGGAGCAATAATATCAGCAATAGCTGGATTGATTGGGCAGAAGGTTAAGTAGAAGGTTGGTTTTTCAAAACCCTTTCAAAAACTTCACCAATTCATCTGCTTTCTCAAACTCTAAGAATTCTTTTTTAGTAACAGCAGGGATGTCCTTTGGCTTTTTCTTGTTGAAAATGACTAAGTTGTCAGCATCAAGCAATCTTGAAAGTGAAGTTGCGCTTGGATTTAATTTATCCCCTACCTCAGTCAGTATTAACTCGTCCTCTTTCTTTGCGATTATGTCAAAGGGAACTCTGTTTGTGTTGGCTGCTTGAAATCCCAGGTCATGGTATTTTCTGGAAAGCTCTGAAAAATTATCCTCTGAAATAATCTCGTCCCTTGAAAACAAGTCAACCTTGTTAAAGACATTCTCACCAAAAATATCATAGATTCTCATTGCCCTGTTAATTGTAACTTCTGAATTTTCATTTTCATACCTGACAACCATTTTAGTCGTTACCCCTATCTTTTTAGAAAGTGAATTCAACGAATATCCTAACTCCTCCCTGGCATTCCTCAATTTTTTCCCATCCAATGAAGCTGTTAAGCCAGCCTGAGTCCTTTTCACAAACGGAAATTTGTTATTAACACAGTTAACAAAAGTCTCGAAATTCAGTGTAAAAAGGTCAAACCTTGTATAAACAACATTATCATCAAGTTCTGTTCCTGCTTTCTCAGAAACTACCAAAGGGATTGCCTTGATGTAAGCTGCAATCTTGTTCATCTCGTCAGAATACTCCCTGCTTATTGAGTTTGCATCCTCCAGAACCTTGATCAAAAGAATCCTTTCATTATTTCTTGCAAGAATATCAAAACAGGCCCTGGATAAATTTTTTATTGTAAAGTCTCTCTTCAGCAAGAAAATGCTCACATTTTCCAGAAGGTCTTTTTTCATCTTTAAAGCAGGATTATAATCTTCTTTAAAAATCTTTTGAAAAAAAGGTTGGCTGTATTTTTTTTAAAGATGTATATCTAGAAAGTTAAATTAAAAAAAAGAATTAGGCGTCTAGGCTTAGAGTTAAAAGTTTCCGAAGAATCTTTTTTTGGTAATTTATACCGAAGTATTCCTCACCTCCCTAAGTTGCCCCGCCTTAAGCATACCTAGGTAAAACTAAGATATAAATGTTTTCATTATAAATTATATAAAGAAGGGCGGTATGGGAGAATCGAACGCCCATCACAGGATGGCTGCAACAAAGTTGCCACAGTCCTGTATTCTACCATTAAACTAATACCGCCATACTCAGAAGTAAATATATTGTATTTATAAAGGTTATTAAGTTTTTTATTGATTTATTCTTTCAAAACCAAATGATAAGAAATATATGGAATGATAAAAGCAATAGCATAAACAATACCGACAATTATGGGATCATTAATATTCTGCGGCATAGCCACATTTGCAATAAAGGTGATAAGATAACCATTGGCTAAAGCCAAAAGAGGGATGAAAAACCCAAAAAACAAATGATGTCCTTTCTTTAAATGAGCCATGCTCCTTATGAACAGTTCAAACGACAGCCCGATAACCAGGCCCAGCACAACAACAAAAAAGTAGAGCTTTAAACCCTCAAAAGCCAATAAAAACGGCATCAAGGCAACAGCAACAACAAAATTGCCGACAATGGCAGCCATTAAAGCGATCCAGAAAACAGCCTTGTCAAGAAGTTTTATTGTATGATCCTTATTCCTTTTAGCCTTTTCAACTAACTTCAAAGTCTCGTCTATCTCTTTTTTATTCCAGCCTTTTTTTTTCAGCTCTCTTGCCTTCATGCTTCTTCTTCTCCATGAATCATAGCACTTACAAAAGAAAAAAACTTCTTGCCTGTCTCATAATACTCTCTCAACAGGTCAATATGAACATCAACTGTTTCGCCATCAATAATGACAGTCATGGTCACATGCCTTCTATACTCCTCTCTTTTTGTATATTTTTTGGCATTTAAAATCTTACGGAGTTTCAGATAAAGATCTACATACTCCATTAGCTCCTCATTGTCAGGAAACGTCTTCTTTAATAAATCGCACTTCAACCCTGGATTCTTAATAACCTCCTTGATCATCTTCTTTTCTTTTGCATGATTCAGGATAGCATCCAGCCCAAAATCAAACAGGTTAATCAGCCTCTGTACAGTATTCCTGATTACATCCACTGTCCTTGTGTACTTTAAACTTACCCAGAACAAGTGCTCCACTCTCTTGAGTTCCTGCCATACATTTTCTAAATCTTCTTCCATTTTCCTATACGCCTAGTCTAGTTGTGCTCCTTTAAATCATAAGTTTGGGGTGGGACAGTCAGTGTTGAATCACTAATGGGGAGGTTTAACGTATTTAGCGAAGCTAAATACTCTCTAGTTTTACTTTGCAAACAGCCCCTCGTTTTTCCCGACAATCCCCTCATTAATCTGCAAAAAAGATCTTGCTTTGGTCATGCACTCCTTTAGTTCATTTACAGATACTGTATTTATCCTATAATCACCGTTGCAGATGATAAGCTGGTCTTTTCTCACGAACTCAACAGGGCTTTTCTTATGCTTCAGGATTATATTCTTCATATCCTGTATCAACCTCAAATACTCCTTGTTTATCTCCTTTTTTTCAGCATATTCCTTGAATAAACTGAATTTACTTGAAAAATTATCATGAAACGGGGGCACTCTTTTAAACAGCCTCTCGTAATAAAGCACAGAAGCCATAGAGTTTGTCAAAGCCAAAAATATGTTCTCAACAACAGCCAGCAACAGCTTTGCATCATTAACAAGAGGGTATGTCATAGTCAATATATGGTCGGCTAACTGAAGCTTTTTTTTAGCCACCCCTCTAAACTCCTGGAACTGCTCCATTAATCTTGATATAGAATAGAAGTTTAAATATTTTTCTCTTAAACTTATTTTTTAAGCTCCATTATAGTCTTTGCCAGGTCAAAATCATTCTTTTTTATCGCCTCTTTTGCCTCTTCCTCTGAAACATCAGCCTGCTCCATTACTGTCTTCACATCCTCCTCATTGATTTCAGGCTCAGAAGAAAGAGCCCTTTCCTCCACTTCCCCTACAACCTGGAATGTCTGCTGGCCCATCATATTGACCTTGCTGACCTGAGGGTTGTTAATCACAAGCTCTTTCTCAGGAGTCTTTATAATGACCTCAACAGCATCTATTTCCTGCTGCTGGATGCCCATCTTCTTCATCATCTGGGCTGCCTTTCTTGAATTCATTCCTGGAATCATTTTAAGCTATGCCTAACATTCTGTTTCCATAAACATATAAAAAAACCATAATCACGATAACAGCTATGCAAAGAATTATTATATGGCCCGGTTTAAATTTGATCTTGCTTTTATATTCGTCAAAATACCTCACTAACCCGCCCATCCCAGATGGCATTGAAATTTTGTCTTGTGGCATTTTTAATTTAAAATTGATAGGGTCAGAATAAGCCGCCTTCTGTCAGGTCTCTTTTGGAATGACCTGCCTTAGCATTTAACTAAGCGTTCTAAACAATCGAACTTGCACAAGCCAGGGCTCACCGTTTCACCGTATCTTTTAAGAGCGTCTGTTGGTTATCTAATTTCAGTCGCCTGAAACCTCTCAACATCATCCTCCTTAAAAGCCGTTTCGTTTCTGAGTGGTTGCCTTCCCTTTCAGGAACTTACTTCCACAAGTGGCTGCTTCCCCCTAAATGGGGTGTGGGCGGACTTTCCTCAGTTGAGAGCGGTTAGCCATAAATTCGCAAGCGAATTTAATGTCGCTCTCTACCGTTAGCTAAGTACTAACCCTATCAGTATGCTGGAAAGAATGAGTATTTATAAAATTAACTCTTTTTCTTCTTTTTTGTAAGAACTTCTCTCAGCAGCTTTATCTCGTCTGTCTGCTCCTGAATCATGCTTGTTTTCATATCCTCGCTGATAGACAGGAATATGATGAAAATAACCATCAGCAGCCATAAAAATGTAGTCTGTAAAAATTCCCAGCTTATGATCCTTCCTTCTGCCTGAAACATATTATTGATCATAAAATAGCCAAGAATCAGGACAGAGAATCCTACAACCAGAAGCACCTTCTGAAAGGTATCTGTTCTCACCCTTTTTTCAGCCATATTCAACTTTTTGATTATCTGCTTTATATATTTTTTGTTTTAAAAACCTACACAAATCGCGGATTTGCTGGGTATTTGAAAAATCTCAGTTTTTTCAAAACCAACAAAAATCAGAGATTTTTGAGATATTTGAAAAAAACAAAGTTTTTTCAAAACCACGCAAATTAAAAATTTGCTGGGTATTTGAAATTACTTTGCAATTTCAAAACCTTTATTAATAATAAAATAAAACTAAAAACAATGAAAAAAATACTACTGGATACAAACTTTTTACTCGCGCCTATACAGTTCAAGATAGACATATTCTCGGAAATAGACAGAATCTGTATTTTCAGTTACAAACTTTACATTTTAGACAGAGCAATAGAAGAATTGAACAACATAATTGAGAAACAGAAAGGCAAAAGCAAAGAAGCGGCAAAATTTGCCCTTAAACTGGTAAAGTTAAAGGAAATAGGGATAATAAAAACCAGTGAAAAACTGACAGTGGATGAATTAATACTGAATAATGCAAATAAAAAAGAGTTCATAGTGGCAACACAGGATAAGCTTCTGAAAAAAGAGCTAAAAACAAAGCACATTCCCCTCATTATAATAAGGCAGAAGAAAAGGCTTGTACTAGAAGGAAAGATTTAAAAATAACCCCTAACACCTAAACTTAAAATGTTCTACAAAATAGAGCTTAAAGACCATATAAGAGTTCCTCCTGACCTATTCGGTTTGGACGTGAGCGAAGCTGTGATAAAAAGGCTGAAGAAAAAGTACGATGGCTTTATATCAAAAGATCTTGGAATAGTCATAGATATAGCAAATTTAAAAGGAGTTGGTGAAGGAATAATCATACCAGGAGACGGCGCTTCCTACTATGACGCAACATTTGAATTATTGGTATTCAAGCCTGAATTGCAGGAAGTGGTTTTAGGAAAAATAAGGGATATAGCAGAGTTCGGCGCATTTATCAATCTGGGGCCGATAGAGGGCATGATTCATGTCTCGCAAACAATGGATGATTTTGTGAGTTTTAGCAAAGACAAGACACTGGCAGGAAAAGAGTCAAAAAGGGTTTTGAAAGTAGGCGACTCATGCAGGGCCCGTATCATTGCAATTTCATTCAAGGATCCTATGAACCCTAAGCTGGGCCTTACAATGAGGCAGCCAGGATTAGGCAGAATTGACTGGATTGAAGAGGAACAAGAGGAGAAAAAAGAAGTTGAGAAAAAAACTGAAAAAAAGGAAACAAAAGCTAAGAAGAAAAAATGAAGAAAAAAGCCTGTAAAAAATGCAAACTGTTTGTAGAAGGCAATGAATGCCCTGCCTGTAAAGGCAACCAGTTCTCAACAAACTGGCAGGGCCGCTTATATATCATTGATCCTAATAAGTCTTCAATAGCCAAGAAAACAGAAATGACTGCCAAGGGCGAATACGCAATAAAGGTAAGGTGAATTCTATGGACTTAAAAATTACAGAAAAAAAAGAAGAAGCGCTCTTATCCAGGGTAAAACTCAAAGGCGAAGTGGTTTTTGAAGCAGCAACTCCTTCATATGAAGAAGTAAAGAAAAAAATATCATCTTCCATCAATTGCGACGAAAAGCTGATAGTTATAAGGAATCTTTATACAAACTTCGGCATAAAAAAGGCAGACATCTATGCTTATGTTTACAATGATGAAAAGTCTATGAAAAATATAGAACCAAAGCCAAAAGAAAAGAAAGCAAAAGCAGGGGAAGGAGCAGCACCTGTTGAGGCAGCAAAGCCGGCAGAAGAAAAAAAAGAGCCTGTAGAAGAAGAAAAACCTAAACAAAAACCAAAAGCAAAAGAAGAAGAGAAAAAATAATTATTACTAATCTAAAAAAATATAAAAAATAACTAATAAAGAATTAATAAAATGCCAAAACCAAAGAAAAAACCAAAAAAGCCGATGCAAAGATGGAAACTCTACAAAGTAGAAGGAAACAAGCTGCAGAGAACCAATAAGTTCTGCCCAAAGTGTGGTGTTGGAACATTCTTAGCTAAACACAAAGGCAGGGTAACCTGTGGCAAATGCGGTTATGTTGAGATTATTAAGGGTAAAGATTAAATATCGGCTATTTACTTTTTTAGCCGATACCGATATTACTTCTTTTTGACACTTTTCATGTATTTTTCTATCTCTTCCCTGCTGGTATGCCAAACATCATTAATCTTTGTGGCAGGCAATATGCCTTTCCTAGCCAATAAACTCAAATATTCCTGAGAATGGGGCGTTTCTTTAGCTAAAACAGACAGAGGCAATAACTCTTTATTTTTTGTTGTTTTTGTAAAAGCGCTTGTATAGATTATCAAAGATTCCTCTACTCTTAAAGCTATAAAATCAACAAATGATCTCAAATTGCCAAAATGCGCTTTTTCCAAGCAGTCAAAATATTTTTTTCTTTCTTTAGCTCTTATTATTATAGGGGGATAACCTCTGCTTAGCAAAATAAGATTGCAAAACAGCCTTGCTGTTCTTCCATTGCCGTCAACAAAAGGGTGGATTCTTGCAAGTTCATGATGGGCTAATGCTGCTAACTCAACGGAGTTATATCCTTGGAGGTTTTTATTTATACTATAAGCAAGATTACCCACTTCAGTACTTACCTTATATGGCGGAGTTGTTTTTAGTTTTGAACCAACAATTCTGTTTTGTGAAGTTTTATACTTTCCAGCCCAGTAATCGGAGATGCCTTTTAATGTAATTCTGTGTAACATTAGGATATCTGCTTCTTTTATTTCCTTTTTGTTCTTAATAAATGCCTCAATCCAATTAAAAGCCTCTTTTTGATTTGTTACATCAAGATGCTCTCTCAGGCTTTTCCCCCCAATAGTAATCCCTTCCTGCAGCACAAGTCTAGTCTCATTCAATGTTAACGTATTCCCTTCAATAGATGTTGAATTGTAAACATACTCAATCAAAAACTCCTCTTTTAAGACCTGCAATTGCAGTTTATTCAATGGCCTATATGAATCTAAAATCCTTTTTTTCTCTAAAATCCTCTTATATAATCTTTCTGACATAAGCATACAAAAAAGAGATATCTTTATATTTATAAATATATCGGTTTAGGCTATTTTTTAGGCATGCCGATATTGAATAAGAATAACATGCTAAAAGCGTAATTATATCAAGATTATTAAAGAGGAGAAATAATTTCTATCGCTTATTCTGAAAAACCAGCAAATCCTCTGTTGTCAGCTTTCCTCCTTTTTTTATCTTCTCCTCCACTTCTGCTTCTTTGCTCTTTATGAAGGACTCTTCATCTAATTTCCTTTTTTCTTTATCCTTCAGCCTGAATCCATCAAGCTTCTTCTTTATCTCGCCAAGTTTTGTCAGCTTCTCCTTCAGCAAAGAATTAACCTCGGTAAACTTCTTCTTGAACTCAATAAATCTTTCAAAAGCCTTCTCTTCCTCAACTTTCAGCTTGTCTATTTCCTTAGAATTAGCAACTAAGCTTTCATGAAGCTTCTGGCTCTCCCTTGCCCTGCCCTGCATAGCCAAATGCACCAGATTAGCCTCTTTCTTAAAGTTATCAATGCCCTTGGATACCTTCTTGAAATTCTCATAAGCCTCGCTCTTTATTTCAGCTTCCTTGAACTTCTTTTTCAGTTCATTGATCCTTTTCATAACCTTCTTTTCATTCTCAAAAGACATAGCATCTGTTTCTATGCTTAAGTCTAGCTTTTCAATAGTCTCCTTGATCCTGGAAGGGTCTTCACCACGTTCTTTAGAAATCTGTGATTTTTCTTCGTTTAGCTCTTTTAGTTTGGAAACGCCTGCCTTTATCTTCTGGTTTAGCTCATCCCTCTCTTTTTTATTTTCTTTTACCCTCTTTGTCAGCTCATCCCTTTTTGCCTTTCCGTCTTTTATGTTTTTTATCAGCTCTCTTATGCTGCTTCCATACTCTTCCTTTTTATCGAACCATGACTCCTTTTGGTCATCAATGCTATTTAGGTTCTTTCTTAAATCATTTATCTCTTTTTTCAATACTTTCAGATCTTCGAATATCTTAATCTTTTCTTGCATTGTATGTCACGTTCCCTGCTTGTTTTCATCTTTAAAAAAAGATTGAAAAAATTTAACCGAATAATGCTCCTAACCCTGCAGCTGCAGCTTCCTGGCTTTTCTTCTCTTCTACTGCATCTTTCTTCTCTTCCTTCTTCTCTTCTGCTTTTCCTCCTTCTGCAGCAGCTGGTGCAGCAACAGCAACAGGCACAGCCGCTTTTTCTATGGCTTCGTCTATATTGACTCCATCCAAAGCAGCCACTAAAGCCTTTACTCTTGCCTCATCTACTTTGACCCCGGCACCTTCAAGCACTTTCTTGACACTCGCTTCTTCTACCTTCTGTCCTGCTTTATGCAAAAGCATCGCAGCGTATATATATTCCATCTTCGTTACCTCCAACTTATGATTTTAATTTATTAATGATAGTTATATTGATTTATTTCTTTCCTCTTAATGTGCCTTTCCTTAAAAGTTGTTTTGTCAAATCTTCCACTTCTTTCTGCTCATTTTCTTTTTTCTTTTTCACTAATTCCTGGGCACTCGGCACTTTTTCTTCCTCTGGCTTTGGTTTTTCCTCAGCTTCTTCCTTAACTTCAGGTTTTTCTTCTTTAATTTCCTTCTCGACATCCCCTAATAAATCGTCTGCAGTCGGCCCTTTTTCGCCTTTTACAAATTTCTGTGTCTCTTCAACCATCTCCTTAACCTTCTTATCAACATCTTTCTTTTCTTCTTTTTTCTCTTTCCTTTCCTCTACTTCCTCGAATTTCTTCTCCTGTTCAATCCTCTCTGTTTCAAGCTGCTTCTCCCTCTCTTCTTTTACAGCTTCTTCTGCCTCCTTTTCAGCATCTGACTCGGTTTTTTCTTTTTCTTTTGCCTCTTCCTCTACCTTCTGCTCTTCTTCTATAATCTCTTTCTCTTTTTCCAAAATCTGCTCTTCCTTTTTCTCAACTTTTTCTTTTTTCTTTTCTTCCAGTTTCTCTTCCTCAGCCTTTTTCTCTTCTGGCTTAGGTTCTTGTGGTTTTTCTGGTTCTTCTTTTTTCTCAGGCCCTTTTGCCTCTTCAGCTTTCTCAACTGGCTTTTCTTCTTTAACCTCTGCAGCAACAGGCTTCTCCTCCTTAACTTCCTGAGGTTCTCCTTTAGGCTCTTCCTTCTTTTCTGCTGGTTTTGGTTTTTCTTCTTTAACCTCGGGCTTTGGCTCTTCTGCTTTTGGCTTCTCCTGGACTTCGATATTCCCAGTATCCTTCAAGCTTAACATGCTTCTTTCTGCTTTCCCTAACAATTCTTCAACAATCCCGCTGTCAATTATATTCTGGCTTAAGCCAACAGCCTTAGCCTCATTAAATGCCTTGCCCAATAAAGTGTTGATTGTATCCTTGCTTGCATAATCAATAAATACAGCAAGATTAAGTGCTCCTGAGCACGCACTGTTTAATTTGCCCATAAACTCTTTCTCATCAACCTGCAGGACATCCTTTGTATAAATAATTCCTTCTTCATAAGCAGCCACTAAATCTAAGCCAACTTCCATAGGCTCAATGCCCATTCTTGTCATAATTTCTGCTGCTTTTGGCTTTATCTTGTCTCCCTTCTTCGCAATAACACTATCTTCTTTAACAGCCACCTTGCCGCCTTCAACACCGGTTTTGATTCCAACAGATCCTAATTCTGAAATTATCGGGCCAGGAGCGAAGCTTGTAGGCCCTTTTGGAATAATAATATCTTTAGGCGCTGTCTGCCCGCCCTTTGCAGGAGCAGAGCTTTTGCTTTGCTGCAACATCCTGCTCAGCTTGAATGGGCTGTCTTTTGTAAACAACAAGGCAGGCATTCCCTCAAAGTTCTTCTCCAGCTCTTCTATCCCTTTCTTGTCACTCTTTGCTTGTTCTAAGGCAATTTTCATTAGCCTTTTCTTTGTCATGACCAGATGAACCTTGCCCCTTAACTTGGATTTCATAGCCTGCAGCTGTGGAGCAGGCAAATTCTCCATATTCACGACACCTGTAATTGGATATTCCTTAATGCAGTTCACAATACCTTCAACAACCTTCTTCTTATATCCTGCTACATGGTGCGTTTTTTCCATTTTTATTTGGTTGATTTCTTATTTTCTTTTTTTGCTGATTTTTTATTTGTTGATTCTTTTTTTGCTGGTTCAGCGGCCTTTTTTTCTTTCTCTGATTTTGCTCCTTCTTTCAGCTTGTCCTTACCTATTGATTTTTCTTCTTTTTTGCCTTCTTTCTTTTCTTCCTTAGCTTCTTTCTTTTCTTCCTTTCCGCCTATCAGGAAAGCCTCGCCCATTGTCAATTTTAAATAAGCATTCTTTACATTGTGCTTTTCATTGGGCAAAGCAGAGATTAAAGTATTGTAAATTGTCATTATATTGTCAACCAGCTCCTCATCCTTCATATCTTCCTTGCCGACACCGCTTTGTATTATTGGGTTGTTCCTTGACATCATCCTTTTTGTCTTTTGCAGCCTTTCATAAACAGCCTTTACGTTTCCATTTGGCGGCAAAATACATCCCATCTTCGGATTCGGCATCTTGCCTAATGGCCCAAGAACTCTTCCAAAATTCGTTGCCACCTGAGACATGATATTAGCCTGAGCAATGAAGAAATCGTGCTTTTTTGCCAGCTGCTTTAACAGCTTCTTATCCTTGTATTTTGGGAAATCCTCTGCCGTTATTGTCTGCTCGCAAAGGCCTTCTGCCTGTTTCTTTAATTCAGGCCCTGTAAAAGCGCAAACACTTAGCTTCTTTCCCCAGCTGTAATGCAGGTTAGCAAATATATTTACCTGATTGTCCTGCTTCTTAAGATCAAGCCCTTTAAGGTTTATGATTAGCTCAACGCTTTGCTTAAAATTCCTCTTAGTAGAATTTTCCTTTACTTTCTTTAATGTATTGATTACTTCCTGCTTTTGCATCAGTCTACCCTCCTACCGCAATAAAGCGTTAGTCTATGGGATTAATTTAAGTTTAGGATTAGGTTGTTATTTATAAATGTTGAGGTTTTTTAGGCTTTGCACAAGAAATAGCCCTAGACTAATGTTTTATATGCTTAATCAACAATATTTGTACAGAATAATTTATTTGTGCAAACCTGCAAAAGTTGGCTTTATATATAAAATAGACTTAGATTAATGTTTTTTTTCGAATTTTTTTTATAGCTAAAGGGGCATATTCCCTCAATAATCCTACGAGTCCTGAGACAGGTTTTTCTGAATAAGCATTTTTTCTTAACCGAACACCAACATCTGCAGTTGCTATTAATGCAACAATTCCAAATGGGGCATATAAAACTCCCCCCCCAATTAACGCTATTCCGGCTAAAATCTCGCTTCGAAAATATTTATGATGCTGTATTTTTTCTTCATCTGAACCTGTAAATTGATCCGCCCTATTAACAAAATAATCTATAACTTTCATACAAATTAGTAACTGTGAAGTAGTTTATAAATTTTTTGATTTTGTTAGATTAGCACATAAGATTAAAGTAATTTATTCAGCAAAATCAACAATATTTACACAAAGCCGGTTTTTTACCTTTATCCATCTTACCAAGGCCTCTGGCCGAATTCGCAATTATTGCATGTGCTTTCAAGGCTTACCCAGTCTCCTTCTGTTTTGTATCTTTTAGAAAATCTTTTAATTTTTCCTGTTTATAATCAACACTAAACCCAATTTCATCATGAAATTTCTTAATATTTGAAAGTTTTTTTGTTCTTATTTTATATTCATAAAATCCACCCCTTTTTACGCTATTTAACCTAAAATCAAAACCTAAGTGGGATAATAATAAATGTAAACTTTCTGCACCTGTTCTATTTGTCGAGCTAAATTCTAAACACCCTTTTTTGTCTTTGCTAATCCAAAAACAACCTTCAGAATCAAATAACCCCCTAACCATAGGTTTGTAAAATTCAGCACTTAAGGAAAGTATATACTCGACATTGATTTTCCAATTTTTTGTATCTGTTGGTCCAAATAAACTTAAAATATTTTTTACAAAATAAATGCTACTATAGCTTACTTCATGATAAACAACATTGTTATAAACTCTGTTCTCCTTTTTGAATATCTTATTATACGTTCTAATCTGATATTTTGGATCAAACCCATAATCTTTCAATGCTTTAAAGAAAGTACTTGCAAATGATTTATTTACTGTTTTTAACTGTGCAGAACCATGATTTCCCTTATCAATTGTACTCCCGTCCCCGAATAAGACTCCAACTATATACCCTAACTCAGAGTTTATTTTATTAATCTCTCCTCTCTTCTTGTAATAAGGTCTAAGCTTTAAACTACCCTTTTGGCCAGCTTCACTTCGTTTTTTTCTTCTTTCCTCTGGGCTAAGCAATATTCTAAATAAAAAACATGCGTTATCCACTGATGATTTGGACGTAGATAATTCCTTAGCAATTTCCTTATTAGATAAACTTCTATTCTTCAATTCTTTTAAATATGATATCTTCTCTTTAGACCATTCTGTTAAGTTATGCTTTTCAATATTGGATTTTATCCCTTTTAATTGAGCATTTCTTAATGCTATTTTTCTTGATTTATCATCAAGTAGGATTCTATACTTAAAGCAGGCATTGGATATCTGTGATTCAGAAAGTCTCATCTTTTCTGCGATTTCTTTATAGGAAAGAGCTTGTTTCTTATGTTCTCTCAAACTATCTAAACTTTCTTTATTCCAATAAAATTTACTCTTTTTTTGATTATTCATTTTAAATCACCAATCTTTTCTTTGTTGAAACTATGTAAATGATTTACTTTAAATAGCTTACGCGAGGATGTCCAGTGAAGAAAATCATAATTTGATAGTTGAAATGCTATTTGGGTGATTTAAAATAAAAAAATATTAAAAAAAGTTATTTTAGAATTTAAGAATAAGTTTTAGGTTGATTTACATTCTGGTATGGAATCTCCCCAAAATCGCAATTTTTACAAGTGAGGTCTAAAGAAATCCACCCATTCTCTTGTTTGTACCTTTTTGCAGCCTCTGGAAGCCAAATATCAATATAAGCGTGTCTTGGTATAAATACTAGGCGAGTTTTAATACCTACAGCCTCTAATAAATTAGCAGCTAAAACTGCCCCATCCTCGCAATCTATGCTCTTTAAAACCAAACTCTCTCTCGCACCCTTGACATACTCAAAAGCAACAGGGTCAGAAACATACTGGAAATTATCCCTCACAAAATAGAATATTGCCTTTGCATAACACACTCTGCTTCCATCACAAGCCATACTGGCAATCTTGTCTGCTGTTTGCTTGATAACAGGATCATTGGGTGTAATTAACTTAGCATAATCATCTTTATCCACTATGTTCCTCTCACCAGAGATATTTACTTCAAAATTCTGGATAAAAACTTCTTCTATAGCAGGTATTCTCTTGGGAGAAGGATCAACCTCAACAGCATAATAGGAGAAAACCCACATAACCATTATTAAAAGCAAAAACAGCATAATGATAAACTTAATAGGTCCTTTATACCATGGGTCTTTTTCTTCAAATTCCTCATTTTCAACTTCTTTTATTATTTCTTCAGTTTCTTTTTCCATCTTTATTAATTATTTTTCAATCAATTTTATCATTTGAATTTTCTATCAATATTTTAATTATTATTTTTCAACCATTGTTTATGCTCCACATTCACAATTGTTTGCACCTGTTCCAGTTGAGTTTTTTATTTTATTTTTCAATCGTTTTAAACAATTTAAAATAAAAAACGACTGAACATACACACCCACAACCAGGGAAGCAGTGTTTGTGAACTTATTGGTTTATTTTTTATTGATAATTATCTTTTGAATCTTATCTATTGAATTCTTTTTATAAAGATGCTGCTCTTTAAAAACTTTTATAAACGGTTATTGACTACCACGACTGGGGGATATATTAATGGAAAGACAAGCTACTGGTAGTTTCATTTTGGATAAGATCGATGAACCAAAAGACCTTAGAATACTAAGTAGAGCAGCATTATCAAGATTAGCAAAAGAAATAAGAAGCAAAATAATAACAACAGTTGCAAAAAACGGCGGGCATCTGGGCTCATCCCTGGGGGTTGTAGACCTGTCAATAGCCCTGCATTATGTTTTCAATTCTCCCAAGGACCGTATTGTATGGGATACAAGCCATCAGGCATATGCCCATAAGCTGTTGACAGGAAGAAACAAAGAATTCAATACTTTAAGGCAGTACAAAGGAATTTCAGGTTTCTGTAATATTAATGAGTCTGTGCATGATGCTTTTGGCACCGGGCATGCTTCAACATCAATTTCCGCAGCATTAGGCATAGCAAAAGCCCGCGACATAAAGAATGAAGACAACAAGGTTATTGCAGTCATAGGAGACGGCTCCCTGACAGGAGGCATGGCCTTCGAAGGTCTTAACAACGCAGGCGCATCAAAAACAGATATCCTTGTTATATTAAATGACAACCGTATGAGCATAAGCCCTAATGTAGGTGCCTTATCTTCTTACCTAAACAGGGTCATTTTATCAGAAAAATATTTTGACATCTTAAAGAGAACAGAAAAATTTCTCAGGAGAATACCTGCTATTGGCAAAGAACGGGCAAAAAGGATAGTTGAGCTCCAGGAAAAACTCAGGACGTTTGCGACTCCCGGATTGTTGTTTGAAGAACTGGGCTTTAAATATTTCGGGCCTTTAGACGGCCATAACACTGAAGAGCTGATAAAAGCATTAACAATTATAAAAAAATTGAAAGGGCCTGTCCTGCTGCACATAAAAACAGAGAAAGGCAAAGGCTACAACATAGCAGAGAATGATGCCTATAAATGCCACGGCATGAGCCCTTTTAACATGAAAAATGGCGAGAAGCTGAAAAATACAGATAAGGCAACATACACCCAGATTTTCGGAAAAACACTGACCAGACTAGCAGAAAAAAACGAGAAAATAATTGCGATTACCGCAGCAATGAAAAATGGCACTGGCCTGGATGAGTTTGCAGAAGAGTTCCCTGAAAGGTTCTTTGATGTTGGGATTGCAGAAGAGCATGCAGTTACATTTGCTGCCGGACTAGCTGTTAACGGTTTAAAGCCTGTCTGCGCAATTTACTCAACTTTCCTGCAAAGATCTTATGACCAGATAATACACGACGTGGCTTTGCAGAACCTTCCTGTTGTTTTTGCCATGGACAGGGCTGGCCTAGTGGGTGATGACGGCCCTACACACAATGGCCCTTTTGACATCTCATCCCTGAGAACAGTTCCAAACATGACTATAATGGTTCCCAAGGATGAAAACGAGCTGCAGCATATGCTCCACACCTCTACTTTTCTTGACTCCCCTTCCTCGATAAGATTCCCAAGAGGCGAAGGTCTGGGTGTAAAACTGGATAAAGACCTGAAAAAACTGCCCATAGGAAAAGCAGAAATCCTGAAAAATGGAAAAGACCTTGCAATTATTGGAGCAGGCCCTATTTTGTATGAAGCATTAAAAGCAGCAAAAGAAGTAAAAAAAAGCATTGCAGTTGTCAATTCAAGGTTCGTCAAGCCATTAGACAACAACTTAATCCTGAATTTGGCTAAAAAAACAAAAAACATAATCACAATAGAGGAAGGCATGGCTAAAGGTGGCCTGGGCTCGGCTATTCTTGAGCTTCTGGAAGAAAATAACATTAAAGCTAATGTAAAAATATTAGGCGTGCCTGACAAATTCATAGAACAGGCCAAGCAGGACAAGCAGAAAGAGCTTTGTGGACTGACAAAAGAGAATATTTTGAAGACGATAAAAGAGATGCTATAAAAATATAAATAAATTACATTAAAATGTACTAAATAGTACATAAAAATGGAAATATTTATAAATAAACAAAGATTAATTACATAAAAATGGAATTTAACCAATTAAGAAGAGAGGGCATAATAAGAAACCTTGCAGAAATAGAAAAAGAGACTTACCTGGAATTCCACAGAAATAATTATGAAGAAGACAAAGACATGAGCTTCAAATTTATGGAACTTTCGCCAAAATGGGCAATTGTTGCTGGCTACTATGCATTGCATAATCTTGCAAAATTATTTTTAGCAAAAAAATACTCTCTAAGAATTTCTGGAAAATTTGTGCATTCTGCGACAATTGAAGCATTGAAACACTGCTTTAAAGAAAAAAGAACATTAGATAAATTGATCAGATTGTTAGAAAAAGCAAAAGAGAAATATAATTCACTGAATCTTGATATTAATGCGGAAGAGATACTGCCAGCGATACTCAAAGATGCTAAAAAAGAAAGAACAAAAGCGCAATATTATACCCACAGGTTGCTCACATCGAAAATAACAAAACAAGAAGCAGAATCTTTCTATAAGGATGTTGTGAAACCGTTTATCGAACTGATTGAGGCATTATGATGTTATTCGAAGATTATCTGGGAAACAAAACTGCATGGAAAATTTTAAGGCTGCTTTCAGAAGCTCCTGGAAGAAATGTAACAAGAAGCGAAATAAGAAAATTAACAAAATCAGGAAATTTTGCATTATCAAGGGCGTTGGAAGCACTAGTTCATTTTAAAATTTTAAATTATAAAAAACAGGGGAAAAGGCATTATTATTCCATAAATCTGATAAATGAATATTCCCGATTGTTGATGGATATCTTAAAAAAAGAAAAATCTGATTTTAAAGGGTTAAGAGCCTCAAGGATAACTCATTTGGCAGAAACCGTTAGAAAAATAATCGAAACAATCGAAATCAAAAAAATTATTCTGTTCGGAAGCCATGCAAAAGGCACAGCTTCTGAAGAAAGCGATTTTGATCTGTGCATCATTACTGAAAAAAATGTGGAGAGAAATAAAAAAATTACTTTATCAAATAAACTAAAGGAAAATATTCAGCTGCATTATTTTAAGGAAAAAGAGTTTGAAGAATTAAAAAAGAAAAAAGACTTGATGACTGAGGAAATAATCAGGGACGGTATTGAATTAGTATAAAATTAAAATGATTCCAAGAAAACCAACAAAAGAAATCAGGATTGGAAAAGTAAAAATCGGCAACAATAACCCGGTTGCCATTCAGTCTATGGCAAACACATTGACAAAAAACACAGATGAAACAATAAAACAGATACATTCTTTACAGGATGTCGGATGTGAGATCATTAGGGTTTCTGTTCCGGACATGGAATCAGCTAATGCTTTAAAGACGATAAAGGAAAACATCACAATACCTTTAGTTGCAGACATCCACTTTGATTATAGATTAGCAGTAGAAGCAGCAAAATATTCTGACAAATTAAGGATCAACCCGGGAAATATCGGCTCTGAAGAAAAAATCAAGGCTATTGTTGAAGCGGCAAAACAGCATGATATCCCGATAAGAATTGGCATTAACCTGGGTTCTTTAGAGAAAGAGATTGAGAAAAACTATGGGTTGACAGCCATGGCTATGGTTGAAAGCGCAATAAAAAACATAGCAATTCTGGAAAATCTTAAATTTGATAATATTGTTGTTTCGTTAAAAGCGTCTGATGTCCCAAGGACAATTGAAGCTTATAAATTATTTTCAGAAAGAAGCCACTACCCGCTGCATTTAGGAATAACAGAGTCCGGCTCTAAGTTCACAGGAACAATTAACTCCTCAGTTGGAGTTGGCTCTTTGCTATTGCAGGGCATAGGCGACACTATAAGAATTTCTTTATCCGACAAGCCTGAAGAGGAAGTCAAAGTTGCATGGCAGATCCTTAAAGCCTTAAAACTAAGAAAAAGGGGAATTGAAATAACTTCCTGCCCTACGTGCGCCAGGGCAAACATTGACGTCATAAATATTGTAAAGCAACTGGAAAAGGAAACTGAGAAAATTAACAATCCATTGCACATCGCCATCATGGGCTGCGGAGTTAACGGCCCGGGAGAGGCAAAGGAGGCTGATTTAGGGGTTGTCGGGGCTGAGAACGGAAATTTATTCTACAAAAACGGCGAGTCAAAAGAGAGAGTTGAAGAAAAAGATATAATCCAAAAGATGATTGAAGAGATAAAGAAAACAAACATTTAAATAAAATAATTTTCAAGTGTTGGCTATGGAATTAAAAAACGTGCTTGTGGTCTATACAAGGCCGGAAACAAAAGAGGATTCTTTGACACTAAGCAGGGTAAAAGGCACTTTAACTAAATTAAGAATAAAACATTCTTCTATTGAAAGGAAAAAATTAAGAAAGAATTATTTTAAAAACAAAGATTTGGTAATAGCTGTCGGAGGAGATGGAACCTTCCTGAAGGCTTCTCATTTTATTTATGACAAAAAGCCCATTTTCGGAGTTAATTCTGATATTAAGATGAAAGAAGGTTTTTTCTTAAGTGCTGACAGGAAAGACTTTGAAAAAAAAATAAATAAGGTAATAAAAAACAAATTCAATATAAAAAAATTAGCCAGGCTCGAAGCCTTCGTTAACAGCAAGAAAATACCCTCCCTTGCCCTGAATGAATTTTACATTGGCTCTGACAAGAAATATATAACTTCAAGATATTATATCAGGATTAATGGCTACAAGGAGCGCCAGAAAAGCAGCGGGATTTTAGTCGGAACGCCGGCTGGCTCTTATGCATGGATAAAGAGCTGCGGAGGCAAAAAAATAAAATTAACAGCAAACAAGTTCGAGTATGTTATTCGGGAGCCTTATGAAGGAAGTCTAAGCGGCAAATACAAGCTAAAAAAGGGAATTTTAAAGAAAGGCAGGAAAGTATCAATAATCTCTGACATGAGCAAGGGGCTGTTAGTTGTCGATTCCCTTGGCAAAGAATATTTCTTCAATAAAAAAGACATTATAGTGATTAGATTATCCAATAATTACCTGAATGCTGTGTTTTTCTAAAGGTTTTTAAACAATGAAATTCCACTCATCTTTGATGAGTGGAATCCGTTGTGCTCAAAAACCACACATGCTGTTTCGTAGAATTTCAAGTGTCAAAAACCACTGAAATATGCAAGTGCTAACCAAATCATGCCACTGTGATATTAAATTCCAAAGGAATTTGGCGTTTAACTCTCTGATGGGTGGTTTTGACATAAAAGATGGTTCTTTAACTTAAATGAAAATCTCAGACATTGGCGGGGAATTTGAATTGATAAAAAGGATTAGCAAAAAAACCAGGATTTTCTCTAAAGATGTCATTGCAGGTATAGGGGATGATGCTGCTGTCTTGAAGTTCAGCAAAAACCTCTTCTTATTATCCACAACCGATATGCTTGTAGAAGATGACCATTTTTCATTAAAATACAGCGCTCCTGAACAGATTGGAACAAAAGCTATTGAAGTTAATGTGAGTGATATAGCTGTGATGGGCGGTCTGCCCAAGTATGCCTTGATATCGCTTGCACTGCCCGGAAATACAAGCCTGGATTTTATAGACAGCTTATACAAGGGATTTAACAAAGCAGGGAAGAAATACAAAATAAGCATTATTGGGGGAGACATAACTCATTCAAAGCAGATAGTCATCAATATCGCCATGCTCGGTTTCGTTGAAAAGAAAAACTTATGCTTAAGAAGCAATGCAAAAGTCAATGATTTAATTTGTGTTAGCGGGGATTTAGGCAAATCCTCTGCAGGCCTTGAATTATTATTAAAAAACAGGAAAGGAAAATCCATAAAACCCCATTTAGAGCCCAAATCCAGGCTAGGCCTTGCAAGAAAGATAGCAACGCATGTAAATGCAATGGAAGATGTAAGTGATGGTTTAGCGCAGGAAATCAGAAATATATGCAATGCAAGCAAAGTTGGCGCCGTTATCTTCAAAGAGAAAGTCCCAATATCAAAGACTACTATTGCTGACGCAGGCAAAGTAAACAAGGACCCTTATAATTTCGCGCTTTACGGAGGAGAAGATTTTGAACTGGTATTCACTATTCCCGGAAAAAAATTCCAAAAATTGAAAAATTTTATAAAAGGAGTAAGGATAGTTGGAGAGATTTTGCCAAAAAACAGGGGTATTTATATGCTGGACAATAATAAGAAAAAAACTATTGGAAAAGGTTATGATCATTTTAAGTAAAGATGGCAAAAACAAAAATAATAGCAACGGCAGGTCCTAAGACAGAGAAAAAGGAGATACTTCTAAAGCTAGCTGAAGCTGGAGCAAGTATAATAAGGCTTAATATGTCTCACGGAACCAGGGAGTGGCACCAGGATATAATAAACAAAGTAAAAGAAATAAACAAAAGCCGGGACATGCCTCTGGCAATAATGCTGGACACAACAGGCCCTGAAATAAGAACCAATACTGAAGGGGGAGAAGTAGGCCTGGAAGAAGGAGATACATTCAAAATAGCTGTAAGTTCTGCCTGTGATATCCAGGAAGGAGAAAAACATACTCATATTGATTATGCAGACCTTGTAAAGAATGTAAAAAAAGGCTACGTAATATCGATTGATGACGGCTTGATGGCATTGGAAGTTCTAAAGATAGATCCTTACCATGTAACATGCAAGGTCCTGAACAAAGGAAAGATAGGAGACAGAAAGTGCGTTAATTTGCCAGGAATAAAAGTTAACCTGCCCGCCATAACTGAAAAAGACAAAAAAGATATTGAGCTGGCTATTAAAAACAACGTTGAGTTTGTTGCCCAGTCATTTGTAAAAAGAAAGGAAGATGTTCTTGAAATGAGGAAATTGCTTGAAAAAGCAAAACACAAGATAGGAATCATTGCCAAGATAGAGGATGAGGAAGGCATAAAAAATATTGATGAGATAATTGAAGTTGCAGACGGCATAATGGTAGCAAGGGGGGATTTGGGAGTAGAGATGCCACTTGAAGAAATCCCGATTGTGCAGAGGATGATTACCAAAAAATGCATAAACGCTGGAAAGCCTGTTATCGTTGCTACGCATCTTCTTGAATCAATGGTTACTAATCCTCGTCCTACAAGAGCAGAAGTTACTGATGTTGCCAATGCTGTTTTTGAACGGGCAGATTGCATGCTTCTTACATCAGAAACCACCAAAGGAGATTACCCTGTAGAGAGCGTCAAAATACTTCATAAAATAGCTAAAAATGTGCAGCCGAAATTCGGCTCCAAGGTAAAGTATGAAAACGGCAAAGAGATAAAAGAGGTAAAGGAAGTTATCACAATGGGCAGCTGCATAAATGCAGAAAGCCTCCGTGCAAAAGCCATACTGGTTTTCACAAATTCCGGCAGGCTTCTGAGGATGGTGGCAAAACACAGGCCAAACACAAATATTTTTGCATTTACAAATGATGAGAACTTAAGAAGAAGGCTTATCATCAACTGGGGCACAATTCCTTTTACTGTCAACTTTGACAAGGATTTTGAAGTCACATGCAAAGATGCCATAAAGCTCCTGAAAGACAAGAAGATGCTCCAAAAAGACGACTTGGTTGTTGTTGTATCAGACGTAAGGCCCAGGAACAACGTAGATGTTATGGAAATAAGGAAGATTGATTAAAATTATTTCTTGTTTTTTTTAAATTATAAAAGTTTAAATAATATCTATTTAATTGTCAAAATATCATGAAGATATTGCTTATATCGTTAATAAAAGATTTTCTTAGGGTAAAGCAAAAAGAAAAACCTAAAGGGACTATATTTCTGAGGTTTCCTTCCTTGGCTTTAGCCAATATTGCTGCACTAACCCCCAAAGAAAATGAAATTAAAGTAATAGATGAACAGATTTCCCCAATCGATTATAATCTGGATGTTGATCTTGTTGCAATTTCTGTTAATACATCTGTTGCTCCAAGAGCTTATGAAATCGCGGATGAATTCAGGAAGAGGGAAGTTACTGTTGTTTTTGGAGGACTGCACCCAAGTTTAATGCCTGAAGAATCCTTAAAACATGCTGATTCCATTATAATTGGAGACGCTGACGGAAAGTGGAGGGAGTTGATTAGAGACTTCAAGAATAATAAACTCAAAAAGCAGTATATCAATAACCAATGCAGGGAATTAAAATATTTGCCAATTCCAAGATGGGAAATTTTCAAAGGCATGGGCTACATTACCACTAATTTTGTAGAAGCTACGAGAGGATGCCCATATAATTGCAAATTTTGTTCAACATCTCCTTTCTACCACAATAAGCACAGAACAAGATTAGTTAAAGATGTTATCAGGGATATCAAAAATGTAAAATCCTTCCCAAAAAAATTTATTTTTTTTGTTGATGATAATATAATAGGGGATAAAGTATATGCAAAAAAATTATTCAAGGCTCTGATTCCATTGCATATCTATTGGATTAGCCAGGCAACTGTTGATATCGGAGAAGATGAAGAGCTTGTAAAACTGGCTGCTAAAAGCGGTTGCTTTGGTTTATTTTTAGGCTTTGAATCCATTTCTAAACCAAATTTAAGAGAAATGGATAAAAAACATAATCATATTGAAAAATATAAAAAATCTATCCGAATGCTTCATAAGTATGGGGTTGGGATTGAAGCGGGCTTTATTTTCGGATTTGATAAAGATGATTCTTCAATTTTTAAAGGTACTTTTGAGTTTTTAAAAGATACAAATCCGGAATCTTTCCTTGGAATTTATTTAACTCCTATTCCTGGGACAAAAATATACGATGAATTTAAAAAACAGAAAAAATTAATCACGAATGACTACTCAAAATATGATTTCAGGCATATTGTATTTAAACCTAAAAATATGGAGCCTCAGGAAATTTATAATGGTATCAGTTGGATAATAAAAGAGTTTCATTCTAAGAGGCTTGTGGCAAAAAGATTAAGTTGGAAATGCTGGGATTTTCTAACCCACCCTTCAATTAGGCGATTGCTTGGTTTTGTTGGTACATTGGCCATTAATCTGGCTTTTAGGAACAGAATAAAAAATCTTTCAAAAGATGGCACCTTCCCCAGTACATATAGAAAAATTTAAATAGATATGTAGTCAGTTTGATAACAATGGCAAAGTTAAACAAAAAAGAGGAGTTTTTTAAAGGAGTTTTTTTAGTTGCGGCTATCTATGATCTTGTACTAGGGGCAGTATTCTTCCTTCTCTATGAGCCAATATATGCTTTTTTAAATATAAGCTTGCCTGTTTACTCGATGTATTTACAAATGTCTGCTGCTTTTGTTTTTGCGATGGGCGTTGGTTACTATTTTATATATAAGAATATGTACAGGAATATCGACCTTGTAAAATTAGGAATTGTATACAAAGTGGTTTATGGTGGACTAGCTAGTTATTTTTATTTTAGCGATTTAGCAAATGTAATCTTTTTCTGGTTTGCGGTAATCGATGTAGCATTCCTAATCTTGTTTATCCAGTTTCTTATGTATGCTAAGAGCGATAAGAGATATCTAAAATGAATGAAGTCATAGGAAAGAAAAATATCTCTTTTGGGTGGATCTGGATTTTAAGTGGAATAATTATCGGAGCAATTATGGGTATGTGGTCTTTTAACGGCCCCTTAGCTTCCCCTGTAGGAGACTATACTTCACTTCCTCGAAGATTACTAAGGCTTTCACATATAGCTTTTATTGCTTTGGCAGTCATCAATATACTGTACGGTTATGAAATAGACAAGATTAAAGCAAAAGAAAAGCTTAAGAAAATTGGCTCTAATTTTATGATTTACGGGGCAGTTTTAATGCCTTTAATTTTATTGATGTCTGTCTTCTTTGAAGTGTTCAAATACTTAACAGTAATTCCTACTACCTTGATAATCATCGCTTTATTTATTATGGTTTACGGCAAGATAAAAAAGTAGTTTTTATTTAAGCTTCCAATAATTCTCTAAATTTCTCTTCAACTCCTCAAATCTTTTCTCAAATTCTTTTTTTATTGGTTGTTCTGTTTTTATTAACTCCCCCCTAAATTGGTTCTCTTCTTTGTTTACCCCATCTAAAAAAGACAGGATGTTCTTATGCAAAAAATCAACATTATAACCTCCTTCCAAGCATGCAAAAATATTTTCAAAATTTGTTGACAATAATTTTCCAGCTCCATAGAATGAGTTTGTTGTAAAATTCAGGCATGTTAAAGGATCCAGATGATGAGCATCAAATCCAGCTGAAACCCCCACAATATCAGGCTTAAACTGCTCTTTTATTATTGGCATGAAACAATTCAAGGCTTCAAGAAAAAGATCGTCTCCTGTTCCAGGCGGCAATGGGATATTTATATTGAAACCCTTCCCTTTTCCTCCTCCAATCTCATCAACCCATCCAGTGCCTGGGTAAAAGGGAAAAGCGTGAGTTGAAAGGTAAAGAACTTCATCATTATTATAGAAAATTTCCTGCGTTCCATTGCCATGATGATTATCTAAATCAACTATAAGCACTTTTTTCCCTTTATTCACAAAATATTGAGAAGCAATTGCAATGTTATTAAACAGACAAAAGCCCATAGCTTTGTTTTGAGTTGCATGATGCCCCGGAGGTCTTACCAAAGCAAAACCATTTTCCTCAGCAGCTTTAATTGAAGCTCCAACAGCATAGCAAGCAACTTCATAACTGTATTTATTTGCATAAGTATCTCCATCCAGCCATTGCTCGTTCTCAGAGGCTTTTTTAATCGAATTAATGTAATTTTTACCATAAATCAAAGAAAGATATTTCTCTCCATTTTCTATTTTTGTTTCTTTAATGTTTTTGTCAAAATACTGTAATCTTTCAGGACATTCTGGATGATTCTCTGTTTTATGCTTTAAGAATATTTTGTTGTAGATAAGGTTCATTTTAAGTTTTTTTCAATTTTTTATCAATTATTTTTAACCATTATTTATATCTCACGCTCACAATTAGTTGTGTGATTTTTAATTAATCTCTTCATTAATCTTTCTGTTTTAAACAATCAGATAGGAAAATTCCTTTCTTTTGAGCGTAATAGGAATTTTCATCCACTTCTGCTCCTTTAATCCATAGCATAAAGGAAAACTATTAGATGATTTTCACCATCATGTTAAGTATAAAGTGAAAATCCTATTTAATTTTTGTTGTGGCAAACTGAAAATGAAACTGAGGCAACACAAACACGTTCACAACTAATTGTGCAGTGTTTGTGAGCCTAATGGTTATTTTTTTAATTGATAATTTTATTGATTTAATTTTTACCGTTCAATAACCTTCAGAAAATAAAGCGGGAGGACGTGTTAAGGAATTGATAAAAAACCTAGCTATTGGCTTAACCTTGATCTTTCCTTGACTCCGCTACCCTTTAAGCACCATCCCAAGAGGTTATGGCTGCTTTGAACGGCAAGAGCCTCTGTTCCCAGCCTGACCAATTTTCCAAAAAAGATAGTCCAAAAGGACAGAGTTTCATTGTCCAGACCAAGACCAACAGTTTTGGCCATATCTTTTCCTCAACTTCACCCTGTCTGAAGCGTATTTACAGTAACAGGAGAGCGCTAACCTCCCAGTAAAGTCCTCCCGCTTAGGGTAATATTTAGGCTTTTTTAAGGGTTTTGTTTTTATGGTTTTTAATCAATAAGTTTAAATATCCCCTGCTAAATAAATATTAACCGGAGTCATATGGCCGAACTTATAAATATCAGCGCTTACACATCAGAAATCTCTCTTACAGAGTTTTATAGTTCAATACAGCCGCTTGGCTTATACATACTAGGCATGGTTATTTATGCTGTGTTTGTATTTAAGTTCTACAGGTTTGTTGCAAGCAAGGATATCTTTAAAATAGGGCTGAGGGATTATATCGAAGAAGGAGGATTCTTCAGTAAATTGCTTGGCTTGTTTTTATACGCCTTTGAGCACATAATAATATTCCCTGTTTTTAGCTTTTTTTGGTTTAGCATAATGTCATTATTATTCATCTTTATCTCAAAAAGTCAAGACCTGAATTACATACTCCTGATCTCAATAGTTCTTGTTGCAGTGATAAGAACAACAGCTTATTACAATGAAGACTTATCAAAAGACCTGGCAAAAATGGTTCCATTTGCCATTCTGGGTATTTTTCTTATTGACTCGTCATATTTCTCATTCTCAGCCTCTATAGAAACATTAAAAAGCCTGCCTTCGATGTGGAAGATTATACTCTACTATCTATTGAGTTTAATTGCCCTGGAATTCGTTCTCAGGACAGCCCACTTTATGATTAAATTAGCCACAAGAAAGGAAGAAACGGCAGAAGAAGAGGATATATAAAAATAATTCTTGTTGTCCCGTAAAAAACAAAACATTTATTAAGAAAACAATCCTTAACTCTTCAAAGGGGGTAAAAATCAATTCATCAATCATTTTCTTAGGCACTGGAGGGGACTCTTACGTAGTTGGCAAGCAGTTAAGGGCCTCTGGAGGCATTATTCTGCAGTTTGCTGACAATCAATTTCATATTGATCCTGGCCCAGGCAGCCTGAATATGGCCAAACAGTACGGCATAAATTTAAGGGCAAATACTTCCTTGTTTGTGAGCCACAACCACCTAAACCATGCAAATGACATTAACGCGGTTATTAGCGCAATGACCTACAATGGTTTTGACAAAAAAGGAGTCTTAGTGGCAAATAATGAGGTAATCAATGGAACTGAAAAAAGCAAGCCTTATTTAAGGGATTTCTACAAAAACTGCCTGGAAAAATATATTGTTTTGGAGCAGGGGCAGCGTGTTGGAATTAATGAGGTTGAGGTAAAGGCCCTGAAGACAATACACAGCAACGATGCGCTTGGATTCAAGTTCTTTACCCCATTATACACTCTCAGCTATAGCTCTGATACAAAATATAGTGTGGAGATTGTAGAAGAGTATAAAAATTCAAATATCCTGATCCTGAATGTCCCTTACTTAAAAAAAGACAAGGAGCAGAAAGGCCTGGCAAAAGAAGACGCCATCAAAATCATAAATGAAGTTAAGCCAAGGCTGGCAATAATAACGCACTTTGGAACTGATTTCCTAAGAGCAGACCCATTGTATGAGATAAGGGATATAAAGAAAGAAACCGAATCACAAGTTATAGCAGCAACTGACGGGATGGTAATAAACCCGGTTTCCTACGCTGCAGACCAGGGCCAGAGAACATTAAGCGGGCTTTCACAAAAAAGTAAATAGAATTCTATCAGTGATTAATATGACCTCCTCCTGAACCTAAAGGTTCAGGTTTCCGACGAAGGGTTGGAGGAAGCTTCAACCTAACAAGCAATACCGTGGTGTTTTGCTTGG
>CAZPFO010000017.1:0-31747 GCA_964585935.1 uncultured Methanosarcinales archaeon | reverse complement strand
GAGATTGGCTTTCAGCCACCAGTTACAAACTGGTGGAAAATTTCCGACATTTTAAAATAAAAAAATGACTGAACAACCACATCCACAACTATGGAAGCAGTGTTTGTGCACCTAATGATAATTTTTTATTAATTATTTCTGAATTCTTTCTATTGATTATTTTTTATTGGCAATTAAAATTGAAACGGGTGTGGGAGGATTCGAACCCCCGGCCTACAGCTTAGAAGGCTTACGGAGCATTTACTTTGCCGCTCTATCCAAGCTGAGCTACACACCCATAACTCATTTAGAATTATTAGCCATTTATAAATCTTATTGAGAATCAAAGCTCATCAGGGCTGGTTGTAAACATACTGCAATTACTTTTGCCCTCCCAGAAATAAAAGCAATTCTTGCCAAAATGCTCCCACCTCAGACAGCCACGACATGCAGGAGCAGTTCCTGAATCTTTAGTCTCTTCTTTAGCTTTATATTCCGCCATGAAAATAGGTGGGAAATAAGGGATTTATTAACTTTTCTATGGCAGCCAGCTTTTATCATCCTTAAGCTTCTTAGGCAAATAATCAGAAATAACGAAATTAAGGCCATGTTTAGCCAATGCCTGCTGCTCTGCCCTTACTTTCATCTGGTACATCTGCTTAAGCGCTTTTTGCCACTCTTTATGGTGCTGAATAAAAGGGTCATTTTTAATTAAGTCCTTGATTTTCTTAAGGTCAACATCTTTTAAAGGATGTGAAGGCAGCTTATAATCAACAATATCCTGGGGGGTAATGCCGATAAATTTTGCCTGAGGCACACAAAAAAATTCATTAATATGTGCAGCATTTCCAGAGCCAACTTTCAGTGTCCTATATATAGAGCCAAAACCATAAGGATCTCCATCTGTAAAAACATAAACAGGCAGCTTCTTAGCATCCGATAGCCTCCTGATAAACCTCCTGCAAGCCCTTGTAGGAACCCCCCCCATTGACACCAATATGCAGTTAGCCTTTTTCCAGTAATTATGCTTCACAAGCCTTTGAAACATACCTGCTGTCTCAATAGCCAATATAAACGTGGCATTTGTCTCGAATTTCAGCTCCTCAACAGATATAGGTATTGAGTAAGCTCCTGAACCAAATTTAGTGCAGTCAATTTTAAGCTCCTTTCCAGTATCCCTGTCTTTATCAACAACAATTAATTTCCCGGCAATCTCGCCTCCTTTTTCCTCAGGAATAAATCCTATCTGCTCCCTGTTAACCATCATCATTGCCTCAATGTCATCCATCACTGCATCAGAATCCGGCTGTTCTTTAAATCCTGCCTCTGCCCAGTTCTTCGAAATATAATATGCCTCTCTCTTTGAAGCGATATCATCCTGTTCGATCAGCTCCTTGCTCAGGCCCATCATCCGAAGTGTTTGTGCAAAAGTCTTTATTGTAGAAGCAGTCAAAGTCCTTTCTTTCATCTTGCCCATCAATTCAAAAAAGCCATCCTTGGGATCATATTTAACATTGCTTAATGCCCTGAGAGGCATCTTTAACTCAGGCAGTTTCTTCTTCTTTATCCTGCTGTAAACATCAGTTGCAATATTCTTTATCTTGCCCAAAACAGGGCTGGTTTTCTTTTTAGCCATCTTAATCTTCTAATGTTGTTTGTTTTTCATTCCCCTCTGACTTTTCAGCACCTTCTTCTTTCTTCTCTTCCTTGCCAATAGAAGCCATCTCCCCATCATAATCAGGATTATCTATAACTCCTACCTTTTCTAATTCACCTCTTGTTTTTTCAAGAGCCTCTGCTAATAACCCTTCAATTTTCTTCTCTTCAGAATCACTAATATTGATTAAATTCTTTAATGCTGACCCAATATGTGGGATAAAAGTCTGGATATAATCTCTTTTCTTGCCCTCAAACTGGATTCTTTTTTTCTTATTCACATACAAGCCCAACTTTCTTCCGCATTCCTGCAAAGCCAGCTTTATCTCCTTGACAATCTCAGGGTAATGTGCTATTGCCTCTTTGCTTTCAGAAGTGAATGGCACCCATACAGAAGCAATATGCACAACCAAAGTTGCAGGCCCAACAGGCAACGCCCCCCTGCTCTGGCTTAGACCATAATTTCTCCACATAGTGTTAATCGCGCTTCTTGTAACCGCGCATGCGCCTTGCTGGTAAAGCAAAGGAACCCTATTGGCATACCTCAACAGTTTCATGCTATCTTCAGCGCTTTGCTCCCCGCCATACGCAATAGCAGCCTCAACAACAAAAGGGTTCCCCCTATAAACAGCAGGAGGCCTTGTTGTAGCGCAGTAAAACTCTGCATTTATTTCTTTCCTCAATCCTTTTTCCAGCAACTCTTCTCCAATAGGGCTTATACAGTCTGTTGGAGGCGCGATAATCTTTGTTTTTTGAATGCCCTCAATCAATTTTTCAGCCATGTCCCTATTAATGTTGCGTGGTTTTGTATTAGGAAGTAAAGAAACATTCTCGCAGATTTGTTTTGCTGTTCCTGAGCCTATTCTTGAAAATTCGCTCATCAAAAAGCTTTGTAGTGTCCTTGATTCTGTCAAGGCCAGCATGCTTATCAGCCTTCCAATCTCAACACCATAAGGATGCGGCTTAATTTCTATAGCCTTTTTTGGCATAATATCGGTTGCTTTGGCAAATATTACTTGTTCACCTTTCGGAGGCTGATAAATCAAAGTTATATGGGGATTAACAATGGCTGTCTGTTTCAGGTACCTGTCAATACTCTGGTCTCCTTTTTGGTAACTGCCCTCTAAATCCAGCTCAATCTTTGTCCCATGCTCCTTTTCCCACTTTACAATCTCTTCCTTCTGTATACCTGGTTTATTTTTATGTGTATCAATCCTTAGTTCATAATAATGGGCAGGATGTTTAGGGTCTATCCTTGAAGTTATTTTTGCTGACCTGCCTGTTGTAAGCTGCGCATACATAACAGATGCAGAAATCCCGATACCCTGCTGACCACGTGATTGAGACAACTTAAAAAACTTGCTCCCATACAACAATCTTGCAAAAATATGTGGAATCTGTTTTTTTACAATCCCCGGACCATTATCCTCTACAATAACCTTAAACTTATTCTCACTCATCTCTATAACTTCCACGCTTATTTCAGGAAGTATATTGGCTTCTTCGCATGCATCTAATGAATTATCAACTGCTTCTTTTATCGTCGTCAATAATGCTTTTCTTGGATTATCAAAACCAAGCAAATGCCTGTTTTTCTCAAAGAATGACGCTACCGAAATCTCTCTTTGTTTTTTCGCTAATTCCAGTGCAATAGGCTCTTCCTCTGTCATTTTACATTTCTAAAATCTCCTTTTTTTTGAATTCCCTCCTTTTCTTTTCAAGGAATTTATAAATATTTGCATGTGTACTGCCTCTTAGTAGGATTTCAATTGCCTGTTTTGCGATAGTTGCTTTCTCTATAGGGCCAATTACACCTATGGTTTTTCCATAGACGCATATATAACATTCAGTTAAATCCTCTATCACCTTCCTCGCTTTTCCTTCCTTGCCAATAACCCTCCCCTTTAATCTCAATAAATCCTCTTTTGACTTGCCTGCATAATCACCTAGTATTATAACTTCAAAAACATGGTCCTGTTTTAGCAGCAACAAAGCAATTTCAGGATTAAATCCTCTTCCTATAGCCTTGATTACTTCCCTTGCGCTGTAAAGGCCAAGGGCATCCTCGCCAGAAACAAAAATATCTCCCTCCTTGCTGTCTATATTGAGCTTTGTTTTTGTTTCTCCCTCTATCTCGTTCTTAACGCAGCCATCCTTCCCTATTAAGACAGCAATCCTTCCCTTGGGTATTTTTAATTCATATTGGTACTCAGCCATTTTAAAAAGGGTTTTTGACTCTGTTTTTAAAGATTATTATATTGATTTTATTATTTCCTTTTCATCTATCTTCAACCCTAACTTAACAAAAAACTTGCATATATTCTTAACATCCCTGTCTAGATACTCTTTAGCCACCGGATGCTCAAGTGTTGTTGACTGTGAAAAATCAATGAAAATAGGATCTTCATCAAAATTCAGGATATTGAAGGCAGACAAATCGCCATGCACCAGCCCTGCTTTGTGTAATTTTTTTATATTATTGATTATTTTATTAAAAAACTGCTTTTTATTTTCAGGAATTTCATCTTTTAGTTTTAGCGCTATATCATTGCCTTTTCCAATAAAACCCAAAACAATAACATTATTCAAAAAAGTAATCGGCTCAGGAACACTCACTCTTGCTTTTCTTGCCTTCAACAGATTATTATATTCCCTCTTGACCCATGCAAAGATTATCTTTCTCTTCTTCCTTCTCAATTTATGAAATCTGGGGTCTCCTTTAATATAATCATACATTCTGTTAAAATCACAGGTCTCAAGCCTGTATATCTTCACAATAACCCTTTTGCCTTTTTCAGTAATAGCAGAAAAAACATTGCTCTCCTTTCCTACACTTATCGGGCTCTCTAAACCCTTAAAATGCCCTGATGAAATTAATTTAAATAAAGTCCTGTTCGTAAAATTATCAAAAACGCCATGCATTACTTTGAATTTTTCTTTAGATTTTTTTGGCATGAAAAATAAGAACGTCAGTAGCTTTATAATTCTATCGCCAGATTGAATATACTACTCAGTGATACTAACAAAAACAAAACATTTAAATATAAGTTCTACTTTACAATGGTAACAGAGGTGGGTGGTTTTATTTTAACAGTTTCATTTTAGCATAATCATATTTTTTAAACACCTCTTTTTCCCTGGCAAAGGTCCCTTAAAAGGCTTTTGCCGGGGTTTTATAATCACTTCTTTTTCCTTAACAGGGCCATTAAAAGCCTTGTTAGGGTTTAATGATCCTAAGAAATTTTAACTGTAAAAATATTATTTTCAATATAGCAAATAAATACAAATACAAAAATTTATATACTTCTCCAACTTACTAAGTCATGTATTACGTTATTATGTATAATTTCTGAAAAGAAGTTGTGCATAATAAATGCCCGTCACGAGAGTACTCAACGGAGTTGACGGCAAATGCCAAGCAATGAACTTGAGCGTTAGTGTAACGGGCTACATAACCTTTAATATGTCAAAAACCACTCACCACAGATGGATAGTGTGCTTGTAGCATAGCTAACTCTTATTCAGGTGGTTTTTGAGCATGCTCAGAATTTTTTGGATTTAGGGTGAATGGAAAATTCTGACATTTATAAATAAATAGGTAGAACAAGTTTTTGAATTATCATTATCATCACGTTTGATTTAGGGATGGATACTTAAAATAACATAGTATACATTAGTAAAACTTGTTCTATCAGGAAGAAGGAGCTAAACATGTTCATTACTCACTCAGCAACAAAAATTAGATTAGTTAGCTTCTTCTAGGAAAAGTGTACGGAGGGTGGTAAAAATGGGTAAAATAAGCCCTGTATCAGCAAAATATATTGTTCATTCAACTATTGAGATTGAGGGTGTTGTTGACAGGCCTGATGTCATTGGCGCTATATTCGGCCAGACAGAAGGTTTGTTAGGATCAGATTTAGAGTTAAGAGAATTACAAAGATCTGGCAGGATTGGCAGGATAGAAGTCAATGTAGATACAAGATCAGGAAAAACAAGGGGAGCCATAATAATCCCCTCCTCACTGGATAAGGCAGAGACTTCTATTGTAGGAGCAGCTTTGGAAGTAATCCAGAGGATTGGTCCTTGCAATGCCAAAATACAAGTCCATAAAATAGAAGATGTTAGAGTCAGCAAAAGAAATTTCGTTGTTGAAAGGGCAAAAGAGCTGCTGAAGACTATGATAGAATCCACAATGCCTGACAGCCAGGAATTAGCTGATGAAGTTGCTTATTCTGTAAGGGTAATGGAAATCCAGGAATATGGGAAGGACAGGCTGCCAGCGGGGCCTGCAATTGACGAAAGCGACGAGATAATTGTTGTAGAAGGCAGAGCTGACGTTCTTAACCTTCTAAAACACAGCATAAAGAATGCTATATCCCTTAATGGAACTTCAGTTCCAGAAACAATAATAGAGTTAAGCAAGAGGAAAGTCATTACAGCCTTTGTTGATGGAGACCGCGGAGGAGACCTGATAATAAAAGAGCTTGCAAACGTAGTAACAGACCTTGATTATGTTACAAAAGCTCCTGACGGTAAAGAAGTAGAAGAAATAACAAAAAAAGAGATACACAAGGCCCTAAGAAGCAGGATAGCTGGCGAGCAGCTTAAGTTAGAGACTGGAAGAGAAAATAATCATGAAGTAAAAAAGCAGCATTACGTTAAGCCAGCACCAAGACCTCAATATACAAAAAAGCACAGAATTTCTGAAGAGCACAAGCAACTGTTCAAGGATATGCTGGAAAGTCTTGTGGGCACAAGAGGAGCGCAGGTGCTTGATGAAAAGATGAACGTGCTTGGCAAGGTCCCTATAACCGAGCTAGAAACTACAATTAAAAGCCTTGCAAACGGCATTCACGCAGTTGTATTTGACGGAGTTATTGACAGGGAGATAACAAGGGCAGCAGAACGCTCTAATATCAAGTTCCTTGTCGGAATGGACACAAAAATAAGCCCTTCAGAAACAAAACTGGACTTGATAACCGCTAGTGATTTATAGTTTTTTTATTTTTTATTTCTTTTTTTATTAGTGACCAACTTCTAATCAATGGAAATGTTCTCTGAAGAGAATAGAAACTATTAAATATCAAAACATATTACAATGACATAGGTTGATAGAGTATGTTTGACATAAGGTTTAGAGATTTAAGATTAATTCCATCTAAAAACGCCGGAAGAGAATTATTGGAATAAGGGCTTATGATTGAAGATTGCAAAGAAATCCTAGAAAACGACTACGAACCAAGAAAAAGGAGAAAAGATACAGTTGAGAGATGGATGGATTTTGGAAATAAAACATATAATGTTGTTGTAGTAAAATCTTATAATTTCCTATACGAAGAGGGTGTTTATTTGATTAAGCATGTTGGCAAATTTACTAAAAAGAAATTAAGGGGGAGAAAAAAATGAAAAATATGAAATGTATGTGTGGAAAAACAGCAGAATATGTAAAACATTTAAAATTTAATAATTATGATATCGATGGGTGGAAATGCGGCAACTGCGGAGAAGCATATTACAATCCGGAAAAAGCAGAGAGAATCTTATTATTGAATAAACTGAAAAAACATAAATTCCATTTAAAACTAAGCCAGGTTAAGAGTAATCTTATCCTTCGTATACCTAAGGAAGTTAGTGAAGCATTGAATCTCCGCAAAGGCTGTGAAGTTGAGTTCGGATTAAAAGACTCAAATGAGATTATAATCCATCCGCTTGGAGCAATGAATGTAAAGTAAATAGAAATTTTTGTTTTTATTTCTAGATTTTAAGGTTTTAATGTTGAATATTTATTGAGTTAAGGGGGTATTAAAGGTATGTTAAGTTCACTTAGTTTATTACTAACTTATTAGTAGTTACAATGAAAAGATTTATAAACAATGATAACAAACTGATTGTTATGGAAGGTGATGAAACAGTATTGAAAGAATTGGGAAATATTGCAGTTCTAGTAGTTGATATTCAAAATGATTTTTGTCATGAAAATGGCGCTTTTGCAAAACTAGGGTTGGATGTAAGTCCTGCTCAAGCTGTTACTCCAAGAATTAGAGCATTCATTGACAAGGTTAGAGATTATGATGTCTCAATAATATACAGTAAACAGATAGAGTCAGAAGAAGTCACGCCTAAAAACTTACAAAAGCAACTTAAACGGTTTAATCAAGGAAAAATTAAAGGCGCATGTGCTCCCGGTTCATGGGGTTCTGGATTATATAAACTTAAACCTGCTGAGGGAGAGCACATTGTTGAAAAGTATACATATGATGTATTCTCAAATCCTCAGTTCAAGGATATACTAGCTCAAAATAGAATTAATACTTTAGTAATCACTGGTGTAAACACTGATATTTGTATTGACACTAATATCCGGCGTTCTTTTACCGAAGGCTATAATATAGTTATCCCAAAAGATTTGGTAGCGACAATGAATACTAAAGTACAAAAGGATTATCTGGATGTGTTCGATAAGTTCTTTGGAACAGTAACCGATTCTAAGTATATTCTTGATTACTTAAAAAAATAGACTTTTCAGAATAAATATACCCCCCTAAACAAGCCTCTCACCCAATTTCTCACTACACTCTTCCAGCTCATTCAACTTGCAAAAATTCTGCTTTATTATTTCTGCAGGCTGCACTCCACTAAATCTTATCTTATCATTAACAATGAAAGTAGGAAAAGTATTTATGCCTAAATTCTTAACCAGCTCGTCCTCCTTCCCAACCAAATGCCTGCCATAATCAATCTTGCCTTCAAACAAGTCCAAAAACTCTTCAATATTCTCCTCTGCTTTTTTTGTTGAGCTATCTCCTTCCATCAGGAAAACATCCAATTTATTTGGAACTTCTTCCTTGTTGATATAAAACGTGCTGCCGCTCGCCATCGGACTTAATATATAATTGCCGTCAACTTCAGAGAATATAACTCTTAATTCCTCATATTTAAAAGCAGACTCTAAACTTGAGTCAAATACAAAAGCAGGCAGCTGCTCAATGCCCAGCTCCTTAACCATCAATTCACCTTCCTCTGAACCGGAATCCAACTCTGATTTTACAACGCCTGGAAACCATTTCTTTATTATCTTCTCAACCCTTGCTGTATCGCAGTTAAAACAATCTGGAGTATTCAAAACAGTAAGGCCTACTCGCGCATCTTCCTTAAATTCACACTCGGCATCCTTGCTTCCGGGATTAATGCAAAAACTGATCATCCCTTCTTCCACACAATCCTTATCAGAAAAGCATGCTGGTAAAATTTCTTCTATCTTCTCGGCAGTTTCTATACTTTCTCCATTTGTAAAAAACACAAAAGAGAAATAACCAATGATTATCAAAAACATAAATGCTGCTATTGGGACCCATCTGCTTATTTTCTTGCCTGCCTTTTCAATATTGATTTCCTTGCTTGAATTAAGAATATCATTGGTATCTTCTTCTTTCTCATCAACTACTATTTCTTTAAACCCGCCCTCATTTTTTATATCTTCTGTTTTTACCCCTTCTTTCTCAACTTCTCTGACCTTTTTCGGCTCTCTCAGCTCCTTAATTTCAATTTTATCCTCTTTCTCTTCGTAATCTTCAATTGGTTTTTGTTCTTCAGCCTCTCCAGCAGGTTTCTCTTCTTTAAGCTCTTCTTTCTTTTCCCCGGGCATTTCCTCTTTTTCAGTACTTTCTTTATTTTCAGGTTCTTCCTTCTTTTCTTCAGAGCCTTCAAGCGTTTTTTGCACTTCTTCAGTTTTTTCTTTTGTCTCTATTTCCTTTAGTCTGTTCTCTATCCTGGCCTTTGTATTTTCATATTCCTCCGTAGTTATAACCTCTGCCTCAAAGCTTTCTTTCAAAAATTCCAGTTCTTCCTCAAGTTTTATTTTGTCTTCCATAACAAAAACCCCTGCATATAAAATTTACCGAATTTTAGAATGCTGGAGCAGTGCCTCTATCAGCATCTCTATCGCCCCTTTTTTAAAGAAGAGGTAAAACCAATATTAATAAATGTTTCGATTAGCTATATACTAACAAGGCCAATTTTTATTTTATATTGGATTTTATGATTGGTAGTTTTGTCCATTAACCGCTTCACTTTAAAGCTTCACGAATTTAAATCAAAAACATGAAGTTAGGATTGACATATTTAATTGATTATTCTGCCATTAATTATATTCTAATTAAATTAAAAAATATTAAAAACTGTCTTCTGTGTCTTTTTCCAAGTTCACTACCTTAAAGTTTCCATAAATATTTATATTAGCAAAAACAAGTTTTCCATTTATGTACGAGATTATCATAGGCAGGAATGAGGAAGAAAGAAAAAAGTATGGCAAAGAAGGCACTGTCCTTATTGGCAAGCATTTTGTAAAGATGGGCCAGACTACTTCCCTTTCAAACAGTATATTGATGGATGTTACAAAAAGCCATGTGGTTTTTGTAGTAGGCAAGAGAGGCAGCGGCAAAAGTTATAGCATGGGTGTAATAGCAGAAGGCATTGCAGACCTTCCTGCTGAAATAAGCAAAAATATCTCAGTCATAATGCTTGACACAATGGGTATTTACTGGACAATGAAATACCCTAACAAAAAAGATAAGAAACTGCTGGATGAGTGGGAACTGGAAAGCAAAGGCCTAAACGTCCAGATTTTTACCCCTTCTGGATATTATAAAAAATACAAGGAAGCAGGCATTCCGACTGACTTCCCATTTTCTATAAAAACAAATGATCTTGATGCCTCTGACTGGTGCATGACTTTTGGGATTAACTTAACCGACCCGCTGGGAGTACTGATTGAAAGGATAGTTGATGACCTGAAAGAAAGTAAAAAAGACTATGATATTGATAACATAATAAATGATATTGAAAAAGACGGGCATTCAGAAGAAAAAGAGAAGAATGCTGCTATAAACAGGTTTTTGTCAGCAAAGAAGTGGGGTTTATTCAGTAAGGAAGGCACTATGCTCAAGGATTTGGTTTTGCCGGGCCACATAACTATATTAGACGTCAGCTGTTACGTTACAATGCCCAACTCATCAAACATAAGGGCTCTGGTCATCGGATTAGTCGCAGAAAAACTTTTCATAGAGAGGATGGTTGCAAGAAAAAAAGAAGAGCAGGAAGCATTGGAGAAGGAAATGGAATTATTTGACCGGGAAGAGGAAGAAGGAAAGGTAAAAGAGCCATTAGTCTGGCTTGTTCTGGATGAAGCGCATGAGTTCCTCCCGGACAAAGGTACAACAACCGCAACACAGCCTTTGATAACTATTTTAAGGGAAGGTAGGCAGCCAGGAATTAGCTTGATACTGGCTTCACAGCAGCCTGGAAAGATACATTCAGATGTAATGACTCAGTCGGATATTGTAATTGCGCATAGGGTAACTGCAAAGATAGACGTTGATGCCCTGGGAGCGTTGATGCAGACATACATGAGGGCTGGACTGGACAAGGAACTGAACATACTCCCTAGAGTTAAAGGAGCTGCATTAATTTTTGATGACATTAATGAGAAGATGTATCCTATGAGGGTAAGGCCAAGGCTCACATGGCATGGAGGAGAAGCCCCTTCCGCAATAATAAAGAAAAAGAAAATCTTTGAGTTCTAAAACCTATTAAAAACACCTATTCTATCTAATTGCAGCACAATTAGGACAAGAACTGCTGCGATAATTGTCAATATATAAAGCCCTGCTCCAACAGCTAACCCAATGCCTGCAACAGCCCACAAGCTTGCTGCTGTTGTCAAGCCCCTTATCGTATCCTTTGACTTAAAAATTGTCCCTGCACCTAAAAAGCCTATGCCTGTAACAATGCCTGCTACTACCCTCACAGGATCGCCATCAGGGAATGCTGAAACAGAAACAATTATGAATAAAGCAGCGCCTAAACAAACCAACATATGTGTTCTTACCCCTGCCGGCTTATGGTAGGCTTCCCTCTCAATACCCACTAAGCCGCCAATAACAACAGCTACTGTAAGCTTTAAAACATCTTCCCAGGGGATTATCAGCTCCATATACTCTTTATTTTATTTTTAGTTTAAATAGTTTTTTATTTTGATTTTTGAATTTATTTTACTATCAATCATTTTTTATCATTGTTTTTATCATTTAAATTTTCAACCATTGTTTAGGTTACACAATAACAATTATTTGCACCTGTTCCAACTGAATTTTTTATTGATAATTTTTAAATTTTACGACAAACTTTAAATAAACCAAAAACATCCTCCTTATTATGGCTTTTTCAAAATCATTTCCAAAG
This sequence comes from uncultured Methanosarcinales archaeon, assembly GCA_964585935.1. Classification (GTDB taxonomy): domain Archaea; phylum Nanobdellota; class Nanobdellia; order Woesearchaeales; family GW2011-AR4; genus BS150m-G64. The sequence goes on along the minus strand of CAZPFO010000017.1, from coordinate 19,873 downwards.
ACAATTGAAGGGAGCTCTTACCCGCAATGGGAAGAGGTATTTTTAACAGAAGAAGAGGAAAGAGGAGAAGAAGAAAAATGCAGGGAAGAGAACACAAGGATCATGAAAGAATGCACAGATGACGCTAAAAAAATAATACAGGATAAAAACCTGAAGGATTACCAGACAGACATTATTAATATGGCAATATCTTTATTTGAGAAAAGGGCTTCTCATTCAATATATTGGAAAGAAAGCAAAGCAAAAGATAAATTTGATAAAAGCGGATAATAATTTTTTCTTATTCTGCAACACACTTGTATTTTTTATATTCAGTGGATCAATTTGCTAACTTTGCACGCATTTAGGATCATCAATAAATTGCTCATTCTCATCCATAAAATCATTCAGTACTTCAGTTAGATCTTCAGGGCTCCCAAATGTGCAGTTTATCTTAAGGCCATCATAAACTTGTACTGCCTCATTTGTTTCATTGTTCAATTGATCTATATCCTCCTGAGAAGACCCTCCATCCAAGAGATCCTCAATTTTTCCATCAGTATACTTAGCACTGATATCCTCCACTTCTTGGTAGAGCAAGTACGTATCTGATTCATTAATCCATGGAAGCTGGTTGAACAGAATTGATGTGTAGTTTATGCCTGATTCAACAAAAATCTTTGTATAAGTTACATCTGCAATATTTCCTTTTACTGATGCATTTATAAAACAATCGAAGTCAGTTCCGCAATCAACTGTCTGAACTTCACAATCATCATCATAGCGGGTATGGCAATTTGGAGGGCAATAACCATCGTCATCTGTGCACCCAGCAATTTTTGCATAAATGCATCTTCTTGGGGCTCCGCCGCATATATCCTCGGTAGAAATATCATCATCGTCGCAATCTGTACTGACATTGCATTCATTCTCTGGAAATTTATTAGAGCATGACGCTATAGGCGTCCTTGGATTAATGCATGTGTCAACAGTAATAGGATTGCTGTCATCACAATCTGAATCCACTGAACACTCATAAACAATCTTTTTTATTCTTATATTGGCCCTTCCACCATCTATTGAAACAAGGGTTATTGATATATCCTCTATCCCATCTCCATCAATATCAGTATTTTTTATTTGGCCTCTGTTTTGTACTAACGTCTTCTGATTTGATGTATTCTGCTCTGGCAAGATTATCATAGTTGCGGATGAGCCAGTAATTTCTTTAACCGAGACAGTATAGGTTTCCAGATTAAAATTAAAATTAATGATGTTATCCTTGCTAATAGCCTTATCAACACCACTGGAGCTTAAAACAATTTTAGTGTTGTAAGAACATGTAGCATTTAATGTAGAAGTATTCCTGCATATATCAATCGTATTTTGATTATTATCATCGCAATCTGAATCCAAACAGCATATATATCCTTTACAGATATGGTTTTCCAAGTATTGGCAGTTTCCGCAAGTTGGCTCTATACAATCATTATTTTCACATATCTGCTCACCAATGCATCCAGCATCTTCACAGCATGTTTCTGATGTTTCCCCTTCTTCAACAATCTCATTGCCGCAAACAGGCCTTGTAAAAAACCAGAACAAAGCTGAAACAATGATTATAACAAGAAGGGCTATTCCTAAAATAAGCTTGATTCTTTTATTGAATATCTCTGATGATTTTTTTTTATCATAGCTTTCTGTAACCTTCTTCACCCCCCCGGAAGCTGCTTTTTTCTGCTTAACAAAATTCATAGCTTCTTTTATTTCATTAGGATCATATCCGCTATTGGCTAGTGCATTATATATCTGCTGAGAAGTATAGCCTATAGCTTCCTGAGTTCTGATGACCTCAATTAATTTCTGGTTTATCATGTTTATTTTTTCTTTTTGCCTGGCTCCTTCATATCTCTATACCTTTTGCCGCCTACATGCAGCTGCGCAGCATCAGGGCCATAGGTCATCGATATCAACGATGCTATGAACATCAAAACAAAAAAGATTCCAAAAGTAAACCCCCATGTTGCCGATTTTGGAAAAACATACACTACAGAAATCAAAAATCCAACTATGCTTGTTATCATAAACCCCCCTGATAAAGGAGCTATATTAATCTCTTTTTTATTTTTATCCAATTCTACCACCTCTTTTTTATTTGCTTATTTTATTCGAACTTGATGAATTTTAATTTATCTGCTTGCTTTTTAGCCTTCTCTGTCTTCTTGACAAAATCGCCCATAAATTTTTTCATTTTTTCGCATGCAATCTCTTTTATCTCGCCAGAAGTCATCTTTCCTGATTTGTATTCTTCATAAATCTTATTCAATTCCTTATCATCCTCAACAAGATGTTGCTTTAATAGCTCAAAAACCATATCCTCTTCAATTTTTGCTCCCAATCTCCTGTGCTCTTCCAGTGTATCTCTGCCGCCTGTTTTAGCATTTTTTATTTTCTTGCAAACCTGATTAACCTCTTCTGGCAGTTCTATGCAGCTTCCTGGCTTTGACTTAGACATCTTTATCTCCCCATCTAAGCTGGGAGTGTATTTGTGGTATATGCTTGAAGGAAGAAAAAATCCTTTTTTCTTCATCCTGTTTACAATATCCCTTGTAAGCCTTATATGGGGGTCCTGGTCTATGCCGACTGGTATGACCCCTGGCATCCTCTCTGCTAATTGAGGGTATAAAATATCCGCAACCTGCACAACAGCAGACATTATTTTGCCCGGGTCAGCGCTGCCGTAAATAGCCTTAAACTCATTCAAAGTTATTTTTTTTGCAAACTCATAAGCCTGGTTCATTACTTCTTTATTCTCTGATTGAAAATAAAAATTGGTTTTTTTAACATCTAAACCTAAAGCGATATAAGCCGGAATATGAAAATCCAGTGCCCTTTTCTGCGCTTCCTCCAAACTCACGCCTCTTGTTGCAGCAGCCTCTAAATCAGCCACTAAAATATAGCTTATAGCACCATGCTCCTGAAAGTACCTTATATTCTCAACAACCATCTTATTGCCCAAATGCACTTTTTCAGCAGAAGGCATTATCCCTGACAGAACATAGAACTTGTTCTTCTCCTTAATCGATTTTGCTATTATCTTCAAATCCCTGCCAGCAAAAACAACTCCCCTTCTCATTATTCTATTGGGTTTTGTAAAGTTTCCACTATCAAAAACCTCTAAGCCAAAATCCTTCACTATTTTGCTGTAATCCTCCAGCAATCCAGACCCCCAGGGATCTATTATTTTTTTCATTTTTTGATCATTTTTTTATTTTCAATTATTTTATTGATAATGCTCTTTATTGGATTTTTATTTATTGATTAATCCCAACATTTTATTTAAATCTTTTGATATTATTTAAGAAATATAATCAAAATTTTGTAGAATTCTTCATAGAAACGATATACTTTTCAATATTTTTCAACATTTTTTCTTTATCCTCTAAATTCTTCTCAATTATCTTTACAACCGCAGAACCGACAATAGCTCCATCTGCCCCTGCTTCACTAACAGCTTTGACGTGCTCTGGTTTTGAAATCCCAAAACCGACGCATAAAGGAAGTTTTGTCTGCGGCCTTACCCTCCTAAGTAATTCTAAAGTTCCTTCTTGCAGCTCCTTCCTGGCTCCAGTAACACCTAACCTGGAAACAACATAAACAAATCCTTTAACTTTCTTTGTTATTTTCTTTAATCTTTCATTTGAAGTTAAAGGAGAAACTATAAAGACTGTATCAACTTTATTTTTCCTTGCAGCCCTGATATATTCCCCAGCCTCCTCTAATGGCATATCTGCCACCAAAACTGAATCAATCCCAGACAAAGCAGCACCCTTATAAAAAGCATCAATCCCGCGCTGATAGATTAAATTTGCATAAATCAGAATCCCAATCGGAATTTTATTATTAAATTTCCTTATCTGCTTTACAAAACCAAAAAATTTGTCAGTGTTCATCCCTCCCTGCTGCGCCCTGACATCAGCCGCCTGTATAGTAGGCCCATCAGCAATTGGGTCAGAAAAAGCAACACCTAACTCAAGAATATCAGCTCCTGAATTCATTATTGTCTTAACTATCTCCAGGCTTGTCTTGTAGTTTGGATCTCCAACTACAACAAAAGGAACCAATGCTTTCTCTTTTTTCTTTTTTAATTTTGAAAATGTTTTTTTGTATCTGCTCATACCCTAACACCCATTGCATCTGCAGCATGAAACATATCCTTGTCTCCCCTGCCGGATAAGTTAATAATGACCAGTTTACCTTTAAACTCAGGAGCATTCTTGATCAGATAAGCGACAGCATGCGCTGATTCTAATGCAGGAATAATGCCTTCTGTTTCGCTAAGCAGCTTAAACGCATCCAAACATTCCTTATCAGTTGCGTAACTATATTCTGCCCTCTTAATCATTCTTAAAAAAGAATGCTCAGGACCAACAGCGCAATAATCCAGGCCAGCTGATATCGAATGTGTATTGTAAATTTGCCCAAACTTATCCTGCAGCACATAAGTAAATGTACCATGCACAATTCCTTCTCTGCCAATTTTTTTATCAGCAAACCTCGCTGCATGTTTCCCGCTTGATATTCCCAAGCCACCAGCTTCTACTCCAATCAGCCTTACACCATTATCTTTGATAAAAGCTTTAAAAATACCGATTGCATTACTACCCCCCCCTACACAGGCAACTATTGCATCAGGCAGCCTGCCCTCTATCTCTAAAATCTGCTTTCTTGCTTCTTTGCCAATTACGCTCTGAAAATATGCAACTATAGTTGGATAAGGATGAGGCCCTAAAACAGAACCCAACAAATAATGGGTTGTTTGGACATTAGCTGTCCAGTCCCTTATCGCCTCGTTAATGGCGTCTTTTAAGGTACGGGAACCGGATTTGACGGGTATTACATTTGCTCCCATCAGCTTCATCCTGAAAACATTCAGTTTCTGCCTTTCAATATCCACAGTGCCCATATAAACATCGCACTCTAAGCCAAGTTTGGCTGCAGCTGTTGCAGTTGCAACTCCATGCTGGCCAGCTCCTGTCTCTGCGATTATCCTCTTTTTGCCCATATACTTAGCAAGCAAAGCCTGCCCCAAAGCATTGTTTATCTTATGGGCTCCTGTGTGTGCAAGGTCCTCCCTTTTAAGGTAAACCCTGCACCCAAGTCTTTTGCTTAAATTCTTGCAGAATGTCAATGCAGTGGGCCTCCCGGCATATTCACCAAGCAGACTATTCAGCTCTCTATTGAATTTTTTGTCTTTCTTATACTTATTAAAAGCGCCCTCTAGCTCTTCGACTGCAGGAATCAGGGTTTCCGGGATAAATACCCCCCCATATCTGTCAAAATATCCTTTAGACTTCATCTTAACCTCTGAAAAAATAATTTCATCTTTGAAATATCTTTTTTCCCGGGAATTTTCTCAACACCAGAGCATACATCCACTGCATAAGGCCTTATTTTTTTTAAAGCTTTTTCTATATTGCCGGGATTTAATCCTCCGGAGAGAAAAAAATCAGCATTTATCGATTTTACTAATTCGTGGTTGAAAGTTTTCCCTGTTCCGCCGAATTTCCCCTTATCATAAGTGTCAAATAAAAAATAATCAGCCTTATAATTCTTGGTCTTGTCAAGAACCGCCTTTGTGGCGTGTTCTTGAGCATGCTCAGAAATCGCCTTCTTATTCCGGGCGATTTCTGACATTTTAAAATCTTTTTTATTTTTTATATGAACTGCTTTGATTATTTTTTTATTAATAGTTTTTTTTAATTTTTCACAGTATTGATTGCTTTCATTTCCAGATAGCTGGATTAAATCAAAATTACATTCATCATCGATTTTTTTTATTTCATTTAATTGTTCATTAACAAAAACCCCTATTCTTTTAGCATTTGGAATTTTTTTAATTATTTTTTTTACTTTTTTATAATCAACAAATCTTGGACTTTTTTCATAAAAAATAAACCCTAGATAATCAGCCCCAAGTTTTACAGCATCCAAAGCATCTTTCTCATTGGTTATCCCGCATATTTTTATTTTTGGCAAAATAAGTTCCTTTATTTTCCCCTCGACATTTCTTGATTTTAATATTGAAGTCCCGATCAAAACAGCATTAGTTTTATCTTTTATTTTTTCAATGTCCTTCCTGGATTGAAAACCGCTCTCACTCACAATAATCTTATTCTCAGGTATTTTTTTAGTTAATTTTAAAGTTGTACCCATATCAATTTTCAAAGTGTCTAAATTTCTATTATTAACCCCTATAATCTCTGCTTTTGTTTTCAAAACTTTTTTCAGTTCTTCCCCTGTATGAACCTCCACCAGACAGCTCATATTGTATCTTCCAGCTATTTTAATAAAATTATCAATTTCTTTCTTACTCAATACAGAAGCAATCAGCAAAACAGCATCTGCCCCATAATATCTTGATTCATAAATCTGGTATTCATCAATAATGAAATCCTTCCTTAGAATGGGCTTGTCAGTTAATTTTTTTATTTTCATTATATTATTGATGTCTCCGGAAAAAAATTTCCTGTCAGTTAATACTGAGATAGCATCTGCATATTTATCATATATTCTGATTATTTTTTTAATATTGAAATTTTTCCTAATGGTTCCTTTTGACGGTGACGCTTTCTTGACTTCAGCAATTAAACTTAATCTCTTTTCAATAGCTTTTTTAAAATCCCTGTCTGATTTTTTTATTTTGCTCTTTAATTTATTCAATGGAAACCTTTTCTTCCCTTCTTCAACCTCCTTTACCTTGTTTTCAACAATCCTGTCCAGTATCATTTATTTGTAAACTCCTTTAGTTTCTCCAATTTCTCCATAGCTTTTCCGGAATCAATGGATTCTTCAGCCAGCTTTATTCCATCTTTTAGATTATCTGATTTTCCTGCTGCCACGATAGCTGCAGCCGCATTCAGTAAAACAATATCCCTCTTAGCCCCTTTCTCGCCCTTCAGAACATCAGTCAACGCTTTTGCATTTTCTTCTAATGAGCTGCACTTAACCTCATCCAAACTTCCTAATTTCATCCCAAAGTCAGTTGGCTTTATCTCATAAGTCATTACATGCCCGTCTTTAAATTCAGAAACCTTTGTAGCAGCCTCGATTGTTATCTCATCCAGGCCATTTCCATGAACAACAAAAGCATGCTTACTTCCTAACTTACCTAAAACCTCAGCCAAAGGCTCTGTTAATTTCTCATCAAAAACCCCCATAATCTGCGCTTTTGCATTCGCAGGGTTTGTTAATGGCCCCAAAACATTAAAAACAGTTCTTGTTGCTAATTCCTTCCTGGGCCCGATGGCATACTTCATTGCACCATGAAACAACGGAGCAAACATAAACCCGATTCCAACACTTTCGATACATTTCTCAACCTCTTCTGGAGAAAGCTCGATATTGACTCCAAGCTGCTTTAAAACATCAGCAGAACCACACTTAGAAGAAACAGATTTATTTCCATGTTTAGCAACAGCTACCCCAGCGCCAGAAACAACAAAAGCAGCCGTTGTCGAGATATTGAATGTGCCTGACTTATCGCCTCCTGTTCCGCACGTGTCCACCAGCATATCAACTTTCGGATTTATAGTGGAAGCTTTTTCCCTCATCACTCTTGCGCAGGCAGCAATCTCATCTATTGTCTCTCCCTTGATCCTCAAAGCAATCAAAAAACCCCCTATTTGAGCATCAGTTGCCTTGCCCTCCATCATCTGGTTCATAACAGCCTCAGCTTCCTCCTGCGTTAAGTCTTTTTTTTCAATTAATTTTGCAATAGCTTCTTGGATCATTTTTATTTCACCTTAGTTGTTTTTATTTTATTTTTTCAATTATATTCTCAATAATCTTCCCGCCTTCAGGAGTCAGGATACTCTCCGGATGGAACTGAACACCCTCAACAAAATGCTCCTTATGCCTAACTCCCATGATAATACCCCTTTCAGTCCTTGCTGAAACCTCAAGGCTCAATGGCACCTCAACACCAGTTAATGAATGATATCTGCCGGCATAGAACGGATTCTCAATATTTTTAAAAATTGTCTGCTCATCATGCATTATTTTTGAATGTTTGCCGTGCATTACTTCAGGGGCTTTTGACACTTTGCCTTCAAAAGCCTCTACAATGCACTGGTGTCCCAGGCAAACCCCGAATATAGGGATTTTTTTATAATATTCACTTATTATTTCAATTGAGTTTCCTGCATCTGCTGGCCTTGAAGGCCCTGGTGAGATTACTATAAGCTTTGGCTTAAATCTTTTTATCTCCTGATCTAGTATTTTCATATCTGTATTGTTCCTGTAAACCAGAACTTCACATTTTCTTTTTCTGAATTCATCTACCAGATTGTATGTAAAAGAATCAAAATTATCAATAAAGAATACCCTCACTTTAAGCCACCTGCCATCTCAATAGCATTCAGGCAAGCCTTTGCTTTTTTCTCTGTTTCATAAAATTCAGTTTTGGGATTGCTGTCATAAACTATTCCTGCTCCTGCCCTTATGTAGGCCTTGTTGCCTTTAATTTTCATAGACCTTATTATGATGGCGCTGTCAAAATTTCCACTGGGATCGATATAACAAACAGCGCCTCCATAAGACCCTCTTTTTGTTTTTTCAACTTCCCTTATCAATTTCATTGCCTCCACTTTAGGGGCTCCTGTTAAAGTTCCCATGTTCATTGAAGCAAGGTAAGCATGAAGCGCATCCAGGTCCTCTTTTAAGTTTCCTTTGATATTTGAAACCAGATGCTGTACATGCGAGTATTTTTCTATTATCATCGCTTCGCTGACATATCTTGTACCGGGCTTGGTGATCCTTGCAATATCGTTCCTTGCCAAATCCACCAGCATTGTATGCTCTGCAATTTCCTTTGGGTCTATTTTCAGTTCATTCTCATACCTGCTGTCCAGATCCCTGTCCACCACCCCATCAATTAAACCTCTGGGTTTAGTACCTGCAATGGGCCTTATTTCCACAATCTTTTCTTTGTCTCCCTGCACTCTCAAACTCAACTCAGGGCTCGCCCCTAACAGAATTCCGCTTTCATTATTGATGTAAAACATGTACGGGCTTGGATTCAGTTCCCTCAGCTTTTTATAGATGTCAAAAGGCTCTGCATTGTAATTAGAGGTGATTGTTCTTGAAGGCACTACCTGGTAAATGTCCCCGTTCAGAATATGCTCTTTTAATTTGCTAACAACTTCTATAAACTTCTCTTCAGGCACATCTGTTTCTAACTCTTGTTTTTTTATTTTAAATTTCCTTTTTTTAGGTAACTTCTTCAGCATAACTTTCTTAAAATTTTCAATTTTCTTTCTGCATTCATTATAAATCTCTTCCCTCTTATTGTCCATGATTAATGCGTTCGCAACAAAATTTATTTTGTTAATCTTATGGTCCACTAAAAACAAATTATCTGCAAAATACAATTCATAATCCTCCTCATCGAGTATATCTTCCTGGTTTTTTGGCAGATCCTCAAACTGGTCTATAAAATCATAAGAAATAAAGCCAAACAGCCCGCAATACGGTAAATCCATGCTGGATGTAGGCTTAAATTTAAAGGCAACCTTCCTTATAATGTCTATATGCGTCTTTAGCTTTAGCCTTCCTTCTTCATCAGTTACCTTTCTTGCTGGCTCTAACTTCCCTTTTATGGTATCTTTTTTGTAAACAACCTGGTCGCAAAAGCCAAAATCCCCTTTTAAAAACCTAAGGAACTTCTCCCCTAAACTGTTCAAAGCCTTGATTTCAAAATCGCTTCCCTTCCCTTTAATTCTAAGGCACGGATCAACAACCCCAATAGTCTTTTCACCATACATTGGCAGGATTTCTGCAGACTCAAATAAAACACAGTTCTTCTTCCTGCCGTAATCAGAAAGCTTGGCAAAAAAATCCAGACTAGAGCCCTGGATTTCTACTGCTTCCTGTACTGTAACAATGCTTCCAATCTTTGCTTTTTTTATTAAGTCTAAATTTTCTTCCATTTTGAATTCCATATAACTTCAGAGAGAATAGTAATGGGAAGTATATAAACATTATGTCACAAAATCACAAAATTTATAAATAAAGACTCATTTGTGTCTTTTATGACAAATATATCAGACCAGGTTAAGGTATTCCTTGATAATGATTTTATTATAAGAAAATGCCTCTTTAGGAATATAATCAGTTTAAGGGCCCTTTCACGCTACATAATTAAAGCCCTGGATCTGGAAGAAAAAAACCTTGATGCTGTTATGAGCTCTATAAGAAGATATAAGAAAGAAGAAAAAGAAAAGACAGAGACAGGATTAAAAAAAGCATTCTCAAAAATAACAGTTAAGACAAGAAGTAATATTATAGACATCTCAATGAAAAAAAATAAAAAAATACTTGAACAATTAAATGAAATAAACTCCATAGTTGACATTGAAAAAGGAGAGGTTATTAGAATTTTGCAGTCTGAAGAAGGCATTAAAATAATAATTGATGAAAAAAATCTCAATAAATTCTTTAATTACTTTCCAAAAAAAGACTGCATATTTATTGAAAAAGATCTGACTGAATTAAACCTCCATTTTTCCCCGGAGGCTCCTAAAATAAGAGGCATCATATCTTTGATAACCTCGAGCTTAAATGCTGAAAACATAACACTCATAGAGATTATGAGTTGCGCTCCAGAACTGTTGATATTTATAAGAAAAGAAGAGTTGATTAAGGCTTTGAATGTTATCCACAGCTTAGAAAGTATGTTCAAAACAACATAATCAAAACAACCCCCTTATTTTACCGCTTCTCTCAAATCATCTATAGCCTTCTTCCTGTTCTCTTTGCCAAAAATAGAGCTTCCTGCCACAAAAACATTAGCTCCTGCATCCGCTGCCTTTTTTATGTTATCCTTGCTAATACCGCCATCAATCTCTATATCCAGCTCTGGCTTCAGTCTTCGCAATTCTTCAATTTTAGGCAAAACATCTACAATAAATTTCTGGCCAGCATACCCCGGATTGACGCTCATCACTAAAACCATATCAACTTTATCAACATACTTGAATATTTTCTCTAATGGAGTTGGAGGATTTATCGATATCGCTGCTTTTAACCCTTTATTTTTTATATAATCCAGGCATTCGTCAATATCATCCTTTGCTTCTTCATGAACCGTAATATTCGATGCACCAGCGTCAATGTAGCTATCAATAAAACCGTCTTTTAAAGGATGCTCAACCATCAGATGAACATCTTTGGGCAATTTTGTTTTAATGTCTTTTATCTCCTCTGCCTTAAATGTTTTTGGCGGAACAAACTCGCCGTCCATTATATCAACATGTACCAGTTCAGCACAATCTTCTATTTCCTTAACCTCTTCATTAAGCTTACCCCTATCAGCAGACAATATAGAAGGCGCAATCTTTATTTTTGGCATTTTATTGAATTTTTTTAATCAATTTTTTAATTTAATTTTAATCATTAATTTTTATTATTTTTATCATTGACTATTTCCAATCATTGTTTATATTCCACATGCACAATTGTTTGCGCTTTCATCATTTGAGTTTTTTTATTTATTTTTTTTAAGTTTTTAAAATTTAAAATAAAAAAACAACAGCACAACCACGCTCACGACTAATTGTTATTGTGTTTGTGTACTCAATGTTGATTTTTTTATTGAATTTTTTCTTATTAATTGATTTTTATTTTTTACTAACTTCGCTAATCAGATTCTCAATTATAACGCTGCCTTCAGGAGTCAAAATGCTCCCGGGATTGAACTGAACACCCTCAACAAAATGCTCTTTATGCCTTACACCCATTATTATATTATTCTCGCTTCTTGCAGACACCTCAAGGCAATAAGGCACTTCAACAGCTGCCAATGGGTGGTATGCTACAGCATTAAATTCATTATCCATTTTTTTATAAATAGTTTTACCATCATGCGATATTTTAGATTGTTTTCCAAAAGAAACTTCAGGAGCCTTGCCTATTTTGCCTTCAAAAGCCTCTATAATGCACCCATTGCCCAATCCAACTCCAAAGATGGGTATCTTTTTGTAATAATTCTCTATTATCTGCATTGAAATTCCCGTATCTTTTAAAGACGGTCCTGAACAAAGAACAATTAGCCTTGGCTTGAATTTTTTAATCTCGTCTTCAATTACTTTAATATCCGTATCACTTCTATAAACCAGAACCTCGCAATCTTTTTTCTCAAATAGCTCAATCAGGTTGTAAGTAAACGACCCAGAGTTATCAATAAAAAAGACTTTCATTTTAAGCCCCCTGCTGATCTTATTGCCTCTAAGCATATTTCTATCTTTTTCTGTGTATCTTCAAATGCCTTCTCTGATGGGCTGTCATAAACTACATCTGCCTCTGCGCTGATATGGGCCTTTTTATCGTTTATCCTTATAGCATTTTTTACAGCAACCCCTTCAAAATCTCCATAAGGGTTTATATAGCAAACACTGCCTGAAAAATATCCTCTTTTGTTTTCTAAATGCCTCAATAACTTGATAGCTTCAATTTTTGGACAGCCGACTCCGCCCATTCCCGCAATATAGGCATGCAGCACATCCAAATCTTCCTTTAAGATTCCTTTAACACTTGAAACCAGATGCTGCTCATCAGAACTTTTTTCAGTAACAAAAATCTGGTCTAAATGCCTGCTTCCCAATTTTGAAACCATTGCAACATTGCTCCTTTCCATATCTACTGCCATTATATGTTTTGCAATTTCCTTAAAATTGATTTTTAACTCAGCCTCATATTTATTTTCCATGTCAATATCATCAAATCGCGGATTTTTGCCGGCTATCAGCTTAACCTCTATATTTTTTTCTTCCTCGCCACTTGCTTTTAAGCTTAGCTCGGGACTTGAACCTAATAGGATTCCCCCGTCTATATTAACATAAAACTTATAATGGCTCTGCTTAATCTCCCTTAGCTGCTTGTAAATATCAAAAGGCTCTGCATTGTAATTAGAGGTGATTGTTCTTGAAGGAAACGCCCTGTAGAGGCTGCCTTCTGAGATATTCTTTTTGATATTTTGTATGATTCCCTCAAACTCTGCTTTTTCTGTTTGGGAGCTTACAACATGCTCCTTGGCCTTGCACTTCTTTATCTTAGGTAGTTTTTTCTTCAAAGCATTTTCATAGCCCTCAATTTTTCCCAAACACTCCTGGTAAATCTTCTCCTTTTTCTCATCCATAATCAATGCATTTGATATAAAATAAGCCTTTTCTTTATCCGCAACAAAAAGGTTATCCAAAAAATAGAACTCATAATAAGGCTCTGGACTTTCTTTTTCAGCCAGTTCTTCAAAATGCTCGATAAAATCATAGGAAAAAGCCCCAAATAATCCGCAATAAGGCGCAAATGGCCTCGAAGTTGGCTTAAATTTAAAAGCCACTTGCCTTATAATATCCATATGGCCCTTCAGCCTTAATTTTTGATCTTCGCTAACATTCTCCTTTGTTTTCTTTATACTCCCTGTTATCTTATTCTGGCCATACTGAACCTTGTCGCAAAACTTAAAATCTCCTTTAAGAAAAATTAAAAATTTCCTACCAAGATTGTTTAAAGCAATTATTTCAAAGTTTTCTTTATTGCCGCTTAACTTCAAACAAGGGTCCGCACTCCCAATAACCCTGCCATCAAATTCAAACAATGTGGTATTCTTGCTCCTGCCATAATCAGAAAGCTTAGCGAAATACTCCAATGCATCTACACTCTCTACAACCTTATAGACAGGCACAACATCCCCTACTTTCGCCTGCTCAATTGTTTGTAACATAACCACTCCCATTTCAAATAGATTTTGTGATGATATATATAGTTTTTGTAAATTTCAATGATTTAAAAATCAATAAAAAAGTGTTTTTTAAGCAAAAAAAGAAAGAATAAGAACTATTATTAAAAAATAGGTAAAAATAAGCTAGTTTAGATAAAAATAAGCAGTAAAATAGATTATTTTAACAAAAAAAGCCATATTCAACAATTTAATTATTTTGAATTATTTTCAATATAGAAAGGATATTGATTATTTTCTAACCGATATTAATTTTATCGAATTTATTTTAGTAAAGAAAGGATTTATTTACTGACTCTTAACCTGCTTCATTATCTTATCATTAAGAATAATCCAGTAAAGAATATTGCACCCTTCAACAACCTGCCCTTTTAATTCTTCAGGTATCACCAAATCAAATGTCTCATAAGTCTCAGAATCCATCACATTAGCTGTATCTCCTTGAATAGAAAGAACCTGTGCTGTTTTTTTCTCAACTATTGGCACTTCAATATTATCATGCCCGGGCATTACAACAACTCTCTTTTTATTATCAACAAGACCAACTGCTGTCATCCTAACTTTAGCATGGCCATGCTTTCCAGGCCTTGATGTCTGGGTATCAACAATCCTGCATGCTGCTCCTTCAAGAACAACATAGTTTCCTTTTTGCAGACTGCCAACACTTGTCATCTTTGTTGCCATTTTTTCTCACTCTTTAACAGCCAATTTTACATCCCTGTCTTTTACAGTTGTCCTTCCTGCATGCTTTGCAAACTGAACTGCCTTGGCAGCAATATCATCAGCAATATCTTCCATAACAGTTTTCATCGCAACTTTAGCCTTATCAGAAACTCTCTCAGCACCGCATTGCTTTAGCACCTTCTCCATTGCAGCCAACGGTAAAAGCCTTGTCATAAAACCACCTTTTTGATTATGATTTATGGATGGGTATCTAATATATAAATCTTTTGTAATCAAAATCTTAAAAATGTTCTTACTCTTTTTTTATTAATCAGTCTGCTTATCTCTTTTTCCATCTCTTTGCTATTTCCAAATTCCTTCTCATCCCTTCTAAAGTGTTTTGTATGGTGGTAATTCCTGCCGTTTTTATCTTTAAATTTATGTTTCTTGTGCAGAACCTCATGGTACATTATATAATCAAGCAGCATTTCATTATCATAAAATATTCTGCTTATTGTTATTGTATCAGAGCCATACTCATAACTGCCCAATTTTCTCAAAGAATCCCCGCCCCACGCCAGATTTGGCCTTTCAATCAACCCATAAAAATATTTTTCATTAACCCTATTGAAAGAACTCTCTAACACATAATCAGTTTTGGTTTTAGGAACAGCGATGTGTATATTCCTCATAAAGATATTATACAGGTCAATATTTGTTGTTTTCTTCTTTATTTTAAATATCCTCAGCAATAATCCCTGTATCAGACCAATTTGAATTTCCCTGCTCACACCTTTCCATTTCTTGCTAAGATTAAACTGGATTGTATTTCGCAGATACCTCACATTTGCATTATAAGGCTTGAATTTATTATGGTACTTTAACTTTAGCTCATAATCAGAAATATCTTTTTCTGGCAATAATTCGACAAAAGCCTGTTCAACTAGTTTCATATTTTCAAAGAATTATAATGATTATAATAAATTTTTTATTTTTTATTGAATGTTCTTAATTAAGCCTTATTTTAATTATTAACCTCATACCTCAATATAGCGGCAATCTTTCCTAACTCCCGCAACTGAACGCCTTCTCTTGTCTCTGTGGATATGATTTCAACCCCACTCCTGGATTTCTTGGCCTCTTTCTCAAAAGCGTCGCTTTTTTTATCGTCAAACTCTCCTGATAGCAACAGGATATCAACAACACCCATTTTCAGATTATCCATAACCTCCTTCTCGCCATAACTGACCATGCCAGGTTTCTTGGCAAGCAAATTAAAAAATTTTACCATTATTTTCTTCTCATGGGCTATATCTTCCTGCGCAAGTACATCTTGGCTCTTATCAACAAGCTCTTGCAGCCCAAACTCGCCTGTGTAACCCAGGTCCTTAATAGCAATTATCTTATTCTTAACCTCTGTGGTTATATAGCCTCCATCAATAAAATCATACTTTGTTGGGCCTGGCCCGCCTACAATAATCCCCTTAAGGTTTTTATTGCCTAAAAACTGCTCTTTCATATACTCAGCAACTTTCTTAAAATGGTCTTTTTTAGCTCCTTCCCTCAATCTTTCAAAACGGGCTGCTGATTGTCCCCCTGCCTTCGTTTTCCCAGGCACTTCAGAATGAGTCTTGACTGTAGGTATTATTGCCTTTCCCTTCAATAAGGCAATATTCGCATCCCTCCTGTCAACAATCACAAGCCCGTAAACCTCCTTGGTTTCTAGCATATCCACAAGTAAATCTAAAACAAACTGCTTATCGCACCTATAAATTCTTGTCTTCAAAGGCACAGGAGGCTCAATGCTCCATGTCTTGAAATCTTCCTGGCCTTCTCTCTCAGCAACATTCCCTGAAAAAACCACTAACCCATTATCAGGAGTTTTCTTAAACAATCTTAAATGCTGAGTCATCTTCTCCAGGGCTGTGATGACATTCTTCCTTGTAGAAGCGGATTTTATGTTAGTAGCAGTACCTTTCTCCTGGTCCAGATGCTGAATTATCTTATTCATATCATAGCCTTGAGGAACATAAACACTAACCAATTCTGTATGCCTGCCCCTGTACGTCTCCAGCTCCTTGACGAATTTCTTCAAATCGTGTTTTTGTTTTTCAGTTAGCGCCATTTATATCACATAAATAGATTTATGACTAATAAAATCAGAAACAGGCTATTCAGTTTTTACTAAATCTTTATTTGCCATAGCCTGTATAAAAAGCCATTTTGTTTATAAATATTGTTATTTTTTATAAGCAAAAGTTAACTTTTTAAATACACCTCCATTACTCAAAACCATGGGAGAAACAGTCACAGAAAAGATACTGAAAAAACACCTGGTTTCCGGAACACTAAAACCAGGAGAAGAAATAGCAATCAGGATAGACCAAACACTTACACAGGATGCAACCGGAACAATGGCTTACCTGCAGTTTGAAGCTTTTAATATTCCCAAAACAAAAACAAAGTTGTCAGTAAGCTATGTCGACCATAACATCTCAGAGACAGGCAAGCAAAGCGCTGAATTTCTGGAAACCTTTGCAGATAACCATGGAATTGTTTTTTCCAAGCCTGGAAACGGGATTTGCCATCAAGTCCATTTAGAAAGGTTTGCGCATCCAGGAGCTACATTAATCGGCTCAGATTCCCATACTCCCACAGCAGGAGGCATAGCAAGTATAGCAATCGGGGTAGGGGGTTTGGATATTGCAGCTACGATGGCCGGATCCCCATTCTACATGATAATGCCCAAGATTATCGGAGTTAAACTGACAGGAAAGTTAAATGACTGGGTTTCAGCTAAGGATGTTATCCTTGAATTATTAAGAAGATTGTCAGTTAAAGGCGGTGTTGGAAAAATATTTGAATATTTTGGTGAAGGGGTTTCAACATTAACAGTTCCTGAGCGTGCAACCATAACCAATATGGGTGCCGAACTTGGAGCAACTACTTCTGTATTCCCATCAGATGGGCAAACAAAAAAGTTCCTGGCTTCGCAGGACAGGGAATCTGGCTGGGTTGAGCTAAAATCAGGCGAACAAGGCTATGATGAGGTTATTGAGATTGATTTATCTAAACTAGAGCCATTGATTGCGTGCCCTTCCTCACCAGATAATGTAAAAAAGGTTAGTGAGATTGAAGGGGAAGAAGTAAAGCAGGTTATTATTGGCTCATGCACAAACTCCAGCTATAAGGATTTGGCAATGGTCGCAAATGTTTTAAAAAAGAATAAAATCGATGAAGGTGTTGATTTTAATATTAATCCAGGATCAAAACAGGTAATTGAAACTTTAGATAGGGAAGGATTATTGGGATTTATAAAAAATTCAAAAACAAAAATCTGCGAAGCAGCTTGTCTTGGATGTATTGGCATGTGCCAAAGCCCCAAGCCGAATACAATTACCTTAAGGACATTTAACAGGAATTTTAAAGGCCGTTCAGGAACAGAAGAGGACCTGAATCATTTATGCTCGCCAGAAGTTGCAATTGCAGCTGCCATATTCGGAAAGATTACAGACCCGAGAAAAATAGGCGCCTATCCCAAGATAGAGCTTCCAGAAAAATTCCAGATGAATGATTCCGGATTAGTAAGACCAACTGCCGCAAAACAAATAAAACGTGGAGAGATGATTGCTCCACTTCCTTTAAATGAAGCATTAAAAGATAATATTGATGGAGAAGTCCTGATAAAAACACAGGACAACATTACAACTGATGATATAATGCCTGCTGGTGCAAAAATCATACCATTAAGGCCCCATATTCCAAAAATAAGTGAATATGTTTTCCATTACCTGGATAAAGATTTTTCAAAAAGAGCCAAAGAAAAAAATGGAGGATTTATTATTGGTGGAGAAAACTACGGCCAAGGCTCTTCAAGGGAGCACGCAGCACTTGCACCAATGTACATTGGAATTAAAGCAGTAATAGTAAAGTCATTTGCAAGAATCCACAAAGCAAACTTAATAAATTTTGGAATTCTTCCATTAGAATTTATTAACAAAGAGGATTATGATAAAATCGAACAAGGGGATATGTTTATTATTGAAAACGTTATAGAATCCTTAAGAGAAAACAAAAATTTAATAATAAAAGGCAAAAACATTGAATTAAAATATGATTTAAGTCATAGAGATAAAGAGATTATCATAGCAGGAGGTAAACTTAATTTTAGCAAAAATAATTTAGAAAATTAATAAATAAAAAATGGCTCATAAAATAACTTTGATTACAGGGGACGGGACTGGCCCTGAATTAGCTGAAGCAATGAAAAGATGTGTTGAGGCAACAGGTGTCAAAATAGAATGGGATGTCCGGGAAGCAGGTATTGATGTGATGGACAAGTATGGAACCCCATTGCCGGATAGTGTTATTGAGTCTATTAAAAAGAATAAGGTAGCAATTAAAGCTCCAATTACAACACCGCTTGGCTCTGGCTTTAGAAGCGTAAACGTTGCATTAAGGCAGGAGCTTGATTTGTATGCATGCATAAGGCCCTGCAAGTACTACTCAGGCATCAGATCCTTATTAAAAAATCCAGAAGATGTTGACATTGTTATTGTAAGGGAAAACACAGAAGACCTCTATGCAGGAATTGAGTTTGAGGAAGGAAAAAAAGATACAAAAAAACTAATCAGAGAACTCAAAGATTTATCAGGAAAAAATATAAGAGAAGACTCTGGAGTTTCTATAAAGCCTATCTCTAAATTCGGGACAGAAAGAATTGTAAGGTTTGCTTTTGAGTATGCCAAGAAAAACAACAGAAAAAAGGTAACAGCTATCACAAAATCAAACATAATGAAATTCTCTGATGGTTTATTCCAGCATGTTGCAGAAAAAGTTGCCAAAAACTATCCTGATATCGGATTCGAGCACAAATTGATCGATAATATGTGCATGCAGCTGGTCCAAAAGCCAGAGCTTTATGATGTTTTGGTTTTGCCAAATTTATACGGCGATATTGTATCTGACTTGGGTGCTGGATTGGTAGGAGGGCTGGGAATAGCCCCGGGAGCAAATATCGGCAAGGAGTACGCTGTCTTTGAAGCAACACACGGCTCTGCACCAAGATACAAGGGAATGAATAAAGTAAATCCGGCTGCCTTAATCCTAAGCGCAGTCATGATGCTCAGGCATATAAATGAAGCAGAAGCAGCAGATAGGCTAGAAAAAGCAGTAGCTGCTGTAATAAAGGAAGGAAAAGATGTTACTTACGACCTTAAGCCAAAAAAAGACGATCTTTCTGCAGTCGGAACAAAAGAGATGGCTGATGCTATCATTAGGGAATTATGATTATGAACTAAAATAAACTTATTAAGCTCTTTTTCTAACAAATAATAATAACACCCCCCATAAACAAAAACATTAAAAACCACTGCTAATTCCAATAGGATTGTGGGGGTTGTATAATGCCAAAAATATTCATACTAGATGTAACAA
>CAZPFO010000016.1:0-32542 GCA_964585935.1 uncultured Methanosarcinales archaeon | reverse complement strand
AATCAGCAACCCAATAGAAGTTTTAAAGGACCATTGATAATCATTGGAATTGTGCTAGGAATTTTAGTTACATTATTTGCCGCCCCATTGGGATTTTTTTATTTCAAATCAAAAGCTCAATGTGGGGAAGGAGGTATGCTTATTGGTAGTGCAAATAAAGGATATTATTGCGGTTATCAATCAGTATGTGAAGATTGTCAAAACATAAGTCAATGTCCTGACTGTTCGGAGCTATGCGAATCTAAAGGTAAAGTTAAAAGGAGTGGTTTTTGTGGACCGACAGAGTATGATCTGACTAACAAAATCAAAAGAGATAAAGATGGAAATATTTATATTGAAGAAGGACCAATAAGTTGTTATTGTTGTTGTAATGAAAAAGGAGGTGCTTGAAAATGGAGAGGATTTGGAAAATAGTTATCAGTGTAGGTATAGTGTTAATACTTGCTTTACTGTTTTTTTGGATAACGGGATTTTTTACACCTGTAAAAACTTTAGGTTAAGGAGGTAATTAAAAATGGCTAAGAAAAAAACTACATATGCTTGGATTATTTTAGTATTATCAGCAATTGGATTGGTATTTGGTGCAATTAGTCTGATTTTTAATTTGATTAACATAAAAGTACTATTGACTCCAGCATTATTATCTAACCCAGTGATTAACATTATTAATTTAGTATTGTCTGCTATTGGAATAGTAATTGTTGCGATATTCTTTTTTAAATTATATAATGTAACACCCGGCATTATTAAATGGACGCATATTACATTTGGTTTTTCAGTTTTTAACATGTTGCTTGGAGTGATATTCAGTATAATTTTGGCAGGATTGTTAGGTGCGATTTTAAGTTCTATTGGTGTGATTATTTTCTCCCCAATAATTATTGTGATCTGGGTTACTTTTGCAAATCATTTAAAAAAAGCCCAAAGAGAAAATCTGATGGATTTCTCTTAATATAAGCAAAGCACAAAAGGTTAAAGGTATCAGATGGATCAAAACAAAAAAATAGGCTTGACTTTTGTCTTTTTTACAGCTTTGGTAAGCGGTTTCTCTATTTTCATAAACAAGTTTGGAGTTTTAGGCATCAATTCAGGCATTTTCACATTCTCTAAAAATATCATTGCTGCTGTTTTTTTATTTGCAGTTATCCTGTTTTTTAAAGAATTTAAGCTGTTGATTGGGTTAAGGGGGAAGGACTGGCTAAAATTGGCCATTATTGGCTTTGTTGGCGGTTCAATTCCTTTTTTATTGTTTTTCAGAGGATTGCAGTTGAGTTCCGGAGCAGCAGCCGCCTTCATCCATAAAACAATGTTCATTTATGTTGCAGTTATGGCTGTGTTTTTTTTAAAAGAAAAATTAAGCAAGAAAGTATTAATTTCTGCTATTTTATTGTTAACTGGCAATTTTTTACTGTTAAAAATAAATCCTTTGAACCTGTTTAGCCTGGATTATGGCTCTTTGCTGATTTTTACAGCCACTTTATTCTGGGCTGTAGAGAGCATAATTTCAAAACACACTTTGAAAGAACTAACATCAACTCAGGTGGCGTTTGGAAGGATGTTTTTTGGCTCTTTGTTTATTCTTGTGTTTTTGTTTTTTAATAATGAATTGGGCTTGATGTTAACTTTAACTTGGCCTCAGGTGTCGTGGATTTTACTAACCTCTGTATTTTTATTTTTGTATGTCTTTACATGGTATAACGGCTTAAAGCATGTAAAAGTTTCTGTGGCAACCTCTATTTTATTGCTTGGAAGCCCTATAACAACCGTGCTTTCTTACTTTTTTTTAGGTATAAGCCTGACTTTAAATCAGGTATTTGGGATTTTGCTTTTGGTTAGCGGGATAATCAGTTTTGTTTTGTTTGCAGAAAGAGTTGGAGGAACTCAACTAGATATGTCAAAAACCACCAGTCACAGACCGGTGGCATGATGCTATGAGTGCAACACAGCAAGTGGTTTTTGAGCACACAAAATTCCGCTTGTATGTGTCAGTTTATCATATTCCACCACCATTCACAGAATGGCGGAATTTTGTTGTTTCAACAGCAAACCCGTAATGGATTCTTACTTTATTGCCAACTTCAGCTTCTGGAACGAAAACATTAGAGACAAACCTTTTTTTATCATTGAATTTGACTTCCAGGATGTTGTCTTTTTTATTGATAATTTCTGCTTCTTCCACTTTTGACAGCTCCTTTAAGGTTTTTGGAGCATCTTTATACATATCCCTTCCCTGGTCAATTAGTTCGTTGTGCCTTTTGAGAAAATATTCCTTTATAACTTCAAAGTCCCATTTATCAATGTTTTTTTCTTTTGCAAGCTCATTGATGTAATTGAAAGCTTTAAAGAAAACTTTTTCAAGCTCTTCTTTTTTGATTTCTTTATTGTTGACTGCAATGTCAAACAACCTGTCATACTCCTGCTGGTTAATTTCCCCCCTTTGCTTTATTACAAACGCGCATGGGAAAGCGTATCTTAGAAAATAATTCTCAACTTTCATTTTGAAATAATCTGATGCCTTCTAAAGCTTCATTTTCTGGCACTTTCTGGATGACAATGCCTGCCTGAACAATTACATAATCATCAACTTTGAATTCATTGCTCATTATTCTTCCTTCTCTTTTTTCCTTGCCATAGTCAACAATAGCTTTGTCTTTTTCAATTTCAATTATTTTGCCGGGGATTGCTAAACACATAACCCTAAAATATCGATACTCTTTATTATAGTTTTCGGCAATTTTGGTTCATAAATTATTTTACAGTAGTTTAAACTGCGAAAAGGTTTCAACGCAGATTGAAATTATGGAAAGTTTTTTATAATCATTCTAACCGATGGAGACTATGTCCACAAAACTAATTTCAATAGAATTGATTTTTTTAATTGTTTTAATTAGTGGGTGTGTTCAACAAATAGAAAAAGAACCAGTTGAGAAGACGGCATTATTGTCTTTCACTGAGCTTTTTTGCACTTTTACTGAAACCTCTAAACCTTTTGCATATGTTCAATTCGCATACCAAGACGATGGAGAAATAAAGTATGTAAAGACTAAAACAACATGTAAAGATTTTGATATAAACATGGCATATTCTGAAAGGTCTATTTTTGGAGAAAAGATTATTTTAGATAATAAAAATGACCCTACTTCAATCAAACGGGAAAATGGTCAAGAATACCAAGTAGAAAAGAGCGAAGAGATTAGAAGTTTTTTTAAAGCCCCAATAAGCATCTATGAAAATCCAAAGAATCTTCCAAACAATTCTCATCCAAATCTTATAGTTCAGGAATGTAAGTTCTTAAAAAATCAAGAAGAGCATGATATCTGCATATCTTATCAAGCAGGATTACAAAAAGATACTAATATCTGTAGTGATATGTATTTGTCAAAAAACCAAGAGCTTTGTAAACAATGGATCCAAAATATTAAAGAAGGGAAGGTAAACAAATAACGGCTAATTATATTCACGAATAAAATAAAAATTCTAATACCCTCTTTTAATGTTTACTCTACAATAACTTCCTTTAATATGACCTTATCGCCGTCCAAGACTTGAGGTATGTCCTGGCATTTGGGGCATTCAAACAAAGTCATATCATGCGCTTTGTCAACAATTTTCGGCCTGCCTTTAAAGCCGCAGCCGCATTCCACTAAACCTTCTTTTTTTACAATCTTAACGTCCCACTTTACCATGTCTTTTAAGTGTTTTCCCAGATCCTCTGCGGGGATTTCAGCCAGTTCGCCTACTTCAACAATGATCTTTTTTATGTTATTGTGCTTTTTTGCCTCTTCAATTATTTTATTAACGAATATTGTTTCATGCATTTTCTAGAATCCAAATATCCTGAATAGTTCCGGAAAGAATGTTGTTAGTACCATCAATATGGTCAAAATGACTATTATCACGATAGTAATCCATACTATGATGTTATAAAATTTGGAGTTGACGTACTTGCCCATCAGTTTCTCGTTATTAATCAAGAGCAGCATAGCTATTAACGTAAAAGGCAGTATGATTCCATTTATTACCTGGGAGACTATCATCAGCCACAGCAGAGGAATGTTGGGTATTAATATAATCAAAGCTGAGATTAATATAAGGGAGGCAATTATAATGTAAAATTCCTTTGCCTGCTTAAACTTTTTATTTACTCCAGACTCCCAACCAAAAGCCTCGCAGATATAGAATGAAGTGGCGAGAGGGAGAATAAATGCTCCAAAGAGGGCGGCTCCAAAAAAACCTGTTGCAAATATTCCAGAGGCCATCCTGCCTAGCAATGGCTCAAAAGCCAGCGCAGCATCTCCTGCATCTGTTATCTGGATGCCCAGCGGGAATAAGACAGTTCCGCAGGCAACTATGATAAAAAAAGAGATAATGTCGGTGGATAAACTTCCAATAATAACTTCAACCTTGGAATATGCGTAATCTTTTAGCCTTACACCTTTCTCAACAATAGATGATTGCAAGTAGAACTGCATCCAGGGGGTTATGGTTGTTCCAATCACTGCTATCAGAAGAACAAAATAAGCATTGGTCCATGTGATTGTGGGAAGAACGGTTTCTTTGGCAACAACGGCCCAGTCAGGCTTTGATGCGAACCCTGCAATAACATATGTTACATAGAAGAGGATTAAAACTAAAAAAAATTTTTCCAATATTTTATAATCAGCTTTTAAAATTAAAAACCACACTATTATGGCGCATAAAGGAACCAGTATATACTTGCTTATGCCAAAAATTTCGCCAGCAGAGGCAATGCCTGCAAATTCCGATATTGTTGTTGCAAAGTTTGCAACTATCAGCCCAAGCATGATAAACAGGGTTAGTTTTATGCCCAGATTTTCCCTTATCAGATCAGCTAATCCTTTGCCGGTTACAACGCCCATCCTTGCAGACATTTCCTGCACAATAACCAGAACAATTGTTATAGGGATCAAAGACCACAACATGCTGTAGCCAAAATGCGCGCCTGCAATGGAATAAGTTGCTATTCCTCCTGCATCATTATCCACACTCGAGGTTATCAAACCGGGCCCTAGAACAGATAAAAACAGTAGAATCCTCTTTAGATTAAATTTTTTGGAGCGCATTCTTACTTATGGTATGTGCCTTTTTTCCATGACTTAGGCATCACTTCCTCTAAAACCTCGTTTGCCTTCACAACGCCCTTCAGGATATTGTCGTGGTCAACAACAGGCAATGTAAAAAGGTTGTATTTTGTCAATGCGTGGGCTACATCTTTCTTTGGAGTGTTTAAGTGTACTTTTGCTATTTGTGTCTTCATAAATTTTGAAATCAACTCTTTAGGCCCTGCTGTAAGCAAAGACCTTATTGATAATACGCCGATTAAATGCATTTTTTTATCTACAATATACAGATGGTACATCTTTTCAGAAACAGGCTTTAGCTTTCTCAGAAGATTGATTGTCTGCTGGGCTGTATAGCTTTGGGGTATAGCTATGAATTCTGTATGCATAATCGAGCCAGCTGACTCTTCAGGATACTTTAAGATTTCCCTTATTTTTTTTGATTTGTCGCTTTTCATAGAATTGAGTATTGAATTTACCCTTTGCTCAGGCATAAGGCTTAATATATCAGCTGCTTCATTTGAAGGCATATCTTCCAGTATTTCCACAATCCTTGCCATCTTAAGGTTTTTAAGAAACTGGCTTTGTACATCCGGCTCTACCTCTATGAGGGTTCTTGCAGCTTTGCTCTTCCCCAGTGAATTAAAAATAAGAACCCTTTCATGGTGGCTAAGGTCTTCGATGATATCTGCAATATCACTTGGATGAAGATCTGCTATTTTGCTTTTTTGATATTTCAAATGAAGGTCATGCAGATCCTTTTCCAGGGTTTCTACAGAAGCCCAGGGTATTATCCTTTCTTCGCCTCCTGTCTTGTCGCTCTTTATTCCCAAAACTCTGAGGAGGCTCCTTGTGCCGACGCAAACAGCAACAACGCAGAACTTGTCTTCTATCTTTCCCAATAGGATATCATTAACGCGGACTATTTTCTGGCCGTCCACATCAACTATCTGTTTATCCGTAAGGCTGCTTGCCAACAGATCATTTTCTTTCTCAAATAAAATATTCAATTCATCTTCCGGGCTGTTCAAATGAACTTCAATATCGATTTTTTTTGTTGATTTTTCCTTTAGCTCTTTTACAAATCTCCATGCAATCTTTTTCCTGTATTTCTCTTTTGAGTGGTAGATCAAATGAGAGACTTGGGCATAAGCCATGCCGTCAGAGAATACAAGGTCCTTGATTACACCGACTTTTTTTCCATGTGAATCTGTTACAGGCTTTCCCTTTAACTGGCTGAAGTAGACCATTCTAACCTCTTTATGATATGATGATTATAGAATTATCTTTTATATCATATATAAATGTTTTGTAAAGGCAAAGAATCAAGCACTAACTTTCATCCTCTTCATCCTGAATATGCTTTCACGCTCCATCTCCTCTAATCTTAAGGTTATGAAAGCACTAATCTTCTTTAGCTTGGGAATGACCTCAAATTCAAGAGCATTGACCCTTCTTTTTGTTTTCTCTATCTCATTCAGCAGTTTCCTCATAGAAGTCTCAACTTCAGCTGCAACTAATATTTTATCAACAAGCTTCTCGTAAGAGTTGGAAGCCTCGTCAATTGCAGCAGAATTATAGATTCCATAGCCCCTTTCAAGGAAATGTTTTTCAAGTTCAGAAGACTTAATTTTGGGCACTTTAACCCCCATAATATTCTTTGCCTCCAGACTGACTTCTGGAACATTCTTTATAGCAGAGGCAATAGATTTTATTTTTAAGTCGCCTTCAAGAGTTCTTGCGATGTTTATTTTGCTTAAGGCAACCTTATACTCTTCAACCAGTTCTTGACGGAGTGTTTTTGCTTTCTTGAGTATATCAAAAAACTCAAGAATCAGGCCGTCTCTTTTCTTCTTCAACAAGCTGTAGCCTGACTGGGCTAATTTAATCTGTTTTTTTAGCTTTATCAGTTCACTTCTTGTTGGTTTTACATCAAGGACCATTTTTAATTATTTTTTAAATTTTTATCCTAAAGAACCACCCGTCATAGACGGGTGGGATTCAGCTTGGTGCTTCCCTCCAATCTTTTGACGGGTGGTTCTTAGTGCTCAGAAATTTTCCATAATCTCAGATGGAGACTGGCTTTCAGCCACCAGTTACAAACTGGTGGAAAATTTCCGACATTTTATCAATCCTTTTGCTCAACTTTGATCTTTTTTTCCTGAGCTTTTGCCTTAAGGTATTTCTTCTTCATCTCCGGGCTTATTCTTGTAAGGTCTTTCTCCGGTATTGGACTCATCAGATCCCAGCCTAAATCAAGAGTTCCATTTATACTTCTGTCTTCATCTCTTTTTTGCCTTACAAACCTACTCTCAAACTCAGCTGCAAAAGTCAATAATCTCTTATCCCTGTCACTTAAGGCCTCTTCACCAACAATTGCTACAAGACCCCTTAAATCCCTGCCTTCAGCGTAATTCGCATACAATTGATCAGAAACCTGCTTGTGATCCTCTCTTGTTCTTTCAGGACCTATGCCCAGATTCATTAATCTGGATAGTGAAGGCAGAACGTCTATTGGAGGATAGATGTTCTTCATATGCAGTTCGCGGTTAAGAACTATCTGGCCTTCGGTAATGTATCCAGTCAGGTCAGGTATAGGGTGTGTTATATCATCTCCTATCATTGTTAAAATTGGAATTTGCGTTATTGAGCCTTTCTTTCCTTTTATCATTCCAGCCCGTTCATAGATCATCGCCAAGTCAGTATACATGTATCCTGGATAACCTCTCCTTCCAGGCACTTCCTCACGGGCAGCTCCAATCTCCCTTAAGCTTTCGCAGTAGTTAGTCAGGTCTGTAAGAATAACTAAAACGTGCATTCCTTTCTCAAAAGCAAAATACTCAGCAGCTGTTAAAGCCATTCTTGGTGTGACTAAACGTTCAACAGCAGGGTCATCTGCCAGATTCAAAAACACAATGCTTCTTTCTAAAGCGCCTGTTTCCTCGAAATCTTTGATAAAGTACTGCGCATCTTCATTTGTAATTCCCATTGCCGCAAAAATTACAACGAAACTTTCCTTCTGTCCGATAACTTTAGCTTGACGGGCAATCTGCAGAGCTATTTCATTATGAGGCAGCCCAGAGCCAGAGAATATTGGTAATTTTTGTCCTCTAACCAAGGTATTCATCGCGTCTATTGTGCTTATTCCTGTCTGTATAAAATCAGAAGGACTTTGCCTTGCCTGCGGGTTAATAGCTGCTCCTGTAATGTCCAGCCTTTTTTCAGGAACAATTTCCGGACCTCCGTCAATTGGCTTTCCTGAACCGCTTAAAATCCTGCCCATCATGTCTTTTGAAACAGACAGCTTTATTGTTTCTCCTAAGAACTTGACTCTTGAGCCCTTGTCGATGCCTGAATTGCCTTCAAATATCTGCACAATTACTATATCATCAGATGTGTCTAACACCTGTCCGTTTTTTATTGTGCCGTCAGGCAATGCTATCTTTACAAGGTCGCTATATCCTATTGGCTCTGTTTTTTCAACAAAAATTAAAGGTCCTGCAACCCTTGAAATTGTCTTGTATTCCTTCATAAAAACACCACCTCGTTTTTATGAAGCTCAAAAATCTTTGATTTTTTCTGTTTCATCTTGTATCACCTACTTCAAAGTGTGGAATTCTTTTTCCACATTGTTATCAATCTCTTTCAGCAGTTTTTCGTAATCTTTCTCGAATTTGACATCTGCTAATTTGTCTTTTGATTGTACTTCCAGGATTCGCTTTATCTTTAATCCCTTATCCAAAGAATCGTTTGCAAGCTTTGAATAATGAAGTATGGACTTCATAAGCATATAGCATTTCTTTGCGTCGCAGAAAGTATCCACCTCATGGAATGCATTCTGCTGCAGAAAGAATTCCCTTATCATTCTTGCAACCTCTAACAGCAGCTGCTGTTTTTCAGGCAGTGCATCAGAACCAACTAACTGCACAATCTCCAGCAGTTTTTCTTCTTCCTGCAATATTGACATGATCTCTCCAATCATCTTTCTCCAGTCACCTGCAACATTCTCTGCAAACCACTTTTCAAGCGAATCCAGATATAATGAATAAGATGTCAACCAGTTAATTGAAGGGAAGTGCCTTCTCTGGGCTAGTTTAGCATCCAATGCCCAGAAAACTTTTGTAACCCTTAATGTGGATTGAGTTACTGGCTCTGAAAAGTCTCCACCCGGGGGGGAGACAGCTCCAATTAAAGTAACGGATCCTTCATCTTTAGTCCCTAAAGGAATAACTCTTCCAGCCCTTTCGTAATATTGGGCTAATCTTGTCGATAAATAAGCAGGATAACCTTCTTCACCAGGCATCTCCTCCAGCCTTGAGGAAATTTCCCTCATAGCTTCTGCCCATCTTGAAGTTGAGTCAGCCATAACTGAAACATCATATCCCATATCCCTATAATACTCTGCAATTGTAACTCCTGTATAAATTGAGGCTTCTCTTGCAGCAACAGGCATGTTTGATGTGTTTGCTATCAGAACTGTCCGGTTCATTAATGGCTTTCCTGATTTGGGATCTATAAGCTCCGGGAATTCCTTAAGAACTTCAGTCATCTCATTGCCCCTTTCCCCGCACCCAACATAAACAATAATGTCAGCGTCTGACCACTTTGCAAGGGTTTGCTGGATTACTGTTTTTCCACTTCCAAAAGGACCAGGCACAGCAGCAACGCCCCCTTTTGCTAAGGGAAATAATGCATCAAAAATCCTCTGCCCTGTAATTAATGGAACTTCAGGATTAAGTTTTTTTGCGCTGGGCCTCGGGACCCGTACAGGCCAGTCCTGCTTAAGCTTTAGCTTGTGGCCATTGTCTAATTCTCCGATAATATCATTAACTGTAAATTTACCAGATTTAAGTTTCGTGATTTTACCTTCCTGTCCAGGCACAACCATAATCTTGTGCATGGTGCCAAATTCTTCAACTTCTCCGACTATATCCCCCCCTTTTACTTTATCTCCTTCCTTAGCAGTTGCCTTGAAATCCCATTTAGCGTTCGGGTCAAGACCAGGAGCATCAACTCCCCTTTTAATATAGTCACCCATCTTATCCAGCAAAACAGGCAATGGCCTCTGTATTCCATCATATATGCTCTTCAGCAAACCAGGACCAAGCTCAACACTCAACGGCTTTCCGGTATTAATTACCGGTTCGCCTGGTTTTATACCAGAAGTATCCTCATAAACCTGAATTATTGTTTTTTCTCCATCAATCTGGATAACTTCCCCCATAAGTTTTTCTCTTCCAACACGTACAACATCATACATTCTTGCAGAAATCCCTTTAGCCACTACAACAGGACCTGCAATTCTATATAATACTCCTTCTTGCATCATTAATCACCCTTCCTTCCATAAATCTATACCAATAGATTTTCTTATTAATCTTCTTAAGCTATCTTGAGTACCTTCAGTTGATAAAGGTATAAAGACAGGATTGATTGAATCCTCAATCTGCAGCCTGTCATGCTCATCAAGTTTTTGTAAAATATTCTCTTCAATTATGACAACACCGATTTCCTTGTTCTTTTTGATCTCTTCAATAGAGTCTATTGGATTTTCGCTAACTTCAATAGTGTCCCTAATGCCAGCTAACTGAAAACCAACAATAAATTCTGAATTTCCTAAAGCTGATATCTTTGACATACTTAAAAATTCCTCCTGAATCACTTAGAAATTTGCTTAAGCAAATTTCTTGTGTCCCAAAAATCGCTTTGCGATTTTTTAGGATTTTGGTACCCTGAAAATCTCTTTGAAATCAAAGATTTCTAAGAGATACAAAAAATGCTTTGCATTTTTCCGTATCTTTGATTTTCATGGTTTTATATTATAAGCTGTTTTTCAATAAATTCTTCCTCTAAGCCGAGCTGCTTTCCTTTAATCAGTATTCTTAAATTCCTTACTTCAACTTCTTTTGAGAACATATACCCTAATATCACATCAATGGATAATGGATGCTTGTGAATAAGGAGAACAGCCCTTTTTAACAGGTATTTATTCAGATTGATCTCGAGCTCAATCAAAGAGCCGGACTTATTAAATTCATCTAAACCATTTTTTATTATGTCTCCATATTTTTCTTTTTCAAGCTTTTTTCCAATCTCATTAATGTCGTTAAGCTTGCATAAATCTATTATTTTTTTATTCTTACTGCTGGAAAACAGGTATTTCTCAATTTCTTTTACATCAATGTTCTCTCTTTTAAGCCTGAACAAGGTTATAATGTTAAAAATTTCAATTTCAGTGTTTAAAAAATCCTTGAATAGTTCCCCGCTTTCAGGCAGCTTTTTTGTAAATTCCAGAACTTCTTTATAATATGAATGATCCATCGCTGTTTCTAAATTCGTAAGGCTTTTTGTTTCTAAAAAATCCTTATATGCTTTTTCCAAACCTGCATCTTTATCTATCTTTAATGCGCTGATAATATCCTTAAATTCCATATCCGCCAGCTTATTCAAAAAATCGAGGCTTAATGTCCCGGCTCCGATTAACGATCTCCTGATATCCTCTGGGTCCAATCCTGCAAATTTCCCCCTTAAAATTGTTTTTACATCCTCTATGTCCCTTCTTCCAGTATAATTATTAATCAAAAAATCAACCTCTTCCGGAGATATCCTCCTTAGCTTGTCAAACGAGGCAGCAAGATTTCTATTTAGCGCAATCTCCAATAAGTCAATTCCTGAATATTTTGCAGCTAGTTCATTTATCTCTTTATTGTAGACAGACTCCTGCAGAAATTTTGTCATCTCGCTTAAACCCATCTTCATCAGCTTATGATAGTCTGCTTTTTTCAGCAATAGTGCCCTCATAGCGCTTGTCCTTGCGTAAGTATAGGGGTAACTGCCTAATTCGATTGACTGTCCCATTCCAATGTTGTTTTTTTTGAACATCTTAACCAAACAATATTTTGCCTACACCCTGCAGATGCTTTTCTTTAATATTTTCCAAAGCAGTTTCATAGCTGTAATCAACCCTTACGTCCCTTTTCTCATTTTCTGCGATTATTCCGCCTAAAATCTCTGCTTCCTCAACTTTGAATCCCTTGACGAATTTACTGTCTTTTTTACTGCAAAAGACATATTTTACATCAAGCTCTTTCATTGCCTTATCCAACAATTTTTTTATGTGTTTTTCCCTTTGGGTGTTTTTCAATTCTTTTAGCTTTTTCCTTGCTTCCTTAAACACAGTTTCTATTGACTTTTTCTTTTCTTCAAGGAACATTTTCTTGACTTCAAGCTCTGAAGAAGCATTTTCTTTCTTTGCTATATTGTCTTTAGTTTTTTTCAGCTCTTCCTCCATCTTTTTCTGCTGTTCATTTATTTTGGACTTAGCATCTTTCAGTATACTGTCTGCTTCTTTCCTGCCTTCACTAATTATTTCTTCTGCTCTTTCCTTAGCTTGGGCCATTATCTCGTCCTTTACTTTTTCCAGTCCCATCTTCTTACCTCATTCTAGAATAAAAAATAAATTTTTATTCTTATCCTGCCATTCCAATTATCATAATTGCTATAACCAACCCGAATATAACAAGGGTTTCCGGAATAACTGTAAATAGCAATCCTTTACCAAATAGCTCGTCTTTTTCTGCTATTGCGCCTACAGCAGCAGCTCCTATTCCTTTCTCTGCTATACCTGCGCCAATAGCGCTTAAGCCAATAGCTGCACCTGCACCCAAGGCTATCAAACCAGTTCCAATTTCTATTGCCATTCTTGTTTACCTCCAAATTTGTTTTTTAATTTTAGTTTAATATTGAATTTTTTATTATTGATTTTTAATCCTTCACCCCAAATGGCTTGTAAGGCTGGGCTCCACCTTTGAAAAACTTCGTGAAAAACTCCACATAATGGAGCCTTAAGGATTGTAAAAAACATCCTAACCAGCCCAAGAGTATATTGATTGTATGCCCAATTATAAGCACGATTATACCTAAGATTACCATAATAATCCCGCCCTGGAACATTCCCTTAGCAATGTCATTTACAACAATTGCAAGCATAACAGATGCTATGCCTATTGCCATAAGCCTTGAATAAGACAATATATTGCTGAATATTCCCGGAAGCTCTATTATTCCCCCTACACCCTCTCCTTTTATTATAATAATGATTCCGATTACTGCGAGAGCTATAATAATATAGTTATTTGGAATTATTAAATTAAGTACATCTGAAAAAACCCCTTTAATCAGATTAAGACTCAATATAAGTTTTGTTAAAGCAGGGAACAACAAAATCCATCCCACTTTCTCGAAAACAGCCTCCTTTAATCCATGCTCTCTATAAACATTAATAAATCCAATAATAAGGCCGGTTAACAGGTGTATTATACCAAAAATAATCGAGACTGTTAGCAATATATCCACGCTATGCGCTCTGCTTAATATATGCGGCAAGTGAACACCAAACAAAACTTCTTCACCAAAAATCTCTCCAAAGAGCATTCCAAAGATAATAGTAGAGATTGAAGAAAACACGAAGATGTCAAAAAAAGTCTTTACTTTAGGCAGCTTTTTCCTCATAAACAATGCAAAAATTAAGGTAATTATGCCATATCCTATATCTCCAAGCATAAACCCGAATAAAAGGGGGAATACAAGAAAAATCAGAAAAGTAGGATCAATCTCTTTATAGGTTGGCAGCGCATAAAGGCTCATAAAAAATTCAAAAGGCTTTACTGCCTTGGGATTATTTAATTTAACAGGCACTTCATCCATTTTCCCGGGATCTTCTGCCTGTATGAACACTTTTTCTTTAGTTACTCTGTTCAATCTTTCAACAACATGATTCAAATCCGCACTTGGAACCCAGCCCCTTACAACAAAAGCGCTCTTTGTTGCTGCAAATTTCAAAGGGGCTTCTGCTTTTTCAACCTCTTTTGCCAGAAATTGCTCTCCAAATAAAAGATAGTCTTGCTGTTCATTCTTTAATTTTTCAATATGCTTGCTTGCTATCTCAAAATCTTTAGCTGATTTTGAATTTTCCTCTTCTAATCTAGCCAGATTAGGCTCTATATCTCCTTTCAGCTCTTTTACGCTGCTTAAATCAAAATCACTGAAATCAAATTCCCTTAACAATTCCAAAACTTTATTTCCTTTAGATTCTTCAACAAACAAAGCTATTAATTTTTTCTTTTTGTCTGTCTTGTAAATCTCAAATTTCTCTGTTGTTTCCCTCAATTTTTTCTCAAACCCTTCTACATTGTCCAAATAACCTGCAAAATAAACAATTGATTTATAAGAGCCGAAAGAATCCAAAGATAATTTTAAAGGCTTTAATTCCTTTAATTTAATTGCTAATTCCTTATTTTTCTCAATTTTATCTTGTGATGCCTTTGATTCTTCCAAGCTTTTGTTTACATCTTCCATAAGTCTCTGGCTTGCAGCATCTAAATCATGATAGCCCTTCTTAAGATTGATTTCCCTGATATCATCCTTCTTGCTAATATTGAGGTGGGATACCAGAGATCTTATTCTTACCAGAATTTCAGATAATTTATTTGCATCCTTTAGGGGTTGTCCTATATCTGCCTCTTCCCCCCGGACATGCTCCATAATATGCAGTACATTCAGCTTGTAAAGCTCCCTAATAACTGCCTCTATATGGCTCTTGGTGCCAGTTACAAGTAGCTTGCTCATCTTATGGGGCTTTAACATCTTAGATCTCTTTCTCGAATTTTTCAAAAACAAAATCAACAGCTTTTTTTATGTTTTTAGCTGAATTTTTTTCCAAAGCGTTTACTTTTTCCCTGCCTTCAGAAATATGCTTTTTTTTGTCTGCTTCTGCTTTTTTTTGGCAATCCTTTATCTTTTCCTCTTTCAGGTTTTCACTTTCTTCTTCTTTTTTCCTCAAAAGATTAGCAGCATCATTCCTGGCATTCTTGATTATTTTCTCTTTTTCTTTTTCAGCATGCTCTATGATTTTGTCTGATTCTATCTCGATTTCCTTAATATCCCTGAATATTTCACTCATTTTGATTACCTCTGGAATCTTTGTTTATGTTAATAAAACAACCTAAATGTTCTATGGAAAGTAAATGTTATTTTCTGTCAAAAACCACCCATCACAGATGGGTGGCATGCTTGTAGCATAGCTAACCTTATTCAGGTGGTTTTTGAGCATGCTCAGAATTTTCCCAAATCTGCCACATGAAGTGTGTGCCACCAGTCACAGACTGGATGGAAAATTCTGACATTTTTATATATCCTCTAACTCTTTTGTTATGGCCCAATCTATTATTGTTTCAGATATGTTTGATAAGAGCCTTCTTACCCGCCTTTTATCATAGGTCTTTACATCCTTAACATCAACAACCTTTATGGTATTGACTTTCTTTATGAAATTGATTGCATTTTTTGAGTTAAGGTAATAGGGGCTTTTTTTATCATAAAGATTCTCTATTAAATTTTTCAGATAGTCTATTGTATCTGAAATCTGGTTAAGTATGGCTGAGTCGGTTTTATCAAGCTGTATAAGGTGGTCGACCATTCTTTCAAGGTCTTTTGATATCAAAGAAACATAGTATAAGTCAATAACCCTCATGTTAGTTGGCATATTATATGTTAAGACACCTATAACCGACTTGTCAATCAATAATTTATTTTTATCAATCTCTTCTTCCCACCTGTTAATCAGCTCTATATTGTAGCTCTGGGTCATGACGCTCAGCATATTCTTTATTTTTCTCACCATTGTCTTTAACAGGGAATAAGGATCAGATACTTCGATGGCAGAATCATACTTGATGTTGTTCTTGTCTAATTCAACAGATTCTAGGCTTATGATTCTTTTTTGGTCCAGCAGCTTGGTAAAGTCCATGCCTTTCTCAAGATTTATCTCAAAAGAGGCAGTTGGGTTTATGTAAGAAGCAACGATAAGCTTTTGGATAATGTCCTGGTCGCTTTCTGATATGTTTAGTTTTAAGTGCTTGGCTTTTTTCTTCACCATCATAGGGTCTATCAATAAAGAGCCTTCGCTGTTTTGCTCCAAGCCGACTTTAGAGTTAGATGTTATATGGTGCTTTTTACACCAGGATGTTGGGAGGTATACGTAATGCATATCCCCTGTTCTCTGAACCTTTCTTATATCCATACATAGGTAGTATTTAGTAGGTATTTATAAACATTTGTATTATCTGATTTTGTTTAGAATAAAAAGAATAAAGCTTATTAATGAATATTAAATACAATGTCTTATGCGCCTGTAGCTCAGCTTGGATAGAGCGATTGCCTCCTAAGCAATAGGCCCGGAGTTCGAATCTTCGCAGGCGCGTATTTTCTAAAATTGTTTAATTTAAGGGTATTTTTACCCTATTCGTTTATCGTAAACCGAAAAGCATATAAATGACCTTATTTGTTTATCATAAATATATGGAAGAAACTTACAAAAAATTATTCAACGAATTTTTAGAGGGAGCAATAGATGAAGAATCAAAAGGCAGATATAATTCCGCTATAAGCAATTACTATAAAGCGCTAAGCACCTTATGCTCTTTAATAGTCTACAGAAAGAACAGAAAAACAGCCAATTCCCATCAGGAAGTTGATCTATTCATGGTTACTCTATTCCCGGATATAAGAAAAAGCATTGATGGGCTGTATAAAACATATACTGGAGCATACCAAACACTGAAAAATAAATCAGATTGTTCTGAGATTAAAAATGGCATTAAAACAGTCATCCAAATGGCAGGGGTTGAAGAAGAGTTTAAAGAAGCTCTTGAAAAAATATAAAGAGATTGAAGATTTTATAATATTCGGCTCTTTAGTTAAAGGCAAATACGAGCCTAAAGATATTGATATAGCTGTTGTTTTGGACAAAAAAGATGTTTCTCTTGTTGGTGAGGTAAAAGAATACTTAAAAATCAAGAATTTGGATATTGAGATGATTAAGCCAGAAGAAATATACCAAACAAGATTGGGCTTAAACTTAATAACAGAGGGCTTTAGCATTAAGAATAATAGATTTCTAAGGGCAAAGCTGGGGATTGCCCCAATGAAAATATACACTTATGGAATAAAAAGCTTAACACAAACAGAGAAAGTGCTGTTTGGAAGAGGCCTTAATCAGATGATTAAGGAAGTGAATGCTGTTAAATTAGGGGCAGGAAGCATCATGATTCCTGTAGGGAAGAGTAGCAAATTTGAAGATTTTCTAAATACTTGGGATTTGAAGTATAAGACAAAGGAATACTTAGTATTGTGAGTGTTTTTTTGGATTTAGGGGGTGTATTTATTTCACAACCTTCTTAAGAATCTCCATAACTTTCTTTCCGTCAACCTTGCCCCTATGCTTGCCCATAACAATGCCCATATAGGCCCCTATGCTCAAGCCTGGCTTTGCTTTGATAATATCCTTTATCTCTTTTTCCAAATCTCCGGAAGAAACAGCTTTATATTTTGATAAGTCTATTTTCTCATTCTTTATTTTTTTTATGAATAGTTCGATAGCGGCCTCGTTGTTTATTTTGCCTTCATCCAGATAATTGAGAATTTCCTCAAAATCCTTGTCTATTAATCTAGATATGTCTAAGTCAAATCTTTTCTTGATCTCCTTGGGAATATTGATTAAAACGCCTGCAATAACAGGCGGGGCTAATTTTGTAAACTTATTAACATAATTCTCAAAATCATTGTGATGAATAAGCTTTTTAGCCATGTCCTGAAGAATTTTATATTTTTTTACAAATCCTTCTATCTTTTCCGTCAATAAAGCAGGCAGTTGTTTTTTTATTTTTTCAATCCTTTCTTTGGTTATTTTTACTGGAGCACAATCTGTTTCGGGGTACATCCTTGCAGAGCCAGGCATAGGCCTCAAGAAAGAGGTTTTGAAGTCAGGCTCTGCTTTCCTTACCTCTTCTTTTATTTTTTTATTCTCTTTTATCAATGACAATTGACGGTTTACTTCAAAGTCAATAACTTTTGGAATGGATTTTAAATCCTGGAAGCCTTTTATTTCTGTTCTTGCGCTGTTTTTTATTGAAATATTGACGTCCTGCCTTATTGTTCCCAGGCCGCGCTTGACTTTATTTGTGGAGCGTAAAATCATGCCTAAGATAGAGGCGACTTCTTTTGCATGCTCTGCATCCTTTATGGAAGCGTCTGTTCCAATCTCTATAAGGCC
This sequence comes from uncultured Methanosarcinales archaeon, assembly GCA_964585935.1. Lineage (GTDB taxonomy): Archaea > Nanobdellota > Nanobdellia > Woesearchaeales > GW2011-AR4 > BS150m-G64. The sequence continues at coordinate 14,350 of CAZPFO010000016.1, read as the reverse complement.
AATGCCTAACCTATCTAATTTGTACCGAACATACTCTTTTGTTTCTTTTAATTTTTGCGCAGCCTCCTCCTCCAGGCAGATAATCGGAATTCCAACTTTACCTTTGGAAGTTTCAATAAACCCATTTTGCGCAACTAAAGCTGTTCTCTGGAAACCTGCAGTATTTGATCCATCCACAACAGTTTTTCTCATTACCTGGATTTCATCAACAATTTTTGCATTTAACAATAACGAGACTTCTAAAGCCGCGTCTAGAAGATCTTCATTAATCGGGTTTGGTGGCTGCTCATCGTATTCTATCAAACAGGTATCTTCAGAATCTGAAACATAAATAAAATATTTGCCTTTCTCCATCTCGTGCTTTGCAGCTATATCAACCTTGCCTAATTCCCCTGCTGAGGCCCTCAGCCTCCTTGTTACTTTGATGTCCGGTTCTTTTGTTGAATTCAGAGCTGGGCAGTTGCAGAATAATTTCCTGCCTTCCAGTTGCTGATGGATTTCTATACCGCACTTAAAGCCTAATTTTTGATAGTTAATTTCCATTTTATCTTTCCCAAACAAGCTTTTTGTTTCTTTCGACTCTTTTTATCCTGTGCAGAGGAATATTAACCTCTTCAGCATCTTTTTCCAATATTATAAATTCTTTATCTATCTTTTTTATATCATTATATCGGATTTCTATTAAAACTTTTCTTATTCTGTCAAGGTAGAAGATAGAATATTCATCTGGATTTAAGTTTTTGTCCCATTTTATTTTGTTCAAAAAATCTTTGATTGATTGCATATTGGGTATATTCTAAATTTTCTCTTCTTAGGGTGTTAATTATTTGATAATTCACCACAAATATTTTTCAGAAATAAATTTTTAATTTTTTTTAAATCATATTTTGGATAATTCCCTAAAATCCACATTAATTTAACTATTGCTGTTTCTGTAATCATATTAATGCTAGATATTGCCCCTGCCTTTTCTGCTTTTTGTCCAACTTCGTACATTTTCATGTCCACTTCTCCAAATGGAACTTGAGTAGTTATAAATATTGGGGTGCCTTTTTTTGAAAATGTTTTTATTTTTTCAATCCAATTTGAATATTCAAAAGGGATGTTTCCCGGTCCAAATGCCATTATGATTATTGCTTTTTTGCCATTATAATAATCTAAGACTTCACTTTTGATTCCAGGAAATAGTTTTATTAAGCCTATATTTGGGTCAAAATTTGGGATTAGTCTTAAGGTTAAGCTTTTATTATGACTTTTTGTATCTTCTGATTTGAATAAAATTATCTTGTCTTTGGCTATCTTACCTAAAATTCGAGTATTGATGTTAGAAAAAACATCCAATTTCACATTAACTATTTTTGTTGCTTCATTTGTTACTTTCCGAGAATTGGTTGCCTTGAAGATTTTATGTTGAAAAACAATACAAATATCTTTTACTAATCCTGACTCAGCAACTTTAACAGAATCAATGAAATTGATCTTTGCATCTGTATTCAAGTCTTCAAAAGGAAAAGTAGCACCTGTAAAAACAATCGGCTTTGATACGCCTTGTAATGCAAAAGACAATGCCGCGGCTGAATAATGCATAGTATCTGTACCATGACCAATGATGAACGCATCAAATTTATCATAGTTTTTGGCTATTGCTTTTGCTATGAGTGTCCAGTATTTTGGCTCTAAATTTGTGCTGTCAAAGTTGCATAGTTGCAATCCTTTAATTTCTACTCTTTTTTTAATTTTAGGGAACTTATCCAATAATTCTTCATAGTTAAACCTTGGTTGTAGACCTTTTTTTGTTCTGACTGACGCAAAAGTTCCTCCTGTTCCAAGAAATAGTATTTTCTTCATTCTAAAAACTCATCAGCTTCTATCCTGGGATTAATCTCCCCTCTCAAATTCTGCCTTATAAATTCCTTAACTTTCTCTTTAGGATAATTGCCTAATAGCCAAGCTAATTTTACAAAAGCAGTCTCTGGAAGCATATCTTCTCCAGGGATTACTTCCAGTTTAACCAAATCAGGGCCTTTACTGTAGACGTGCATGTGCACCTTGCCGAATAAGCATTGAGTTGTCATTACAACAACGCAGCCGGAGTCAATGACTTCCTTTATAGCTGGATAAATCTTTTTATGTATACTTGTTATCTCGTCCGGAGATTGTCCGGGAGTATGGCCTAAGCCAGTGCCTTCTATAATCAACCCTTTGTAGCCTTTATAGAATTCGAACTGCTCAGGGAACATATTGATTGTAATCTTTAACAATCCAACTTTTTCCTCCATTTTTGGCTTTATTATTAATTTTCTTTTTTTGTCTTTTTTTAAGTAATCTTTTTTTACAAAATCAATTTTTTTTGTATTAGAATCTATTCTGGCAATTATTGTATCGTTCACAACTTTGAAAGCATCTCTCCTAGAAGAATGTAATTTTCTGGTTTTTGTAGCAGGCATAATAGCACATATTTTGTCATCCATTTTTTCATGCATGCAGATAGCTACTCCGGCAAAATCAGTTTTTGCAATAAACTCAGCAACGCATGTTAAATTTACAGCTGCATCTGAACTTCCCCTATCAGAGCTTCTTTGAGCGCCTACAAAAATTATAGGTATTGGTGTTTCTTCAATAATGAAGGCCAATGCAGCAGCTGTAACAGCTAAATTATCAGTGCCCATCCCTATGATAATTCCATCAACTCCTTTCTTAACCTCTTTTTCAACAGCTTTTGCTATTAACTCGAAATGCTTAAACCTTAAATCATCACTCCACATGTTTGCTATTAATTTTGAATCGAAGTTGGCTATTTCAAACAATTCAGGAAACATTTCCAATAAGTCTTCTGGCTTGAATGAAGAATATACAGCACCGGTCTTATAATCAACCTTAGAAGCTATTGTCCCTCCAGTATGCAATATAGAAATAGTCGGCTTATTCTTGTCAATCTTCACTTTCTCTTTTTTTCCCTTTTCTGTTTTTTTATACTTGCCAAGAACTTCTATTTTTTTGATTTTCTTGTTATCAATGCCGATATTGTAGCCATTGTCCAGCTTGACAACTATTGCACTAGTTTCTTCATTGGGCATCAGAATGCCTTCAAAAATGTCTTCTTTTGTGATTACTTTTACCTTATCGCCTGCCTTTGCTTCCATAGAAATCATATAAAGTATTTTTTATATAAACTTTTTGGAAATAAATAGTTAAAACAAATTAAACAATTTTCCAATAAACAAAATATAAAATAGTATGAGGAACCAGCCTTCCCATCTTGACATCTTCCTATCCTGGGTTATGAAGAAATAGAGCAATGTTGCCATCAGCATTATAGGCAGTCCTATTAGGAGCATATTCTGGGGTATGATCAATACTCCGAACAGGGCAGGTATGCCCATTACAGCAAAGGTATTGTAGATATTAGAGCCCAAAACAGTCCCCACTGCCATCTCTGCTTTCCCTTTTCTTGCTGCATTGATTCCTACTACCAGCTCCGGCAAGGAAGTGCCTAAAGCCACGGCGCTTGCAGCTATGACCTCTTTTCCTATGCTCAAGAATTCTGACAATTGGATAACTGACTCTATAGTATATTTTGCACCAATGTAAATAAATAAGGAACTTACCAGCAAGACTAATAGAGTTTTCCATTCAAATTTTTCTTTGACCCTTTTCCCGGATTCAATCTTCCCGCTCTTATTTTCCGAGCTTAGGGTGTAGAGCAGATAAATCACAAGGCCCGCGATGGATAGTAATGCCTCGAACAGGGTAAAAACACCATCCCAGACAGTCACAGCCAGCAAAAATGCAGAACCGACCAACAAAGGCAAATCAACATGAATAAGCTCATAGTTAATCTTAAGTTTTTTCATGATTATTGCCACAACTCCGAGTACAAGAAATATATTAGTTATATTGGAGCCAATTACATTTCCTATGACTATTTCAGAGTAACCGTATAAAACCGCAAAGATAGACGAAATTAGCTCCGGCAAGGAAGTTCCTATGCTGATGATAGTCACCCCTATAAGGAATGATGAAAATCCGAGAAATATGCCTATCTTTTCAGCAGAATTTGTAAAATAATCCGAAGCTTTGATAAGAACAAATAAGCTTGCTATGAAGACTATCAGCCAAATCAACAAAGGTAGCATGATACCCCCCAAAGTTCGATTTCTTTAAATTATTTTTGTTTTTGCTGATATTTTCTTAAATTTGATAAAAAGATTTATAAAATACCGGTTTATTCCAAACCAGTAGGAAATGGCTAAAAAAGAACTAAAACTAAAGGTTGCAGAAGCTATACAGGATGATGTAAATAAGGGCATAGTTAGAATAGACTCCAGTGCATTGCAGGAGATAGGAATCAGGCCTGGAGAAGTGGTTGAGATAGAGGGTGAAAGAAAGACTGCGGCAATAACAGATAGAGCATACCCTGGTGACATAGGCCTCAGTATAATAAGGATGGATGGCATTATAAGGAAAAACTGTAAAACAGGCATTGGCGAGATCATAAATGTAGTGCCTGTTCAGGTAAAAGAAGCAAAAAAAATAATTATTGCTCCTGCCAGAAAAGATGTGGTGATAAAGGCCTCCCCTCAAATATTCAAGCAAGGGCTGCTTGGAAGGGCTTTAGTTAAAGGAGATATAGTATCTTTAGGCGGCACGAAAAGAAGGAGAACCACAACTTCCGATAATCCATTTTTTGAAGATGTTTTCAGCCTTTTAGATGAAAGTATAATGGGCTTCGGGTTTGGCGGTTTTGGGGACATTAAGTTTATTGTAGCTGACACAAACCCGAAACAAGCTGTTATTGTTACAGACCAGACAGAGGTTGTTTTTAACCCAGAAGCAGTTGAAATCACTGAGGAACTTGCGCCTGAAGTTGCCTATGAAGACATTGGGGGGTTAGATGAAGAAATCAAAAAAGTGAGGGAGATGGTTGAGCTGCCATTAAAACACCCTGAAATATTTGAAAGGTTAGGGGTGGAGCCTCCAAAAGGGGTTTTATTGCATGGTCCTCCTGGCACTGGAAAAACATTACTGGCAAAGGCAGTTGCAAATGAGACAAATTCTCATTTTATTTTGATTAATGGCCCTGAAATCATGAGTAAATTTTACGGGGAATCTGAGGCAAACATAAGGAAAAAATTTGAAGAAGCTGAAAAAAACGCCCCTTCTATAATTTTTATAGATGAAATTGATGCCATTGCCTCGAAAAGAGAAGAAACAAGAGGAGAGGTTGAGAGAAGAGTAGTTGCGCAGCTTTTGGCCTTAATGGACGGCCTGCAAAGCAGGGGCAAGGTTGTTGTAATAGCAGCAACAAATGTTCCAAATATTTTAGATCCTGCTTTACGAAGGCCTGGGAGGTTTGACAGGGAAATAGAGATTGGGGTGCCTGGAAAAAAAGGCAGGCTCGATATTTTAAAAATTCATACAAGGAATATGCCCCTGGATAAAAACGTCAATCTGAATGAATTAGTAGACTTAACTTATGGCTTTGTTGGCGCGGATGCGGCTTCCTTGGCAAAAGAAGCAGCAATGATTGTTTTAAGAAAAATTCTTCCTGATCTAAGGTTGAAAGAAGAAGAGCCAATACCCAAGGATATTCTGGAAACGTTGAGGATAACTCAGAAAGACTTTAAAGATGCATTAAAGGTTGTAAGGCCATCTGCCTTAAGGGAAGTTTTAGTTGAAATACCTGATGTCAAATGGTCTGATGTGGGTGGTTTAGAGAATGTGAAACAGGAGTTAAAAGAGGCGGTGGAGTGGCCATTAAAAAATCCGGGTTCATTTAAACGGTTAGGTGTGAAGCCTCCAAAAGGAATTTTGCTTTATGGCGCGCCAGGAACAGGAAAAACAATGCTGGCAAAAGCTGTTGCAAATGAAAGCGATGCTAATTTCATTCTGGTTAAGGGGCCTGAGCTGCTATCAAAATGGGTCGGTGAATCAGAAAAAGCAGTTAGAGAAATTTTCAAAAAAGCTCGTCAAGTCTCTCCAACAATAATATTCTTTGATGAGATTGACTCATTAGCTCCAAGAAGAGGCTTAAGCTCTGATTCTCATACATCTGAAAGAGTAGTTAATCAAATGCTGACAGAGATTGATGGTTTAGAGGATTTGCATGATGTTGTTGTAATAGCAGCTACAAACAGGCCCGATATTGTTGATACTGCTTTATTGAGGCCGGGGAGGTTTGACAGAATGATTTTGACTCCTGTGCCTGATGAGAAGACAAGGCTTGAAATCTTTAAAGTTCATACAAAGAATATGCCTATAATGAGTAAAAACATTTCAGAAAAATTTCAGGAAGCTGTCACATCTCTTTCAAAAAAAATCTTCGAAAAACATTTATCTGAACTATCAGCGGATGAGAATAAAAACAAGGGGGAAATTAAATTATTAAAAAGATTCAAACGACTTATATATCAGAGGATTAGTGAAAATAATAAGAATAAAAAAGGATTTGATTCTAAAAAGTTGATAGCAATTTTAAAGGAAATTGATGAAAACGTTAATAGAGATTTAGCAGAGATGACTAAAAAAACAGAAGGCTATGCAGGAGCAGACATTGAATCTGTTTGCAGAGAAGCGGCAATCTTTGCCTTGAGGGAAAATATATCATCCAAAGAAATTACAATGAAGCATTTTAACAAAGCGATGGACAAAGTAATGCCCTCTATAACAAAAGAAGTAGAGAAAGCTTATGAGGATGTAAAAGATAACCTGACTTCTGCCAGAGCAAAACAGATGAAAGAAGAAAAGCCGGCTTATATGGGTTAATTGTTAAAGTTAAAGAAGTAAAGGGTAAAAAGAAAATTATTCTGGAATTTTAATGTCTACTTTCCATTCATTGTTTATTTTAATAAATTCCCCTTTATCTCCAAATTCTTCATTAGTAGATAAGTCAAGATAAGTCACAGAAGCAGTAGCAGTATTTCCACTGATTTGAATATCCTCAACAGACACGACTTCAAATTTTTGTCCAGTAGATATCCATTCCGAACAAGTGATTCTAGCCGCTTCTTCAGGATCAATTGAATGAAATTTATTCCAATTAACAGATTTTGCACAGAGTTCAATATTTTCAGTCTTAAAAGCATTAGCATATTCTCTCATAACTTTCTCAATATCCTTCGCGTCATCTTGAATTTTGTTAGGAATCTCCTGATTGAGTTTTATATCAGAAGATTTACTTTTACATCCAATAAAAAGAATCAATGTACCAATCAACAAAAAAAGTATTAATTTCTTCATTAAATTAATATATGGAGAATGAAAATATATAAACCTGTCGCTTTTGTTTTTGCCCGCTTAACTAAAATAGTATTTTTCTCGATTTCGTTGAACTGTATACCTATACGCATAAATAAAGAAATAAAAAATTAAGCCTTGCCTGTGCCATCATCAGCAGCCTGTATCTTTGGCAGAGGTATTGGCGGAGGCAGGTTAATGTTCTGGCTCTGAATCAAGGACTGTATATTGCATTTTGTAAGTACAGTGTTTAGAACTCCTGCAGAGATATCCTTTGGCAGCTTTTTGTCCTTTTTCCACCCGTCCAGGATTTCCTTTACTTTCTTTGAATCCTCCATATAAACAAGGTTCCCCCCTAATTTGACGAAGCCTATATCGGGGGTGTAATTCGCAATAAACTCAAATACAAACCTCAGGGCATTTTTCTTATCCTTGCCGAGATTTAAGTTATGCTCCTCTACATCCGTTATTGTAACATTGTTATTGATGCTAATCTTCCCCTTAACAGGATTTTTCTTTTCTGCATCTATTTTTGTAAAATCGAAACCAACTATAGTCATAATCATCACCTTTAAGTTATTTTAAGTCTGATAATCCAGACCTTTTTATAAATGTTTTTGTTTTTTAATTTTTAATCAATTATTTTTTTATCAATTTTTAAATTTTTATTATCAATTTTAATCATTTAATTTTTCATTTGAATTATCAATCATTATTTATGTTCCACATGTACAATTATTTGCGCTTTTGTTATTTGAGTTTTTTATTGATTTTTAATCGTTTTTAAAATAAAAAATTAAAAAAAGCATAAAAAGAACAGAGAGTTGCTATAAAGTTGGAAAAAACTGCAAGAATTAATGATAAGGTTTTTATTATTTGTTAAATCTTATGCATTATACCCTTTATTTAGTTTAAACTGAGTAATCAAGATTGCAGCCATGGGGGGTGAATATTTCTTACCTGTTAATCCTGCTTCTTCAGCAATAGTTTCTTTAACAATAATTCCACTATCTAGTTGCACACAATCAGCTAATTCATTTCTCTTAATCTCCAATTTCACTTCGCCTCTCTCTTCATGCAATGGAACCCAAGAAAGTATGGTACCAAAACGATCTTCAAGTTTAGGATATCCCAAGACGTCTGCTGCCCCCCCAATATCAATTATGCCGTATGTCATAGATCTAGGAGTGGTTTCAAGATTAATTACTTCTTGTAATTTCTTTCCAATTGAATTTAGCACTATTTCCAGTGAGTTATACATGTTAGCACTTGAGAATGATAAATGATAATATAAATATTTCGATTTATTTAATTCTTTTTCTTTTGAGGAATATCTTTCTTATTTATGTTTTTTATTGATAATTTTATAAATGTCAGAATTTTCCATCCAGTCTGTGACTGGTGGCACACACTTCATGTGGCAGATTTGGGAAAATTCTGAGCATGCTCAAAAACCACCTGAATAAGGTTAGCTATGCTACAAGCATACCACCTATCTGTGATGAGTGGTTTTTGACATATAAGCAAACTACCCCTAAAAATGAAATACAAGCTTGTTTGTTTTGATGTTGATGGGACATTGATAGATAACCTGGAATATTCGTGGCAGATTTTCCATGATTTTTTTGAAGTAGATGGTGAAAGGAGGAAAAAGGCAAAGGAATCATTTTATAATGGAAAAATTTCTTATCTTGAATGGGCGCAGCATGATATAAATTTGTGGGTTGAAAAGAAGGCGAAAAAAGAGGATTTCATAAAGGCTATTGAGCATGCAAACCTTAAGCTGATGAACGGGGCATTAGAAACGCTAATGGAATTGAAAAAAAAGGGCTTTAAGCTGGCGATAATTTCCGGCAGCCTGAGCGTTATTCTTGAGCATTTCATTCCTGACTATAAAGAGATTTTTGATGACATTTTCCTAAGCTGGATTCATTTTGATGAAGACGGCAGAATAAAGAAGATAGAGGCAACTTCCTTTGACATGGAGCATAAGGCAACTGCGCTGAAGCAGATAGCAGAAAGGGAAAAGATCAAGCTGGAAGAGTGTGTTTTTGTAGGGGATCATGATAATGACTTGAAGATAGCGGAAGAATCTGGGTTAAGTATCGCGTTTAATGCGCACTCTGAAGAATTAAAAAAAGTTGCGGATGTTGTTGTCGGGAAGAAGGATTTAAGAGAGGTTTTGAGGCATATATTATAGTTTTTTAATTGCTTTTAATGCCTCATTCAATATTTTTTTATTATTGTAGTTTTTTATTATTTTCTTTGGATTATTTTTATTTAATTTTTTATATTGATCGATTTTTTTTATTAATAATGGCATTGTTCTAACAATGTTATCAACAATAGTTATATTTGCTTTTTGTGATGTCCTTGAAAGGGGATTTAAATCGACTGTTATCACCTTTTTACCTCGTTTTCTTAAAGCTTCGCATCTATCCCCATCTTCCAACGGAACAAAAACAACATCTGATTCTGCTATTCCGTTTTTATTCACAAATCTCCTATTAGAATCGATATTTTTCAGATAAGATTTATTTGGCAGCAGGACTTCTTTAGCGCCGTTTTTTATTAAGTGTTTTTTAATATTATTTTCTCTTTGTTTTGAAGCATGAAATATATTTACTTCAAGTTTTGCAGGAATTATTTTTGATAATTTTATTAATTCTTTTGGAATTAATGCAGCAGTATTTCCATTAACAGAGATTATTGGATGTTTTGCTTTAATTAATAATGAAGCTGCAACATCAATTGCTTTAACTGCAAAATCATTTGTTTTTTCTCCAATCAGATAGTCAAAAGCCTCTCCCCTGCCGTGAGCAATCAATCCATGCTCAGAAGTTATTCCTTTTTTTATCCCGTCAACTATTAAATCACGAGTTCTTAATGAGATATACCTTGGGTGGGATTTTGGTACGTCTGTCATAATAAACATGCCTCTTTATTTGATATCTTAATTATTTTACAGCCTTTAAATCTTTTATCGCTAAAGATGGCGTTGCCGAGCATCATCATCGAAGCAGAGCCATTATTTTTCTCTATTTTTCCTATCAAATTTATTATTTTTTTATTTTTTAATAAACTGCTTTTTACCGCAAACTCTTTAGAGATTTTTATTATTTCCCTTAATGTCGGATTTTTTATTGATTTTATCTTATTTATTGCATTAATTCCTGCTTTATTGATTTTATTTTTTATTTTTTTATTTGTTATTATCTTTTTTGTATCTAATTTTCCAAAAATTTTATAATAAATAAATTTATTTTTACTTTGAAAATTCTTTGAATTTTCTAAGTTCCCAGAAATCTTCGATTTCTGTGATATTGGCAATCTTTTGACAATAAACTTTGAGCTTGGAGCAGTTTTTAATAAAAAGCCGCCATAATATTGATTTACAACATCGCCTAAGCCGGTTCCATTCTCAACTTCAGCAATGTGGGCAATCTTTGCAAGCTCTTTTTTTGTTTTTTTTAATTTTGATAATTTATTCAATGTATAGGCTGTTGCTATTGCGCATGCTCCGCTTATTCCAAAACCAGCCCCAAAAGGCAGCTTTGAGCTTATTCGGATTTCAATATTCTCATTTTTTTTATTTAGTTTTTTGGCAACACTTTCAACAGTGGAGAATTTAATTTTTTTATTATTATAAAATATTGCAATTTTATTTTTTTTAATTGATAATTTTTTAATTGATACTACAACGCCCTCATTAACTGTAAAACCTATTCCCAAGGAGCCTTTCTTTGCAGGATTTTTATTGTCGGATATAGAAAAAATACAGCTTACATTGCCCGGAGCAAAAGCCTTTACCATCATAATCCCTTTTTTATTTCGCCTAAAAGCCTTCCTGCTATAGTCCTCTTATCAGCCAATTCAATGTGCTTTACTTCTTTCTTTTTATTGACAATAAAAACCTCATTTGTGTTGACGTCAAAACCACGGCCTTTTTTGCCTACATCATTAGCAACTATCAGGTCAGCGCCTGAGCTTTTTAATAATTCATAGGATCTGTTGATAAGTTCTTCTTCGCTTACGTTATACTCTGCCTTGAATCCTATAAGGAAAATGTCTTTTTTTATTTTCCTGATGTTTTCTAAAATTTTAGTCGTTGGCGTCAATTCTAAATGAAGCTCCTGGCCGCTTTTTATTTTTTCATCTTTATTTCCATTAAATGTAAAGTCAGAGACGGCAGCAGCATGCACCAAAATATCATTACCTCTTATATTTTTTTTGATTTCTTCAAACATATCCTCAACAGTATTTGTTTTTATATCTTTTACACCAAAGTACATTGGTTCAACGGAATTATGGCCGCGGATTAAGGTAACTTCTGCTCCTCTTTTGGAGGCCTCTTCAGCCAGGTAAACGCCCATTTTTCCGGAGCTTTTGTTTGTTATGACCCTCACCGGGTCTATTTCCTCAACGGTTGCACCTGCTGTTACAAGGATCCTTTTTCCCTTGAGGCTGCTGCTCCTTTCTAAAACTAATTCAATTTTTTCTATAACCTTGTCAAAAGTAGCCAGCCTTCCTATGCCTTCAACTCCGCATGCTAAAATGCCTTTTTCTGGATTAACAAACTCATAGCCAATTTTTTTTAGCTTTTTTACATTCTCCTGCATTATTGGATTATACCACATCTTTACGTTCATGGCAGGGCAGATTATTACAGGAGCGTTTGTGGCTATGACTGAGCTGCAGAGCAATGTATCCGCAATTCCATACGCAATTTTGCTGATTGTGTTGGCTGTTGCAGGGCAGATTAAAAAAACATCTGCCTTGTCTGCCAGAGAGACATGGCTTATATTCTCATCTTTTTTAAGATAGGCCCTGAAGTCAACTCCTGGAGCGAATTGCTCAAACAGGACTTCATTTCCAGAGGCTTCTTCAAACTCTTTTGGGTCAACCAAGTTTGTTGTGTTTTTGCTCATTACAACAAAAACATTTGCTCCTTTTTCTTTTAGAGTTTTGATTAGCTCAAGATCCTTGTAAGCCGATATGCTGGCTGTTATGCCTAAGACTATGTTTTTATTCTTCATCATTTTTTATTTTGTTTTCATGATCAACAACAATAAAATCTGGCTTAAACTTTTTTGACTCATCATCGTCCATAACAGCGTATGAAAGAATTATAATTTTATCTTCCTGTTTTCCTTTTAATGCTGCAGGACCATACAGGCAGATTGTTCCAGAATTTCTTTCTTCTTTTATCACATATGTCTCAAATCTTTCGCCATTATTGAAATTGAGGACATGGACTTGCTCATTCTCCAGAATATTTGCAGACTCCATCAAAGCTTCATCTATCCCAATAGATCCCTTATAATGTAATAAGGTCTTGGTTACATGGGCTCCATTGATCTTTGACTTGAGCATTATTCTTTGCATTTTGACCCCAATTTGTATTAAAAAGGTTTAAGGCCGCCTTTATAAAATTATTGGGAAATCACCCTTTAGAATTTTATTAACCTTAAAACAAAATTTTATAAATAGTGCTCTATTAGCCCTAAAAGATCAAAATGACCAATGAAAGGATTATGTTCATTCACGACTTCAATCTAGCTGAGGCTGTTGGAAATTTGTTAGGTTTGGATGGTTATACTTCATATAATTTAGGAAAAATAAACTGGAAAGAATTTGGAGATTGTAGGCAAGGATTTACAATTGAAGAAATAAAAAAAGTTATGGGGGCTTATAAAAACAAAGTAGATGTGGTTACTATTGATGGGGTAATTGAGGATAAGCTAAACGTGGTCCAGGCAATAAGGCCTGAACAAGGTGAAAGAATTTATGATGGTAAAATCATGATTTATCCGCCTTTTTTTGGTCATGATGGTTTGAGAGGTATTAAACAAAGTGGGGCAGATTTTGCTTTTAATCCTAATCACCCTGAAGATCTTATAGAAGCATTCAAGGCGATTTTTGACCAAAAACCAATCCCGGATGGATTTAGCTATCATCCTCAAAAATATGCAAAAACAAGAGGGGGGATTCTTGTTCCATTATTAGTTCAGAAGGAATAATAAGCTATATTAAACCAAATATTTATTTTAATTAAAACTAAATTCTTTTGTTGGAAACTTCCCTTCCTTAACTTCTTTATTATACTGGATAAAAGCCTTTTTCATCTCTTCTGAAATGTTTGAGTATCTTTTGACAAATTTTGGCTTGAATCTTTCAAACAATCCTAACATATCATGCATTACCAAAACCTGACCATCGCAATGAGGGCCTGCGCCTATACCAATAGAGGGTATTTTTAAGCTTTCTGTGATTTCTTTAGCCAAGTTAACCGGGATGCACTCTAAAGTAATGCTGAAACAGCCTGCTTTTTCTAATTCTTTTGCTTCATTTATTATTTTCTCAGCGCTTTCTTTGTCTTTTCCCTGAACTTTAAATTCAGCTGAAGTCTGGGGGATTAAACCAATATGCCCCATGACATTTATGCCTTCTTCAACCAAAACAGAGGCTATTTCAGGCTTGCCTTCAATCTTGATAAAATCAGCTCCTGCCTCAATCAAAGCTTTTGAATTTTTGATCGCATCTTCCTTGTTGTTATAGCAGTCAACAGGCAGGTCAGCGCCAACTAAAGAGCTTTTAACTGCGCGTGCAACAGCAGATGTATGCCTTGCCATATCGCTCAAGGTTACATTTAAGGTATTTTCATAGCCTAAAACAACCATGCCCAGGCTGTCACCTACAAAAATGATATCTACAATGCCGTCCATGATGCCTGCAGATGGAAAATCATATGAGGTGAGCATAGTTATTTTTTCCTTGTTTTTCATGGATTTTATCTTTTCTATGGTTGTTTTCATAAGCGCTTAGTAATAGGGTTTTATTTAAAAAGGTTTAGAAAACAGGGTTTAGCAAATAATTAAAAGAAACCATATGTTTAGAAATTAAGCCCAACAATATCCAAACTTATTTAAACACTTTATTTTTCCTAAGCTTCATGGAAATTTACAGTTTATTAAAAAAAATAAAAGAAGAAAAGCCGCTAGTCCATCATATAACAAACTGGGTAACCATATATGATTGTGCAAATATAACAAGGGCTATTGGTGCTTTGCCTGTTATGGCACATTCTAGTGAGGAAGCAGCGGATATGTCTGCT
>CAZPFO010000015.1:0-34406 GCA_964585935.1 uncultured Methanosarcinales archaeon | reverse complement strand
TTATAGTTATTGTGCTGCCTGACTTGCCCCTTATAGTGTCTGCATATAATGGCTCATGATATGGTTCAGTTGCAACCCACCCGGTTGCAATAACAAAAAGCCCTGCAAATGTTAAAGCTGTTATTAGAAGTAAGCTTATGAATATTCTTTTAGCGCTTGATTTTTTCATTCAAACCTCTTTTTTAACTTTTTTGTTATTAATAGTGGAATTGATTTAAATAATTTATGAATTTCTTACTGCAATTGTCATAATTAAGCGCTTAACTTAGATTTCTATAATGACTCTATCTTTACTTTCAGGATATATTGTAACTTCCTCTCCTTTTTTTAGATCTAAGAATTCTATTAGCCTTTTATTAAATCTGACATCTAAAGTGTCTCCTACCTTCCCTATTTTTGTCTTTGTTTCAAGATTCCATAAACCCTTCTTTTTTGCAATCTTAGTCATTTTTCTTGATGTATCTTCATCAAAGCATGTTTCACCACATTTTGTGCAGACCTCTGCCGGAAATTTGCCTAAACTTACACCAAAAATAGAGTAATCAACTTTCTTTTTTACAATTTTTCCGTTACATTCATCACATCTTGTTCTCATTCTACCATCACCTTTTTGATTTTATAATAATCTTTCCCTATTTTTTTATAAGCTACCTTAAGGTAGGTATATGATGATAAATATCCGCCAGTTTGTTTGGTTTTTGCGCCGTATTTTATTGTCTTGATTATTTGGTTTTCATCGACCCCCCGTTCAAACATCATATCCCGAGCATGTTTTGTAATTAATAATCTCAATTTTATTCCTCAATTATAAGTTATTATAAGTAATAATAAGAGCTTATATATAAATTTTACCTTTTATTTTCTTATCAACATCCAAAACTTCATCTAAATCAGGATTTTTAATCAAATTATGCTCATTCATCATCTTTTTTATCAGCCTCGGAATATCCAAAAACTTTATCTTATCTTTTAAAAAATACTGAACAGCAACTTCATTTGCAGCATTCATCACAGCAGGCATTGTTCCACCTACTTTGCCGGCTTCATAAGCATATTTCAAGCATGGAAACATCTCAAAATCTGGCTCTTTAAAATTCAATTCTTTTATTTTAGCTAAATTTAATTTCTCAACATTACAATCAGCTCTTTTTGGATAAGTCAGGGCATATTGAATTGGAATCTTCATATCCGGAAGCCCTAACTGAGCAATAACCGAACTGTCTGAAAATTCAACCAATGAGTGAATAATACTCTGTGGATGTACAACAACCTCAATTTTTTCATAAGGGATATTATAAAGAAAATGTGCTTCTATAACCTCAAAACCCTTATTCATCAAAGTCGCACTATCTATTGTAATCTTTGCCCCCATGTTCCATGTAGGGTGCTTTAAGGCATCGCTTGCTTTCACATTTTCTAATTCTTCTTTTTTTAAATTCTTAAAAGCGCCTCCAGAGCAGGTTATTATTATTTTATTTACAGTTTTTATGTCTTCACCATTCAAACATTGAAATATCGCAGAATGTTCTGAATCAATGGGCATTAAATCCACTTTGTTTCTCTCAACCTCTTTCATCACAATTGATCCGGCAGTAACCAAAGTCTCTTTATTAGCCAAAGCAATATTTTTTTTGTTTTTTATTGCCTTTATTGTAGGCATCACCCCAACAGAACCAACCAAAGAATTAACAACAGTATCTGCCTCATTCAAAGCTGCAATTTTTATTAGTCCATCAATTCCGGAATAAACAGGAATATCAATCTTACTCTTAAGTTCATCCGCTCTTTCTTCATTCATTACCCCAACAGCAACCGGTGAAAAATCCTCAATCTGTTTTTTTATCAAATCAATCTTTGTATTTGTTGTTAATCCAATTATTTTAAACTCATTAGGATGTCTTTTAACTATATCTAGTGTCTGCGTTCCAATGCTTCCTGTTGAGCCAAGTATTGATAAGTTTTTCATTTGTTCACCAGTAACTGCAATAAAGAATGTATCCTGCCATCCTTCAGCACCCTGTCAATTTTCATATCATAAAAATCCATTGCATAATGCATAGCCAATCCAATTGAGATTATCAAAAAAATTTGCGAATAAAATGACAAGATAATGCATATAATAAAAAATTCAACCACATGGAAAATATGCACTCTATAGTGTACTGACCTGTCTTTGCACATTTTGAATACCTTTTTTATATTGAAGTCCCTATATCTGGCAATGTACCAAAGATAGTGATCAATATCTATCAAAAAACCCCCTATGATTATGTAAACAGCATTAAATTTAAAGATAGGGAATAATAAAATCCCCAACATTAACGATGCAAATAAATGATACTTCGGGTCCATCATACATCACTATATATTTTTATTTACTCCAAAAATATAGCTGGCTTGCCGGGCTTTGCCTTTTTAGCCTTGCCATCAGGATCATATTTTTCCTTGTCATTGACAGCGTAAATCTCAAACCCTAAACTCGTAGCTTTCTCCAGGCTATTTTTATTTTCCAGAAACATCTTTTTTTCATTAGGTATAACATACAAATAGACTTTTTTAGGCTCTGCTTTAACCAGTTTTAATATGTTCCTTATATCTCCAACAGTGCTCTCAACCAGCTGCTCTTCTTTCTCGATCTTCTCGTTTATTTTCCTGCTGTCAAATTCAGGCCACTTTGCTGAAGAGATAAGCCCTTTATTCCCAATTTTCTCCCATAACTCTTCGCACAAATGCGGAGTAAAAGGGCTCAACAACAAAAGCAAAGCCTCAAAAGCTTCTTTTGGAATTTTACCATAACTATTGATATAGTCAACATAGCCATACAAATATACAATAGCCTTATGGTATTCAAAGTTATCAATATTATCCTCTACATCTTTAATTGTACGGTGCACCTTGTTTAATATTTTAGCATCCGCTTTTGCGCTGCTGACTTTCTTTTGCATATCATAAACCTTATTTATAAATCTATAAACCCCATTGACGCCTTTGTCGCTCCACTCCAGCTCCTTTTCAGGCGATGCAGCAAACAGGATAAAGAGTCTTGCAGTATCAGGGCCGTATTTATTCATTATATCTGTAGGATCAACAACATTTCCCAGACTTTTAGACATCTTTGCCCCGTCCTTGATAACCATTCCCTGGCACAATAGCCTTGAAAATGGCTCATTAATTTTATGCAATCCTAAATCCCTCAAAGCCTTTGTGAAAAACCTTGCATATAATAAGTGCATGACAGCATGCTCTATCCCTCCAACATACTGGTCAACTGGCATCCAGTAGTTTACTTTGTCTTTGACAAAAGGCAATTTTTTTTCATCTGGGCTGCAATATCTCAGGAAATACCATGAACTGTCAACAAAAGTATCCATCGTATCTGTTTCTCTTCTGGCCTTGCCTTTGCATTTAGGGCATTTGCAGTCCACAAACTCTTTTGAAGTCTCCAAAGGATTTCCTTTGCCAGTAAACTTGACATTCTTCGGAAGCTTTACTGGCAGGTCTTTTTCAGAAACCGGGACTAAGCCGCATTTTTCGCAGTAAATGATTGGTATTGGTGTGCCCCAGTATCTTTGGCGGGAGATTAGCCAATCACGAAGCCTGTAACGTATTGTTCTTCTGCCCCATTTTTTTTCTTCAATATAATCCATTACTTTTTTTGTGGCTGCGTGAATATCCAGCCCATTTAAGAAACCCGAATTCACCATTATACCATGTTCTTCTTGCACCTGCTCTTTTTTTGTGATCTCTGATCTGTCGCCATCTGTTCCAACAACTACCCTTATGACCGGAAGGCTGAATTCTTGCGCAAATTCAAAATCCCTTCTATCATGACCCGGCACACCGACAACTATCCCTGTTCCTACAGACATAAGAACGAAATCAGTAACCCACATCGGCATCCTTTTTTTAGTTAACTGATTCACACAGTAAAGCCCGGTAAACACCCCTGTTTTTTTGTCGCTTTCAGTAACCCTCTCTTCTTCTGTTTTTCTTTTAGTATGTTCTGTGTAGTCATCAACCGCTTTTCTATATTTAGAGGGAATAAGATTATTTTCTTTTGACAATATTGGATGTTCTGGTGCTACAACCACAAACGTTGCTCCAAAGTTTGTATCCGGCCTTGTTGTTGATACAGTAACCTTTTTTCCTGTTCCTTCAATTTCATAATCAATATCAATCCATTCTTTTTTACCAATCCAGTTCTCCTGCATTATCTTTACTTTTTCAGGCCAGTGCTCTAATTTTTTTAAATCATTAAGAAGCTCATCAGCATACTTTGTGATCTTGAAAAACCATTGCTCAAGCTCTTTCTCATAAATTTCATTACCGCATCTCCAGCACTTGCCGTCATGAACCTGCTCATTTGCAAGTACTGTATTGCAGTCATCACACCAGTTGACATTAGACTCTTTCTTATAGGTTAACCCTTTTTCAAAAAACTTCAAAAAGATCCACTGGTTCCATTTATAATAGTCTTCTGTGCAGCTTTGTATCTGTCTAGACCAGTCATAGCTTAGGCCCATACTCTGCTGCTGCTTCTTGATTGCTTTAATATTATCCATTGTCCATTTTTCAGGGTCTATTTTGCTTTTTATTGCAGCATTCTCAGCAGGCAACCCAAAAGCATCATATCCCATTGGATAAAGAACGTTAAAGCCCTTCATTCTTTTATATCTTGCAAGACAGTCACCAATAGAATAATTCCTAAGATGGCCCATGTGCAATGTTGCACTGGGATAGGGATACATTTCTAAACAATAGAACTTTTTCTTCTTTGAATCCTCTCTAACTTTAAAGATTCCCTTCTCTTCCCATTTTTTCTGCCACTTCTTGGCAACTTTGTTAAAATCTGCCATAAAAGGTAAGAATTATATTTATTATATAAATTTTGTTAAAAGTATGGTAGAATTAGAAATTTAAAAAATAAAAAATCAAAATTTCTTAAACTGTGCAGCATTATCCGCCAAGTCAACATGGCCCATGAACATTGCCCTGCAGCAGTATCTTTCTAGTTTAAGCTCATCAAGAACCTTTTTTCTCTCTTCGCCATTTGCTACTTTTTCTTTATAAGTTTCCCATAAATGTCCTATTGGCTTCCCACATGAAAAACATCTTATTGGTATGATCATTTTTATCTCACCTTTAAAATTTTATTTTAAAGACCAGGAAATCTGTGATTTGTGAGCGAGTGAAAAAAAACGAGCTCACTCGCATTTAACAGATTTCCGCTGCCTTTATCATTTTTAGTTTAACGATAACTCTTCTGCCTCTTAGCTCTCGCCTGTCCGTGCCTGTTAGGCTTTGAAGTTTCCTTTCTTCTAATGTCCGCTACTAATAAATTTCGGTCATACTCTAAAAACTTTTCTTTTAATTTGGCTCCTTTTGCATGCTCCACCAAAACTTTTGCTATTGCCAGCCTTGCAGCCTCTGACTGGCTGGTAACCCCTCCTCCGGCTACATTGACATCTATGTCAACATTATCGGCAACATCGCCTGCCAAGATTAGAGGCTCGCGTAACTTCAGCCTTGCCATCATAGGCTCATAAAAATCCAGGAAGGTCTTATTGACCCTGACATTTCCTTTGCCAGGCTTTAAAGTAGCTCTTGCTATTGCGCTCTTTCTTTTTCCTGAAGCATGTATAATTTTCATATTTTTCCACCTACCTCTCTGCAAATGTCCTTTACTTTCACATAATCAAGACTCGGGACTTTTTTTATGTTTGCCATCTCAATTGTCTCGTATTTCTTATCACTTAATTTTTCCGGAACACCAAGATAACACCTTATATTCTTCAAAGCTTCCCTGCCGCGCTCCCTTTTGTAAGGCAGCATTCCCCTTAGCGTCCTTTTTACAAACCTGTCAGGCATTTTATACAGGAAAGGGCCTTTTGAATGTATCCCCCTAGCCAGTATTTTCTTATATTTTCCAAAAACTGTTTCTTTTTTTCCCGTAACAACAATATTTCCGCAATTAACAATATCTATTTTTTCGCCTAGCAGGGCTTTCTTTGCAACAAAGCTCCCTAATCTTCCCAATATCAGGTTGTTTCCGTCAATTATCATTTTGTTTTTTTATCAATTTTTAAATTATTGAATTTTATTATTGATTATTTTTTATTGATTTAACCAATTATTTTTATTCTTTTGCCATCTGGCTTTTCTTTGCTCAATTCCAGCAATGATACTACACTGGATCCTGTTTTTTCTATCTTTTCTCTGGCGCCGTCTGAAAACTGGTAAGCAGATATTGTCAGTTTATGGTTTAAACTTCCAGCACCCAAAACTTTTCCAGGAACAACAATTAGCTCGTTCTCTTTTGTATACCTGTCTATTCTTGAAAGATTGACAGACCTGCGCTGTCTTGAAGGCCTTTCTAAATCTAAAGCCACCCTTTTCCAGATATTCACATTCTGCTCACTACTTCTTTTCTTCAGTTCTTCTATCAGGTTCCTCAATAAAGGGTTTGTTGGGCCTGTTCGTTTCATTTTTAATATCAATAATTTTTAATGCGGGAGATGGGTTTCGAACCCACGCACCCACTAAGGGACAAGGCTTTTGCAACGTTTCCTCAACCTTGCGCTTTTGACCACTCAGCCACTCCCGCAAATGATCGGGGTTACTTGGCTTTCTTGAGCAGACCTGTGAACTCGTCCAGCTTTTCATCAAATATTTTTATAGCTTCATTAAATATTTCCTTGCAGCTTAACTGGCCCCATGATTCAATATAAAAAATAAATTCTTTGTCATCAGGCTTTATTTTTATATTTGGGTCTGCGTCAACGCATGCTTCGCATAAAGTGCATGAAAATAATTTATCTTTGCTCACAATCAGCTTATTGTCTTTAATCTCAAATACACCCTGAGGGCATGCCTCAACAACAGCCTCTGGATTTTTTACATCTCCGATTTCTATTATCGGTTTATGCTTATAGTAAACCAGACCCGGAACCCACTTAGCATGGTCTTTTCCCCTGCCAAGCATAGCCGTAGCCTCTAACTCTAATTCCTGTCCTTTCAACAGTTTAACAATAGGCATTTTTCCATAAGCTGGTTTGATTGCGCTGTCTTTTGTTTTGATTTCAGAAGTGTAAACTATTCCCCCTCCTTTGACAGGTTTCAATGTCATCTTTAACTGGCACCTTGCGCACCCTTCGCCCTTGCACTTGCACTTTCCAAGCAGATTATATGATTTAAGGTCTGTTTTGAACGGAACCAAGCCCAGCCTGTGTGCTATCATCTCATCATAAAGTATCGAAGAATTTTTCCTGAAATCAACATCCTCAATAGCCATAGTCGGGACTTCCTCAACTATAATCCTCCTCAATGTATTTGCAAAAGCTACATCAACATCCTTCAAAATAAAAGAAAGCTTGCCTTCATCCTTATTATTTTCCAAGACTCTAACTTCCATTTTATACCCTCCTTCCCCTTCTTCCTCCTTTTTTCCTGCAACCGTCGTGAGGAACAGGAGTTACTTCTTCTATCATCCCGATCTTTAGCCCCATTCTTGAAAGCGCTCTTATAGCAGCTTGCGCTCCAGGACCCGGGCTATGCGGACCGTTATGGCCGCCAGGAGCCTTTATCTTAACATGAATGCCATCAATCCCTTTTTCTTTGACAACCTCTGCAACCCTTTTAGCAGCAATCATAGCTGCTGTTGGGGAACTTTCCATCCTGTCAGATTTAACAACCATACCGCCAGAAGCTTTTACCAAAGTTTCTGTTCCTGTTATGTCTGTTACATGGATTATGGTATTGTTATAACTGGAATAAATATGCGCAATTCCCCACCTCATATCAGTTCTTTGTGGTCTCATTTTTCCTTTTTAACTTCTGGTTTTCCCCCTTTAGTTTCCTTGGGTTCTTTTTTATCTTCAGCCTTTTTATCCTTCGCTTCCTTTTCCTTCGGCTCCTCTGTTTTAACTTTCTCTTCCTTAGGCTTTTTTACCTTCTTCTTTTGCTTTTCTTCCTTGCCTTTAGGCCCTTCTTCAGTTTCTTTTTTTGGAGTTTTAGCTGGTTTTTGTTTTGAATCTTTTTTCTGTGTCTTTTTATCTTCCTTTTTAACAGCCCTCTCACTATGCTCGGGATCTGCCAAATCTGAATCCTGCGCAAACTGAATAATATTTTCTTCATTGACTGTGACAAGATATGACGGCACTGTTATTTTCCTGTCGCCTATTGAAATATGCTCATGAACAATGAACTGCCTTGCCTGACTCATGCTTCTGGCTAAATTTTTTCTGAAAACTACTGTTTGCAGCCTTCTCTCCATAATATCTTTCAGTTTTATTGACAAAACATCTTCTACTCCGGATTCTTTGCTTAAAAGCCCGAACGAAACCAGCTTGCCAAGCAGCTGTCCTCTTTTCAAATTATCCTTCTCGGTAATAAGCTCTTTTGCCTGCCTTGCAAAATTGCTCAAGATAGAATCCATCTTCCATATCTCTTTTTTTCTGCTTAATCCATACTCCTTTAATAGCTCCTGTTCTGCTAAAATCCTCTCCTTATTCCAAGGATGAGTTGGCTTCGAAAATTTCTTTCTTTGTCTTTTTATGTCTCCCATTTACATCCTGCCTGATTTTGCTCCTTCTTTTTTCTTTACGCCAAGGGAAACCTTTCCTTTGTTTTTCCTGAAATTGGATTTTGTTTTCTGCCCTCTCACGGTCAATCCTGCTGAGTGCCTCACTCCCTTGTAGCTCTTTATCTTTTGCATAATCTTTATATCGTTCTCCTTGGAAAATATAAGATTGGCTGTGATAAGGTGCTTGTCTTTGCCGTCATCAGTATCTTTCCTTCTGTTAAACATCCACACAGGGATATTGAATTTCAAAGGGTCCTTTACAATCTCGTCAATCTTGCTTACTTCTTCATCACTTAAATTGCCTGTTTTTTTGCTTCCATCTACACCCGCCAATCTGCATACAACACTGGCTAGCCTGAAGCCTACTCCCCTAATTTTTGTCAATGCCCTGTCAATAGGCTTTTTTCCATCCAGATCTGTATTCACTATTCTAACAAAATATCTGAAATTCTCTTCTTGTTTTTGCTCTTGTTTCTCCATTCTGAATATGCAACCGAGAATATAGCACTTTATTTAAAACCCTAAAAGCGCTCCCTATGAACTCGGGCTATAGATTAAGGAATATTGAACCATTTATAAAGCTTGTGGTGAATTTTATTATTTATTTTTATCATTATTGCTAGTTTTATCAACCAAATTATTCACCAACTACTTCATGAATTTGAATTCAAAACAATAAGAACTATTTGAATAGCTATTGATCATCATTCTTCCATTAAATTCAATCATTTTTTAAAAAACATCTAAGATTGAAATTGACATGTCAGAAATCGCCACTCGCAATCTCCCTGCCTCAGCTCGGAGTAAGAGGGCGATTTCTGAGCATGCTCAAGAACACGCCCAGCGCTTTAGCGCGGCGGTTCTTGACACATTCAAGAAAAGACAAAAAATATAAAGATGGCTTAAAATAGTATATAAAATATGATAATAACGATATCCGGAAAAGCAGGCTCAGGGAAATCTACAATAGCTAAGCTACTGGCAAAAAAACTGAATTTAAGCCATTATTCTGTAGGGGACTTGATGAGGGAGCTGGCAAAGGAAAAAAACATTTCTCTGTTGGAACTAAGCAGGCTGGCAGAAGATGATAAGTCAATAGACCTGGAACTTGACAAAAAGCAGATTGGGTGGGGCAAAAAAGAGGATAATTTCGTAATTGACGGCAGGTTAACAGCTTTCTTTATCCCAAAAGCAGACTTCAAAATATTCCTGGAATGTAATGATAAAGTCAGGGCAGAAAGAATCTTAAAAGATGACAGGGAAGCTGAAAAAAGCAAAGGGCTAAATGAGATGGTCAAAAAAATAAAAAAAAGAGAGGAAAGCGAGAGAAAGCGCTACAAAGAATATTATAAAATTGACTGCTATAAAAAAAGTTTATATGATCATGTGATTGACACTACAAATTTAAGCGTGGATGGAGTTCTGGAAAAGATTATGCAGATAGTTAAGAAGAAAAAATTATAAACCGGAAAGTAAAAAAACAAAAACCTGCAGAAAACAAAGTTTTCTTAGGTATTTGGAATTATGGAGTAATTCCAAAACCTTTATAAATAACCTTCAGTTGCTAAATCCTAATCACTTCTTATTCAGGTGTTTAAATAAGATTAAAACAGAGATACTGTGAAGGTGATTCATAAATGAAACTAAAAATTAAAGATTTTGTAGAAATAGAATACACAGGCACCGTCAAAGAAGATAATATTATATTCGACACAACAGATGAAAAAGTGGCCAAAGAGAATAATTTCTACAGCAAGGATGTATCTTACGGTCCTATAATAGTTTGCCTTGGAGAAAACCAGCTTCTAAAAGGTCTGGAAGATGGGCTAATTGACAAAGAAACAGGAAAAGACTACACAATTGAATTAACGCCTGAAAAGGCTTTTGGCAAAAAGGATCCTAAATTAATACAATTAATCCCCACATCAAAATTCAGCAAACAGAATATAAGGCCTGTGCCTGGCCTGCAATTAAATATAGATGGTTTGATGGGGATAATAAAAACAGTCTCCGGAGGAAGAACATTAGTTGACTTTAACCATCCTCTTGCTGGAAGAGATTTATCCTATAAAGTAAAAATAAACAAAATTATAACTGATAATGCTGAAAAAATCAAGGCATACCTAAAAATAAGCCTGAATTTAAAGGACATTGATGTCAAGGTAGAAAACAGCACTGCAAAAATAAAAATCAAAGAAATGCCAAAAGAAGTGAGCGAAAAGCTGGATAAAAAAATAAAAGAGCTAATCCCCTATGTAAAAAAAGTAGAATTTACTATTGGGGAAGTAAAAAAATAAATAAGTTTAAATATAAGTGTGGTTTTTAAATGTATATCAAAACAACGGAATTCCACTCATCTGGGATGAGTGGTACAGGTGGAATCCGTTGTGCTCGAAAACCACCGATTATTCGTGGAATTCCGAGCATCAAAAACCACTTGCATTGATGTGCTCATAATATCATGCTACCGGTTTGTGACTGGTGGTTTTTGACAAGTGCGAGGGTAAAAGTGGAAATTAACGACGCTCCAACACAGGAAAGTTTTTCTCAACCAGAGCAAGTGCAGAATGTAGATGCTGAGCTGGAACAGTATATCTCAAAGCAAAAAGCGACAATAAAGGTTATAGGCACTGGAGGAGCAGGCAATAATACAATAAACAGGATTTCAGAGGTAGGTATCATAGGCGCTGAAACTATCGCAGTAAATACAGACGCCCAGGATCTGCTTTACACAACTGCAAATAAAAAAGTGCTGATAGGCAGAGAAACTACAAGAGGCCTTGGAGCCGGCTCTGAACCGAAACTGGGTGAGGAGGCAGCGCGTGAAAATGAAGCAGAAATCAAAAAACTGCTGCAAAATTCAGATATGGTTTTTTTAACATGTGGTTTAGGCGGCGGAACCGGAACAGGCTCAGCCCCTGTTATCGCTGAAATAGCAAAAAAAATTGGATGTTTAACAGTGGGCATTGTTACCTTGCCATTTACCATGGAAGGCCAGAGAAGATATGAAAATGCTATTGTGGGTCTTGAAAAACTGCAGCAGCTTGTTGACACTTTGATTGTTATACCTAATGATAAATTGCTTGAGTTAGCACCTGATTTGCCCCTGCATACAGCATTTAAGGTTGCTGATGAGATCTTAACAAACTCAGTAAAGGGTATTGCAGAGCTTGTAACAAAAGCAGGCCTTGTAAATTTAGACTTTGCTGATATAAAAGCTGTAATGAAAGGCGGCGGTGTGGCTTTGATAGGGGTTGGTGAATCAGACACTGAAAACCGGGCTGTAGAGGCTGTCGAAAAAGCAGTTACCAATCCTTTGCTGGACGCGGATATCACTGGAGCAAACGGCGCCTTGATTAATATTGTTGGCGGGGAAGATATGACATTAGATGAGGCAAGAAAAGTTGTAGAAACAATTTCAGAAAAGCTCAATGAGGAAGCCCGCATAATATGGGGGGCCCAGATCTCAAAAGATATGGACAAAACAATAAGGGCTATGCTGATTGTAACAGGTGTTAAATCATCCCAGATACTTGGGGGCGGAATAAAAGAAAGCGACAAAAGAAAGAAAGAGATTGAGACGGAGCTGGGCATAGAGTTTCTTGACTAAAAATGAATGAAAATTCTATTTGGCTTAAATTGAGGATGTGGATACAGGAATATTACAGGGTTTTGAGAGTTACAAAAAAGCCAGATAAAACTGAATTTTCAACCATAGTCAAGATGTCAGCGCTTGGTATGGCCATCATAGGCTTGCTGGGCTTTACAATATCAATGTTAAAAACTTTGATTTTCACTGGTTAAAAAACAAAATGACAGAAGAAGAACAAACAACAATATTTGCCTTAAGGACAACGGCAAACAGGGAAGACCAGGTAATGGATTTTGTCAGCAGCAATGCTAAAAGAAAAAAGCTGGAAGTCTATTCAGTAGTAAGGCCTCATGGCATGCGCGGCTATATTTTTGTTGAGGCTCTGACAAAGACAGATGCAGAACAGGCAGCATTTAATGTCCCTTACGCACGTGGAATTCTATCAAAACCTGTTGAATATAAAGAAATAGAGCACATGCTCGAGCAGGTCAAACACGAAGTCAACATCCAGAAGAACGATATTGTAGAAATAATCTCAGGCCCCTTCAAAAGAGAACAGGCAAAAGTCACAAGGATTGACAAGACAAAAGAAGAAGTTGTTGTTGAATTACTCGAAGCAGCAGTTCCTATCCCGATAACTGTAAGATTAGACGCTGTTAAAGTTATAAGGAGGGAGACAGAAGAGGATGAGGAAGTGAAAGAGGAGGGTTAAGTCAACTTAAGTGCCAAAAATATTTCTTCTTTTTAAATAATATTTAAATCATTTTTTTACAAGACACAATACCTGACTTAACCAAAGAGGAGTAATATTTATAAACAGATGGGAGTTTCTTTTGAGTCAGTAAAAAGATTGTTCATTCTAACTAAAAAGACTTATAAATGATAAACGTTTATTGAATTATATGGTTATTGAAACACTAAAAATTATATTTCACAGTTCTCTGATTATGATAGGCATACTATTCGCATTATTTTCATTTGTTTTGCCTTTAAGAAAAGAGATTCTTAATCTTAGAGCTGGAGAGTACCTTTCTAAGAAAAATGAGCTAGTAAGCTTAAATTCAAAAATAAATCAAGAAGGTGACTCTAAAGAAAGAGAGAAATTAAACGATAAAAAAAATGATGTAAAACAAGAAATGAGTGTATTAAGAAATCCCCCTGCATATTTTGATAATGGAATCACTATCACTGCTATACTTTTTGTTGGAAGCGGACTTGTTTCTTGGTTTGCTTTAACTTCAGGAGCAGAATTAACAACTGAATCTGGATATTATGGTGGGGCAACTATATTATTTTTAGGCGGAATCATATTATTTCTGACTATTGGCTGGGTAATGGTTTCTGACATTAAAAAGAATATAAAAAAATGGTATGAATCTAAAATAGATGAAATAGACAACTGAAGGTAAGATAAAGTAAATGTCACCTAAGGAATTTTTCAATACCGAATTAATTTCTTCACTGGACATTCACGCGTAAGATATTTAAACTAATTCTTCTTATTTTTTTATTATTTTAAATCCCGTAAAGTAGTTCATTTTCAAATTATAATTTTTGCTAAAGCTAAAAATCATTTAAGAAGATTCACTTAATAAAAATGTGATTTAAAATGTTAAATCAAAAAATAAAAAATATAGAATTGTTAAATAAAAATAGGTATAGGAATTTTAATGCCGAAGAGTGGGCTTCTGTTATTTTAGGAATAAGAAAAAGTTTGAAGTTATCTCAAACTCGATTAAGTGAAAAATTAAACATATGCAGACAGAGTATCAGTAGATTTGAAGCTTTACAAAGAAAACCCAATGAGGAATCGATTAGCAAAATTCTTAATTTTATAAAGGAGAATAACCTCAATATGAGTAAACTGAAAGATTCGGAAAATAACAATGTCAATGAGTATAAAACAAGGGAAAAACTAACTAAATTAGAATTAAAACATTCTTCTGATTTGGCAGAACTTATTGGCATAATTTTAGGGGATGGTGAAATAAAGAAAGACGGCAACATAAGAATTTCCTTTGATCCCAAAAAAGATAAAAATTTCATTTACAGAAGAGTTTTCGTTTTAGTAGATAAGATACTGAATCTAAAGCCTTATTTTGAGAGTTACAAAAGAATTTCATTCTATAATATTGCTTTTGTTAGGTATTTAAAGGAAAATTGCAAATTAAATCCAGGAAGCAAATTTGAAAATAACTGGGAAATTCCAAAATGGTGCTTTGAGGATGAAGAATATTTAAAAGCGGTTATAAGGGGGATTTTTGATACTGACGGTTACATAGGATATTGTAATGGAACTATTGAAATAATGTTCGGGAGATTTTCTGTACATAGCACAAACTTGATTCAAAAGACCGAACAAGGTTTAAAAAAATTAAATTTTAATCCTATAGTAAAATATTCGCCTGATAGGAGATGTAAAATAAGAATTTTTAGTAAGAAGGATGTAATCAAATTCATGAACCTAATTGGCAGTTCAAATATTAAGCACATTGTTAGATATTTACTATGGAGGCTTAAGGGTTACCCTGCAAAAATTGAGAAGGAGGGGCTAAGTAAGTTAGTTGGGATGATTAACAGTACAATAAAAAGTGATATCAACAAAATAAATTTACCCTACTTGTGGAACCCATCAAACTTTTCTAGTTTAAGTAATTTTAAACAAGACGATATTTTTGTCAAAACCAAGATAATTGTACCGAAACGCTTATAAATTGACAGTTATTACCAAAAACTGAAATGTCAAGTACAAGTATAGAGGTATTAGTATCTGGAGGCAAAGCGACTGCTGCTCCACCACTTGGTCCGCAACTAGGACCCTTAGGTGTGAATATTGGACAAGTAGTCTCAGACATAAACAAGAAAACCTCCGCATTTAATGGCATGCAAGTCCCGGTAAAAGTTATTGTAGATACAGATACTAAAGAATTTGATATTGAAATAGGAACTCCGCCTGCAAGCGCTTTATTAAAAAAAGAAGCAGGTATTGAAAAAGGCTCAGGAAACCCTAAAGCAGACAAAGTAGCTGATGTTCTTATAGAGCATACTATAAAGATAGCCAAGATGAAGGAAGACAATCTGCTTGGAAAAGGTTTAAAGGAAAAGGTTAAGGAAATTGTAGGAACGTGCAATTCAATGGGTATTTTGGTTGAAGGAAAGCCTGCAGTTGAGACAATTCAGGATATTAATGCTGGAAAATTTGACAAAGAGATTAAAGAAGAAAAAACAGAACTCACAGCAGATGAAAAAGCCAAGCTGGAAGAAGAGAAGAAGAAGCTTGCAGAAGAGATAGAGAAAAGAAGGGCAGAATTCGAAAAGACAGCTAAGGAGATTATTGCTTCCATGGCTGGCAAAGAGAGAGGGGAGATCAAGGCTAAGCTGTCAGAAGCTGGAATACCTGGCACAATGATCAAGGAATTCCTTCCAGAAGAAGCTGCAGCACCGGCAGAAGGAGCAGCACCTGCTGAGGGAGCAGCACCGGCAGAAGGAGCAGCACCTGCTGAGGGAGCAGAGGCTAAAGAAGAGAAAAAAGAAGCTCCAAAAGAAGATAAGAAGAAATAAAATGGCGGAGATAATGCCTCCATTTGTATTCAGTGAACATATTCTTAAGATGGATTATTGGCCCTACATAGAAGAGGTCAATGAAAAGCTAAGCAGGCGATTTCTACTATCTAAAACTAAAAATGGTTTAGAAAAAAAACTGGAGGAACTTAAAGGGTTGCAAAGAACTATCAAGGAAGAACATAATCATGTTAAATCTTTTTTTGAGGGTATGCTCAATAATAAGCATTGTACTGTGGAATTGGTCAAGTGTATTTATGATAATTTAAATATAGGAGCTTATTATTTAAAAATTGATGGGAAAGGGACAGAAAGATTTTTTATAGATGGTGAAGTACGCTATGAAACAAGCAAAGACGGCAAAGCCAAGTTACTCCACATACCCACCATAATAGGCAATCAAAGTGAAGTAATCACTATTTATGATCATCCTCCTCCAGAGGCCACTTTACCTACGCTAGGATCTATACTGGTTAGGTATAAGTTTGATACATCATTAACTTTAGGATACTGGGGCGAAGATGGAATGATATTCCCATTTGTAAGTGATCCACTCGATCAAGGCTCTGATTATTTCTATGGCAAACCTGGAAAGATTGTTATGCGTCCATTAGATCGACTTACTGCAGAACTAAACCAAGCGATATTTTACAGGAAAAGTGCATCAGAAGATAGCAAGTTTAATTTAGAGGTTAGTATTATTCATGAGAAGGGCAATAAAATTTTTTATAAAGGGAATATGGACAATACAGGCTCTTTTCCATTTTTTATAACAAAAGATACTGATGGCGGAACCCAGGAGGATATGCCTGCCCCAGCATTAAAACTACCTTCTACAGTAAAAAATTAATCTTTGTTTTTATTTAGGTTAAAAAACAAATATAATCAGAATTTATCGCTTCTTTTATATTCTACATTTAATTTTTTTAATAATCCTATAATTTTCTGCTTCTCTTTACCCAACCCTTTCCAATCCAAGAGAATAAAATTTACTTTTTCCGAAGTTTTCTCAATAGCCTGTTTGATTAACTCTTCATCCAGCTCTGAAAGCATATACTTGGGGCAGATATGGCCGATTGCTATATCTGTTCTTAAGACTATCTTATTAAAAGTTTCACAATAATGCGGCCCGCCAACAGCAATAGCAGTTTTATATTTTTTATTTTCTTCTTCTAAAACACGGACTATTGTTTTTGCAATTATGTCCGCTGCCTTTTTATCTCTCCATTCTTTTTCTGAGCTTCCAATCTCAATAAAAAAACATGGCTTTTCAAGATGAGGCCCATGATGGGTTGCTTCCAGTGTTTTCTCATAATCAATATTCTCCACAAATTCATTCAAAACCAGAAAAGCTTCTTTGATATAAGATGGCAAAACTGCGCATAACTTCCTTTCAGAACCGCCATACTCTGCTTTGCCCCAGTTTCCAGGAGCATGCACGCATAATGTCTTCAGACCAGACTTTGCGCTATGCCTCGTAGCAAAAATAAACAGATCAGCATCAATTTTCCTGTCAATATACTCAGAATAGATTGTATCCCCATCAATTGTGTAGATTTTTATTATTTTTTTAGTGTTTTTACTTTGAAAATTCTTTGAATTTTCTAAGTTCCCAAAAATCTTCGATTTCAGGGATATTGAATTATTTTTTATTGGATTTTGATCATTGAGTTCATATACTGGATTATTATCAAAAGTTTCATCTAACTTCTTAAAATTGAATAGATTGATCAATGATTCTTTTATATTCATGCCAGCAATATCTTTTTTTGAGGTTATTATGGCTGTTTTCATGTTTAAAAGCAAAGCATAGAATACTATAAAAAACTTATCAAAACCTCAAACTTTATATATAAGTATATAAATATATACTAAATTAAGTATTAAAATAAGTATTTTTAAGAAAATGCCTGTAGAGTTCAGAAGAAAACTATACAAGAGAGGATCCAGCTACGAGACTACAATACCTAAACCTTTACTGTTTGCGCTAGACCCTAAAAAGAAACACAATGTTGTCTTTATATTTGACACAACAAACAACAAGTGGTACATCAAATTCGAAGGATCAGAAGAGGGTATTGATAAAAAGATAGAAAAAGCTGAACAATAAAATGTATCATGACAAAGAGATAAAAGAGGTTTTTGAAGAACTTAACACTTCAGAAAAGGGCCTTTCAGAAAAAGAAGCAGAGGAAAGGTTAAAAAAATACGGCTTAAATGAGATAGAAGAAGGGAAGAAGACTTCCCCTTTTATGATTCTTGTAAACCAGTTTAAGAATTTTTTAATTTATATCCTGTTTGCGGCAGTTATTATCTCTATAATTGTAGGCTATCAGGATTATCTGGAGCATGGCGGCAATTTAATCAAGCATTTTATTGACAGCATTGTGATACTGATAATCCTTATTTTGATCGGGGTTATAGGATTTATACAGGAATACAGGGCAGAAAAGGCAATAGAGGCTCTGAAGAAACTTGCATCTTTGAAGGCAAAGGTGATCAGGGACGGAGAAGAAAAAGTAATTGATGTGAATAAACTTGTGCCTGGAGATCTGGTTATTCTGCAGGCAGGTGATAAGATTCCTGCTGATTCTAGGATTGTAGAGCTGCATAATCTTGCAACGCAGGAAGCGGCATTGACTGGAGAATCTGTTCCAGTAAAAAAAGAGCTCAAGGTTTTAGCAGAGAAGGCACAGATAGCTGACCAGAAAAACATGGTCTTTTCAGGGACAATAATAACAAACGGCAGGGGAAGAGCAATTGTTACAGGCACTGGCATGAAGACTGAGATCGGAAAAATCGCTTCTATGATACAGGGAGTAAAGCCAGAGCCCACACCCCTGCAGGTTAAGCTGGAAAAATTAGGAAAGAAGTTGGGAATTTTGGTTATAGCTATATCTGTTGTTGTTTTTATTGGCGGAGTATTGAAGGGGATTCCATTAAGGGGTATGTTCATGACGGCTGTTTCTCTGGCAGTAGCGGCAGTTCCAGAAGGATTGCCTGCTGTTGTTGTGGTCTCATTGGCAATAGGAGCAAAAAAGATGGTAAAGAGAAACGCATTAATAAGGAAATTGCCGTCAGTAGAAACTCTTGGCTCAACTACAGTGATATGCTCTGATAAGACAGGGACTTTGACAAAGAATGAGATGACTGTAAGGAAAATTTATGCCCACAAAAAAATAATTGAGGTAACTGGTTCTGGTTATGACCCGGAAGGGGATTTTCTTTTTGAGGGTAAAAGGATAAATCCTAAAGAGATACTGCTTTTGCTTAGGATAGGTGCTTTAAACAATGATGCATTATTAAATGACAAGACAGTGATTGGAGATCCTACAGAGGGCTCTTTGATTGTTTCAGCAGCAAAAGCAGGGCTGGAAAAAGAAGAGCTGGAAAAGAAAAGTCCAAGGATAGATGAGATAGAGTTTACAAGCGAAAGAAAGATGATGACCACTATCCATGAGATAAATGGAGAAAAAGTGGCTTATGTAAAGGGAGCTCCTGAAGTTATTCTGAAGCATTGTAATTCTGTTTATGATAACGGGAAAGTAAGGAAATTGACCAATGAAGAAAAAAAGAAGATTCTGGATATCAACACTGAGTTTGCAGACAGCGCTTTAAGGGTTCTTGGGTTTGCTTACAGAACTGTATTTGGCAAAGTGGAGGAAAAAAACCTTACATTTGTCGGCCTTCAGGGAATGATTGATCCTCCAAGGGAGGAAGTGAAGCTGTCTATAGAAAAATGCAAAAAAGCAGGGATAAAGGTAGTGATGATAACCGGAGATCATCAAATAACTGCAAAAGCGATTGCAAAAGAGCTAGGCATTGATGGGAAATCGATGGTTGGCTCTGATCTTGAAAAGATAGGGGATCTTGAGAATATTGTGGAGGATATTGCAATATATGCAAGAGTAAATCCAGAGCATAAGATAAAGATTGTTGATGCTTTAAAGAAAAAGGGGCATATAGTTGCTATGACTGGTGATGGGGTGAATGATGCTCCTGCTTTGAAAAAGGCGGATATTGGAACAGCAATGGGCATTGCAGGAACAGATGTTGCAAAAGAGGCTTCTGAAATGATATTAACGGATGATAATTTTTCATCTATAGTCAATGCTATTGAAGAGGGGAGAAGAATATTTGATAATATTAAAAAATTTCTGGCGTTATTGCTGTCAGGGAATATCGGTGAGGTTTTGATTATATTTTTAGCGATATTAATCGGGTTTACAGACCCTGAAACAGGGGCTTTTGTGCTGCCTTTACTGGCAATACAGATTTTGTGGATTAATTTAGTTACTGATGGGCTGCCTGCTTTAGCTCTTGCTGTTGATCCGATAGAGCCAGGCATAATGGATAGGGCGCCAAGGTCATCCAAGGAAAGTATCTTTAAAGGGCTTAATGCCTTTATATTCGGCTATCCTGTTGTAATGTTTCTTGGAGTTATGTTGATATTTGCAACAACACTTGCTTCTGACGGAGTTGTAAAAGCGCAGACAATGGTATTCACTTCAATAATAATCTTTGAGTTATTCCAGGCTTTCAGCTGCAGGTCTTTAACCAAGCCGTCTTTTAAAGTAGGGATTTTTGCCAACAAGTATTTGCTGGGCGCTGTTGTTCTTTCGGTTTTACTCCATTTAGCCATACTTTACACAGGTTTTTTCCAGAACGTGTTCAGAGTAATTCCTTTGGGTTTGTATGACTGGGGAATTATATTGTTAGTTGCGAGCACAGGTTTTATTTATTTAGAAATACATAAGTTAGTTGCAATGAAGAGAAGAAAATGTTAAAAGGATGTATGGAGTTTGAAGATTTATATGAATAAAGTGGCAAAATAAATGAAATCAAAAAATTCATTAAAGAATTCAAGGAAGGAACAAGCTGTTATCCTCTCTAAAACTGAAGATATAAGAAACCTAACTGCAAAAAATGCTATGATCAAACCAGTATTTGTTCACCAAGATGACAATGCAGATAAAATAATAAAGAAACTAAAAAGAGAGGATACAAATGTTTGCATAGTGGTTACAACGGACAAGGGATTTGTAGGAGAGATTAGTGATGAAGACTTGATTAAATTATTTTTACATCAAGTAAAATACGAACCACTCACAAATATATTAAATGTAGGTTATAAGAGGAAATTTCAGTATAAGAAGGCTAAAGAATTGATAAATAAACACAAATCCCCGGTAAACCTTGATACTCCTATCAACAAAGTAATAGAATTAGTTTATAAGGAAGGTTTTCATTACATTCCTGTTTTGAACAAAAACAAGAAGGTTATTGGTGTTGTAACACCAAGCAGTTTGATTGATTTATTGCAAAAGTATTGATAAAGAGGTAAGATGGCTATAAGCATATTTGTTGAATTAAGCATTATTATCATTATTGCAGTTGTTGTTGCAGGTATAATGCGATTGTTAAAACAGCCATTGATTATAGGTTATATTCTAACTGGTATTATAGTAAGCCCTTATTTTCTTAATATAGTTAAGTCTACAGATGCTATTGCAACTTTTGCGCAGATAGGTGTAGCATTGCTTTTATTTATGGTTGGATTAAACTTAAATCCAAAAATAATAAAGGATGTTGGCAAGGTTTCTTTAGTTACTGGAGTTGGCCAAGTTATATTCACTTCTGTAATTGGGTTTTTCATAGGCAAGTTATTAGGTTTTTCTACAATGGTTTCAATATATGTTGCTATTGCTCTGACATTTAGCAGTACAATAATAATCATGAAACTTTTATCAGATAAGGGAGATTTGGAAACCTTGTATGGAAGGATTGCTATTGGTTTTTTAATTGTTCAGGATTTAATTGTAATAGTTATCTTGATGGTCATCTCATCAATCCCAGCTGGAATAAATTTTACTACCTTAGCGCTTGAAACTGTTTTAAAAGGGGGAGGTATATTACTTTTATTATTTCTAATAACAATTTATGTCTTTCCAAGGATAACCAAGGCAATTGCCAAATCACAGGAATTTTTATTATTATTCTCAATTGGCTGGTGTTTTGCAATAGCTACTCTTTTTTATTATTTAAATTTTTCAATAGAAGCAGGAGCACTATTAGCAGGTATTACCCTGTCTTTATCCCCATATCACTATGAGATCGGTTCTAAAATGAAACCATTACGTGATTTTTTTATTATTCTGTTTTTCATACTACTAGGTTCTCAGATGGTTTTTACAAATATAAGCCAATATATAATTCCTATACTAATCTTTTCAGCATTTATACTTATCGGGAACCCACTAATAGTAATGGTATTAATGGGTTTGATGGGATATACCAAAAGAAACAGTTTCTTAGCAGGATTAACTGTGGCCCAGATAAGCGAATTTTCTTTAATCCTTATTGCTTTGGGAGTTAAAGTAGGGCATCTAACAAATGAGATCTTGTCTTTAGTAACTATTATTGGTTTAATAACTATTGCAGGTTCTACTTACATGATAATTTATGCAAACAAGATATATCCGCATCTATCAAAATATTTGAAGATTTTTGAAAAAAAGGGCAGTAAAGTAGATGAACATAAATACCACGAGGGCGGTGTCTATGACATTATTCTTTTTGGATATAATAGAATTGGTTACGATCTACTAGAATCTTTTAAAAAGATAAAAAAGAAGTTTTTGGTTGTGGACTACAATCCAGAAAGGATAATGAGTCTTGCAAAAGAAGGAATTGATTGCAGGTATGGCGATGCCGGTGATTCTGAATTATTAAATGAATTGAGTTTGTCAAAAGCCAAGATGATATATTCAACATTGCCTGATTTTGACACGAATCTTTTCTTAATTAATAAAATTAGAGACTCTAATAAAAAAGCAATCATAATTGTTGTTTCTCATCAAATTGATGAGGCTATAGAGTTATATAATAAAGGTGCGACTTATGTAATTATGCCTCACTTTCTGGGAGGATACCATGCCTCTACATTGATTGAAAGGCACGGATTAAACACTAACAAATTCCTTAAAGAAAAGATTGCCCATATTGAACATCTAAGAAACAGAAAAAAGATGAGGCATGAACATCCAAGAATAGAGGGACATGGATAGGATGGGTAGGCCAGCCTGTAAAATAATATAATGAAAAGAAAACCAAAAAATCCTAAAGAGAACATTATTTCCAAAGCGATGATTTACAAGATGGTTTTTTGGGCATCATATAGAAAAAGTAAGATATAAAAGAGAACGAAAGGTTTGATTAAAATGCTAGCCACAGACATAATATTCTTTTTATTAGCTGCCGTTGTTATGGTATTCAGCGGCTCATTTCTTGTTAAATCTTTATCAAAAATTGCTTCTTTTTTGAAGATGAGCGAGTTTGTTGTAGGATTCATAATAATGGCCTTATCTACATCTGTACCTGAGCTGTTTGTGGGCATAACATCAGCTCTGGCTGGAAATTCAGCATTAGCTTTAGGAACAGTTATTGGTGCCAATATAGCAAATTTAACAGTGGTGGCAGGTATTGCTATTGTGTTGTCAAGAGGTATAAAAATAAAAAGCAAGAAAATAAAAAAAGACGCCTTATATATGGTCTTTATTGCATCTCTGCCAATGGCATTGATGCTTATAGGCAACTCATTGTCAAGAATGGACGGAATTATATTGATTGCGGTATTCTTTTTCTATATTTACAACTTGATAAGGCAAAGAAGAGGGTTCAAAAAAGAGTTAACCAATCATGTAGGCAGGTGGAATGTCGCATTAAGCTTTATGATATTTGTATCTGCCATTATTGTTTTATTCATAAGTGCGGGGTTTGTTGTTGAGTATGCAACTAGAATATCGGATAAACTTTTCCTCCCTGCAATCCTGATTGGCCTATTTTTTATAGCCCTGAGCACTACACTGCCAGAGCTTATCTTTAACATACAGGCAGTTCTTCAAAAACATCCTGATATGGTGCTCGGAGACACAATAGGCAGCGTAGTTGCAAACTCAACCCTGATTTTAGGCATTACTGCAATTATACACCCAATAACTGCTAATTTTCTTCTTTTCTTTTCAAGCGCAGTATTTATGATAATAGTATGTTTCTTGTTTGCAACCTTTGTGGAATCCGGCAGCAGGCTGTACTGGAAAGAGGGCATTGCAATGATTTTGCTTTATTCTTTCTTTATTATTATTGAGTTTTATATTAAAGCTCTGGGGGGTTAGATTTATATAGTGTCTTTAATTCTTGCATAACATGGTAAATGAGTATTTCAAAGAAATAACAGGAACATTAAAGAAAAAAAAGCTAAGCAAAGAACAGCTTGCAAAACTAAAGATAAAACTATGCAGGAAATATAAACTAAAAAAAATACCGACTGACATAGAAATCATGCTCAATGCGGATAAAAATGATCTCCTTAAAATAAAAAAATACCTCCTTACCAAACCAACAAGGACTATATCTGGAGTTGCTGTTATTGCTATTATGACTAAACCTATTATTTGCCCCCATGTTAAAAAAGGCTTTGGCCCCTGCATAATGTGTCCTGGCGGTCCTAAAAGCAATTTTGGTGATGTTCCGCAAAGCTATACAGGAAAAGAGCCTGCTACAAGACGAGCAATAAGAAATAAGTTTGATCCATACTTGCAGGTCATGAACAGGCTGG
This sequence comes from uncultured Methanosarcinales archaeon, assembly GCA_964585935.1. GTDB lineage: Archaea > Nanobdellota > Nanobdellia > Woesearchaeales > GW2011-AR4 > BS150m-G64. The sequence goes on along the minus strand of CAZPFO010000015.1, from coordinate 10,055 downwards.
AGCAGTATGTTGTTACAGGCCACGTGCCTGATAAGATTGAGTTGATAATAATGGGGGGCACATTTCCAAGCTTCCCGAAAAGATACCAGGAAGATTTTGTTAAATATGCCTTTAAAGCGATGAATGATTTCTCTTTATTATTTTTTAAAAACAATGAAGTAAATATTATTGGATTCAAACAATTCTTTGAATTACCGGGGGATGTTGAAGATAAAAAAAGAGAGCAGTCTATCCATAAAAAATTATTATTTTTAAAAAATATTGGATTAAACATATCAATGATAAAAAAAATCAATGATAAAAAATTATTAAAAAAAACAATTAAAAATAAAAAGATAAAACTGGAAGACGAGCAGCTTCGCAATGAAAAATCCAATATCAGGTGTGTGGGCCTTACGATTGAAACAAGGCCCGACTATGGCAGACTAAAGCATGGAAATGAAATGCTTAGGCTTGGAGCAACAAGGGTTGAGCTTGGAGTCCAGACTGTTTATGATAAAGTTCTTGAAAAAATTGAAAGGGGGCATTCAGTTAAAGACAGCATTGAATCCACAAGAATTCTGAAGGATTTAGGATTAAAGATAAATTATCATGTGATGCCTGGGCTTCCTGGTGTCAGTAAAGAACAAGACCTGTCTGCCCTAAAAGAATACTTCTCTGATTCCGAGTTCAGGCCTGATATGCTAAAGATATATCCATGCATGATTTTAAAAGGAACAAGGTTATATGACTTGTGGAAGAATGGAAAATTTAAGCCTTTGACAACAAAAAAGGCTGCTGGGTTGATTGCTGAATTTAAGAGATATGTTCCGGAGTATGTAAGAATAATGCGCGTTCAGCGCGATATTCCTACCTTTATGACAGAAAAGGGTGTTGACAAAACTAACTTAAGGCAATATGTCCATAATTTGATGGAGAAAATGGGTATTAAATGCAATTGTATAAGATGCAGGGAGATTGGTAATAGAAAAATAAAGAATATCAGGATAAAAATATTGAAATACAAAGCCTCTAAAGGCACAGAATACTTCGTTTCTGCGGAAAGCAATGGGTATATCGTGGGATTCTGCAGATTAAGGTTCCCCTCGCAATTTTTAAGAGAGGAAATAACAGATAAATCCGCTTTGATCAGGGAGCTGCATGTTTATGGAGAAGCTGCCAGTATAGGAAAAAAAGGTCCTGTTCAGCATAAGGGTATAGGAAAAAAACTGTTGAAACATGCTGAAAATATTGCCAAATATAACAAAAAAAATAAGATTGTGGTTACTTCCGGCATTGGGGCAAAAGAGTACTATAGGAAGCTTGGTTACCAAAAACAAGGCCCATATATAGTAAAATATTTAAATAAAAAATAAAAATAAGAGTATATGTCTCCTAAAAAGAAAGTGGTGGCAATACATTTCACAATCTCTATAATCATTATCATCTTATTCGTCTCTGCAGGGATATATGTTAAAGATAACGTCTTAAAGCCTTTTGATGAGGCAGAGGTAGAAGAAGAAATAGCTGAAGAGCCTGAAAAAACAAAAGATGTTTCAAGAGACTTGGGCATAGCTATTTTCAAGCTGATGGCTACCCTCGCAATACTGCTCTTTTCAATCTGGACCATATACCAGATAACCACCAGGATGGGCAGAAGATTATAAGATAATTTATAAACAAATTAATTTCTCAATCCATTATGCCGATAGAAATACCTTCCTCTGAAAAAATTGAATTCAAGCCAAAATTTATAGAACAATATAGCAAATTAACAGATTTTGAAGAGTTCAAAAAATACTCATTATCATTCTTAAGAAGAAGTATAAGGGTGAATACATTAAAAATCTCGATAAATGATCTAAAAAAAAGACTGGAAAAAAACTGGAGCCTGAAGCAGATACCATGGTGCAGGGAAGGATTCTGGATAGAACACCATAAAAAAGAGAGAAGAGACATAGGAAACTTGATAGAGCATTCATTAGGTTACTTCTATACTCAGGAAGCTGCTTCTATGATTCCTCCACTGGTTCTGGATCCTAAACCAGGCAATACTGTCCTGGATATGTGCGCATCTCCTGGCTCTAAAACCACCCAAATAGCAGCCTTAATGCAAAACAAGGGAATTTTAATTGCAAACGACTACACAATAGCCAGAATGAAGCCCTTAACAATTAATTTGCAGAGATGCGGGGTAAGCAATACTATAATAACTTTGATGGAAGGCAGGTTCTTTAAAAACAAAGGTATAAAGTTTGACAAGATTTTAGTTGATGCGCCATGCTCTGGCACAGGAACAATAAGGAAAAGCCTCAAAACCATCTCAATCTGGAATCCTCAGATGACTAAAAAGCTCGCAGGCTCTCAAAAACAGCTGATAGACACTGCATTTAATATTTTAAAGGAAGGGGGAACAATGGTTTATTCCACCTGCTCCCTCGAACCAGAAGAAAATGAAGGTGTTATTGATTTTTTATTAAGCAGGTATGATAATGCAGAAATGGAAGAGATTGAAATTGACTTGAAAAGAAGCCCCCCAATTCTTGAATTTGAGAACAAAGTTTACAACAAAGAAATCAGGAAATGCTTAAGAATCTGGCCGCAGGATAATGACACAGAAGGTTTTTTTGTTGTCAAGATTAAAAAATTATAGATAAGCAACGAACAAATCTTAAGGAACGAGCGTTAGCGAAGTGACAGAGATTTTTCGTTGCTAAAATTAAAAAATATGAATAATTTTGTTTATAAGAGAATCATAAACTAAAAATAGCATTTGTACTAAATTAACTTATACCAATAATTACTCAACATCCTGCTTTCCAAACCCTTATAGCAGAAATCAACTGGCTCATAGAAACATCTTGAGAAGATACAAACCATCTTTGTACAAAAGCATCAACTTCACTTTCCATAACACACCCATCAATTGGATTATCATCAGCTTTGTTGCATTGAATATCTAGATCACAATTATCATCAACATTTAGATTACAGAGTTCTATTGCATTTGGATTGATTGCAGCATCATTGTCATTGCAGTCTAAATCTGGATAAGTGCAGTCATTTGATGCCGGGTTTCCATAGCCATCTTTATCAACATCATTGCATGTTGGTACGGGAAGAGTGTTTCCTGTTCTTAATGGATGAGGATATTCTAATGGAGTATACCATTCTGTCCAAGTATTATTGTTATCACATCTATATAATTTCCCATCTGTTTCTGGAGTTAATGTATTCCATGTCCCTTCATCAGTAACCCAGAAACCAACGTTTTCAATACATGTAGTAATGGCATCCATTTGTGACCGTGTTCCAACTCCCATGCCACTTGTGCCGTCAAAGGAGGCATCAAGTTCCCAATAATCAGTGTTATGAGTGACTCCAGTGGAGGATACAGATATTTCTGTAGATGGCATATCAATGTTTTTGAAAACATAAGTATTAGTAATGTGCATAGGATATGTAGTATCAACAGTTCCAGAGTAATCATCCAATGTTAATAATACTGATGCTGAGTTGTCGTTGATGTTATTATAAAAAAATCTGTCTGTACCTCCATGCGCTCCTATGACTCTAAATTGTCCTGTATTGCCCGGATTAACAGTAAAATTGTTATAGTAAATCTCTGCTGACATAACACCGCTATTATCATCTATACAGCATCCATAATATGTATATTCGTCACAAGTGTTACAATTTCCGTTTAAAGCTCCAACATTGCCGTGTACATCTAGCCCTTCTATCCATGTCGTAGAATCTTGAATCCCAGTCAGTGTATTGAACCTAAATGTATATCTCATCCCATGACCTGCACTCAGAATATTACCGGGTTCTCTTGCTCCTGTCCAATCCATTGTATTACCCTCGATAACAACACCATCGGCACTACCAGTATCAATAGTGTTATACGCTGGCTGATCCCAAGGATAGCGGTTTGCATCGTAGATTCTAACTGCTGTCCAACAATCTATAAATTCATTATTGTCAATTAATCCCCAATATCTGCCACTACCACTCCAACCAAATTGCACACATGCATCAGTACCATCTATTAACTTATTATGATCTATCCGATTGTTGGTTATCACTTGAGCAACATGCTCGACTAAATTATTAGCTTTTAGTTCAATGTTTTCGCCATTAAAGTTAGCGTCAAGAGTGAAACCTGTTATCCTGATAGGAATGTTATTAGTACGGGAATACGAATCTGCCCTATATTCTATTAATCCTGCGGCAGTGCCAGAGGAAATTATTGTTACATCAATTCCTGCACCTTGAAGAGTAATGCCCTTATTTATTGTCAGAGTCTGGTCCCAAGTACAAGTACCAGCAGGAACTTGAACAGTATCCCCAGAACTAGCAGAACTTATCGCTGAAGAAACATCTGCATAAGAACATGATGCAGCAGTAATTACATTTCCTGAACCACAATCACTATCACCAGCTGTTGAACCATCAGTGCATATTGTTCCAACAGCATCACAAAAACCATCACAGTCATTATCAAACTCATCATTACAAATTTCTGTTGCTCCTGGATTTATATTTGCACCATCGTCAGCATTGCCAGATATTCCATCTGTACCATTAATCCTATCATCACAATCAATTACATTTCCACAACTTCCACCAGATGTAGTATTATATCCATCATTATCACTATCTATACATGTAGGGGGAGCTATACAAAAATAATTAGAACAAATATCTGGAGTGCAATCAGAATCAATACAACAATCTCCATTAAAAACAGAGCTAGAACAACATAATTGGGTTGTTGTATTATATATATTTCCATTACAACAACTATCTACTAAACATGTTTCTCCTAAATCACAATTTGTGTCGCCACAAACAGGTGCAGGACAAACTTCGCAATCAACCACACAAACATCACAAAATTCTATACCTGTTTCACAAATATTATCTCCACAATCTGTTTCATCATTATCATTAGCATCTGTACATCCTGTATCTCCTCCCGAGAAATCTGTTAATCCGTCACCATCATCATCAATTCCATTATTACACTCAGGAGTTACTGCCCCGCAACTCACAGAGACACCATTTCCAGAATTATAAAGTTCAGTGATTTCACTTTGATTTAGGGCTTTGTTGTAAATAATTACTTCGTCTATTAGCCCATTAAAAAAATAATTTCCTTGATTACCAATCAATGACGAAGAAAAATCAATAGGGTTCAAACCAACATCCCAATCAACTGCAACACTTGTATTTCTATACATTTTAGCATTTGTCCCATTTCTGACTATTACTAAATGAATCCAATTATCTATATTTGAATTAGTCATACCTGAACCAGAAATACTATTAAACTTTGGAAGAAACCAATTACTCCTTAAGAGAATATAATTACTACTATCTTTTCCAAAAAAAGCATTATTCCCATTTTCTTCTGTAGATGCATTAGAATTCATTTTTATCCAACCAGTAATTGTAAAATCAGAATACGAACCTAAAGCATTACTCAAAGTAATATAATCATCATTGCCGTCTAAATTACATGCATTTCCAACTTTTCCAGCAACATCACATGTTAAACCTCCCATCAATGTCCCGTGATTTGTTGCATAAGCATCATCTGCATTACCATCAAAATGATATAATGCAACAACATTTGTACAATTAGTTGTTATGTCTGCATATGATAAACTGGATAATAATACAAATAGGATAAATAATATTGTTTTTTTCATTCAGCCTCTTTTTATAATCAATAACTTTCTTTATTATAATTGCAAGAAGCCTATTTAATGATTTCGGTAATATTAACAACCAGCTTTCCAAACCCTTATAGCAGAAATCAAGTCCCTCATAGAAACATCTTGAGAAGAAACAAACCATCTTTGTACAAAAGCATCTACTTCATTCTCATCAACGCAGCCGTCAACAATCAGATAATCTGCATTGTGGCATTGTATGATTCCATCGCAATTATCATCAACATTCAGATTGCAGGTTTCTGTTGCTCCTGGATTGATTGCAGCATCATTGTCATTGCAGTCTAAAGAGGGGTATGTACAGCTTGAAGAAGCAGGATTCCCATAGCCATCTTCATCAACATCATTGCATGTTGGTACGGGAAGAGTGTTTCCTGTTCTTAATGGATGTGGATACGTGAATGGTTCATAATATGCAACCCAATTATTTGCATCATCACAAATATAAAGCTCGCCATTAATTGGTGTAGTTGGATTTGCTCCAACATAATTTGTAAGGTCGCTACACATATCAGGATTAGAAGTAGCCCAAAACCCTACACCTTCACTACAAGTTGAGATTGCATTCATCTCTGTAATTGTTCCGCAACCCACACCAGATGTAACTGTTCCGCCAGCTTCATTCCAAGTATGATGGGTCCAAAAATCAACATCTTGTGAAGGTAAATTTCCAATAAAATGTAAAAAATGCTGCGCTACATTCATAAGTTCACCTGTTGCGTCCATGCGATTTCCCCAATAATACGATTTCCAAACGTGCATCGGTTGTCCAGTAATTTGATTTGTGACTGGGGGCGATAGACTATCATCTGCTTCTTCCCAACAATTTGAATCCATACTTGTGCCAATTCCATTAGCATCATTAAAAAATACAATTGCTTGCCCTCCACGGTGAGCCAGCATATTACCACCCCAATTAATTAACAAATTACCATATATTTCAACGCCAATTACAGATTGAGAATGACTTCCATAATTACCATGTGCATCCCAAATAGAGAATGAATTCCCGGGGGTATAAAAAGTATTATAACGAAAAACATATCTGTGCCCTTCTTGAGATGAAGCTGCAACTGGGTCAGTCATAATGTGAATCACATTATCTTCAATGTAAACATTATCAGCTTCTCCAGTTTGAGTCTTGGCTTCCATACCTGGCCAGTATCCCCAGTAATTCCATACTTCTATACCATCGTTTGCTGTAAATCTTGCAGTATACGAACCTGTCCAAATCTCATTATTATCTATAAGTCCATACATCCCATGACCGTAAAAATAAAAAACAGGAACATTACCACTTGTACAAACAGTTGAAAATTCGTTATCATGTATTCTCCATTTTGTTTGTTTTACAAGTATTGGAGGGTCTAGGTTATGATACCCCAAACTAACCATTGGTACACAGGCAGTATTTTCAAAACGAAATCCTGTTAATTCCAATTCATGATTTTTTGATGGATCTGCAGGGTATATACGAATCCCATGAGAACCACCACTAAGAGTAACTATTAATTTATCTTTACCTGGACCTAATAATTTCACTCCTTTAGTCATAAGAAGAGTGCTCCCCCATGTTACAGAACCAGTTTTAGTAACATAAACTGTGTCTCCTGGAGATGCTGCAGTATTTACACAATAGTTAACATCAGCAAATTCTACACTTGGTTGCCCATTTGAATCAACCACCATATAAGGCGATAATCCAGTTGAGCCACCATTCCAACATGTTCCTGAAGTTGGACTAACAACCTCAACATATTCATTTGCTCCTGCATCTGGAGCACTTCCATATAATACTTGCTCTCCATCTGATTTTTTATACAACCAAACAAAAGCCCCATCACTTCTTGAGATGGTATTTGCCAAAGTAATTGTATTTCCTGATATTGAAGATATTTGAACAGTGTTATCTACTGTTCCAACCGCTATCCAGTCTGCTTGAACTGTTCCTGCTGGTGCCCAAGTTCCATCTTGAAAATATGAAGCATCAGTTACTATAAGTGAAGTTCCTGTGCCTGTATCTGCAATTGCAACTGTTGTTAATTCTCCTCCTTTATCTATTGCAGGACTACTAGATTGCAATTCTAAATTAGGAATGGTTGAATCTGTTTTATCTGCTAGTGGGGTAGTGCTTGCATCAACAAATAAAGGGTCTCCCAAATTATCACCATCCCAATTATTAGCAAATATTTGAGCACCTGTGTAACCAGTATGAACTTGGTAATTCGAAAAATATAAATTGTTTTTTATTGTATTGCCAGTATTTGCCACATGATTAAAATATACAGCAGAATCCTCTGAACCTCCCTTGTAAAGTGGATCAATATTATAACCTGAATTAAAAATAGTATTGCTATAGATTCTATTATCTGACCCATCTGTATAACCAGTGTAACCATATGTTCCAAAACCATAAGCATTGTGATAATATAACTGATTATATCTAAAAATATTATTGGGACTTGACATCGCAACATTACCAACTGTAGGATCATCGCATGGACGAGCAGCATATCCAAAACGATTGCCTTCAATTGTATTGTATTCTGCAGAACCAATTCTTCCGACTAAATACAAATTTCTGTTGCCTGCTCCATTAGACCATACTTCATTGTGAATATAATTATTTCTGAATGTATTATATCTTCCTAAAAGACCAACAACATGGTGCCCCCCATGAAAGAAAGTACTATCTTCAATCAGGTTATAACTAGTATAATCTATATTTTCTTCATCCCCAATATTCAATACACCGCCATTATCAGAACCACTGGTTGTACATTCTCCTGCTTTTGAAAATGTAGAGTGGTGTATCCAATTATATTGTGAGCCTTGTTTAATCCAAGAAGCATCCCATGTTCCAACATCTGTCTGCCCAAAATTACAATAAGCAATAATATTATTGTTTCCTCCTAGAATATATAAATTATATGTGTTACTAATAAAATCAATCCCTTTAACTGTAATATAATCATTTCCATTCAAGTAAATACCATATAAAGCATTTTGAATGGTAACAATTTCAGTTTGATAATTTTGGTAAATTATTCTTTGAGATGCAGTTCCTGAATTTGATGGATTAATATAAACTCCATTATAAGTTCCCCCCATTAAATAAATAGTATCGCCTGCGACAGCATTTATATTTGCTGTATCCAATGAACAATGTGTAGCACTAGTTGTGCATTGGCTCCAAGAAGCACTGCCTGTTGGAGAAACATAATAAGTATTTCCTGATGGAGGCAAAATTGTACAAGAACTAGTATCAAAAGTACATTCTTGAGCATGTCCTTGAGGATAACATGTAAGTGTTCCTCCTGTGAAACTTGGATGGGTGCTGCAATCAGAAGTATAAGGTGCTAAGTCTGTCCCATCGCAATTCTCCCCCACTTCAATATTACCATTACCACAATTAGCAACAGGACAAGCAGAACACGGTCCTCCACAATCTATTCCTGTTTCTCCTTGATTTTGAATTCCATCAGAACATGTGGGGTCAGCAGAAGCCCCACAACTAACACTAACACCATTACTTGAATTATATAATTCAGTGACTTCATTTTGTGTTAATGTTCTATCATAAACTACTACTTCGTCAATTAAACCATCAAAACCATATCCAGATGCGTCTCTTCCATCCACCCCTATATAAAATGAACCTGGAACATCAATTATTGAATTAGCATTAGTTGTTAAACCAGCATCATTTCCATTAATATAAAACTGAACTGTTTTTGTAGAGTTATCCCAAATAGCTACGACATGATACCATTCATTTGTATTTAATGTTCCTGTGCTTGTGGCTAAATCCTCTCCACTAACACCATTTGTATCTAAAGCGAGCTTATTTGAATAAGCTAAGGAAAATTGCCAACCCCCATCTTGAAAATTATTTCCTATTATCATATTAAGATCTGGAGATATAGTACGCGGATAAATCCATGCTGAAAAAGTAGCATCACTCCCTCCTAATTTTAAAACATCACTTTCATCTATCTGTATATAATCATCAACACCATCAAACTCATAAGCTCCTCCAACTTTTCCAGAGGAATTATAAGTTGCTCCTGTTATTGTCCCGTTATTGTTATTACCAGAATCATCATTTGCATCTCCATCAAGATGATACAAAGCAGCAACATTTGTACAGTCAGTTGTTATTTGTGCAGAAACAAATGTAACTAACAAAATTGGTAAAATAAAAGATAATATTTTTTTGATTTTTTCAGCCTCTTTTTGTGAATAATTTATCTTATTGAACTATATATATATACTTTACTTTTTTTTCATTGCTTTTTCAATATCCTTCAGATTAAATTGCATAAATTCTTATTT
>CAZPFO010000014.1:0-35895 GCA_964585935.1 uncultured Methanosarcinales archaeon | reverse complement strand
CTGAAATCTATGGGTAGTTCCTACTGTAATATCCATATTCTTTAATTCTTTAGTTTTGTTAATCATACTCACAATTAATTCCATCTGAGCCCTAAACAAAGTTACAATCCCAAAAGAAATTTTCTTTAAATTTGATTTTTTAAAACCTTTGAGAATTTTTATTATTTCTATTGCTTCTTCTTTGTTGTATGGGCTTTTAGTTTGGCTAGTTTTACCACGAACATCAACCCATTTAACACCCCTCGGATGGACGCTATCAGGAATTAATTTGCTTTCATCAGTCATTATGTTTAATTTTTTATCATAAAAATACTCGTTAGAAAAACTAATGATATTCCTGTAGGAACGATAATGTTGATTTAGTAAAATTGGCGATTTATTCTGACTTTTGATTGTTCTTTCTGAAATATCATAGAGGGAATTTTTACTGTAGGCATAATCTAGATACAATTCGGATATTTTATTATGGGATGCAACTTTTTTATCTTCTGATTCCCTAAGTAATGAAATATGTTTCAATTGTTTAGGATCACCAATAATCACTACTTGTTTTGCTCTGTAGAACAAAGGCAAAGCGGAGGCAATATCACATTGTGAGGCTTCATCAATAATTAACAAATCAAAAAGATTTTCTTTTAGGGGAAGGCTATTTTTTGCTGATAGGTTAGTTACAACCCAAATTGGAAGGAAAGATAACAATTCCTGAATTTCGCTTTCTTGTTCTCCTACCAATTGTCTCCATAAAGAATAATCTTCAATGTATCTTTCCAATTTCTCTGATGCGTCAATGTATCTGGATACATGGTTTTCATCATGAGAAGAGGTTTTCTTTAGTTTCTTGAACCAATAATTTTCAAATATATTCCTGGATAGTTTTATTCTTTCTTTTTGAAATTCATCAATCTTACTTTGTAAATTATATATTGATGGTTCAATAAAGAGCTGATTTTTTTTACTATCAATTTCCTTAAACAAATCAGTTATGTTTTTCAGAACTAACATCCAGCTTAAGAATTGCTTAACAAAAGTATCATCTCTCTTAGTATTGGACTCGATAAACTCCTTGACCGAATTAGGTAATGGAAGACAATATTTGCTGAAAATATCCACTTTTTCTCTAACTAATTTATTTTTTTCATTATTAAGCCTGTCAATCTCTTTTTTTGTTTGTGAACATCTTTTGAATGTTAAGATCAAGTTTAGGTTTATTTTAATGTTCTTAGAATTAAATTCTATATGTTTATCAAAATAATTTTTGATATCTTGGCCTAATAGTTCGTAATATTTTTTGAATATGTTATATTCTTTGTTGAGAAAATATTTAGGAAAGATTTTTTTGATTATTTTTTTTATGAAGTTATCCTCTCTAGATAATAATTCAACGTCTCTTTTAAGGTCCAATATATTAATGTTATTATACTTATCTCCTTCCAATAATTTATGTAACTTTGCAGATATATTACTTTCTGTAGTGATATTATCTAAGTTACCTTCTTCTTTCCTTATTTTCTCATTAAATATATCGATGTCTGAAATGAGATTATTTAGTGAATTTATATCTCCATTAATATCAAATTCATTCAAATAACAATAGATTTTGTTTCGAGAGTCTTTCTTTAATTCGCTGGGTAGCGAATCAATTAGAGTATCTATTTTCTTATAATACTCATCTATTTCATTGTTTAAACTAGATAAATAATTGATTTTAACTTTCAATTCGTGAATTTTTGCATTTAAATGAGATATATTTTGTTTATTTCTCTCAAAATCTGAGGACACTTTTAGAGAATCTTTGTTTAAGAACAGTTTATGAATCTGTATTTTAGCATCTTTTCTGTGTTTACTGGAACCCATCCTCACGATTAGGTCTTTGGATAAAATTGTTTTAAGTTTCTCATTTACTACATCTACCGCCCGATTATTTTTGCTTGCAAATAAGACTGTTTTATCATTCCAGACTGCATTGGCAATGATATTAAGAACTACTTGTGATTTTCCTGTGCCAGGTGGTCCAGTAATCACGCTAACATTACTTGAAAAAGCATTTTTAACTGCTTTCTCTTGTGATTTATTTAGATTAAATATTTCCAGAAGATCTTTTTTGTTTTCTGAATTTTCATATTTTTCTTTATCAAACAAAATTCCCAATGATGTTAATTCTAATTGATGTTGAGATCGTTTTTTTAATGTTCGTAATTCATCTACCAATCCTCTAGTAAAGCCCATTCTCCCCCCAAAATATAAAATTGCTTTGTTTATCAATTGAGGCGATGGTTTTACAATTAATGGTTTTTGTCCAAGTTCAGAAAAAATAGTTTTCTTATCAAGGTTAGGTAATTCTGTTATTTTTTGAAGTTTAATTGTAAAATCATTTTCTTCCTCAATTTCTGAACGAATTTTATTTATTTCTTCCACATTATAATCGTGTTTAGTTAAGATGTAATGGTTGAATTCTGGGATTACAGATTCTTTAGTAAAAATAACTGAATTGTCTTTTTCTTCAAAGAAAATTTCAACAAAGAAGACGGGGCTGACATTTCCATCTGAATCCATAAATAATGGATAACCATAGAAGACGGGCATATTTCTTTGAAGAAGTTTATAGTCTTTGAAAATATTTTTAATTTCAGGAGTTTTCTGAATTATAATTTGTTCTTTTTTCTGTAAAAAGAGTTGTTCTTTTTTGAAAATATTTGAATGGAATTTTTTACCATCCAATCTGTAGTTAAAGGTAAGTGATAACATATCTTCTTTCTCTAAACAAGAGATATAATAATCTAGTAGAGAGCGAAATTCTTCAATTGAATCTATGTGATGAACCATCTTTATATTAGAATAGTAGCTTATTTTTAATGTTTTCTAACGAGAGAGCCCTATATAAATAATTCTGAAAATTTGGGTGAAGCATAGCGTAACCGTTAAATTTTTGTTATAAATTGAACTTAACTCTTATTTCCCACATAACCCCCTTCAATCAATTTAGCTTGTTTTTGATGAAATCTTCTGGCTTAAATTCCATGCCCAGGGGAACAGGGCCATTGCTGCTGCTATTTTGACAGCATCCCCTATTAAGAAAGGAAACAAGCCCGCATTCAAGACCTGCAAAAAGGTCAGATTTGACAGTGCTATTGACAGGCCGATAAGGCCCAGGATGTAGATTATTATGTTCCCTATAACCATACACAAAAGAACAGAGGATTTCGTTCTACCCCATCCTTTCTCAATCAACAAACCAACAACAAACACAGCAACCACAAAGCCAATGATGTAGCCCCCTGTAGGGCCCAGTAATGCTGCTAATCCTGACTTGTTGTTTGCGAAGACGCCAAAGCCTACCAATCCTGCAAGGATGTAGAGTGCTATTGTTAAAAGGCCTTTTCTAGAGCCAAAGAAAAATGCAATCATAAATATTCCGAATGTCTGCATTGTTATCGGAACCGGCCATAAAGGTATTGTTATATTTGCCAAAATTCCAAGCAATACAACCGAGCTTACCATCAATATTATCTCAATTAACATATTTTTCTGCTCAAATAACACATCATAGATTGTTTTATGCTTTAAGACGCTTAATTTTTCATTTGTAATTTCCATTTTCTCACCTTTTAGTTTATTACAAATTTACAGAATACTGCTTGCCTTTAGGCGGCAGATGAATACAAATCTTCTGCAAATTTCTAAGAAATACTGTCAACTTTGGTCCACAGTATTTATTCTAATAAAATCAGGATGTCTCCTTTGTCAACATTTGCATTTTTTTTAACTTTGATTTCTTTAACAGTTCCACTTACAGAAGAAGTTATCTCATTCTCCATCTTCATAGCAATCAGCTTTAACAGTGGCTGGTTTTCCTTGACTTTGTCACCTTTTTTTACTTTTATTTCAGAGATTATTCCAGGGAGGGGCGCAGTAATGGTCCCTTTTTTTTCCTTTGACTCTTTTTTTGTTATTCCCTCCTTTATCACAGGCTGCAAATCTGATTTTGTTTCGACTTCATAAACATCCCCTTCGCAATAGACTTTTATTCTGCCTTCTTCTGTCTCTTCGATTTTTACTTTATGTTCTTTCCCATCAATCCTCACAATAATCTCTTCCATTTTAGGATTCTAAAGGGGGATGTTGCCATGTTTTTTTTGGGGATTCTTCTCCCTCTTATTGATTATTATTTCCAGGCATCTGATTAATGTTTTTCTTGTATCTTTAGGGTCTATAATCAGATCAACTTTTCCCTGTTTTGCCGCTTCATAAGGATTGAGGAATTTTTCTGCGTATTCTTTTATTTTCTGGCTTTTTATTTTTGGGTTGGCCTTCAACTCTTTTCTGTAGATTATTTTTACCGCCTGTTCAGGGCCCATTACTGCTATCTCTGCAATAGGCCATGCTATAACCTTATCAAAGCCCATCTCTTTAGAAACCAGAGCAATATAAGCCCCACCATAAGCTTTCCTCATAACAAGACTTATCTTAGGAACAGTGGCTTCTGAGTAGGCATAAAGCATTTTAGCTCCGTGCCTTATTATTCCATTATGTTCCTGATCTGTTCCAGGCAAGTATCCTGTTACATCAACAAAATTTACCAATGGAATATTGAAGGCGTCACATAACCTTACAAACCTCGAAATTTTATTTGAAGAATTGATGTCTAAGCAACCAGCTAAGACACTTGGCTGGTTGGCTATTATGCCAACTACATTATTGTTCAGTCTCCCAAATCCTATGACAGCATTCTGGGCATAATTTTTATGGACTTCAAAGAAGGTTTTTTTATCCAGAACCTCTTCTATAACTTCCTTTACATCGTATGTTTTTTTTGAATCTGTAGGAACAATCTTTTCTAGATTGTTATTTGTTCTTTCAGGATTATCTCCTGTGTTCATGAAGGGAGGGTTATCTAAATTATTCTGCGGCAGGTAGGTCAACAAGAGCTTGATCATATTTATACACTCTTTTTCATTCTCTGCTGTAAAGTGAGCTACCCCGCTTTTTTCATTGTGGATTAAGGACCCTCCAAGATTTTCAAAGTTGATTTCCTCTCCAGTCACTTCTTTTACGACATCAGGGCCGGTAATGAACATATGGCTGATTTTTTTTGTCATAAAGATAAAGTCTGTTAATGCAGGGGAGTAAACTGCAATGCCTGCACAAGGGCCTAAGATTGCAGAGATTTGGGGAATGACCCCTGAGGCCATAGTGTTTTTCAGGAAGATTTCTCCCCCTCCATCAAGGCCTGAAATGCCTTCCTGGATTCTTGCGCCTCCAGAATCCAATAGGCTAATACAAGGCGCGCCATTTTTTAATGCCATGTCTATCATACTGGCTATCTTTTTGTTGTGCATCTCGCCCATTGAGCCACCCATAAAGGTGAAGTCCTGCGCATAGACATAAACAGGTCTTTTATTTATTGTTCCATAACCAGTTATAATACCATCTCTTGGCTGTTTTTTACTTTGCAAATTATAATTATGGCTTTTTAATTCTGCGAATTTATCCAATTCAACAAACGAGTTCTTGTCAAGAAGGAGATTTATCCTTTCTATTGCTGTTAATCTTCCTTTATCATGCTGTTTCTTAACAGCCTCTTTATCTAACTCTAACTCTTTCTCTTTCTTCTTTAAATCTTCAATCTTTTCTCTGAATGACATCTTTATCCGGCTAGTGGGGTGTTAGCTATGCGTATTTAAAAAGCTTGCGGATTATGCAGCAGAACGGGGGTTTAGGGGTTTTTTTGAAGTAAATGGGCAAATGAATAAGGAACGAAACGAAGCGATTTTTCTTAATATTGATTACTTTGTTTATATAAAATTGTTACAAATGTCATAATGCCAATAATGACAGCAATCGCAATGAACAGGCCGATAAGGCTGATTTTATCAGCAGAGGACTCAATTACTACATAGCCCATTATGCCATTGTCCCTTGCTTTTAGAAAACTGAGCAAAAAAAGAGCAAAAACTAAACTAACAGTTGATGCAAAGATGGCAATCCTTTTATTTGAAAAATTAAGCATAAATCTCTAAAAATACCTGAAGTTTATATTTTTTTCTGTAAAAAGAGCTATTTGTGCAGATTTTTTAACATACACAATCTTGAGAACTAAGTATCTATTTGTTATTATTTAATTGGCTCACTAATCTTGCTGCAACAATCAATCCTATAGCAGCGATGACAACAAAAGAATGCGCAACCCAATAATGCAATAAATTCACGATATCGCCGGGAAAAAGCTTAGCATCCAAGAAAACATGAAAAATTGCCCATATAAGCAAGGATATTTCGACAAAGGCTATCCATCCGAGGATAGACTTATATTTTCTTTTCGCCATGTTAGCATATGACAAGAGAATTACTGTTAAGCCTATAAGCATAACCCCGATAGTAATAGTCAATGAGACGATGTCTGTTGTGCTAAGCATAATACCTTTACTGAACAAACTACTATTTAAAGTTTTCTGCAAATGCTTCAGCAATAAGCGAGGAAATCAGCTACATATGCTCCAGGGCTTTTTGTATTAAAGGAGTAATTACTTCTGCTTCTTCCTTTACCATCCTTCCAAGCTTAGAAAAACTCCATTCACCGTTCTGGTTCATATTTTCACGGGAAATCTGCAGTTTTTTTGTACCTTCATTATAGCTGTAAACTCCGACTTTAATTCTTGTTGTTTCAAAGCTCGTAGTTTCAGAGAACAGCTCTTTATCAAGATTCTTATCAAATGCCATTTATCATCACCTTAAGAAAAGAATTTAATGATGTTTTTTAAAACTTTGTGTTAAAAAAGCCTAAAACTCCTGCCTTCTTTTGTTCCGATTACACCACCTTCCACTATTTTAAAGATAATCCCTTTTTCTTCAGCAATACTTCGATGCTTCTTTAATATAGCTCTTCTGTTTCCGGAAGGAGTTATCTGCAGCTCAATAAGGCATTTGCTCCCATACTTTAATAGATCTCCCCCTACAATGTTTACCTTGTTTTTATTTTCAAAATCGCTGTAAACCTGGTTTGCGAGCAGGACAGGAATTTGTTTTTTTCTTGCTATTTCTGTTAAATAAGCAAGTTGTTTTCCAAGTTCTCTATTGACTTCATAAACATCTTCGCTTTTGCCCAATTCAAGCCTGTAAAGCATGGCTATTGTATCCACAACTATCAATCCAATTTTTTCGTCAACTATATCTTTCAGTTTTTTAAAAGAGTTTTTTTGGCCTTGAAAGCTTACAGGCCTTAGGAAAACAATCTTATTGAGTATTTTTTTGTAGTCAAGTGCTATCTGTTTCAGCCTTTCCAGGGAAAAACCGCCTTCTGTATCCACATAAATTATTTTTTTGCCTTTACGAGCCATGCTTATTGCACACAACATACATAAAACAGTTTTTCCAGAGCCCGCAGGACCGTAGATTGTAGTTATTATGTCTGTTTCATAGCCTCCATTAAGCATCCTGTCGAGTATTTTGCTGCCTGTTGGTACTTTCATGTTTTCCATAATATCCAGAGAAGACGAGCGTCTTTAAAAATCTATTTGCTTACTCTACTTTGTTTCCGTTCTTGCTGAGCATGTACCACCGCATGGGGTGTTTGAAAAGCACCTTAAACAGCCCTATATTCACATAGTAGGTTACTATAAGGCCAAAGCTAAAAGAAGCTGCTACCATCGCCATAAATTTTTTTATGTTCCTCGTTTTGATCATCGCAACAATACTGGCAAAAACAATTCCGCTTGTTAAAAGAATATTTCTCCCCAGTTCGGAGAAAAACTTCGTTAAGTCAATTGGGTCAGGTGGGTGAGTTATGAAGCTTAATGTTCCTGTTATGAATAGTATCAAAAGCAAAGAAGAGAGCAAGTAACCTGAACAGAAGAGTGATATGCCTACTTTCTCTTTTAGGCTGTTCTTCTTGCCTAAAAGGAGAGTTTTGAAATGCTTTCTGAAAGAGGTTATAACTCCATAGGCCCATCTCATTTGCTGCCTGTAAAGATCTTTGGCTTTGTATGGCACTTCGCCAGCACATTCCAGCTGGTCAAGATAGACTATCTTTTTTCCATTTTTCAAAAGCTTTAGCGAGAATTCTATGTCTTCTGTTAAGCTGCCAGATTCCCACCTTCCTAAATTAAGGAGGTCTTTTTTCCTTACTGCTTCTGCAGACCCACAGAGAAAAGAAACACCCGTCCTTCGATTTATGAATGGGAGGCATATGTGGTGGAAGACTGATATTATTGTTGAGCCAAGAATTGAAACCATGTTTTTATTTTGATCAAGGAAACTCCATCTTGCCTGTACGCCTGAAACTGAGGGATTATCTATGAAGGGGGTCGATATCCTTCTTAGAAAATCATTTTCAGGAACAAAATCAGAGTCAAATAAAACAATAACATCCCCTCTGGATTTTTTTAACATATGGTTTAGGTTTCCTGCTTTATATCCTATGTTTTTGCCTCTTCTGGTTACAATGACATTCTTGTGCTGTTCAGCAAAGGCATCAATCTTTTCCGAAACAGAGGGATCATTGCTGTCATCCCCTATAATCACCTCAAATTTGTTTTCAGGATATTCGAATTCAAGGCATTTTTTTGCACACCTAATGGCTGCGAGTTCATTATATGTAGGAATCTGGATTGTGACAAACGGGGCTTTTTCCGCTATAAATTTCCCTTCTTCCTGCCGCTTTCTTTTAAATATAGAGAATATAGACATGATGAGGTAAGTTGCAGAGATTATTATAGTAATGAAAAGGAAAAAATAAAACATATTATCGGATATGACATTGAGAAAATCCAGGATTGGCCTGCCAAGCTGGCTATACTGCTTAAATACATTTTTGCTAATTTCTCCGTAAAAGTTTATTATGGTTTCTATGCCTATCATCATTTCACCTTATAAAAAACCTCTTTTTTGAAAAAACATAACTTATGAGGCTTAATGATATAATCATATTTAAAATTATCGTATATGGGAAGTAAAAGAATGCTGCAAAGATATTTTTAAAATTAATCTTATCCTTGAACATCTTTATCGAAGCGAATATCAGGATAGCACTTATTATTCCAGAAAACACACCAAAAAAATTATGGAAATTAAGACCCCATTCAGGGATCTTATATAGAACATAAAATGGCCCAGATAAACTAAACCACCTAAAGAGGTAGCCAAAAAGAGTAAGGAAATCTGCATTATTGTAGGGAAGCCAATAATTCACCTGATAGATTATTACCGGAAGCGATAAAATCGCATAAAAAGACCACCAAAATTGATTTATAAACAGGAATAAGATAGAGGGGCACGATTTATTAGAAAATAGTTTTTTGTTCTTGACTAAAGATTGTAAAACCCCCATCCACCATCTCGAGCGCTGAGAATACAGTTCTTTTAATGTTGAAGGGACTATGGTATAACAGAAAGCACTGTGCGCATGAAATGTCCTATAGCCTGCTTCATATATCTCTAATGCGATGTCCATATCTTCAGTTAGGGTATCTTTTTTGAAATGGCCTATCTTTTCCAGAACGGTTTTCCTGTAGCAGGCCAAAGCCCCGAAAAACCAAATACCATTATTGAAGACGGATGAGAAGCTTTTTCTGATGAGGTTGTTGTAATGGTATTCAATATTCTGGAATATTGTCCAGATATTTCCAGAGTTTTTGACTTTGCTTGTGCCTGTCGTAGCTCCTATATTTGAGTCTATTAAAGGCTTTAGCAGCTCATTTATGCAATTTTTGTCCAGAACCGTATCAGCGTCAATAACCATTATGAACTCATTTTTTGCAAATTTTACTCCAAGATTAAGGGCCTCTGATTTTCCCTTATGGTCCTGCTTAAGGACTTTAATACCATCGTAACTCTTCATTACATTAAGGGTGTTATCTGTAGAACCATCATCTATGACAATAACCTCAATTTTAGACTGAGGGTAATCAGATGCATGAATAGAGTCTATACAATTAGAGATATTCTTTTCTTCATTGTATGAGGGTATGATCATGCTTATGTCTGGCTCAAAATCACCATACTCTTTTTTATAGAACCCCGAGATGGTGAAGACTATGAAAACAAACAGAAGGAAAGAGAATAGTATCAGGAATAAGAAGCTGCATAGGTTCATGATAATGTTTTCCATATCGATACCTCTCTTTAAATCAAGTTTAATAAAACAGATGCGAAATGCTCTTTTTAAACATTTCGTTTATCGAAGACGATAGATTCATACCATCAGTTGAGGAAAGAAATAATAAATCAATAATCCAAAGAAAGATAGGATTAATGCAACAATGCCTATTGCGATGCCGGCAATTGCAAGGCCTTTGCCTTTCTGATCTTTATCTTTTTTGAGTTCTTTAAAGAAGACAAAACCAAAAACTATGGCTAGTATACTAGTAAACACGTTTAATGCAGGCACCCAGAAAAATAATGAAAAAATCAAAGATGCTTTGGCATACCCACTGGATTTTTTCTTTTCCATCTTTTTTGTTAGAACGGGCAGGTATTTAAAGTTTGCTAAATGGGGTAGATTGAATTTTCGAAAGTATTATTTACAAATTAGGCACAATACAACATAAAATGCATTTTAAAAATAATTTAGGCATAATTATCATATTAGGTATATTTCTCTCTTTTAATATACTCTTCTTAAATTTTCATGATTTCTCATGGGATTCTGCAGTTTATATTGGCATGGGCAAGTATATTTATTCTTTTTGGGAGAGTGGTTTTTGGGAACCATCAAGACCTCTTGTATTGCCAATTTTTTTAGGTTTTTTGTGGAAATTAGGCTTTGGCATTACTTTTCAAATACTTTTCAACACACTTTTTGGAGTAGGTTGTATTTATGTTGTCTATCTACTCGGCAAAGAAATATTTGATAAAAAAACTGCGATTATCGCTTCGTTATTTCTGGCATTTTCTCCTACTTTCTTTTTTTTCAATACTATGATACTAACTGGAATCCCTTCGACTTTTTTTGGATTATTGGCGGTTTATACCATCTTTAAAAAAAAATACTTTCTTGTTGGGCTATTTTCCGGTTTGGCCTTTATGACCAGATTCTTACAATTGTGGATCTTTTTTATTTTATTGTTTATTTTGTTTTTAAAATTTTTTAAAGAGAAGAGCACAGTAAAAAATATTATATTCATGAGCGGAGGTTTTATTTTAGCGGTTTTCCCTTACCTTGTATTTAATTTTATCATGTATGGTTCCTTTTTACATCCTTTTTTGTTGCAGAAATGGATGACAGCATATACTGGTTTGATCTGGCATGAGCCCTGGTGGTTTTACATAATAAACTTGTTCAAAGAGAGTTTTGTTTCGGTTTTCTCTCTAATTGGCTTATTTTTTATTTTTAGGAGAAGAGGAAATAAAAAATTAATCATCTCCTTTATTTTGATTGTTTTCTTTATGTTTTTTACATTAGTTAAGCACAAAGAGACGAGATTTATGGTAGTGTTTATGCCTTATTTGTATCTGATAAGTTCTTATGGTTTTTTAAAAGCAATTAAAAAAATAAAAAATAAGCAAGTTGTATTTTCAGTTATAATTGTTCTTATTTTGGCTTTAGCTGCTCAGTACAGCTTTCAAATCATGCCCTCATATCAGTATGGTCTTGAGAAAGAAAATAAATTTCTCGAATTTCAGAATTACTTAGATGGAAAAGAAGTTGTTGGCGTAGTTTGGATTTCTAATCCTGTATTTGCTGTCGATTCAGATTATAAAATTGATAATATTATGTATTATCCTACCTTTAATCATGACAAATTCCTCAGTTTGAAGGAGAATTTGAATGCTGCTAATCATGTTTTGATCAATACATGCGATCTTGGTTGCGAGTCTTATAACAAATTCTGCGAGGGTGATAAGGCAGAGCTTATCAGTTTGCTAAAAATTGATTTTAATGAAGTTTTTTATAAAAAAGAAGGCTATTGTGAATCTTATATATTTCAAAAATGATCATCTCTTCTTTATTTTAATCAAATCCCCTATTGTTAAGCTATCGCTCTTTGAGGCTGTTCCTTTTTTATGGATTTCTTCATGCTGCTCAATTAACCTTATTTTCAGGAATTTTTCCAGTTTTCTTGTAAGATTTATATTTGGTTCAAAAGAGCCTGTTTCCATCTTATGGATTATTGATTCCTTTTCACTGAGTTTTTTTGCAAAGTCTTTTTGTGTTAAGCCCATTTTTTCCCTGCCATTTTTTATTTTTTCTGCATAATCCTCGGCAATAACCTGGAATAATTCTACTTCTGGCTGGGAGGTTCTTTTTTCCTCTCTTATTTTTTTAAGAGGGAGTTCTTCTTTAATCTCGCCAATTACCTTGCCGAATCTAGAGCAGTCTCTACATACATTCATTTCAGTAGACTCTATCGCTGTTCGGAATAATTTTGTTTTGGCACCGCACATATCACAATCCATCTTAATCACCTGTTATCTGGATTATTATTCTTCTCTGCCTTGGCCCGTCAAAATCCGCTACCATCGGAGACTGCCATGTGCCTAATTGCAATTTCCCATCTTTTACTGGAATTGATTCACTAGGACCGCAGATTGCAGCTTTTATATGTGAATCGGCATTCCCATCAACACTATCATGCCGCCATTTTCCCCGAGGGATTAATTTTGAGAGGGCATCAGAAAAATCGTCACAAATATTCGGGTCATAGTTTTCGTTTATTATTATTGCAGCTGTTGCATGCGGAACATAAATTGTGCAGATCCCGTTTTTTATTTTCGAGTCTTTAACCGCTTTTTCAACTTCGCTAGAGATATCAACTAAATCAAGCCTTTTGTTTGAGCTTATTGTTATCTCTTTATACATATCCTCTTGGTTTATTTTCAAATTTAAAAATATTTCTATACTCCACTGATATAAAGAATAAACAGTTTTTTAAATAAAATAATCTTCTTACCCTGTATGGGGGTAATTATAGTTACAGGTTCGGTTGGCACTGGCAAGACTACCTTAGCTAAAGCATTATCCAAGAAATTAAATTATGAGCATATCGATGTGAATAAGATTATTAAAGAGGATAAGATTTATGATAGTTATGATAAAAAAAACAAATGTTATATTATTGATGCCAAAAAGCTGAATAAGTCACTGATAAAGCTGGTTAATCAATATAAAAAATCATCCAAAAACAAAAAAACTGATGATAAAAAAATATTAAAAAATAAAAGATCAGAAAAAGGCATAATTATTGATTCCCATCTTTCTCATTATTTACCCAAAAAATATGTTGATTTATGCATTGTGACTAAATGTGATTTAAAAACACTTGAAAAAAGGCTGAAAGAAAGAGGCTATGGTGAGGATAAGGTAAGGGGCAACCTTGATTCTGAGATTTTTGATGTTTGCTTTGAGGAGGCAAAAGAGGCAGGACATAAGGTTTTTGTTGCAGACACAACAAAAGATATAAAAAGAGTTTTAAATTCCATTCTAAAAAAACTCTAGTATTACATCATGGGGTGCATAAATGACCTATAATCTATTAAGAGGGATAAGCCATCAAGGTACAATACCTGCTGTGCAGAAGATAATGCGTAAGGCTGAGGCAGAGGCTGATGCAGAATTCGGAGAGACTATTACAAATTATACCAATAAGAATGCCAAGTTTCCAGGGGTAACTCCTTTTGTTGAGTATCTTGCTGAAAGGCATTCTACAGATTCTGATAATATCTATATTCTTGATGGTGGGATGCAGGCCAATACCATGGTTTTCAATGCACTAGGCAAAGAAAGGCCTATCCTGGTGGATGAGCTTCTTTATGACAGGTGCTTGCAGACTCTTGCACTCCTTGGTTTTAAGGTTATTGGCGTGCCTATGAATGAGAATGGAACAGATACAGAGGCATTACAAAAATTAATTGAGAAGCATAAGCCATCTGCTTTCTGGAGAAATATAAGGTATAATAATCCGACTGGGTTGAAGATGAAGGTGGATAATGTACATGAGACTGGAGAGATTTGCAATAAGAGCAATGTGGTTTTGCATCTTGACGATGCTTATGAGAATTGCGGAATAGGCATTGAGGGAGCGGATGATGAAGGCCCTGTTGATATGTCTCATCCTTCATTGAGAAAAGCTGTTCTTGTAAGGATGACTACGAAGGAATTCAGCCCTGATATAAAGATTTCTTGGATTGCTCCTGGTCCGGAAGCGGAAATATCAAAGAGGATTATCAATTTAGCAACTGCTTCCAGGCTGAATAGCCACTACAGGTTGCAGGCAGCTTATTATATGGCAATGAAGAATGGAGATTATGAGAAGCATCTTTCATGGGTTAATAATGAGTTTTACAAGCCCCGGAGCGCTTCATTAAATAAGGGGTTGGAGGAGTTTTTTAGCGGATTTGTTTTTAATAAAATGCAGGATGCATCTTTCTTTACAACTTTATGGCTTAAGGGAGCAGATATCGAGAAAGGCAACAAGATTGTGGAGACTGCTGCAGAGATGGGAGTGCAGGTAACTTCAGGAATTTCGGCAATAGCCCCTGTTGATATAGAGAACCAGGCAGAGATGGTTGTTGAGAACGGATATCCTGTTGGCATTTCTGGGACATCCAAGCATTGCATTCCTGTTTTAGAAAGAATAGGGGGTTATCCGGTGAGGTTAGCTCCAAATGCATGCCCTAATGTAGATGATTCTTATGAGGCCCTAAAAATATTAAGGGCAGCTTATAATAAAATTATGGAGGGTTAAAATGGATATTGATAAAAACTTGATTGACGAAAAAAATATGCAAAAATTGAATGCAATCGGAAATAAACATGTTGACGGGATTATTGAAAAATATGTCAAGCTTTGCAAACCAAATAAAGTGACTGTATTAACAGACTCTAAAGAGGATATTGATTATATAAGGCAGAAAGCCCTGGAAAACAAGGAAGAAGCAGAGCTTACGATTGAAGGGCATAGGATCCATTATGATGGTTATTTTGACCAGGCACGTGATCCAAAGAATACTCGCGTGCTGTTGCCTAAAGGCAAGAAGATAAGCAAGTACATAAACACAATAGATGAAGAAGAGGGCCTTAATGAAATATTTGGTCTCTTGGACGGGATCATGGAAGGCAGGGAGATGTTTATATGTTTTTACTGTTTAGGCCCGAGCAATTCAGTATTTTCAATACCCGCATTGCAGCTAACAGATTCTGCACTAGTTATACATAGTGAAAATATCCTCTATAGGCAAGGATATAGGGATTTTTTAAAATTAGAAGGCTCTGACAAGTTCTTCCATTTCATACATTCTGCGGGAGAGTTAGACGGGAGGATGAACCCCAAGAATGTTGATCAAAGAAGGATATTTATGGATCTGGAGAAAGAGAGAGTATTTACAATCAATAACCAGTATGCAGGGAATTCAGTAGGTTTGAAGAAGCTGGCATTGAGGCTGGCTATAAGCAAGGCAAACAAGGAAGACTGGCTGTGCGAGCATATGTTCGTAATGGGGGCGAGGCCCGAAGGCAAGAATCGAGTAACTTACTTTTCAGGAGCATATCCCAGTGCTTGTGGTAAGACATCAACTGCAATGATTTCCGGCCAGACAATTGTTGGGGATGATATTGCCTATATAAGGCCTGGAGATGATGGAATAGCGTATGGTGTTAATGTTGAGCAGGGTATTTTTGGGATCATACAGGATATCACTCCTGATGCTGATCCTGTTATTCACAAAGCTTTGACAACTCCACGTGAACTGATTGTCTCCAATGTATTGAATGTTGATGGAACACCTTACTGGCTTGGAATGGGCAAGGAATTGCCCACTTCGGGAGAGAATTATGTTGGTTCTTGGGAGAAGGGCATGAAGGGACCTGATGGGAAAGAGGTTCCGCCTGCTAATAAGAATGCAAGGTATACCATAGGCATCAAAGAGCTTGATAATGCTGATCCTAAGCTGGATGATCCGGATGGAGTGCCAATTGAGGGATTTATTTATGGTGGAAGGGATTCCGACATAAATCCTCCTGTTACCCAGTCTTTAAGCTGGCAGCATGGTGTTTTTGTTGGAGCGGCTCTTGAGTCTGAAACCACGTCTGCAAAGATAGGGGAAGAGGGCAAGAGAGTCCATGACCCTATGGCTAATCTTGATTTTTTAGTGATTCCTTTAGGAAAGTATATTGAGAACCATCTGAAGTTTGGGGAAGCTTTAGACAAGCCTCCTACGGTATTCACCACAAACTACTTCCAGAAAGAGGATGGGAAGTTTTTGACTGGAATGCAGGACAAGAAAGTCTGGCTGATGTGGATGGAGGGCAAAGTTCATGATGAATATGAGGCTATTGAAACACCAATAGGCTTTATCCCAAAGTATGATGACCTTAAGGAATTGTTTAGGCAGATCTTTGGGAAAGATTACTCTAAAGAAGATTATGAGAAGCAGTTCTCTATAAAGATTGAGAAGCTTCTTGACAGGCTTGACAGGATTGAAAACATATATGCGGAGGAAGAGAATGTTCCTGAGGTTTTCCACCAGCATCTTGAGCAGCAGCGTGAGAGATTGATACAGGCTAAACAGAAGTTCGGGAAGGATGCGGTAAGTCCTTTTGAGTTTGAGTGAAAAGTTAAATTTTTATTTTATCCTTTTTCTATTTTATTCCAGATAGATTTATATATCCTGTTTTGTTTTATTGCTCTATGAAGAATCAATTATCCTCTTTGGATTTGCATTATCTGGTGAAAGAGCTCAAGATACTGTTAAATGGCAGGCTGGATAAGGTGTTCCAGATAGGCAAGAAAGAGTTCTATATACAGATGCATGTTTCTGGCGAGGGGAAGAAAATACTTAAGGTGACGGATAAGCTGGTTTATCTGGCTGAGAGGAAGCCGGAGATGAAAGAAGTTTCGGGGTTCTGCATGTTTTTAAGAAAGAAATTGTCAAATTCAAGGCTTAAGGAGATAAAGCAAAAAGAATCTGAGAGGATAATAGAGTTATTGTTTGAAACAAAAGAAGGAGCCAGGAAGATGGTTATTGAGTTATTTGGAGGGGGTAATTTATTGCTTTTGGATGAGGCTGAGGTTATATTATCTGCAGCACATTATGAAAAGTATAAGGACAGGGATATTTTAGCGAAATCAAAGTATGATTACCCAAAGAAAGACTATAATGTTTTTGATTTAAAATTAACCGGATTGAAAAAAATGCTTAAAGAGACAGAAAGGGAAAGTTTAGTGAAGTCTTTGGCAGTTGATTTAGGGTTAGGCGGGGTGTATTCTGAAGAGGTTTGTTTATTGAGTGGAGGGGATAAGAACAAGAAGCCCCCTGAAATTGATAATAATGAAATCAATAAAATAGATTTGGCAATAAAAAAAATAGTCAATAAAAAAATAAGCGCAGTTATTGCTTATAAGGGCGAGGAAGCTGTTGATGTTGCCCCTTTTTCTTTAGAGCTCTATAAAGATCTTGAGGTTAAAAAATTTGAAAGTTTTAATGAGACATTGGATTATTATTTTACAAAAGAGTTCAAGGAAGAGAGAAAGGAAAAAAGCGCTTATGAGAAAAAGCTTGAGAGACTGGAAAGAATTATTGAAGAGCAGAAGAGGATGATAAAAGGTATGGAAAAGTCTGAGAAAGAGAATAGAGCGAAGGCGGAGATGGTTTATAATAATTACCAGCTGATTGACGGGATTCTGAAGGAGATTAAAAAAGCGAGCAAGAAACACTCATGGACAGAGATTAAAGAGAAGCTGAAAGGGCATAAAATAATCAAAGATATAGATTTAAAGGAGAAGATTGTTGTGGTGGAGGTTTGAGTTATATTTGAAATGAAAAGAAAAAATATTCCAAATGATTATAAGCGGTCTTGGCTACAGAGAATGTTAACGGCTTTAATAAATCCAGAAAATATAGCTACAAGCATTATACTCGCTATTTTTCTATCTTTAATTTTTTACACTTCTAAACCCTTATTATTAAACAAAGTAGAGTTCAATGTTTATACTGATTTTGATAGATACAAAATCGTTGAAAATGATAATAATATCACAGTTTATTTTACTCTTGTTAATGTAGGGACTGTTCCATTAGAGATTTTTAATATAAACTATGATTGGTTTGACTATGCTGATATTGATAAAAGTGTTCCTGAAAGATGGCACCAAGACAAAATTACCTTTTACGATGAAAACGACGATGAAGTTACACAAACAGTTTTAGTCCCTTACGAAAAAATGAAAATACATATTAATATTAAAAAACCAGAAAATTTACGATCAAATTCCATAGTATTCCAGATATGTCCATTTTTCGAACCAACTGAACTAACACTAAGAACTTCTCTTACAGGAATCTGTAATAAATGGCATAGAATTATTTGGGAATAGTTGTATAAAAACCACAAAATCATCAAGGACACAGATCTAAAGGAGAAGAAGGTAGTTGTGGGGTATAGGGTTTTTGTTATAGAGAATCGGGGCTGAAATTATTAAAGATTTATATATCAAATTGGATTTAATAAATACAATATGCGAATAAAAGACATCTCAAAAGAAAACAGACCAAGAGAAAGATTTCAAAAAAATGGCGCAAATAGTTTAAGTGACGCTGACTCCTCGCTGTGATTTTACAGAAGGGAAGTAAAGAGGAAAATGTAATTGATATGTCTAATAGACTAATTTCAAAATATGGTTTTGATAAACTTTCTGATTTATCCTTAAAAGAACTTCAGGATATAAAAGGTATTGGTCCTGTAAAAGCAATACAAATTAAAGCACTCTTCGAATTTAATAAAACAGAAAAATAAAGCCCCCGATTCTATTTACCTTGCTCCTTAGTTATCTATAACAAAAACCAGCTAAAGCTCCAAAAAAAGAAACTGAAGAAGAACCAAAAGACAAGGAAGAAAAGCAAAAGAGAAATAGTTAAGATTTGGTCTAGGATTCGCTATTGGGAGCAGATGCAGAAAGAACTATTATCAAAGAATTTTTTTTATGATAGTTACTAGTAATTTTCCAAAGTTTTAAATATAAAGTATAACAAATTTGTATAAAAGAGGCAAATATCAATATTGGCGATTTATATGGACAAAACTCCAGAATATTTAGAAAGAGAGTTTATTAAAGGTATTTTTGCTGCAACAGCAATAGAACTAAAAAACAAGGGGATAAACCAACCATATGGATCAAAGACAAAACTTGCAAAGATAATATGTATTGTAGCGGATAATGAAAATATACCAATCACAAGAAGTTGGTATAGTTATGGGCAATATCCATTTACAAATGGTTTACAAATTGAATTAAATAGTTTCTTTTTATCCATCTTTAATGAAATAGATAAAACTTGTAGAACTTTGAGTGGTGAAGCTCAAGAATCTTTTGAAAAAGCTTCAAAATTTTTTAAAAAATTCAATGTTGTCAATAATGTTATTAAAAAAAATCTTTTTGAATTTCTCGAGAGCTATTATCATAATAAAAAATTTAATGATATGGAGTACATAAGCCTATATAGGACTTTTTTTCATTTAAATAATTTTATGAACAATAATTTTTATAATAATCTAAATAAGAAAATATTACCAAAAAAGATAGATTATGTAAGATATTTAGTTGAAGAAGTTGATATTGCTGAAGAAGACAGTGCTTTTGAGAAATATTGTTCTCAAAGAGATAAAATACGCACCATATTTAATTCTTTTTTATTTGAGGTGGAAAAAACAAATTACCTTTTCCAAGAAAAAATGAAAGAGAAAGTATACACCCTATTCGATAACTTTGAAAAAGCTTGTCTTAAAATGGATCTGATTTTAGAATCTAGGAGTGCTAAACTTATTGAAATTAGAAATTTCGAAAAACTAAATAAATATTCACATTGGTATTGGTCACTCTTAGCTTCATTTATTTCTACTCAAAAAAATGAAGGTATGAGGAAAAAACTATTGATTGATTATTATACTAATTCACTCAAAAAAAAGCTATCAGAAGAAAAAACAAAAAGTGAGGAAGTAAACAAACTTATAAGTAACACAAATCTAGAATTAAGCAGAGAAGATTTTTTCAAGGTTAAAAAACATGATAAAGAGATGTTTAGTATGATTCACAACTTTACTACAGAAATTTTATGATGGAAGTTAATTTTTGCGATACAAATATTTTGTTGGGGATATCCCATCCTGATGAGAAATTTCATAAAAAATGTAAAATTCTAATGGAAGATAGTAGATATAATTTTACTTATTCTTATAGATCTTTTGATGAAATCAATGATAAAATGAAAAATGTAAGGAAACTATTACCACAGATAAAAAATTATCTGAGGGAACCCAAGTTAATGAAATCTCAGCTTAATGAAGAAGAAATAAGATTGATAAAAAGTTTTCTAAAAAATAGGCAGATATATCAGAGTTTTAGAGATACTAAATATACTGACCGAGAAATATTTCAACTTGTTAGAGATTATGAATATGAAATAATATTAGGGAAAAAAGAAATATTAAGTAAATATGATATTGAACCATTTTGCCATTATGAAACTAGGGGGACAATCCCTAATATTAACTCTACTACTTTATTAAATATTGCTCAAAATTGGATTCAAAAAAATAATGTTCCTCAGAATTTTGATTGTAAACTTATATTAGATGGTATAATAGGATTTAAATGTGGGTGTTTAATAAATAATTGGAAAAAAATTTCTATTATTTCAAATGATGGAGATATATTGAACCAAAAAACAAATTTGATTCGAGATATAGTTAATTATTTTAAGTCAATAAACGATACAATCACTATTGATTTTCTACATATTAAAGATTTGATTAAAGATTAACTAAAATGCCAACAGCAATAATGCTTTTACGGATGTATTGGAGTTCTGTAGTAGCTGAGGTAATGGTGGGTTTTGGTGCAGGAACCTACTTTACTTCGAAATTTAGGAATAAAAAATGAATAAGAAATTGGTACCATGGAAGGAGAGAGATTAAAGGGTTTTGTCGGGGAATCTATACTAACATATTTACTGAACCAAAAAAAGAATATTACAGCTTTTAATATTGGTGCAGATGGAATAGATTTACTAGTAGCGGATCGAAATCAGAAAGATAAAAGGTTATTCGAAGAAGGAGTTAGCCCTTTTAGCGTTCAAGTTAAAACTAGAACCGTTGGAAACGATGCAGAAATAAAAACGAAAGACCTAAAAAACATTACTAATTTTACTAACAAATTAGGGTTATCAGAGGAGAGTGTATATTTTGCTTTCGGCTTTATTAAAGGGAGGGATATAAGGAATATTAAATATTATTTGATTCCAATGAAATACTTTGAATTTATTAAGAAGGAATGGGGAAATCTTTGTTTTACTAAACAAAAAATAGAAAAACTTCTAAAATCAGATAAAGATCAAATTGGACGATTTAAAAACAAGATAATAATACTTTAAAAATCACCGCTCACTTTAGTACATTCCGAACTACTGTTTTTTCCGCAAGCTTTTTAAATGGAGTTTATATTCCAAGCTATGGACGGCCATAGGGGCTTGGATCACCGGATCTCATTCCGAACTCCGCAGTTAAGCGAGCCTCCGTTTTTAGGTGTACTGCACTTATGTGCGGGAAACTGAGAAAGCTGTCCACCTTTTTTTAAATTATCAATAGGTAAAGACACACTGCTTCTTTAGTTATGAATATTTTTTGTTCAATCTTATGCTATATTAGATATTTTTAACGATTAAAAAATAGGATTTTTGTTTTATATCTTAGGTAATGGCAAAAATCATCTAATGCTGTTCCTTTATGTCGTGAGTTAAAGGAGCAGAAGAAGACGAAAATTCCTATCATGCTGAGAATTAAGGAATTTTCCTATTTAATTTTTAAAGATGGATAATGGTGATCAAAGAATAACAACTAACTAACACACAAATAATTGTGATTGTGGAACGTTACCATTGATTAAAATTTAATGAAAAATAGAAAAAAACTGATTAAACACCCTCCTTTTTAAATCTTTGAGTAAGATATTTAAATGGTGCTTTATTCTCGATTCTTAAGATGAACATAGCAGTTATAGGGGTTGGATATGTTGGACTAACTTCAGGTACCTGCCTAGCAGAACTTGGAAATAATGTAATTTGTGTAGATATAGATAAAGAGAAAATAGACAAGCTGAATAATGGAGAGATGCCCATTTATGAGCCTAGCTTAAAGGAGCTGGTTGAGAGAAATACAAAAGAGAGCAGGTTGATGTTTACAACAGACCTAAAAGAAGCGATAAAAAAATCAGACATAATCTTTATTTGTGTTGGCACTCCACCCAGGGAAAACGGAGAGGCAGATTTAAGCTATGTGGAGAATGTTGCAAGGCAGATAGCAGAGCATATGGACAGCTATAAGGTAATTGTTGAAAAGAGCACTGTGCCTGTGGAGACCGGAGAAAAGGTTGCAGAGACAATAAAGCAGAATAATGTCCATAATGTTGAGTTTGATGTTGTTTCTAATCCTGAATTTTTAAGAGAAGGGTCTGCTGTTCATGATACATTCAATCCAGACAGGATTGTTATAGGGGCCAACAGCGAAAAGGCAATAGAGATAATGAAAAAGCTTTACAGCCCGATAAAAGCGCCTTTGATTATCACGGATATAAGAAGTGCTGAAGTCATCAAGCATGCATCCAATTCCTTTTTAGCGACAAAAATCTCTTTTATTAATGCTATATCCAATATTTGCGAGTTGACAGGAGCAGATATAGAGAAGGTTGCAGAAGGCATGGGTTATGATAAGAGGATTGGAAGGTCTTTTTTAAATGCAGGCATTGGTTATGGTGGGTTCTGTTTTCCAAAAGATGCTGCTGCTTTTATAAGGATATCAGATAAATATGGTTATGATTTCAAACTATTAAAAGAAGTCCAGAAAATAAATGACAGCAGAAAGGAGATGTTCATCAAAAAAATTGAAAAAGCGCTGTGGAACCTGAAAGGAAAGACAATTGGTGTTTTGGGCCTTTCTTTTAAGCCGAATACTGATGATATGAGATTTGCACCCTCGATAGACATAATAAATGCTTTGCAGGGGGAAGGTGCAAAAATAAAAGCATACGATCCTGAGGCAACGGAAGGAGCTAAAAAAATACTGAAAGAAGTGGATTACTGCAAAGACCCTTATGAGGCTGCAAAAGATGCTAATGCTTTATTAATCTTAACAGAATGGAACGAATTCAAGGAGCTGGATTTGGAGAAAATAAAAAGTTTGATGAAAGATAAACTCGTAATTGACGGGAGAAATATCTATAATCCGGAAGAAATGAAAAGATTAGGATTTGCTTATCTGAGTGTAGGGAGGAAATAAAACAATGAAATGCATCTTATTGTGCGCAGGTTATGGCACTAGATTATATCCTCTAACGCTAGATATGCCAAAGCCTTTGCTGCCAGTAGCCGGCAAGCCAATGATTGAGCACATTCTGAAAAAAATTGAGAAAGTTGACGAGATTGATGAAGTCCTGATTGTGGCAAACAATAAATTCTTTAATAATTTCAGAAATTGGAAAAGGGGGTTTACTTATTCAAAACCCATAACAATAATCAATGATGGCACTAATTCGGATGATGATAAGCTGGGGGCAGTCGGTGATATAGGTTTTGCCCTAAAAAAAGAAGAAATTGACGAAGAAGTTTTTGTTGTAGGTGGCGATAACCTTTTTGAATTTGACCTAACAAAATTATTTGATTTTTTCAAAGAGAAGAAGGCACCGGTTATTGCTTTATACGATGTCCGGGATAAAAGTTTAGCAGCAGGAAAATACGGGGTAGTTGAAGTTGATGATGCTGATAAGATAATAAATATTGAAGAAAAGCCAAACGAGCCAAAAACAACACTAGTAAGCACAGCATGCTATATCTTTACAAAGGAAGTTGTAGAAGAGCTTAAAAAACAACTAGAGGAAGGAAAAAATCCAGATAATATAGGTGAATTTTTAGGTTGGCTTATCAAAAGCAAAGACCTTTTTGGAGTTATATTCAAGGAGAAATGGTTTGACATCGGATCAAAAGACCAGCTGAAAGAAGCGGATATTGAATGGAGTGGAAAATGAAGACAGCACTTATAACAGGGGGAGCGGGATTTATAGGCAGTCATCTGTGCGAGTTTCTTTTAGAGAAAGGATTCAGAATTATCTGCATGGATAACCTGATTACAGGGAATGATTATAACATAAAACACCTGAAGGACAATAAAAATTTCATATTTATTGACCATAATGTGAGCGAGCATATAGATATAAAAGAAGATCTGGATTATGTTTTGCATTTTGCAAGCCCTGCTTCTCCAATAGATTACCAAAAAATACCAATACAAACATTGAAGGTTGGAGCTTTGGGAACGCATAACACTTTAGGATTAGCGCTGGCAAAAAAAGCAAAGTACTTGTTAGCATCAACTTCTGAGGTCTATGGGGACCCGTTAGTGAAGCCGCAGCCAGAGACTTACTGGGGGAATGTGAATCCTGTGGGGCCTAGAGGCTGTTATGATGAAGCTAAAAGATTTGCAGAAGCCCTGACAATGGCCTATCATAGGATACATAAGCTTGATACAAAGATTGTCAGGATTTTTAATACATATGGGCCCAGGATGAGAAAGGATGATGGGAGGGTAGTTCCTTCTTTTATCGTACAGGCATTAAATAATAAACCATTGACTGTTTTTGGAGATGGCAAACAAACAAGAAGTTTTTGTTATGTTTCAGACTTAATTGAAGGAATTTTCAGATTAATGAAGTCTGATATCAATGAACCTGTTAATTTAGGGAACCCTGATGAGATGGATATTTCAGATTTTGCTAAGAAAGTGATGGAAATAACCGGAAGCAAGGACAAGATTGTGTTTAAAGAATTGCCAATAGACGACCCTAAGGTAAGATGTCCTGATATAAGCAAGGCTAAAAAGGAGCTGGGGTGGGAGCCTGAAGTCCAATTAGAAGAGGGTCTTAGAAAAACAGTTGAGTGGTTTGAATTAAAAGACCAAAAATGAAGATTCTTTGCTGATATAAAATGAAAATCTTATTAGTATTGCCGCCGAACATTGGTAGATATGAGGTAGCTACTGTTCCGCATGCAGGCATAGCTTATCTTGCAGCAATTCTTGAAAAAGCCGGACATGAAGTAGGCCTCCAGGATATGAGGGTGTACCCCAAGGATCATAACTTATTTGAAAAGATAAGGGAATTCAAGCCAGATCTTATCGGGATGAGCACTGCAAGTTTCGGATATAAGCTTTCTTTTGAAGTAGTAAATAAGATGAAGGAAAAATTTGATATTCCTATTGCAGTTGGAGGGTCATACGCTCCTGTTGCTTTTTCTAAAATATTAGAGGATAGCAATGCAGATTATGTTATCTATGGAGAAGCAGAAAGCACTTTTTTGGAACTTGCAAATAAAAAACCTTTAGCAGATATAAATGGGCTTATATGGAGAGATAAAGGTAAAATAATCAAGAATCCACCTTCAATTCTAAAGGAAAATCTGGATGAATTACCATTTCCAAAATACGAACTTTTCGAGCTTAACAAAATGCTTGAAAAAAGGATTCCTATTGTTTCTTCAAGAGGGTGCCCCAACATGTGCGTTTTCTGTGCAATACATTTAGTTTCCGGAAGACCATTTAGGACAAGAAGCCCTGAAAATGTGATTAAAGAGATCCAATACTGGCATAAAAAAGGATATGACACTTTCGAATTCAGCGATGATAATTTTACACACAATATGCAAAGAGCAGAGAAAATCTGCGATTTGATAATCGAGAGCGGAATGAAGTTACATCTAATTTTTGGAAATGGGTTAAGGGCAGACAGGGTTAACGAGACATTGCTGAAAAAACTAAAACAGGCTGGAACAAGCTTCATTGCTTATGGCCTTGAAACATCAAATCCAGAAAGCCTGCCATACCTGAAAAAAGATCTGGATATAGATAAATTAAAAGAGTCTGCAAAACTCACAAAAAAAATAGGCATAGAAACTCAGGTCAATTTCATAATAGGGTGCCCTAAGCAGACATTCAAGGCATTTTTGAATGATGTAAAGCTGGCTGAAGAGCTTAATGTAGACCAAACAAGATTCTATAATCTGGTTCCTTACCCCGGAACAGAAATGTTTGAGTGGATAAAGAAGAATGGAAGATTTTTGTATCAGCCTGATGTTTACCTTAACAGCCTTGACTACTGGGGGGAGGAGCCTGTTTTTGAGACTGATGATTTTACAAGGGAAGAAAGAATAAAAGCTTATAGGATTGGCCAGGCAAAGATAATGGAACTTTTCCTTAAAAGACATTTTGGCAAGTTTATGGGGGGCATTGGATTCGGGATATGGAAAATGCCCCTTATAAGGAAGTATGGGATGCCCATAGCAAGAAAAGCGTGGATATTATTAAAAAGACTAAGGATAAAACAATCTTAATACCTCAATAGAAATATTTTCTTATTATATTCTTCACAAAACTTAAATCAACACCGATCCTCCTTTCAACAGCATTCATGACTTCTATATCGTGCCTGGAGAAACATTTGAATGTTAACAGGAGCACACCATAAATCCCAAGGTAGCCTCCAAATACTATTATCTTTGCAATAATTGGCATCTTAATAATAAACAACGATATAAAGTAGGCTAGGGATAATGGTATAACTGCAGCGATTACAAATTTTAAGTATAGCCTATAATCAACAGTGAACTTTATGGTTTTCTTTAGTTTTATGAATAGGGATATGTTGCAGAGGAGGATTGACAAAACTGTGGCAAATGCCGCTCCAATAAGGCCAAAAATAGGTATGAGGATTATGTTAAGAATAACATTAACAATAGCGGCTATTGTTGTGTAAAAACCAACAAATTTTGTTTTATTGTAAACCTGTAGGGTAAACGCCACAGGGCCTAATGCACTTGTTATAAAATAGCCTATTGCTAAGATTACAAGGACGTTAAATCCTATGGCATAGCCATACCCAAAAAATGCGTCTATAAGATGTTCCGGGAAGATTATGGCTATGAGGAAGAAAGGCAATGTTGTTATGAAAATCCATTTTGAAACAACCTCGAACGTTTCTCTTATAACAACATGTTTCTTTTTTGAATGCAGTTCTGAAGTAATGGGGTAAAAAATATCCCCAAAAGAGTTTAAAAATATTGTTAAGCTGCTT
Source organism: uncultured Methanosarcinales archaeon (assembly GCA_964585935.1). Lineage (GTDB taxonomy): Archaea > Nanobdellota > Nanobdellia > Woesearchaeales > GW2011-AR4 > BS150m-G64. Next base: position 8,797 of record CAZPFO010000014.1, on the reverse strand, counting down.
GCAAGAACATAGGCTATGCTGTATATTCCTACATCGGATGCTGTTTTGAATATTCCTATGAATATTGTATCAGTCCATGACAGCAGGATAGCCAATATCCCTGTAAAGATAGTCGGGATGGAAAACCTAAAAATTTTCCCAGCGTCTATTTTTGGCTTTATTTTACCGCTAAGAATACTGAATACTTTTTTTTCAAGAATCCAAGAAGCGATCATGAAAGAAATGACTAAAGTGATTAAATAAGCATAACTTAGATCAAGAACAGCCCCTCCGATGAAAATAAAAGTGATTGCTAAGATAAGGTTGATTAGTTTTTCACCAATAACTTCACTAATTAAGATGAACCGGGGTTTTTTGAAAGAAACAAAAATATACCTTATCATCTGCGTTAAAGTAGAGAACGGAAGGGCAATAGCAAAAATCTGCAATATTGGCTGCAAGTCAGGCATATTGAAGATTTGGTTTGAAATCTGCGGTGAGTAGATATAACCAGCCAATGCTATGATTATGCTTACTATCAGCGGAAATGATAAACTTAAGATCAACACCCCTTTAGTTCTGGAGAGGTCTTTTTTAGCCATGTAGGCTGCTGCAAATTTACCAACTCCAAACTGCAATCCCAAGAGCGCTATTATTGTAAATGCTTTTAGAAGCGTTATAGATAATGAAAGAAGACCATACTCTGAAGGGGATAGGTATCTCGCAACAAAAATCCTATATACAAAAACTAGAATATTGATTAAGATAGCAGAGATAAATATAATGCCTGCACCCTTTGCAATTTTTTTTAGGGCATAATCCCTGTCTTTTTCCATTTTATTTTAGTTTTTTGACAACAACCCCTAACCACGGGCTTAACATAGGGATAAAAGAGTAAGAGAAAGTATCTGCATTAAGCTTTAAAACTTTATGGCCATTTTTCCTGAAAAATTTCTGAAGGTCATACTGGTTTGCAACATAAACCATGTCTATATCATTGCTTATGAGTTCCTCATCCTCAAGGTTCGGATTTCTGAAAACATAAGTAGGATTTACGAGTTTTTTTAGTGTTTGATATATGCTATAAAAAAACCAGCCCAATTGCTGGAATCTGTTCCTGCCTATTGTCTCATAGTCTTTTGGGTTGATAAAGCCCCTTATTGCCCTGAATGGGCTGAACCAGTTCGGAGATACTATGATAATTAAGCCACCTTTTTTTGTTACCCTTAACATTTCGCCCAAAACCCGATCAACTTCGTTTATATGCTCTATAAAACCACACGCTCCAACAACATCAAAACTCCCGTCTTTGAAAGAAAGTTTTCTTGCATCCTCTTTTTTGAATTCAATTTTTTTGTAATGACCTTTAGCATAGTTTATGAAAGGAGTTGAGTAATCTGCGCCTGTAACATCATAATGCCCGCTTAGCATGTTTGTGGAGACTCCGGCACCGCACCCCAGGTCAAGCATTTTAGATCCTGGTTTTGCATATTTTTTAACAAACTTGACATACGGCTTTAGATAAGAATCCAGGATTCCTTCTTTCAACATTATCATAAATGCCTTGAAGTATCTGTCTGTCTCATAATGATATTTTTCATTTCCCATTTTCCATTTACTCTCTTTTTCTTTCAGCATACAATAAGAAATAATTTGCAAGCATCGGCCTTTCAATCTTAACATTAAAACCCTGTTTTTCTAAAAATACTTTTAGTTTTTTTATATCTTCATTTGGGTGATATTCTATTGTTATACTGTTTATTTTCTTCAGATAGCCGGGTGGCGTTCCGAATAAAATCTCGTATTCCGCACCCTCACAATTCATCTTAAGGAAATCGCATCTTTTTATCCTGTTCTTATCAATTATGTCTTTTAAGGTAGTGCACTTTATGACTATCTTTTTTACACCAGTATCTTCCTTTCCAAACGAGGAATGAGATGTTTTGCTTACATTACCAAACATAGTGTGCCATGCAAACCCTTCTTTGCTTATCAGCAATGTTCTTTTACCTTTTTTATCACAAACCCCTTCCTGGAAAGCAAATACGTTTTTTTCAAGATCATTTATCTTTATATTATCATTTAACATATTAAAATTAGATTTGAATGGCTCATAACAATAAACTAAGACATCCGGTTCCTTTTTAGCCGCAAAAATAGAGAACACCCCAATATGGGCGCCTATGTCTATAACTGTGGAACCTTTTTTTATGTGTTTTAGCAGTTTATGGTAAACTTGAGCAACCATGACGGAATTTATTATGTGTAAATCCCCTATATTTGTTCTTACCTTGTATTTATGGCTGTTTCTTACCTTATAGATTATGCTTTTATTTTTGAAAAAGTGAAAAACATCCAAGTAATACAAAGGCCAGTTCGAAAAAAACTTTATTATTCTGGAATTATAGATTAATTTATAGAGTATTCCTTTGATGAAAGGCACTTTTACTGAAGATGATTCCATGAGTATTCGGAAAGTATGCCCATTTAAAAAAGTTATGTTTTGGTATTTCTGGTGAAAGAACTATGTAATGACCTTGCTGATAAGTTTATCGAGCTTTTTTGAAAGTCTTTCCCAAGTATAATTCATAGCGGTTTTTCTGTAATTTACGCTTTTCTTTTTTAGCTGCGATTCTATCTTGGTTTTAAGGTCTTCTATACTGTTTGGTCTGCACAAACTTCCTTTAAACGGCTTCAATACCCTGACTACATCACCTACCGCAGTAGCCACAATGGGCACATCAACTGCCATGTACTCAGGAAGCTTTTGGGGAAAGCAGTACTTTGTAAACGGATTTTCTGTTGAGGCAATGATGAGGACATCACTCGCATTCAGGGCCATAACAAGTTCCTCTCTTTTAGGCAAGGCCTTACATATTATAAATGGGTAATTCAAGTCCATATTTTTTTCAATTTTTCCGCTTAACAGCAAATGAATACTTTTATACTTTTTTCTTAGTTCTTTTACTGCCTGGATTAGCTTGTCAATACCCCTATCTTTCGAGATATGGCCAGTGTAAGTCACCAGCTTTAGATCCTGTTGTATATTGAGGGTTTTTCTTGAAGCTTTTTTTGATAGTTTTTTGAACACGCCCAGATCAATACCATTCTCTATTACTGTGCTATCCTCTTTTCTCAGGAATCTAAGCTTTTTCATTAATGGGTAATTTGAAAAGAAAACATCATTAGACTTATTTATTACATTATAATCCAGCATTCTTACAAAAGGAATCTTATAACTGCCGTACATCTCATAATTGTCCTGTACTTCATATATTATTGGGATTTTATGTTTTTTGGCATAATGGTAACCTATAATGCCCAACAAAGGCTCTGTTGTCGGGATTATGGCATCATATTTATTCTCTTTCATTAGTTTATCTATCAAATTAAACAAGGAAAACGGGTTAAAAAAAGATACAGGGACAACAAAGAAATTAAGATTATTTTTTTTGATATCAAATTTTTGCTTTGTATGGTAATCAGGGCATATAAAGTCCACTTGGTATTTTTTTGCAAGCGGTTCAAAAAGCCTAATCTCTCTTCCGAAGTTATCCCCGACCATATCTTTATTAGAGCCGAATCTCTTCATAAGAACAAGAATTTTTTTCTTAAGCATTTTTTGCAGCTTTTCCAATTATTTTTGCCAGATTTACTGCCTCTTTTTCCGTGATTAAGGGATCACAAGGGATAATGAGCCCCCTTTTTGAGACATCTTCTGTTGCTGGCAAGGTTTCTCTTGAATTATAGAATGGCTGTTTGTGGCATGGCCAGAAAAATGACAGGAAAGGGATATTTTTCCTCTTCAATTTATTGCCTACTTTCAATTTTGTTTTTCTATCTTTGAATAATAAAGGATAAACCCAGTACACCGGTTTTGTATTTTTTAATGGCTGTATTGTTCCTATATCATATTTTTTAAATTCTTTATCATATATTAACGCTATTTTTTTTCTTAGCTTAAGATTAGTGCTTATTTTCCTCATCTTTACAATCCCAATTGCCGCCTGTAAATCTGTAATCCTGTAATTAAATCCCAATAATGGGTGGTAGTATTTTTTTTCTACGAAATCATTTCCTTTTAACTCGCTATTTTTGGCCTTTCCCTGGGCTCTTAGCAGTTTTATTTTGTCGTCTAATACTTTATTGTTTGTTAGGCACATACCTCCTTCCCCAGTCCTTATAATCTTAGTTGCATAAAAAGAGAAGCAGCCAATATCTGACAATGAACCTGCTTTTTTGCCTTTGTATATAGTACCTGTTGCTTCTGCAGCATCTTCTATCACATAAAGCTTGTTTTTTCTGGCAATATTACTTATTGTTTCCATATCACAAGCGTAACCAAAAATATGGACTGGGATTATTGCTTTTGTTTTTTTAGTTATCTTCTTCCTTATATCATCAGGGTCAATGCATAGCGTATCTTTGTTTATATCCACAAAAACAGGCTTTGCACCAGTGTACGTAACTGCATTTGCTGTCGCAATGAATGTAAAAGAAGGGACAATTACTTCATCGCCTTTTTTTATGCCTAAAGAGGCCAGAGCAAGATGTAATGCCGCAGTACCATTGATACATGCAGAGGCATATTTCACATTGCAATATGAACTGAAGATTCCCTCAAATTTCTTTACATATGGCCCCTGCACTACTGAAGAATTTCCTATCGCTTCAAGAAGCAGTTCTTTCTCTTCCTCGCCAATAATCGGTTCATCAAAGGTTATCATCTTGATTATTTTTTAAAGAAATTCCTGTACCACTCTATCGTCTCTGTTAGCCCTTCTTTAAATGTATACTCTGGCTTCCATTTTAGGATTGTTCTGGCTTTTTTGCTGTTGAGATATTGTTCTTTTATCTCACCTTTTGCAATATTCAATATTTGTGGTTTTAATTTTTCTTTTCCCATCAACTTTTGAATCGTTTTTACTATCTCAAGCACTGTTATCGGCTTCTCATTTCCGAAATTAAAGCCCTGACATTTTACCTCTTTTTTGTTAAGATTCTCAGCAATAAGGGAGTATGATTTAACAACATCTTTTACATAGATATAATCTCTCTTGAATGTACCATCGCTCCTTATTATAGGTCTTTGATTATTAAATAGTGATTTTATAGTTTCAGGAACTATCCTATTGAAATTAAGATCATTACCTCCATAGATATTGCCGCATCTTGCAATCCCTACACCCATATCGTATGTTTTTGCATAAGATTGAGCTATCAGGTCTGAACATGATTTTGAGACATCATAAGGGTGTTCTCCTGCCAAGGGCATATCTTCTGTGTATGGCAGTTTGTCACTGCTCCCATAAGCTTTATCGCTCGAAGCAACCACAATATTCTTCACGAGTTTTGAAGTTCTACAAGCTTCCATAACATTCCAGGTTCCTTTTACATTTGAATTGAATGTACCCAGGGGAGACCTGTTTGCTGTTTCGACAATTGTCTGGGCCCCAAGGTGGAAAACAGTTTCTGTTTCATACTCGTTTAATGCCCTTTTTATAGTGAGATAATCTTCCAACTGCCCCCATACAATATTTACTTTGCCGAATACGTTGGATTTGATAAGCCTGGATTTTGGGACAAAATCGCGCATAAGAACAGTAACTTTTGCACCCATCTCATGTAGGTATGACGTAAGCCAATAACCAACTATGCCACTTGCTCCTGTTATAAATATATTTTTTCCCTTAAGCTTCGACATTTTACCATACCACCCATTTAGCTTTTCCCCGATTATACATTTTATTCAAAGTTCTCGTGTCTTTGTATGTGTCCATACACTCCCAAAAACCAGTGTATCTGAATGAAGCCAGCTCTTTGTCTTCTGCGAGTTTCTTTAATGGTTCACTTTCCAATACGCTGTTTTCATCCAGATAATTAAATATCTTTCTATTAAATACAAAAAATCCGCCATTTATCCACATATCCATGAATGGCTTTTCATTAAATCCGGTTACCAGGTCATTATCTATATCTACAAGACCGAAATTAGAACGGAAATTTATGCAGGTCATTGTAGCTATTTTGCCATTTTTTTTATGATGCTCAGCAAGCTCTTTTATATCTATATCAGAGACACCATCGCCATATGTAACCATAAAGTCATCACCTTCGATGTACTTTTCAATCTTTTTTATTCTTCCACCAGTTTGAGTATCGAGCCCCGTATCTATAAATTCCATATTCCAGTTTTCGTCATTGTTTTTGCTGAAGTATTCCTTTATCTGTTCCCCTTTATAACCCAGACACAAGATAAAATCACTGAAGCCATGATGAGAATAAGTTTTCATTATATGCCATAATATTGGTTTACTGCCTATTTCAACAAGCGGCTTGGGAATAGTTTCAGTATGCTCTCTTAGTCTTTCACCTTTACCTCCGCACAATATAACAACTTTCATACTGTTGAGTAAGCTATCTTCATTTAAAAAGATTTGTATTGTATCTAGAGGGCAATATTTTTATATACGTCTCTATTAGTCTGACCTAATATGGGCAAAGTACTAGTCACAACCACCACTTTCCCTAGATGGAAAGAAGATAATACTCCCAGGTTTGTATTTGATTTATCTAATGGGCTTGCTAGAAAGTTTGATATTAATGTTTTAGCACCTCATGCGCCTAATGCGAAAAAACTTGAAAAGATTGGCAAGCTAACAATTAATAGATTTGTTTATTTCTTTCCTAAATCCCTTCAAAAGCTCTGTTATGATGGAGGGATTGTTTCAAATATCAAAAAAAGCCTTTTAGCAAAATTACAAGTCCCTTTTTTGCTTTTATCTGAATTCCATTCTATGAAAAAACTAATTAAAAAAGATAAAATAGGTCTGGTGCACGCACATTGGATTGTGCCCCAGGGTTTTTTAGCAAGAATTCTTAAGAAAAAATATAATGTACCTTATATTGTAACAGTCCATGGAAGCGATATCTTCGGTTTACGGAGTAGCTTATTCAAAAAAATACAAAGAAATGTGATAAAAGATTCTGTTGTTTGCACTGTTAACAGCAATGCAACAAAAAATGAAATAATCAGGAGATTTCCTGAGTTGAAGAATAAGCTGGAGCTTATCCCAATGGGCGTTGATACGGATTTTTTCAGGAAAAAGAAAGTCTCCAAGAAAACTCTTGGTTGCGATAACTCTAGTTTACTCTTATTTGTCGGGAGACTGACAGAGCAAAAAGGAGTGCAATACCTGATTAGCGCTATGCCTGAAATCTTAAACAGCAACAGCAACACAAAATTATTGATAATCGGAGAAGGGAGTTATATGCCGGATTTACAGAGAATTGTTGCAGAGCTTGGTTTAAGAGAGAATGTAGATTTCTTAGGCTCGGTTTCAAAAGAAAAACTTGTTGACTATTATAATGCTGCTGACTTGTTTGTTTACCCTTCTTTGATGCATAAGACTGGGACAGAAGCACTTGGAGTTGTTTTGCTGGAATCTTTAAGTTGCGGCACTGCAGTTCTCGGAAGCAATTTGGGAGGCATTAAAGATATAATAAAAGATAGAAAGACTGGGTTATTGTGTAAGCAGAGGAACAAAAGAGATATTGCTGATAAAGCCAATCTGCTTTTGAGAAATAAAAACCTGAGAGAGAAACTCGCTAAACAAGGCCAGAAGTTAGTGAGGCAGAACTATTCATGGCCAATCATTATCAAAAAATTCGAGAGAATTTATGGCGCTGTAAAATGAAACCGTTTTATTTTTTGAAAATATGGGGATACCGGGTTTTTTGCACCCCTGTTGGTAAATTTCTAACAAAAATATTAGCTCCATCCATATCTGCTAAGAATCTCGAAGGCAGGTCTAGCTGCGATAAAAAAGATTTTTTGATTGCTATCACCATAGATACAGAATCAGGTTATGTAAAGAACAATGAGCAGAGGGTTTGGCAGTATGACAAACCAGAAGCTTTTATTGGCTTTTCCAAGGGAGTTGAGAACTGGCGAAAGCTGTTTGATAGATACAGCATTAAGGGGACTTTCCTACTTTCCACACAGTGTTTTGATGCTAAAAAATCAGAGTTAAAGGATATCATAGATGAATTGAAAAAACTGGATAAGGAAAAACACGAGATTGGTTTGCATTTACATCCTAATTCAGATTTTGCACTGCAAAAACTTTTGAAGAATGATTTTGAGTATGTAAGTGCTAAATTTTATGATTACAATAAGATTAGGGCTATGCTTGATGGAAGCAAAAATTTAATCGAGGAAAACCTAGGTAAAAGTATATTGGGTAAAATGGCCAGTTTCAGATGGGGGAATTGGGGTCTGAATTCAACTGCTGCCCGGGCTTTGAATGAGAGTGGTTTTGAAGTAGATTCTTCTGCTGTTCCAGGTATTAAAGGGCACTTAAATGATATTATGCATTATGACTGGAGCGAAGTTAGCAATCATTATCCATGGAAATTAAGTATGGAAAATCATCAGGATACTAGGAGAGAGGATTTAACCATCTTAGAGATACCCATAGCCACTTTTAATTTTCTTGGATTTGGCATAAGAGCAGATCCTGTATATTCACAACTTTTGATAGAAGGTTTTGAACATTATTACAAGAATGCTGACAGAAGCAAGCCTTTTATTTTTGTGATGATGTCTCATAGCTCTGAGGGGACTTATAAAAATGGAAAGGCCACTAATGTAATAAAGCAGACGGAACATTTTATAAGGCATGTTAAGAATTATGGAGATGTTAAGTTTGTTACATTGAAGGAAGGAGCTATTTCTTTGAAGCAATCACAAAGTAATATGTAGGCCACCTATTTGTTTTATCTAGAAAATCAAGTAGTGAAAATAGCTGGAAGAGGA
>CAZPFO010000013.1:0-38123 GCA_964585935.1 uncultured Methanosarcinales archaeon | reverse complement strand
TTATGATATCAAAAAAGGAACATTAAACTGCTCCTTCAATAATGCAACAGAATCATTGGCTGCTGAAAATTCCGCTTCCTTAGAGATGGGCTTTTACTGCTTCAGCTGCATGTCAATTAACCCAATAGGAACGTATTTTTACAGCGATAAAAATATACTGAAAGACTTTGCAGTGAATATACCAAGAAATGCCTCCAGATACAATCTTTGCATAAGAAAAGACGAGATGAGTGCTTTTCCTTCTTATGACGGCTTAGTGGATTTTCTCAATAAAAAAATTGAATTAAACAAAATTGCAAATTACTTGAGATACCCTTTTGAAGACGGAATCTTAACTGACTTGTTGATGAGGAGTGTTTATGAAGGGAAAGATAAAAATAATAACGCAACAATGGAATTTGATGATGATTTTCTGGCTATTAGAGAGATGTATTTGTCCAACAGTAACCCTGTTGATGGCGTTTTATCCATAACACATGTTGGTTACCATACCATCATTGAAGAATATTCCAGCGGAAATAATAAAAGATATGAACTAATAGAAGACAACGCAGCTGCTGATTTGGTTAAGTTTTATTGGAGCGAAAAGATTAAGCCTAAAATATGGCTGAGCGGGCTTAGCAGCGCCCTAAAGCAGAAGAATGAGGAGCTAAAGAGTAGCGTAACCATATACCCCCCAACTCCCTCGACTAAAGAAAAACTGCTGAATTTTCTGGATAAAAGCTATATTCAGCATAATCTAAAATGAAGAGCAAGAAAGCCCAGGTTACTTTGTATATCATAATCGGAATAGTGGTCACAAGCAGTATCTTTTTATTTCTTTATATTGCAGATCAAAATAAAGACCCTAATAAAGCAGCCAAGCGCGCTTTAGAAGGCCCAATTGAAATGCTCACTATAAGGGATTTTGTTGACAGCTGTATTAAAATGGTGTCTGCTGAAGCTCTTTCTTTGCTGGGCCTGCAAAACGGAATTACACTTGGTAATTATGCTCAGCTTAATGGCTATAAAGTTAATTATGCTGACAGCGCAGGTGTTTTGCCGATAGGAGAGATGGAAAAGCAGCTTTCTGATTTTGTGGCTGAAAACCTGCCTGATTGCATTGATAACTTTGAGCCATTTAAGGGCAGAGATATCTCAGGCGGCGCAATTAGCGCCAAAGCCAAAATTAATGAGCTGGATGTGGATTTTACTGTTGATTATAAGGTGGTTCTTACAGCAAAGGAAAAAAAGCACCAGCTCGATAAGTTCATCATCACTCATAATGTCAGGCTAAAAAAGATGCAGAAAATCACGCAAAATGTTGTTAATCAAATTTTAGGCAAAGGCTATATAGAGCTTTATGATTATTTAGGGGAGTTGGATGTTAACGCCTCTATTTACGCTGTTGACGGAGTTAAATATTTCGTTTTAGAGGATGAAAAATCAAAATTGGATAACCTGCCCTATAAATATGTATTTGCAACAACTTAAGCGATTTATGAGTAGTATACGCCTAGTTTTTGCACATAACAAGAAAAATGAGAAAAAACTTAAAGCAGTTTCTTATATATCTTCTAAGCGGGCTCGCTTTTATATGCATCTCATTATTTTTTGTTTTTAAGTTCACATGGCTTGGAAAGGTATTGTTGTTTGTCAGAGTTTTCTTATTTTTTTCTGTATTGTACATTATACTGCTCTTTTTTAATTATCCCTTGGAAAAAAAGTTTTCCATTAAGGCAAAGTTAGTTTCATTAGCGGCATGCTGTATTATTTTTATTGCAGCTGTCTTTACTATTACGTATATGCACAGCATTGACATCTCAAGCGAGAGAATTTTCACATGCAGCATGTACCATGCGGAGAAAGACTTTGATAAATGGTGGGAAAAAAATAAGTTCAAATATGATAATATAACAAAAGAGGAATTTAAGAAATTCCCATTTTATAATGGCATTACTGCACTGGCTGCTACTATAAAAATAAAGCCGGAAGATGTTAGGGTTGGAGACATTATTGTATACTATGATCCTTCACTTGATGTGTTTATTGGTCATAGGGTTATAAGGAAGTGGAAAGAAAATAATATTTATTTCTTTGAAACAATGGGGGATAATGCCGATGGTTCTGAAATTATCAATGGCTCCTATGCCAGCAGGAAGTCAATTGAGATTAAGCTGTTGTGGTTTTTTGAGCGTGACGGGTGTCTTGAAAAACAGGGCGATTACGCCTTTTGCAAAGGCAAAGCAAGAGATTTATGCCAGGAAGAAAGCCTAGCGCTCTGCTGCAAAATTAATAAAACTTATCCAAGAGGGGAGTGCTTTTATTTAAGCTCAGCTAATCCAGAGCCGTCTTTGTGCTGTTCTGTGGGAGATGAGTATAAAGGCAGCTGCTATGAGGAATTTGCAATAAAAACAAATGACGTTAAGTTTTGCAATTTCATAAGCAAGGACAATCCGGCATATAAATCGTGTTTTTTTGAGCTTGCTGTTAAAACATCTGATGCAAGCTTATGCAAAAAACAAGAGAAGATTATTACGGGATGCGGCGGCCTTTTTGCCAAAGAAGGCTGCAAGTCCGCATACCTTAGATCTGATTATGGAAGATACAGCTACTTAGAGGTTGATTACTGCTACAAGACAGTTGCCGAAGCAAAGTCTAACCTGCAGATTTGCGATGAGATTTTTGATGCAGGAATAAAAAATGAATGTAAGATAAGCATAGCAGCACAGAATCTTGATATTAACTACTGCTTATCCAACAGCGATATGCTAAATGAATGCCTAACAAGAATTGCAGCTTCTTCTTCCAGCCATTTGGTTTGCAATCTCATAGATGATGCTAATGAGGCTGAATATTGCTATAACGCTGTTGGCAGATTAAATTTTACATCTGATTGCGGCAGCATAATCCTGCAGCCTTACAAGGATTTATGCTTTAAGCTTAATGCAGTCAAGGTCAGCGATTGCAATAAAATACAAAACCTAACAATTAAAGGCGAGTGTTACAGGCAGATTGAAATGAAAATCCAGGATGAAGAAGAATGCATAAGATTATCTGATGAGGAATCAAGAAATATGTGCTTTATTGAAGTTTCCTTATCAGGCAAAAATGTTAGCTTATGCAGCTACATCATAAACAAGGAAATGAAAGACATCTGCTTTTACCAAAATGCGCTGTTGGACGGCAATTCCTTGCATTGCGGGCTTATTAATTCAGCCAGCTTAAGGGATTCCTGTTTCTTTGAAACTGCAAAAATAAAAGGAGATGAGGCAGTATGTAAAAAAATTGTTGAGAGTGATAATAAAAGCAAATGTTTTTATTATGCTGCTTTAGTTAAGTTTGATGAGCAAATCTGCTTCAAAATAGATAATAGCAAGGCAATAGACGAGTGTATCTTTGAGACTGCCTTAAGAACATCAGCTGCAGAAAAGTGCCATAAGATTGCAAACAAGCCTTTAATTTCAGAATGTGAACAAGTTGCAGATTTGCTCAATAAAACTGAAAAGGCAAGGCAAAGCTTTCAGGAATGCTGGAAAAATACAGAGGATAAGGCAAGATGGAGCTGTTACTTTCAGCTGGCTTCAGATACAAATGCAGCTGGATTTTGCTCATTAATAGAAGAGCAAAAATTTAAAGACTCATGTTACATCAGCCTCTGGCTTAATGGCCAATTTTCAGGATGCGGGCTTATATTTGACGAGAAAATCAGGAAGAGCTGCATAGCTCAAAAGATTAAGTGAAATTTCTCTGGCTGGGTTCTTATTTTTCTATGTATCTCCTTGCTGTAGCTGATGGGAAAATGGAAAAATTTTAATATAAGCTTGTATTATCAGTTAAATGATGGAAAACGAAGTAATATTGAACATAGCAATTAAAGAAGATCATGAAGGCGGCTATTCTGTAGTGTGCACAGACTTAGACGTGGCAAGCCAGGGAGAAACAATAGATGAAGCAATAAAAAATATAAAAGAAGCAGTTGAGCTTTATTTAGAGAGCGCAAAGGAATTAGGCATTATGAGCGATGTTCTGGAAAAATTAGGCTTAACCAAGGAAGACATTAAAGAAAAGAAGATTACTGTTCCCAAAATATTTAAAACAGAAATTCCTGTAAAACTTGCCGCTTAAGATGAAATTGCCATCTATTTCTTCAGATAAAATCTTAAAAATATTGTCAAAAAGAGGCTTTGCAATAACCAGGCAGAAAGGCAGCCACATATCTTTGCATAAAAGAGAAGACAGCAAAACTTTATTGGGTTGTTGTTCCAAGAAAAAAAGCTATCAAACGAGGAACTTTGATCAGCATTTTAAAGCAAGCTGGAATGACAAGAGAGGAATTCTTAGAAGAACTGAAATAAATAATAGTTAATATTGTTATGCCCATTTCCACTCAAAGTTGAGATGTATTTTTGCTTTTTTTAGAGGAAGTGACAGTTAGAAAAAATAAGAATTATTCATCCAACTATGATATAATAGCCATTATCTTTTTAAAATCTCTTCTTTGCTGTTCAAACATCAAAGTACTCATTATTTCTTCCTCAATTCCCCACAAATATTTAGTATGCTCTTTGTCAAGCTTGATGGATAATGTCGAATCAATTCGAACTAAACAGAAAACAACCTCTTTCTCATGTTTATCATTTTTAAATTTGTAACCAATGCTTTTATGTGCTAGCTGCTTAATGAAATTTGTATCTTGTATGCCCAATTCTTCTTTAATTTCTCTTATAACGGTATCTTTTGGCGTTTCTCCCTCTTTAATTCCCCCACCAACAAATTGCCAATAATTATACTCATTGTATTCTTTTTTTACAATTAAAAATTTCAGAACACCGTCTACTTTGTCAAAAATTATTGCTTTTGCTGTTTTTCTTAGATTCATTTTAATAGTACCTTCTTAATTTTTTATAGTATATCGCCTCTTGTCCATTCTCTAAATAAGAGGATGCATCAACAACATCATGAGGTTCAATTCTACTTTTAATCATTTGGTATCTTATTGGACCAAATCCCCCCTTATATCTACCATTGCCATACATAATATGTTCTAGTGACTCTGTCCTACTCATTGCTTCCCTATTATTTAAACCTTTGTCCTTTCTATTTATTTCTCCATGTAAAACTCTACACTCATCAAGCCACAAACATCCTTGCCAAATAACATCGTCATAGTGTCTTTTTTGGTATAAAATATATGTTTTTTCAGATTTGTATTTTTCAACAAATCCTTTAAGTTTTTCTAAATCTGTATTTTTAAGTATTGGAAGGTTAATTGGTAATGTTTTAGAGCCAGGGGGATTATCTGTCCTAACAGAAAATCCATCAAATGTATCAACTAAAAATTGAGCATATTGAAACATCTTTCTCTTATCATTATACATAAATTCTTTAATTGTCCCTATATGAAAACCTCTTGCCCATAATTCATTTAAAGATTCAATCTTCCTTGTGATTTTAATTAGAGACATTCTACTCCACCACCAATTTTAGTAATAACATATTTGATTTGTTTGTTTTCAAAATAATCTTTTAATAGATTCACAGCTTTATTATCAAAACAATAAGCATAAACATTTGCACCAGTATTCATTGACCAAAAGAGGGGGTAACCCGACTTTCTAAGTTCTCTAACTCCCTGAATCATTGAAATCGTTTCTGGTCTCCATAATACATTTTGATTTTTTCCTGAGTGTAATACTGTATAATTTAATAAATTATGACTTTCAACAATATTTGCTAATTTTTCTATATCTCTTGATTCTAAAGCTTTTATCACTTCAGTTGAAGTATTTTTTCCATATTGAACCGAAGTAGAATAATATGGTGAAGTAATTGCGTCAGCATGGGTGTCTTCGCTGCATTTTGTAATATTGCATAATCCAATTACTAAAGTTAAATCATCTAATTCTTTTGGTGTAAAAACTTGTTTAGCTGGAGGATCATATTCAGAACCGCTTATCATAGACAGACCACCAACGACTGAACTTGCAGCTGAAAAAGAACCTTTTCTTGCTAACTTCGATAAATCATTTATACTACCATATTCTAAACCAAGAGATTTAACAATTACACTAGTTAATGTAGCATAGCCAGAAGATGAAGAGGATAGCCCAACAGCCATTTCAAAATTATTGTATGACTTAAAATTGAATCCCCCTGTTGTAAATTTTGCAATATATTTTACTATTCTATCCAATGTTTTGTCATCTGGAACTTCATTATTTATTAATATTTTTTTATCATTGCCCTTAATTTCAAATTCCGTTTTTGTATATAAATCGCTCATTGCTAAAAATAAAATATCAATAGGCATAGTCTTAAGTTCTTTATTCTTGTATCCATGAAAACAAATTAATCCAGATACTGGGTGTGCTATTGCACTAAATTTTGGCATTTTTTATAAAATCAGGTTTTGTTTATCTGAAGAATTTAAGGCGTATATATGCTGGTCAATTGAATAAACATCATTAGACCCACGAAGCTTAATTCCTCTAATTCCAATTGTATTTGCAGGATATATATCGCTGTCTCTGTCACCAATTGATATACAACATTTTGGATCTACCTTCAAAAAATGAGTAGCACTAATAAAAAAATCTATTGAAGGTTTAGCAGCATAAACAGTATCACAGCCAATTATTTCAGCTTGTATTCCGAGTAACTCCACAGTTCGCTTGATAAATTGTTCTAGGCTATTTGATGCTATCGCAAGTCTATGATTCTCTCTTTTTAATCTATCAAAAGTATCTACTAATTGCTCATCTCTACCGATATAACCTTCAGGGGTTATGTACTTTTCTCTGTATAAATTCCACTCCACCATACTTGAATAAAATAATGAAACAATGCCTGACTTTGAAACTTCTATGCCTCTTTGCTTTGAAAATGCTTCATGCTGTTTATCAAATTCCACTTTTCCATCTTTGAAGGGTAGACATAATTTTTCTGCAACAAATTGATATAGTATTCTCTCTTGAAAATCTGTTAAATCTTTGTTAGTATATAACGTCCTGTCTAAATCGAATAATAAAACTTCAGGCATCTTTTAGGCCTCCCCCCATCTTAGATATGATGTAAGAGATATTATGTTGTTCTAGATGTTGTTTAAAAGCATTAACAGCATTATCATTAAAACAGTATGTAAACACCATTGCACCAGTATTCATTGAGAAAAATAATGGTAGACCATCTGAACGTAACTTTCTTACCCCGTTTATTGCGCTTATACTCTCAGGTTCCCATAAAAAAACATTATTCTCCCCCGTATTTAACACTGAATAATTTATCATTACATGTTTTTCTGATAAATACGCTAATCTATCAATATCTCTCTGGTCAAATGCCTTTATCATCTCTTCAGCAGTATTTTTTGTTAATTCCCTTGCAGTCTTTAATAAAGGGGATGTTCGTGCTTCTTTATAGAAATTAAAACGATTTTTATTATGATTTACAATAGCAATAACCATTGTTAAATCTTCTAAACTGGAAGGGCTAAACACTTGTTCGCCATATGGTTCTGCACCTGATTCTCTTCTTCTTACGATTGTTATTCCACCCGATACAGAACCACTCGCTGAAAATGAGCCTCTTCTAGCCATTTTTGAAATTTCGGAATAATCGCCTGTAATCTCTAATAATCTAGCCAATCCCCCAGCTAAACAAGCATAACCTGAGGCAGAAGAAGCTAGACCGACATCCGAATCGAAATTACTAGAAGTATTAATGTTAAGTTTTCTATCTGTAAATGATCTGACATAATTTAATATTCTTTGTTCAACATCTGAAGGGGGGACCTTCCCATCATAAATAATTTTATCTTCCGCGGTGTCTATTTCTAACATTGTTATTGTCTGTAAGCTACCAATTGTGGTGTAAAGCATATCGACAGTTAATGTTTTCAAATCTTTATTTTGATATTCATGAAAACATGTCAATCCTTGTGTAGGGTGTGCTTTCAATTTTATTTTTTTCATTGTACTCCCATTACAGATTTTTTACCCATATAATCGCGGTTTACAATCCAATGTTCTTCTCCCCCATACTTCATAGGAATCATTTCTTTCATTTAAATTTTCTCCTAACTATGATGCTATATTATCAAACTCCGATTCATAAGGCATTTTAACCAACTATCCTGCAAAAAGCCTTTATTTTTGTATAATTGTTTTTAACTTTGACTTCCTTAAGATAAACTAAAACATTCACATCCTTTTCGCCGTTGTTTAGTGTTATGGTTTTCTTGTCAAGCATTCTCAGATTCTCCGCAACAATTAATTTGTTATTACTTTATAGTAGGTATGGAATCGAAACTCATTTATATAGTTAATGCTTATAATTTATAAAGTTTATAAATTTTGTTAAATATTTATAAAAAATGGAACTCTATATAACCCTAGTTTTTATAAGGTATTCATTACATCTGCCTCAAGGATACCCAAACGTTTACGTTTGGGGGGAATTGAGGCCCTCCAATAGTTTTTTCTAACATTTTTGATTATGAATGAGTACGCAGCGGAATTCCGGCGCACTCAAACACCTTATTCTGAGTAGCGTTAGCTCCGCAAAAAAACGCGCGGAGGTAACCAAAATGGAACTAAAAGTTTTTAACCACGCAGTTGGCCAAAACTCATACCACTTTGTCTGGTGCCCAAGATTCAGGCACAAAATTTTTCAACACAAGGAACTTAAATTCGCTTGTGAAAATATTTTGCAAGCAATTTGCCGCAAACATAAATTTGAAATTTATGAACTTGAAATTGGCGTTGATCACATCCACTTATTTGTGGGCATCACACCAAATGTCGCTATATCCGAAGCCTTTCAGTTTCTAAAAGGCACTTCTTCTCGAATATTATTTAAATCCTTTCCTGATATTTTAAGCAACTATTACTGGAAAGGCGGAATTTGGAGCCGAGGCAAATTCTTTCGCTCTGTTGGCAATGTCACTTCAGATGTAATCAGGAATTACATCAACCAACAAAATGACCCTCAATGTAAGTTTGATTTTAAAGCTTACATAAGGAAAGCCCGACTTAATCAAGCGCGTATGAAAACACAAAAATCATTGGTCGGTTTTTGTGCTTGAGGGAGAGTCCCTCATGAAATGCTGTGGGCTTTAGCCCACAGTTGTTTACTTTTAGCCATGCCTCCAATAAACAGAGTCTGGCATAACAACCAGAAATCATTTGAGTTTTATAAGCCCTATTATAACTTTACCATACCGATAATTATGGCTTTATATGCACACCACATCATTTCTTTATAGGTATGAAATCCTCAACAACTAGTTCTTTATTAGAGTAAGGGAAGACTTGGAGTTTTTTGTAGTGAGCTTCTTTAATCAGTACTCTCACTTTAGGATATGCTTGCCAGGTTTCATAATGGCCTTCTTTTATTAGCTTCTTTCTGCAGAGTTCAATATTATTTCTTGATTTGCGTCTTTTACTATAGTCCTTGCACCAACTATATCCATCATATTTCGGTTCTATCCATGCCTTCATTTCATACGGACCGGTTTTCTTCCAACCATATGTAGCATCCACCTTAACCAATCTAAAATAATTAAAATTCTTAACTTCATCTAAAATAGTTTTAGCAAAAGAAAAATTTTCTTTTTCTAAATTATGGGCAAGATTTTTTATTTCTTTAGAAACTTTACTATAATCTTTAGACTCTACATAATTATTTACCCTGTTTAATCTACTTGTGTAAAAAGAAGTTTTCTGCCCGTCATATTTCTTAACTTTTACAATCTCTATAGATTTTTCAACTTTTCCTAGTAAATCATCTACTGAACTTATTTTTAGGTCTATATTCACATATGAAGTTCTCAAACTTTTTACATTCCCTAAAATATTTCTCAATGATTTTTCTTCTGAAATTGAAACTCCATCTTTAGCAACAGAAGAGTATCTGCTTTTTTCTTTTTCAAGCTTTGCCTCCAAATCAAATATCTGTTTTTTTCTTTGAGCTAAATAAGAGCTCTTCCAAGTGTTGATCCTGCCTGTTAAATAAGCAAAATCATTTTCAATAGCATTAGACCAATTTCTTACTTCTAATTCATTTATGGCCTTTTCAATTGTGGTTAATTTTTTGTAATCTTCATTGTCTATTGCATTACCCCTTAAAATTGACGCAATACTTGCTCTGTAATCTTCCAATAGTTTGTTTGTTACATTAATCTCTTGCTTTCTTTCTTGGAATGATCTAAACTTGGGCAATATCATTGAATTGTATAATATTGAGACAGAGAAAACAGCTACTGCGGCTGCTGCCGTAAATTTCAGCCATTTTTTATGTTGGGGTTTGAGCTTTATTTTTGACTTTTGAAAATAGGGTTTTTGTTCTACTTTAATTGGATTTCTTATTAGTATTTCTAGCTTTTTCTCTAGAGTCGATTCTTGTACCATTTTTTACCTCAACTTATTTTTTATAAAACTCATAATCTGATTGAGCTTTTTGTTCCCATTCCACCACTTGCCTTCTTGTATCATTTAAGTCTAATCCATATTTCTTAGTGTATAAGTCTATTTGCTGTGTCACACTTCTAAACTTTCGTGCTGCACTGCCTAGTCTGAAAACCCGATTATCATCTGTTCTTTCTTTAAAGGCCTTATTGTACTGATTGACACCTTGATTAAATCTTTCATTAACGCTTCTTACCTTTACTCGTTTAAATCTACAATCCTTTATCGATTGTGTTATTTCATCTGCTAAATTGTAAGTCTTATCTTTCTTATCCTTAAGCCTAAATATATCATAAGCGTGTGCTAAATTACGCACCTTGCTCTTGAGTTTTTCTAACCTAGACTCTTCTGAAGGGTCCTTACCTGTGATCAGTATTGATGAATAATCTAAATTATACTTTACAAACAATCTATCAAAACGTTCAATTTTTGCTGTTTCTATATCTCTGAATGCTTTTTTTCCATCATTAATCAATGATTCTAAAGGTGTTATGTCTAAACCTGCCCTTGCATAGAGATTTTTTAAATCTTTTACATTGTTCAAAACATCTTTTAAAGGCTGTTCTTCTGAAATGGAAAACCCTTCTTTAGCAAGAGAGGAATACTTTCTTTTTTCTTCTTCAAACCTGTTATTTAAATCGCTTTTCTTTTTTTCTAACTCAGCCTTATATTGAATATCCTTTTGCCAAATTACCTCAACTATTTGTTTTTCCTCTTCTGGTTTAAAATAATCTTTACCAGCAAAGTATCCAAGAGTTACAATAGAAACAAGAGTTACAATGCCTGCAGTTACTATTCTCCATGATGTATATTTGCTTTTTTTATGTTGGGGAAGCTCATTTGTATTTTCAACATAGCTCTCGTTTGGTTCTGCTTTTTTTTCTGAAATCTCTTCAGATTTGATTAAAATTTCCAATGTTTTTTCCAAGCTTGATTTTGACATTTTAGATACCTAATTCTTCTGACAGGTTGAACTGGCTATCCACTACATAAAGCCGGCTCACTTATGTTACATGAGACTTCAGTTTGCTCAGCAGATTGCTGAATCCTGTTTTGGATGATTTATCATGCTCTTCAAACATACCCAGAACATTGCCAAGTTCTTTAATCCCCTTAGGGCCTTGTTTCCAAGTACGAACTATTTTCAAATAGGTGTTAGCTTTTTCCAGAATTTCAGGAGGCATGGCTTTCTTAAGCTTATCCGGCGCATCTTCATTAATATATTCTTGATAAGAATCATCAGCAAATCTTTTCATACTATCATAGTCATGCTCCAATCTCTCGCAAATCAGGTTTCTTGTTTCTCTTAACCTTACTAAAGCTTCTTTATCATCAGAAAGGCCTTCTCTTGCAATATAAACATCTAGTGTTTTCTGACCTTCCAGAATCTTATTTACATTTTCTTCTGAAGTAACTCCTAAATTAATATCATAAGGTGTTTGTTCTAAAACAGTTTTTAACTGTTCGTAGGTTGAGTTGAGACCTTGGTAAGCTTTTTCTTTTTTTATTTGTTCTTCGGTTTTTTTATTCAATAGAGCATCTTTTAGTTCCTGAGCTGTCGCATATCTTTTAGAAGAGTCTGGGTCTAAGCATTTGCCTATGATGTTTACTATTCGTTCTTCGATGCCTAATTCTTTCAAGTAATTGAGTTTGGATTCTATATATTTTCTTTCTTTTTTTAGTTCCAATATTTCTTTAACTTGTATATCAGGAGGTAAACGACGATCGTATCCAGAGAATAACGTTTCAGCAGTTAAGATCTTGTAAGCAATTACTCCTAAAGAATAATTTTCGGCTTGAGGTGTTTTTTGATTTGCCCTTGCTTTCCCTACATCTATACCCTTTTGAATAAAACATTCTCTTGCTTTATACTCAAAAACAGCAATATTGCCGCTTGGGGTATCGCTAGTTTTTTTAATTTCGAAACCCATGTCTGTGAAATCTGTTAATTTTATAGTGCCATCTTCCCACATAAGCACATTTGCAGGTTTTAGGTCTCTATGATATATGCCCATAGAATGTAAGTATGTAAGTCCATCGCAAAGATGGGGTAAAACCAAATTTAAATATTCAACATCTTTAGTTCTCCCAGTTTCTATTTCATCGTCCAAAGAAGTGTCTCCCTTTTCCATGATAATTATAGCTCTGTTGCTGCAAATCTCAATACTAAACACTTTAGAAATATTTTTATGGTCTATTTTTGATATATTTAGAAATTCTTTTTCATATTTTTTTTCTGAGCTTTTTGTTTTTGCAAATTTAATCGCAATTTCACGCTCTTCTTTTTGGTCGTAACCTGAATAAACATCTGAATGAGCCCCTCCGCCTAAATGACCTCCTTGCACATCATATCTTGGAACCTTTTTTCCTTTTTTAACAAAAGTAATCTCTCTTAATAAGTCTTCTAATTGCTGTTCGTTAGACTTTTTCTTTTGTATCATTTTAACCTCCAAATTTTATTTTATTTAATCAGGTAATTTTACATTATATTTCTCAACAATCTGCTGGTTGAGTTTTAATTTCCCTTTGTCAAGATCATTTATGCTCCAGATATCCGGGCCTATGCCATCTTTAACATTATGTTTTAAAACACCGTTCACTACACTCATTGTATCATTATATTTAAGCTTGTTAAATTCAGAAACACCTTTAATAAATCCTCTAATGTTTTGGTCTCCTTGGACACTAAGATATTCTGCAATACCCCATAGTCCTTTTTTCTTGGCAATCTCTGCTATGTTTCCTTTAACTTCTAATTTATATTCTCCACTTTCTTTATATATTCCTTTTTGAGCTAATTTATTTTCATATTCTTTTACCTTTCCCTTCAATTTATTTACTTCCTTATCTTTATCTGACAATCTTTGCTCAGATTTTGGGATTGTTAATTGCAACTCTCCTAACTGCTCTTCTAAATCACCAATTCTCTGGTCTTTCTGTTTTATTGTCTGTTCGTATTGTGCTTTTGCTTTTTGCACTTCAGAACCTTTATTATAATTGCCCCAGAAGTATCCACCTATTCCTCCTGCAAGCACGCTTATAACTAAAGCCCCCACAACCACTTTCTTTTTGAAACCATCTTTTATAGTCCGGTATACCGACTGTTTTGTTCTTTTTTCATTTTCTTCTTTCTTTTTTAATTTAGATTCAAGTTGATTGACAGTTTGTTCTAAATTGCTGATATGATTTTGTTTTTCTTTTAGTTCAGACTCCTGCTGTAGATTTGTTTCATTTAGTTTACCCTTTTCCTGCCTTACTCTGTATTTTTCTTCTAGTGAAGTGTCCCTCTCAACTCTTAAATCAGCTATTTCTTTTCCTTTTTCTATCAATTCTTGGTCATATTTTTCAGAAATAGCTTTTTCAGTTTGTTTAACAGCTTCATCTACTTTTTCTTTAACAATTTTTCCTACTTCTTCTGTATAAGTTGGTGATTTTTTGTAGTCTTTTATTACTTTTTGCTTTTGTTCTTCACTAAGTTCAGGTGTTTCTCCTTCTTCTAATGATTTGCATCTTTTTTCTAAAGAATCATGTTTAGTTTGTAAGGAATCTTTTTCTTCTTTAAGTTGTGATGTTTGTTCAGAATAATTATTGATTTCTTCTTCTTGTTCTTCTGTTTTGGATTTATAAGCTTCTAATTGGTCTTCCAGTAATGTATTTTTTTGAATAGACCCGTCTGATACTTTTTTTTGTTCGTTAAGCTTATTTTTAACGCCCTCTAATTCCTGAGTTAATTGATATTCTCTTGTTTCTCCTATATCAATCAATTCAGGTATAATTGCGACAGCCGTTATATCATCTCTACTCTCCTCGAATTTTTCCAAATATCTTGTTCTTGCTTCATCAATACTTAACTCTCTTACTTGAGCATATTTTTTTATCTCTTCAGGATGTTCTTCTGCAAATTTTTCTGCTAATCTCCTGATTTTTCTTGGGTCCCGTGCACGATCAAATATATCCTCAATAACAAACTGGAGGTCATATTCTTTACCATACTCTAAATAGTGAGTTTTGTATTTAGTTAAGATGTGTTTAAGTTCGTCATGATGGACAAAATCTGTCCAACCATCAGTACCCAATAATACCATAAAGATATTATCAAGAGGTTCATCCTTTACTAATACTAAATTATCGCCCTCTAGTTTTTCATATTGACCCAAATATTTGGATAGGGTGTTGTTAAATGGATGTACATATCCTTCATCCTTACTGAATTCACCATCATTAACTGATTTTTGTATAAATGTATCGTCCTCTGTAAGTTTTTCTAATTCGTTATTTTTGGATAAAGCATAAATCCCACTATCACCCATATTTGCGTAGTATAGCTTATTATTAAGCATAAGTGCAAGAGAAAGCGTAGTTCCAGGTCTTCTTTCTTGTTGGTACGATTCATTCGCTTTAGACCTATCATTTATTCCCTTTCTTTCTAGTTCGTAATAATAAAGTTTCTCATTTGCTTTACTAAAAGAATTATATATCCATTTCCTTAGTTCGCCATCATCAAAATTCTCTATATTAGTGGCATTTAGAAGCGGTTCTAATTCTTGGCTTATAGTCTCAACTGCCATTTGACTTGCAACATCACCTTCTGGGAGGCCACCCATACCGTCTGCTACCATAGCCAACACTCTATCTTCTAAATTCTTATTCTTAAAAATATAATAAGAGTCTTCATTTATCAGCTTGTTTCTAGATTTTTCACTATGTTTTCTGATTTTGAACTTCATTACTTTCTTTTTTTGCAAATTACTTCACCTTTACAGCGCTTTTACAATCAAATAAATAACCATCTACGAGCTTAAATTGTTTTTTTCCTTTTTGATTCTCAGATATCAAGTGAATTTTATCCATAGATACAGCTAAGGTATAGCCTGGAAAGTAATCAATAAATCTAAAAGGGGTATCAGACGTAACAATAGGTCCATCTGGATTCCCTCTTCTTTGATTTAAAAGGTCGGTACTGTTGTAGGATACTTTTTCTAGAAAATATTTTTCTTTGGCATCGTTACTTGATTGGAAATATATCAAAAATTGGGGATTTATCCCGTTTGCAATACAATGAATATCAAATAATCCATCTACAGAATCAGTTACTAATCTAGGTTTCAAGTCTCTCACATTACCATCATTCCACCAGTATACCCCTTCCCCATTTAAACCTGTTTTATCAATAAAAAAATGGTTGCAGTAATTTGTTAAGATGGATAATATATTTCTCGCACTGCCTTTCGTTTTCAAGGGATGATGTTCATATATAATTTTTGTTGCTTCGGTATCAGCTGCCCATACATGAATGCTTTCATAGGATAGCCCATTAATTTTGTATTTATTCTTTCTTCTGTAAACAGAAATAGAGTTTATTTCAACTGGTTCTTTTGTTTTTAATTCAACTATCACCTTTTTATTAGCAGGATCTATCATTAATGCTCCAATAGAGCTATCGTCTTTACAAGGCAGGAAAATACGGCCTTCCAGTTCTTTTAAAGATGAAAAAGAATAATATTTAAGATTAGGATATTTATCTGATAAATTAATAAATTCTTTTGTAGCTAAATCTACAATGTTGAGTTGAGGGGTTACTATTTTTTCAGATACCGCATACAACTTTTTCCCATCACTATGCAAAAAGATTGTGTTCGGAATATGTATTTGCTCAACAGGCTCAATTACGTCATCAATGCTCCCTATGTCCTCTGGAATGTTTATTTGGTAGATGTTTATGTTATCCCTATCCTCTATGGAAGGTGCGAAAAAGAGGAATTTATCTTTGATTTCAGAGCCAGTTTTTGGTTTAACTAATACTGTGGTGGTTTCCGAAACATCTCGAGAGCGGTTCTCAGCCGATTCGCCATTTTTTACATATTTAGGCACAAATAAGCGGCGTGTTACTTCTTCGCTAACTAAAGGAGGGAGCCTTTCAACAGAATCCGAATATTTTTCTTCCTCAGTAGAGCTGATATCAATCCGATTTGGAATCAGCCCTTCTTTTATAAGCAAATCAATAAATTTGTTACTTTTGATATATTCAGAGACAAAATCATCTTGTGTCCATACTTCCATCATATCATAAGGTGGATTTTCCATTTCCCAGAAAAAACTTCTATAAAGCCTATCTTTAACACTATTTATCCTAGTGCCCCAGCCTATGAAAAGTCCTCTATCTTCTTCTTTTAATTTTTTAAGATCTGGGTTTGATCCAATGTTCCTTTCAAAGTATTCATCAAAACAGGGGTTTCCAGTTATTTTCTGGAAGATAGACATACCCAAACTTAATCTGTTAGTTAATAATTCATATATGACATCATGGTAAGCATTAAATACTCCCCATCTTAATTTATCTTTATTATTTTGTAATCTCAATGTATGATTTATGACATCTTTTTTCACTTCTTCATAAAAAGCCTTTACATTATACTCGTAAATCTCGCTACTTGGTGTTGATTTTCCAATTTTATAGCCTTTTAAGGAAGGGGCACAACCTCCGCCATGTAGGCCGCCACATATAGCCGTAAAAAAAGGTAAAAGAGAATCTGGGTGTTTCTTTATCCTTTTTTTGTTAAGTTTTCCAGCGTTGCTCATATCTTGATAAATAATGGGACTGTGTCTCCTCATCCTAAAGGTATCTATATGATTATTCCCCATAACCGTTTTAACATTCCCAGTTATACTTGCCCAAAAATAAGCAAGAAAATCAGGTTGATTAGTAAAAATATCAACTAGGCCTTCCACCTTAGAGTCTGCAAACATCTTTGCATAATGTGAAATCATATCCCAATTTTTAGGCAATTCGTCCCTCAACCTATAATGTGGGCTTTTTTTATCCTTTACATCAAAACCACTTTTCTCAAGTGCAGAAGTGATCTTATCTTCTAGAAATTCTCTTCTCTCTAAAATTTTTTTATTTTCTTTAACATCTACACCTTCTTTTATATCTTTTTTAATCGCCTCTTTCTTCCTGTCGCCTGCAGAAATTACTATGAAGTCAAATTTTGTTTGTTTTTCTGACCCAAAAAGAGTATGTATTGTTTCGCTATTGTAAGTTTTAATATTAATTTTTTCTAATTCAGGGCTATTTTCAGCAATATCTTTATAGATGTCCAATGGATTAGATTTTCCCCCAACAATATAAACTTCAGATTCTAAACCGCTTATTTGATTCAAAATTTGCATACTTCTGTTTATTATAGGTTCGCCTGCAGCTCCCGCTCCTATATACAGTAGCTTAAGTGGATTCATACTAAAAGCCCCATCCTTTAAAAACCCTAATTATATAGCCAATAAAGCTACTATTCTTTATAAATATTGCTCTTATTTAGTAGTAAAAACATCTTTTTATGTAGAATCAACCTTTGACATATTAAAAAAAGTATCAAACAGCTTTCTTAAGGAAAATATATAAATCGTATAGACTGGTGATATGAAAGCCCTTACTGAAATGGGTATGAGTGCTGCCGGGCTGAATAATGAAGCTGCAATCACTAATCCAAGGGCTGTATTCTTATAAGTTCCAAAAAGAGTATAATCAAGAGCTTGCTGATAATCCTTCTTCCTGTAAACAACTGTAAATATTATTGTGCCCAATCCAAAACTGACTAATGTCATAATCGCAAAAATGGGCCATAACGAGCTGATTTGGCTAATAAAGATATCTCTCTTTAAGCCTACTATCACATAGAAAAGCAGTGCATAAAAAAAGTTCACAAGAATTGTATTCATACTTTCATTTCTCCAGTTTATTTTCCTTAGGATTCTTGAAATAAGGAAAGGCGCAATTATAAAAAGTACAAGTGTTCTTAAAAATAAAAAGAGGTCAATTGAGCCTTTGATTGTTAAAAATAAAACTAAGGGGGCATAAATAAAAGCTGTAAGATATGAAATTAGCAATCCAAGAAATGAATTGCTGACCTTTCCATGTTTTATCTTAGCTATTGCAATCAATCCCGCAGCTGGAGGCATTATTGCTAAAAGAATAAATCCTTCCTTGTATCCAGCATCTTTCATAAAAAAGGATATTATTATGTAAATGCTTGAAAGCAAAAGATAGTGGATCAATGTAAGCTTAAGCCCTTCTTTGACATTTTTCTTTTTATCTTTATTAATCTGAAAATCGATTATAGAAAAGGTCATTACCAGGGTAAGCAGATATTTTAGGCTCCATCCTAAATTTAGAGCAGGATTTGGAAACAGAATGCCGGCTAATGCAGCTATATAGATCAAGTAAGAAGAATAAGAAACTAATTTTGGACTCATTTTAGCTCTTTTTGGGCAATTTTCCACAAAAGATCAAAATACTTTTTATAAGCTTTGGCTATTTGCTCATTCTTTATTTGAATAACAATTGGGTCCTCAGAGTAAAGAACAAGAACAACTTCATCACCACAAATGTTAGTGGTTACTGGCGAATCATATTCTTTAGGCAAAAACCTGGCTTCAGTATGGTCTAATGAATTAAGAAGCTTAATTCTTTCTTTAGCATCACTATTGTATATCATATAGAATTCTAACTTTTTCTTTACCCTTCTTCTATGATAATTCTCAAGAAAATGGCTACTAAGCATTTTTGAAGCTGCTATCGGAGCGCCATAAGCATATCTTGGCTTTCCAATTTCAAGGAAATGATTAAGCATATTTCTTACAGCAACAATACCTTCAAAAATATGAGCTTCGCTTTTCTTTTTTGAAAGTTCGTTATGAAGTTTAAGTTGAGGCATTATAGAATTTAATTTTATTTCTTTATCTTTTAACAGATTAACAAGGATTTCAGGGTCTCCTGCCTGGAACAATTTACTGTCCTTTTCCATAAAATAAGAAACAGCGCCTTTTTCTATAAGCTTATTCAGGCAGTCATAAATATTAGTCCTGTTAATCTTGGTTTTTGAGCTTATCTGGGTTACAGTACAAGCGCCTAATTCAAGCAATGCAAGATATACTTTTGATTCATTCTTTGAAAACCCGAGTTCTCCTAATACTTTTTCTTTTTCCATAATTATCGCCTTATAACTTAAGCTTGTTTATAAAATTTGTTGTTAAGCATTAGCCCCTATTGAATATAATGCGCGTGATTTTTCTAAGTATTCATGCATAACATTCAATGTTTTTGCCACATTCATCCTTTCTTTCAAGCAGCAAGCTTCTGGATTTCCTAATCTTCCAGTTTTCCAGTCATCATTTAAAGTGTTATAAACTCTTTCAACAATGCCGAAGTCTGTATCATTAGTCAAAAAAACCTTAGAATCTGCTTTTTTCCCTATAAACCACCTCATATACTCAAGCCTTTTATCTCAGCCAGAAGCCATCATTTTTCCTGTGACAACACCCCATAATTTATAATAGTCGGATGTTCCAGGATCTTTTAGATTATCAGATTTTTTTGGAGAAATAGTTGTATCAATTTTTGGAATAGCTCTCGGAGTGTATGTAGTTTCGTTTATTCTGGATTTTTCGAGTTTTTCTTTTTCCTGCCGTATTTTATCCTCCAACGAGACCACAAGCGAATTATATTCATTAACATTCTTTCTAAGAAACTCGTCTTTTTCAAGATCTTTGAATTTTCCAGGTATGCAGTAAATTAAGTAGTCCCCCTTTCTTATCGCGCTTTGTAATCTTATGCATTCCCTTTCTATCTCCCCCTGTTTTTCTTTTCTGTCCTTATATGACTGAACACCTTCTTCTATCCCCCCATACTGGTTTTTTATTTCCTTAACAAGCAGATTGTATTCTTTTGCAGCTTGGCTGATTAAAGGATTGCTTGAACGGACTTCATTAAAAACAAATTGACTATAATCTTGGGGGTACTCGTTATTTTCAAGTTTTTTTAGAATTTTTTTATTTTGTTCAATAGAACCTGCAGCTAATTTTGTCTTTTTGATTATTTCTTGGATTTCATTGTTTATAGTTTTGTACTCTTTATGTTTTGAATTAATCAAGCTGAGCAATTCTTGTATGTTTCCAAAAGAATGAGTGTTGTTTAAAATATAATCTTTGATTCCTCCAATCTTGGATAAATACTCTATAATGTCTTTAGGATTTTGCGGCGCTGCATCAACGCTGTTTTGCAGTTCAATCATCTCTCTGTTGACAAGCTCGTTTATTGCTGAAGAAAAATTATCAACCAGAGCGCTTGTTTTTTTCTCTAAACCTATTGTTTTGCCATACGCTCTCTTCAGAAGATAGATTTCTGAGAACTTAGGTTTTGATGTGTTTAGAAAGCCTTTTGCTTCATTTATAATTGATTTATAATCGCCTACCCCCTCAAAAATTGGTTCTATTAGTGCACTATCAATATTATTATAAACTTTTTCTAAATTTGAGTTTCTATCTCTTAAGCTATTTATTGTATGGTTTATTTCCCCATAGTTATTGAGAACTGTATTAAACTCGTTTTTTAGCCTTTTAATTTCATAAATAACTTCCAAATATTCAAATGCTTTATGTCCTTTAAAAACTTCTAGAAATCTTGCGCTGCGCTTAAAACTCTTTGTTATTTTTAAATATTCTTTTGAGAGTCCTTTAATCTCATCAATACATTCTTTAAATTTTGCTTTTGAATCAATTCTGCCTTGAGTATAGCCATCAGTTATTTTATTAAATTTTGAGTCTAAATCTTTAACATCCAACAAGAATGAAGAATATTTTTCCATAAGCCTGCTCTCTTTAAAACCCATATTACTGTACAAGGCAGCATTTCTAAGCCTGTTATAGTCAGCAATAGTGTTATTTAATTTTTTCCTCATATCCCTATTCAGCTCGGCTTCCCCACCATAATCAGCTGTGTTGAAGTACTTATAGTGTTCCCTGAATTTTTTCTCATTTTCATTTTTTAATTGAAGTAGCGTACCCACGATAATTTTATCAAGGTTGCCAGTTTGCTCTGCTTTGTATGATAAAGATTCCAGAGTAATTTCATCTTTTTTTTGTTTTACTGCAAAAATTGGTTTTAACTCTTCAAAGATATTAAAGAAGGAGTTTGTATCGCCTAAACCTATTTCTCTTAGATTACACCTGTACATATTTTGATTATTTATTATTTTTTCAAGCTGCTCTTTTCTTTCTTCAAATATTGTTTTTTTCATTTAATCTCCTACTCTAATAATAGGAAAATATCGTATTTGGTCTAGGAGAACTTCCTTGTTTTTGGTTAGTGGATTGTGTACTTTAACCCCATCTACACCTTGATTTTTTAGTTTCCATTCCTCAACCACTTTTGGAAACTTTTCTTCCATAATCTTTAAGCCATTTTTCCAGCATTCTTCCCAGTTAACTTTTGATTTTGATTTCTCAATTAGTTCAGTGTAATCTCCATTTTTGTTAAGTTCTGAAATAGTATTGCAGAACTCTTCATGATACAAAGTGTGGATTAGGAAATGATCTTCAATATTTAAAAATAAATTCTGGCCATCACTTACCCTGTTTTTATGGTGAAACTTAGCAGAAGCATTTAAAAGAGTGTAATAATGGTTAATGAAACCAATAGTTTTTGGAGTAAATGGGATATATTCGTTCATATACAAAGCGAATGGGTCTTTAAAGTCAAAATTTATATTGATACAATCATAAAGATGTATTTTTAGACCCCCTATATTCTTAGGTGAGACAACATCATCTTGTGTTAGATACCTTGATTGAGCTTTATAATTTAATATATCTTCTATATGTTCTTCTGAGGAATCTGTAAACAATCTTACAAATCTTCTAGAGGTTTCATCGTCTTTCTTGAAGTCGTTTTCTATAGCTAAGGTGTATATTACTGTTATGCCTGCTTTTATTTTATAATTGACTGTCTTGCCCTGCTCTTTTGTTACAATTCTTTCAGCATCTTTGCCTTCTGTGAGGTTTTTAATAACTTCAATTATTGGAGCGTCTTTTTTTCTCATTGCTTTTTGTATTTCAGGAATATATATGAATCTCTTCTCGTTTATCTTTGTTGCATCATTTAATATGGCAAGGTCTGAAGAAAGACCTACTTGATAGATTTCATCCTCAGGTAATAGGGCGATTAGGTTGTCTACTACAAATGTCTTGCCGCTGCCACTGTAACCTTCAACACCAAAAGATAATCCATTTATTGCGCACAATGTCTGCAGAATAACATTCCTTTCTTCACCTACAACACCTTGGTGTTTATAGTACTGAAGAAGGTGCTCTAATGTTAGCGAAAAATTAGTTTCGATTTGAGTTTGTATCTGTGAAGTTCCATTTTTTTCAGATGACCTTATTACCTCTTGCTCAAGATTTTTATCTTCCCCACCATTACCAGTTTCTTCAATTTCGTCCGGTAATTGCCCAAAAAGGCCTGTTACTCCTGTATTTTTTTGAGAATATCTTCTTGAGTTATCATAAACTCTGCTGCCAAAGAACTTACTATACAATTCAATTCCCTTTTTTGATCTAAACGGGTTTTCGTCCATTTGAAACACCTTTAAGATAATTTCTCATAATATTCAAATCAACTCTCTGATACATGGCTTTTAGCGCTGTCTCTTGTTCATGCCCTTCCATTGACCTTATTTCATAAGGCACAATGCCTCCTTTAATGAAACGGCTGATATTACTTAGATATGTTTTCACATCCCTTCCAGCTAAATTTAACCTGTAACAAACATTCGCAATTTTGTTTACTGTATCATCCCCCCCGATTATATACCTCCTAAAATCTGTTAGCAAATATTTTCCCATAAACTTTTGGTAATGGTCTAATCTTTCAAGGCCTTTAACCTCCAGTATATCGGTGCTTCGACTCAACAAGGCATTGTCAATTTTTCTCATTTGATTTGTTGCCATAACTACTGCAAAATTTCCAATATAATCCTTCTCAAATCCATCAATTTGATCTAAAGCGACATTTAGAAGCTCGTTCTCCAGATGCAATGAATCTGGCGCATCTCTGTCTTGCAATACTCCTTCTACATCATCAATTATAAGAAGAGATATATTATTAGAATCTTTTGCTTTTGCAAATGCCTCTTTGAAAGCCCTCGGACCATCCCCATGATATTTCCTTTTAATCAAAGCATTGTCTATTTTTATTCTTTGATATTCTATCCCTTTAAGAGAAGCGCTGTAACTCAAATCAGCCTCAATAGCATTCATTAACATGCCTTTGCCGGTGCCTGGTCTGCCGTAAAATAGTATTACATACGGCCTGTCCATATGTTTTGTTGCATAATTTGATCTTGTTTTATTGCTATAACAGCCAATATTACTGATAATCTCCCGGCATATGCTGATTGCATATTCATTGCCTATTATATCTTCATAAGTTATTTTCCCAATCAAATCTTTATTTATTCTCTGATCTCCAGCTAATGCTCTATCTAGAATTAACCCATTTATTTCGATGTTTAATTTTTCAGTCTTTTTTAATAACTCTTGATATTCATTATTTTTTAGCTCAGTATTTGTTTGGTCAATGATCCATCTAAAGTAGTTTTTTGTTGCTCCAAGAAGAGCTTCGCTTGAGCCATTTAGCGAGTTGATTGATTCTTTATAAGCCTTAATTAGGTTTATGGATGTATTGAATGAGCCAGTTCTAAAATCCAGTTTTTGCCCATTAAAAGTGCTACTTTCTTCTCCAGGTGTGTTAACTAAATACTCTAAGCTTAGTTTTGCAGAGATAAAGATAGAGTATATGTCCAAGAAGCTATTAACAATACAGAACTGCCCTTTAAATATTTTAGTTTGATCTAGTGTTTCTTTTAAAGCTTTATAAGAGCCATAAAATAATTCAATGGATTTTTTTGCATTAGATGCATTCTCAGTAATGTCTCCAAAAGTGTAAGGGTCGTCGTGCCCTTTTATGATCTCTTCTAATACAATATTAGGTTTGTCTAATATCTCTCTTTTTTGGTATTTTATAGATCTATTTAATAAGGCGCCACTTATTTTGATTAAATCCTGGTTTTCCATTTAACACACCTTACAAAAAAAGAAATTAAAAGTAATAGATTAGATAAGTTCTTTTTCATACAATGCTTTTGCTGTGTGGACTATGTCTGATTGTGAAGCTTTGAACTCATCCATAGTGGTCTTTGGGACTTCAGGTTTTCTTTGCGGTATTGACGCATAAGCTAATCTTGCTTCCCTCAACTTATTTGCAATCCCTTTCACATGTTCACCTTCCACCCAATTTGTCTTGAGCATCCTCATAAAGCCTACAGGATCGTATCTGTTCCCTTCTGTATGTATCTTTATTTCTTCAATTAAAATTTCTGTATTAACTTTAGCGTCATTGACAATATCAAGTTTTTGTTTTGCTTCCACCCTAAACCGATCATAAGAGTTCTGCTTGAAATCATAAATATGGTACTTACCAGCATAATCTGTTATCTTTGTTTCAGTAGTATTGATATCTCTACGAATCTTGCCTAGTTGCTCTCTAAATGCTCTGGAATTGTTGTCCCTATTTTTCTGAGATTCTTTTACTTTTTCTTCAACGGTGCCTTTTTCCTCAAGAAGGGAATCTTTTATTGCTTCATATGTGCTGATTAACTCACCGCAAGCCATCTTTTTATCATAAAAATCCATAGATGATGAGTCAAATTTTTCAAACTGCCCTTGGGATTCTGATACACTCTTTTTTAACATAATGTAATTTTTCTCGATACTTTTAATCTGATTAGCAATCCTTTTTTGTGCAGATGGAATTACTCTCACCGTCTTGAGTATTCCAACAAGATAATCCGGCAGTGCATCATACTTATCCATGCCTATTTGTTCTATATCTTTGATGTATTCCTCTGCTTTAGCAATTTCTGCATCAAATTTCGCTTCTGGAGAAATATCTGTATCGTTAACTTTATCTTCTAAATCCTTCAACGATTTGCCATCTAACGCCGCTTCATTTACTCTCATTTTTCCAACGTCTGATTTGAATATTTCCTTAATTCCAGTTCCATTTACTCCCATTTTATCCCTCCCCAACATTTAGTTGGATAAAGCTCACGCTATCTTGATTTTTATTTCCTTAAAACTAAAATCAAATTTCCTCCTTGAAAATCTTAATATTTAGTAAGGTAATTGTTTATATAAACCTGCGTTGTAGTCAGAAGTACAACAGAAACAGAAGAATTCAGCATTTGCTCCAAAAAACTATTGATTATTGAATTTCATAGCCTACTAAATAGTAGTAAAAACAGAAAAACTTATAAAGTTTTTAATCTTTTATCGATTAATAATCATAACTTTGTAAAGAAGTCCCTTATTGGAAAATGCCAGACGAGACGGAAGAATCAAAAAAGAAAGAACTAAGTTTAGAGGAAATGCTGGATGAGTTGAGAAAAAGCTATGTTTCTGAAGAAGAATCAAAACATCCCAAGAAAAAATTTCTTGATTTCTTTTCTTTTTTTAATAGAAAACTCAGTGAAGAAAAAAAATTTAAGAAGTATAGGACTGCTGTTGAATCAAATCCCCATGATGCTTATGCTCATTACAATCTAGGAACCACTTTGATTAAGAAAGGTCATTTAGACGAAGCTATTGATGAACTTAGGAAGAGTATTGAAATTAAGCCTGATTATGCTAGTGCGCATTATAATCTTGGATTTGCTTTGTATAAAAAAGGCGAATTGGACGTAGCTATAAAGGAGTATAGAGAAGCTATTAGGATTAAGCCTGATTATGCTAGTGCGCATTATAATATTGGTATTATTTTAATAAAAAGTGGGAATATAGAAGAAGCGATAAAAGAGTATCAAGAAGCTATTAGGATTAAGCCTGATTTTGCTGATGCACATTGTGGTCTTGGAATTGGTTTATATGATAAAGGCAACTTACAGGGAGCTATAAAGGAGTATAGAGAAGCTATTAGGATTAAGCCTGATGAGGATGTTACACATCATAATCTTGGAGTAGCCTATGAGACATTAGGATTTAAAGATAAAGCAGAAAAAGAATATAAGGAGGCACTAAGAATAGAACCTAATAACAAAATTACAAAAAAGAATCTTAACATATTATTAAAAAAGTAAAATGCCAGACAAAAACAAAGAGCTAAGTGTAAACAACCCCCAGTCAGAGACTGGGGGCATTTCTGCCTAGGCTGCGAAGCTACTTAATGTTGTTTGACTCTTGCCAACGCCTTTTGACCCATACTTCTGCCTTCTAATATAGTTGATTGTGTTATCAATGTTTTTTGGAGAGCCTATGTAATAGCTTGGATTCCAAAGCCCGCTGTTCCAGAATAAGCCACCTTCGTGTTTTTGCCTTTTCAGTTCTGGAAAATATTCAAAAAATT
Source organism: uncultured Methanosarcinales archaeon (assembly GCA_964585935.1). Lineage (GTDB taxonomy): Archaea > Nanobdellota > Nanobdellia > Woesearchaeales > GW2011-AR4 > BS150m-G64. The sequence goes on along the minus strand of CAZPFO010000013.1, from coordinate 11,447 downwards.
TCTTACCTGAATAGCCTCTAAGAAGTTTTGCGACTTCTGGCCTGCTGTAGTTGCAGATATCTGCCATGAAATGAACATGGTTATTATCAAAACCTATCTCGCCAATAGGAATTTCAGCATTATATGCTGCTTCGAAGAGTAGGGTCTTAAGGCCTTCGCGATAAATCTCATCGTCAAATATTGCATGGCAGTACTTTATCTTAAATTCACAATGCATCCATGCTTCGCCAACGGCAGAGCTAAATCTAGCTGGGTTTTCTTTTCTCATTTTCAAGCACCTCATAGAAAATATTTTTCTTTCGAAAGCTAAAATTGCAAGTGAAGTAGGTATAGTTATTTGCAGTGCTATTCCAGGAGTTATAATTGGGGGGTTAGTTGGTGGCTATTGGGGCACATGGGATGGTCCCCTCTATAATTCTGCTAAGACTGGTGAATATACCTACTGGGGGAATATGAAATATTTTGCAAAACAATTTTCACTTATTGGTGGATCTATTACAGCATTTGTAGGTTACCTATATTCTAAAATAGAGAAAAGATAAAAAGAGTAATCATAAACACCTCACCAATCACAACCCTAACTTTCTTCTTTCATTCTCATAATATTTATGCTTGTCAAGAAACAATGTAATAAAGTATTCATTCTTCTTTTTTGTAAGAATTGCCCTGAAGTTAGTATTCCTAAATTTGAGAATGAATCCTAACAATCCTTTAATTCTGTCTGAGCTGATTGGGGGAACATTCCCTAATCTACAATCCTTAACCCATTGAATAAGTTGTTTCTGACGGCTTTCCTTAAGATCGTCAAAAACCCTGCTGAAATGGCCTTCAAACCTTATTTTACCGCCCAATACCTCTTCTATTCTCTTTCTCGCTTGGTTATGCAACAACTTCCATAGCCTCCTTGTATGTTTGATTGTAAACTTTCCAGTTTCCATATATTTTTTGCCCTTTTTCAGGAGACTTGTTTTTATCTAAAAATCTGCTTAATACTTTCTTCAAAACAGCCCCATTATAAGAGTTTATGATCTTTGCTACCAAATATTTATTTATAACCTCAATAGATCTTTTATTTTTGATTATTTTATCTGTGATTGTTTTAAGCTGCATAGAATTGAGTATTACCTTATTTGATGTATATTCCAGCCTCAATACTAAACCTCTTAATTCCTGCAAATAATCATCTTTCTGCATAATAAGCAATATCACTATCTCGTAAAGATGTAGTATATCATCAAGTTTAAACTTTTCTTCAATTTTTTTAAATGAAACAAAATTACTAACAGAAACAGAATGAACCGAATGAAAAAACAGGCTTTTTTCAGCATCAGCCGGCAAGTAATTAACATGCACTTTACCTTCTCTGTAATCCTCTTTGGAGTATTTTGAGATCACAAAAATATCAATATCACTATATTCCTTGCTATAAAGGAAAGATCCTGAAACAAACATTTTCATATTCTTATGCTTTCTGGAATATTTCCTTAACAGGCTTATTGCTTTTTTCAGCCTATCTTTCATTATGAATTCCCCACCATTGACATTCTGGTTTAGTTCCGTGAGCTCTATAATTGCTAAGAGCTTTTTCTTGATAAAATGGCTGTAATAATATCTTTCATTTTCCGTTAATTTTTTTCCTTTAAGTTTGGCCTTGAGTATATTGTAATAGTTCTCAGTAAAGATATGCGGAACTAGATAATCTTTTGCCCTTTCTAGATTCTCAACTTTTATCAGATTTTCTAATTTTCTCATAAGGTATAGTATATTATACCAATTATATATATAAATCTTTCTATTCTTTGATTGCTCTTTCCCTATCCTCAACCATCTCGTCATACTCAAGTTCATAAGGCATTTTAACCCTCCATTATCCTGCAAAAAGCCTTGATTTTGGTATAGTTGTTTTTAACCTTGACTTCTTTAAGGTAGACTAAAACATCAATATCTTTTAATCCATTATTCAAGGTTATAGTCTTTTTATCAAGCATTCTTATCTCAGATACACATCTTCAATTTTTCTCTCCAAAAATGAAGGTCGTGCTTTCTCTTTATTTTCCCTGCTCTGCGAATTGGTAGTATATTCAATCCTGGTTAGCGCATAAGGTGCTTTCTGGATTCCATGAGTTGCTGTTGCGCGGCTGCACGACCCAACTATATTCAAAATCTCGTAAATAGCCAAACCGTAAATAGTAAGATTCTTTAATCTTCTAATCCTGGTTTTGGTTATTCCAAACATTTGGCCTCTTTTTCGGAGATTCTGCCTCTCCGTACCTTACAATGACATTTCTCTGTCATTATTGCTTTTTTTATCTTTACGGGGTATCTGCAGTGCAGGCTCTTTTGACCCGTCTTCTGGCAACAAATCACGGAACCGATTGTAAGTGTCATCCAATTCTTCCATTATATCGTCTTTAAACTCTTTAGCTTTTTCGTAAGCACCATCTAGTTTTTCTTTTATATCGTCTCTAAATCCTTTAGCCTTTTGCTCTACCTTTTTTTTAGTTTCAATAACAATTTCTTTTCCTCTTTGCAGTGTTTCATACTTCACAGACTCTAATCTCTCTTCATAGACACCAACAGTTGTTCTTCCATTAATGTACTTTATTTCTTGCTCCTCAGTTGTATGTTTATTCACTAAGACAGTTAAGTTGCCATCTTGCTCTTCTTTTAAAACAAGCCTTAAATCCTTAAATTGGACATACCCTTGTTTTGTTGGATGGGGATTTGCTTCTGATTTTAGCTGGGTTGCAAGCTCTCTTGTTTGGTCTATTACTTGTTCGTATTTCATGGGGTCTTTTGTTAATTTTTTTTCTAATGCTGAATAAAGTTCTCCTGCAGTGGAAGGTGCTAAAAAACTCTTAACAGCATAGCCTATTACAAATGAGGCAACAACAACCGTTTTACAGTATTTCATTTTTACCTCCGGTCTTATGGATGTCTGTATGAAGCTATACAAATAAATTATATAAACCTGTGTTGTAGTCAGGAGTACAACAAGAGAGTCAGATATATATTGCCCAAAGATTATCAAATTTGATAATTATAGCAGGTTATTTTTCAACAAAGTGTCAATAACATAAAAAACCAAGAACTCCAATTATTTTATCACTTAACCGCAAAAGGATTCCTCTCTTTCAGGATGTCTTTGGCGTAATCCATCTTCTGCTTGCTTTCTGCGTAGATTGTGAAGAGCTTCTCACCCTTCTTTACCTTATCCCCTCTGTTGGTATAAAGGTAGATTCCTGCGCCCTTGTTTAATGGGGCTCCTGCAACTCTTGCTATTTTAGACACTAAACTATTGCTTATCCACTTCACAACACCGGTTTTACCTGCCTTAACATCAAGCCTGAACTTACCTATCCTTATTTGGTCAGGCCTTGTTATCTTGCCATCCTGCGCTTTTATAATCTCAACCATCTTCTCATATGCCTTGCCGCTGTTCAGTATTTCAGCGGCCTTCTTTTTCCCGTTTTTAACGCCAACCATCTTGAATATCTCGCCAGCCATCACAACGCACTTGTTCTCCAGGTCAAGGGGCCTTTTTTCATCCCTCTGCAAAAGCCTCAGGACATCCCTTGCTTCCAGAGCAGGCCCTATTCCCTTCCCGATAGGCTTGCTTCCGTCTGTGATTATGACCTTCACGTGCTTCCTTAATTTTTTCGCAACGGCCTCAAAATCACTTTTCAGCCTTAACGCCTCTGCCTTGTTTTTTAATTTTGCGCCCTTCCCTATAGGTATGTCAATCAGTATATGGGTGCTGGAAACAGAATATTTCTTTGCCATTATGCTCGCTAACAACTGGCTTTCTGCATCTATGCCCAAAGGTCTCTCCACGTTTATTATCTTGCTGTCAGCAGGAGCCAGATTCAATGCTCCCCCCCACACCACGCATCCATTGGTCTTGAGAATAATCTCTTTCATTCTTTTAAGGGAAAAAGAAACCTTTGCCAGGACTTCCATTGTATCTGCGGTTCCTGCCGGGCTTGTTATTGACCTTGAGGAAGTTTTCGGCATTGTAAATCCTGCTGCAGCCATTATAGGCACTAAAACCATTGTCGTCCTGTTGCCCGCTACTCCCCCAATAGAGTGCTTGTCTATCACAGGATACCTGCTTAATTCCAGGGTTGTGCCGTGTTTGACCATCGCCTTTGTAAGCAGGATTGTCTCTTCTATCGACATTACATTGGTGTAGCATGCAGAAACAAAATACGTAAGCTCAATCTCATTCAGCTTGTTGTGCACAATATCCCAGACTATCTGGTCAATCTCTTTTTTATTCAGCTTTTTGCCGTCTAATTTTTTTCTTATGAACTTGAGGGACAAAGGTTTTCTAGCCAAGGTTATGTCAACAATCTCTTTGGGCCTAACCTGAAGCGAGTCAATAACCTCTTCAAAAAGGCCAATATAGCCTGGCTTCACAGCCTTCGAGCTTTCCGCTATTTGCACAACAACCGTCTCTGTTTTCTTAGAATCCTTAATCTTTATCCTGTCCATGTGGTGCAGGTCAAGTTTCCGAGCATCCTCCATGTTGATTATCGCAATCAAAGGCCCGCCTGTGGCAATGTCCATGTCTTTAATTTTCAACTTCATTTTTGCATCACCTTGAAAATTAAAGGTACAGGAACGATAGTGACTGTATCTTTTATTTTTAATTTCATTTTTAATTGTTTTTATTATCAATGAATTTTTCAATCATTGTTTATGTTCTACACTCACAACTGTTTGCGCTTTCATAATCTGAGTTTTTTATCAATTTTTATTCGTTTTAATTTAAAAAATTAAAAAACGACTGCACATCCACGCTCACAACCAAGGAATTACTATTTGTGCACTCATTGGTTTATTTTTTATTGGTTTATATTGAATTTTTATTGATAATTTTTTAAATGATTAATTGATTTTTTTATTGGTTTATGACTAATTTCTTTTATTATTGAATTTTTTTAAGAATAACTTCCTTAAAGATACCCTTCTTCCTCATAAATCTTTATGAAAGTTGCTAAAAGGGCAAATATGATGGGCCCGATTACGATTCCAACAAACCCAAAAAAGTGTATTCCTCCAATCACGCCCAATAAAATCAAAACCGGATGGACTTTCGCCCTGTCCCCGATAATTTTTGGCTTTATGAGGTTGTCTATAAAGCTTATCACAAAAGTGCCGTACACCAGCAGCGCAAAGCCCTTTATTATTGTCATTGTATCAGATGCTAAATAACCGCTGAAGATCAGTATTAAAGAAGCAGGCAGCCATATTGTTGCTGTCCCTACAAAAGGAACCAATGCAAAAAACATCATCATGACAGCCCACATCAGGGGATTTTTTATCCCAACAGCGAAGAACCCTATTCCGCCTAAAGTCCCCTGTATTATTGCCACTATTATGCTTCCATAGATAACAGCAAAAGCCGCATCATTTAACTTAACAAACACTTTCTTTTTATGCGCTTTTTTTAGCGGCAATAATCCCTCCACCTTCTCAACAAACCCCTTGCCATCCCTGAAAAGGAAAAAAACAACAAATATCATGACAAAGAAATTTAAAACCTTGGCAGGTATGGAAAACAAAAAATCGCGTATCTTCTCAACAAAGAAAGTTGTTGCATCTTTTATGGTTTTTTCAAGATAAGGCTGGATCTGCGGATGTGAGAATGCTCCTCTGAAAAAATTTGTAATTTTGCAGCTCAGATCTTCGGTTTCTTTGACGCATTCCCCGGCAAAGAACTCCCCTGTAAACAGCTTGTCTTTAGACGTGGAATAAAGGGAAAGAGCCTCTCTTGAAACTGCATTCAGGATAAAGAAAAAAGGCACAAGAATCAGGAATATGACTATTATCGTGGCAATAAACGATGCCGCATTCTTATTTTTTATTTTTTTATTTATAAATTTATAAGCAGGGTAAAATATATACGCCAAAACCAGGCTTATCAGAATTGCCCCTACAAAAGGCCTTATTATAAAGAATGCTAAGATTAAGACTGCTATCAAGAATATTGTGAAAATTACCTTCCTATAAATTTCGGATTTGATTTTAACGCCTCTTTTTTTCCTTAAATAAAACTACTATTTAAACATTATTAAAAAAATGGGCCTGGAGCGAGTCGAACGCTCGACCTCTGCCGTTTCACGCTTTTAGCTTGTCGAGGCAGTGTCATAGCTTCTAGTAGCGAGCGAGCTTCGTTCTGCATATCACTAGACCACAGGCCCGATAAAAAAGATGAATAACAGTATTCTTTAAAAAGATTTTGATGGATTAGCTCTGTAGAAATCCTTGCCATTAATGGCCAGTGAGCTCCCAAGAGTCTATTGAGTTGAGCAAGGTTGCGCCTGAACTCACTAGTTGAGCATAAACATCAGGCGCAGCGAACGAAAGGATTTCTGCTGAGCCGATGGATTGGTTTTATTGAACGACAAATTTATAAACAAATTATAGTTCCAAAGAAGTTACGCCTCCGTAGCTCAGTGGTGGAGCGTTAGGCACTTGTGCCCGCTGAACCTTGGTACACTAGCTAACTTTTCCAAAGAGGTAAAGGTCCCGAGTTCAATCCTCGGCGGAGGCTCCTTATTTTTTATTTCTAAATAGTGGTGACAAAATAGAAAAGTTTAAATATAATCAATACTTATTTTTTACTTATGGACAACATAGAAACTTCAATAGAACAAATAGAACTGGCAATTAAAGGGGATGGAATAAAAGACAATCCAATATTAAATATATTTGATAAACATTCAGATAATCTTAATTCTTTTTTTAAAGAGTATAGTTCTGTACCAATTACAGACAGACCAAAATATGCAAGTGAGAATATGGGGTTTCTTGAAGATGATATTTTAAATATTAATCAGACTGAACTAGATCCATTATTATATCTTACAATGTGGGGTAGATTATTCAAAGAAATGGGGAAACATATTGACCTTGAGGAAGGATATATCGGAAATACAACCACTCAATCGCCAGGATATGTACTTGCAAGATATTTGGTCCACGAATACGTATTTCAAGGATTGTCTCAGGAAAGAAGAAAAAATGTATTAGAAAAAATAGGATCTTTCCCGCATGATGGTGCATTTAAAAGTATTCAAGAAATTGGTGAATATCAGATGAGATTAAAGGATCTTGATATTTTACAGGGGAAAATCCATTCTTTTGTATCTAAATTTGACAATAAATCATATCAAAGGGGTTTCATAAACAATGTGGCAGAAAATATTATTGGAAAAATACACTCACTAAATACAACATTTGAATTTATTGAATATCAAATGAAAAAATAGCTATTAAACCTACAACCTACATATAGGTGTTTATTCTCACTCCACAAATATCAATCCCTATTGACATGTACCATTTTACACATCCTCGGCGGAGGCTTTTTCAATTTCTTAACTTTTTAGTGGTGATAAATAGTAAAGTTTTTAAAACAATTTATGTTCTACTTATTGTATGACTAACTTAGATAATTTAATGTTCAGAAGAGAACATTTCCCAATAGGATTACACGAAGCTTCTGGAATTAAGGGGAAGAAATTTTGGGGTTTTAGAAGAATAGAAATTCCACCCTATCACCCATCAATGGCAAGTGATGGAATAGATTTCCAATCTGTACCTGATTTGCTTGATGAAGCACTAGAAGCGACAGTAAAAGATTTAGAAGAAATTGGTGACAAGAGAATGGATATTAAATCTATTCTTCAAGATGTGATGAAAGAGGAAGGAAGTGGAAAAATATTATATGACAGTGGAATAATTCATCAGGATGAACTAGGTATCGTAATTGAAAGTATTCCAATTGTTAATAGGGTATATATTGGAAAAGACCGAATTAATCCTTATGGGCAAGGTGGAGACCAAGGTATTGGGATATATCCTGAACATGCTGCAAAATCCTTTATGGTTCCTGAAAATGTAACTTTTAGCGAAGAATTGATGAGAGAATATAACATGAAAGAAGAGAAAGGTTTTCTAGGATTCAAACGAATTTCATGTCCAAATGGCTGGTATAGGCATAATTTAGCAAAAATTGATGGAATTTTTTATAAGAACTTAGTAATCTCTTTAGATAATGCAATTATTAAGGGAAAAAAATAAAAATTCTGTAGGTTGTGCCCCTACATTTGATATCAAAACGAAAAATATATAAATATGTAGGGGTATATTGCCTTATGAATATCAGGAGAAAAACCAGAGGCAATAAAAAATACTATTATCTTGAACATAGCATCAGGAAAGGTAAAAAAGTATTGAAAAAAGAAAAATATCTTGGGTCAGATATTCCCAAAAATATTGATAAAATAAAAGAGAGTTTTGCCAAGGAGCTAAAATCTGACTTGTATAAGAGACTTGAAGAGATAAGGAAGCATTTTCAGGAAGAATGGAAAAAACTTCCAAAATCCGCGAAAGAAAAGCAGATGGAGGAAATATCCATTGCTTTTACTTACAATACAAACGCTATTGAGGGTTCCACTATTACTTTAGAGGAAACTAGAGAGATAATCCATGATAAAATTGCCCCAAACAAGCCTCTAAGAGATATTAAAGAAACAGAGGCACATAATAAGATATTCTTAAAGATACTGAATAAAAAGGAAAAAATTACAAATGAGTTGCTGCTAAGATGGCATAATGAAATTTTTCATGGAACAAAATCAGATATTGCTGGAAGATTTAGGGACTATCTCGTTAGGGTTGGCTCTTACGTTGCGCCTGACTGGCAGGATGTTAAGCCATTAATGAAAAAACTTATTGAATTTATCAACAAGGAATGCAAAACAATGAATCCTGTTGAGCTTGCAGGAAGAGCCCATTATATATTCGAAAGCGTTCATCCATTTGGGGATGGCAATGGAAGAATAGGCAGGTTAATTATTAATTATATCTTATGGCACGCTGGTTATCCTATGATTATTATTGAATATAAAAAACGAAGCTCTTATTATAAGGCTTTAACCAAAGGGGAAGAGGGTTTTGTTGATTATTTTATAAGAAGGTATTTGTCAGTTCATAAAAAGAGGATTTGATAATGATTTTTAGATGGTTCAAATCCTACTCCCAGCATGTTAATCCTTATTGATGTGAACCTTTTTGCTCATAACTCAGCGGAGGCTTTTTTAAGACTCTTTTTACACCAGTTAAATAACAAAATTTAAATATCGATTTGTATTTGTTACTTTATGGATGGACACGAATTTAATCGGGTGCTGAAAGCTAAGAGGGGCAGGAGATTATGGACCAATACAGCCCTAAAACGCAGAGTTTTTGAAACAGACAGTAACTATGAGAAGCCACTTACAAAACGGCTTATTCCTACATTTAATGCTGCTGCAGTTTTGCCATATGAAGGAGAGTCTCCTGACGAAGAATATTCTCGTTCTAGAACATATCATGAATTTGAGATTTATTTTAAACGGGATGGAACAGGAAAATTCTCATTTTATTCTGTAGGGGGGAAGAAAACTACTTTGGATGACCGAACAGAAGAAACATTCTGGAAAATTGACCCTGAGATAGCAAAAATGTTTGCAGTTAATCAAATTGACCCATGGGGTTTGGTAATGTCTGTAAGGAAAAATTCTCAAAATTATAGAAAAGAGGTTAGTTTATCTCGTTTACCACCTAATTTAGGGAATGAAAAACATATCAACAATTTATTGTACGGAACAACTCCTGTCAAAGGTGAAATGGAATCAACTGGTGGAGAGCAGGTTTTTAAGCGTCCCAAAGGAAGTTCTTACACCACTCTTAGTTTAAAGGAAATATAAAATAACATTCTTAATCTCATCCACGCTTTCTGATTTAGAAATCTTGTTCTTCCTCAAATCAAAAACATTTATATACAAGAACATTCAAAATCAACTATCAAGGAGGTATTTTCAAAATGGCAAAAAGACAGGTAAAATGGCTGCTGGCTTTGCTGATGTCCATATTCCTCGGAAGCTTAGGCATTGACAGGTTTATCATGGGCCATGTAGGTCTTGGAATCCTAAAGCTTATAACTTTTGGAGGATGCGGGATATGGTGGCTGATTGATGTGATTTTAATCGCTACAAAACATGAGTTTACAGACATTGAATGGGTTGAATAATCAAAACCAATTATTTATTTTTTTCTTTAATATGAAATTCAAAAAAATACTCAGATTTCTTCTTGATTTGGTAAGCTTCAACACTCCTCAGGCAAGGGTGATAAACATTTCTTCCATTTTTATAATATTAGCGGCGCTTCCAACAGAGCTATTGAAATACTCTCCTGCAAAATGCGTTTTTAGGAATTTTCTGTTGCCTTTAATCTATAAAGGGAATTGCCCAACTTCAGGATTATTTGCGAATTGCGAGGTATTTTCCTGCGGTATAACCCGCGGCATGTCAAGGTTATTGCATGGAGACTTAGTTGGAGCTTTGGATTTTAATTGGCTTGTTATCCCTGTTTTTTTTGTTATGCTGTTTATTCTCATAAAGGATGGCATAGCCAGCTATAGGTTCTATAAAAAGAATAAGAGATTGCTTTGATTATTTCTTATTTATCTCTTCCAAAAAAACCTTCTTAATCTCATCCAAACTTTCCATTTTAGAAATCTTATTCTTCAAAACAGAGCTTTTCTTTATTCCTTTAACAAACCACATTGAATGCTGCCTTATCTCTGAGAAATTCTCCCTTGAAGAATACTTCTCATAGTATTTTAAAAACTCTAAAAATAACTCATAAGCTGATTTTAAGTCTTTTTCAATTGGTTTTTCCCCCTTCACGTACTTTAAACAATTCTCAAAAATAAACGGATTGCCTACTGCCCCCCTTGCAGCCATGACAAAGTCCACATTGGTTTTCTCAACCATCTTTTTATAATCTTCCGGCCTGAAAATATCCCCGTTTCCTATGACCGGAACATTAACCTTTTCCTTGACTTCCTTTATCACATCCCAATCAGCTTTGCCGGTATATCCTTGTTTTCTTGTCCTTCCATGCACAGTTATTGCGTCTATTCCCAAATCCTCTAAAATCCTGGCAACTTCAACTGCATTTACTGACTTATCATTCCATCCTATCCTTATCTTTGCAGTTACAGGGCAATTAACTGCTCCAATAACCCTTGAGACCATCTTAGTCATCTGCTCAGGATGCTTTGTTAAGAAAGCCCCTGCCTGGTTTTTCAAAACATCTTTATCAGGGCATCCCAGATTAATGTCAATTATGTCAGCTTTTTCTTCCAAAATAGCTGCTGCCTTTGACATTCCTTCCTTGTCTTTGCCTACAATCTGGGCAGCAATGGGCTTTTCTTCCTTTACAATATCTAAAAAATCCTTCCCTGCAAACAACCCGTCAGGATGGACCATTCCTGTTGTGACTAAGCCAGCTCCGTGTTTTTTGCACAGTAATCTGAATGCAGTGCAATTAACACCTAACATCGGGGCTAATATCAAATTGTTTTCAAGCTTTAGTTTTCCTATTTT
>CAZPFO010000012.1:0-38369 GCA_964585935.1 uncultured Methanosarcinales archaeon | reverse complement strand
ATGTTGAGAATAATACAAACATAACTTACAACCTAACTGCACTGCCTGTAAAGCCCGGAGATCCTAACCTTGTACTATTGATGCATTTTGACAATAGGAGTGAGTTTGGAGAGAGTGATACTACAGTCAATGATTTTTCTCAATATAACAATGATGGAACTGTTGCTGGAAGTGCTGTATGGAATGCAACTGGTGGCAAGTTTGCAGGAGCATTTGAGTTTGATGGTGATGATGACCTTATTGATGTTACTGGTCTTGATATAAATATTTTTGCGTATAATCTAACAACATGTATGTGGTTCTATCTAAAATCTACATCTGGGAGCCAGATTTTTTACCATTATTCTGACACAGCATTAGACCAAAATCTTTTTTGGAGGATTAATTCTGTGGGAGCAGGGAGGGTAGATGTGGCGGACGGCAACACAGATATGGCATCTCCTACAGCTGTTCTTTCTGCAAATACATGGTATTATCTCTGCCATGTTGCTATTGATTTTACTAATGATGCCAGCACAAATGATAATTCCTCGTTTTATATTAATGGAGTTCTTAATTATACTAGCATGAGGAGTCATATAACAACAGCTGAAGGAGATTTATTAAGGCTAGGTGCCAGGATTGGGGGAAATAATCCATTTAACGGCACCATCGACGAAGTAGCTATATGGAACAGAAGCTTAACAGCAACAGAAATCCTTGACCATTACAGGCTAGGAGAAGGAAAATATTATTGGAAAGTTAATGCAACAGACGCAAACGGTTTAGGCAACGAATCAGAAACAAGAGAATTCACAATAGACCAAACAGGACCAGGAATTACTCTAAATGCCCCTGCTAACAACACATTCACAACTCTAAATTACACAATACTTAACGCAACTCTAACTGACCAACAAAACATGACAGTCTACATCTACGCAAACAACGACTCAAATGGCCTAAACACCACAGACGGTTTAGTGTACATTGAAACAGATGTCGTGCCTGGAGCAAATATAACTTACAACCTAACTGCATTGCCTGTCAAGCCTTCTTCTGATGGTTTAGTTTTATTATATCATTTTGATAACAGGAGTGAGTTTGGTGAGAGTGATACTACAGTCAATGATTTTTCTCAATATAACAATGATGGAACTGTTGCTGGAAGTTCTGTATGGAATGCAACAGGAGGAAAATTTGCTGGTGCTTATAGTTTTGATGGTGTGGATGATTATGTGGATGCTGGAGATCAGTCAGAATATGATTTTGGAACAGGAAATTTTGCTGTATCTTTTTGGTTTAAAACATCAATTGAGCATCAATCATGTGTTTTATGTAAAGATGATGTTTCTGTTGGAGATGATAATGGATTGCTTTTATATACTGTATCAAATACAGGTCCTGGAGAGTTAGTATATTATGCTCAACAAAGCGGAACAGAGTTATTTACTATGACAAATTACCATGACAATATATGGCATCATGTTGTAGTTGTGAGAGAAGGAACAGGCGCTAACCAATTAAAAATTTATACAGATGGCGATCTTGAAAAAACAGATGATGATGCAACAGATTTTGGTAATTTAAGACCTTTCGTGATAGGCTCTGATTCAGACAAAGATGAATACTACTTCAACGGAACAATTGACGAAGTAGCAGTCTGGGACAGAAGCTTAAGCGCATCAGAAGTTCTAGATATGTACAGACTAGGAGAAGGAAAATATTACTGGAAAGTAAACGCAACAGACGCTTCTGGAACAGGAAACGAGTCAGAAACAAGAGAATTCACAATAGACCAAACAGGACCAGGAATTACTCTAAATGCCCCTGCTAACAACACATTCACAACTCTAAATTACACAATCCTAAACACAACAGTAACAGACACACAAAATATGACAGTCTACATCTACGCAAACAACGACTCAAATGGCTTAAACACCACAGACGGTTTAGTGTATATTGAAAAGGATGTTGTCAGCGGAAGTAATATAACTTACAACCTAACAGCTTTGCCTGTTAAGCCAAGTTCTGATGGTTTAGTTTTATTATATCATTTTGACAATAGAAGTGAGTTTGGAGAGAATGGTACTTACTTTTACGACTTTGTAAGTGGAACATTAGGATATGGTGTGAATTTTGATGGAGATGAGGTTAATTTTACTAATAGTAAGTTTGGCGGGTCAGTTAATCTCGATAATACTAATGATTGTATTAATACAACTATAAACGACCCTTTGGATATTAAAGCTAATTTAACAATTAGTGCTTGGATATATCAAATTGATGCAGGGTCAGTAGATACAATAATAGGTAAATTTGAAGGTACTGGGGAAATTGATAATCCTTTTTCATTTCAATTAGATTCTTCATCTAGAATTATAATGAGGACTAACAAGGGTTTAGAAGTTGATGAGACAATAACTAGCACTGATACTGTAAATGCTAATGAGTGGGCGCATGTTGTGACTGCAAGAAATGATTCTGATGTGACTTTTTATATAAATGGTGTTCAGGATTCAGGAGGGTGGCAGCCATATGATTCTACTAAGGTGGGTGATGATTCTCCTTCTGCAGCAAGGATTGGATGTGCTGTTCCTGGTGGAAATCGGTTCGGTGGCAATATAGATGAAGTAGCTGTTTGGAATAGAACTTTAAGTGCCACTGAAATTTTAGATATGTATAGATTAAAAGAAGGAACCTATTACTGGAAAGTAAACGCAACAGACGCTTCTGGAACAGGAAACGAGTCAGAAACAAGAGAGTTTACAGCTGACTGGACAGCGCCAACACTAAGCACAGCCTTAAATAAATCCTTGACAAATATTGCAAATGGCGATATAATCAACTTAACTGCCAACGCAACTGACACTGTTGAGTTGTCAACTGGCCAGATTATTGTGAATGACACAGGTTCTGTAAGGTTCTTTAACTTTACATTATCCGGAACATCTGCAGAATTCTCGCAAAACATAACAATAAGCTGCACAGCAGGCTGCGTTATCAACTTTACAGCAAGGGCTAATGACACCTCAAACCAATTCACAACAAATGACACAATAATAACGGTCATAGATAATACAAAACCAAGAATAAATGCTTCAATATTCAACACATCTTCTCCAAAAATAAATGACGTAATCAACTTTACCGCAAATGTAAGCGACGATGTTGGCTTAGACACCTGCCAATTCTTTATGAATGGGACATCTGATGGCTCCTTCATCATCCTAAACAAAACCGTTACAGGAACAGACGACCAATGCTCTCAAAACTGGACCATTGACCTGGTAAGGGGAAATGTAATTAACTTCACAACATTAGTAAATGACTCCTCTAATAATAAAAATCAATCCGAGCAGATAATAACAGTAGCAGACACTTTAGGCTTTTTAAAAATAGGAACAAACCTAACAACAATAAAAATAAATGATGTAATCAATATTAGCGGCAACATTACAGAATCAGACGGGGATATTGCTTTTGGAATGGTTGCTCACAACCAATCCGGAACAATGGTAAACACATCTTTTGCAGGAAGTGGAAGCAAATTTAATTTCTCACAAGCAATAACCATAACTCTAACCAGGGGGAATATTATTAATTTCACAGTTTTCTATAATGACACAGCAGGAACATTAAGGCAAAATTCCACTGTTCTTACAGTTCAAGACACAACAGCAACAGTAAGCATAGGAATCAATAATACATCTCCAAAAATAAATGAAGTTGTTAATGTCAGCTCTAATGCAACAGATATGGATAACTTAGACTGGTGCCTTATAAAAACAAACCAAACAGGCGCCTTTACAAACAATACTTATGAATTAAGTGGAACATCTGATTTCTGTGGAGAAGCAATAACAATATCTGTTGCAAGAGGCAATGTTGTTAACTTTACAATCGAAATAAACGACTCTGTTGGAGGCATAATATATGAAAATTCAACTAAAATAACAGTAGCAAATACTCCAGCTCCACAAGCAACAATTATCTTCCCAACTTCAAATTTATATACAAATCAACAGCCTTTAGATTTAAATGTCACATTTGCTGCAGACCCTGATAATGATGTAATCAATATTTCTTATTATATAAATGGAAAATTAAACCAAACTTCATTAACCAACACCACCCTCAATGCTTCAGATGGTGTTTATATCCTGAATGTAAGCCTATGGGATAGTGTTTCTGGAGCTGCCTATAGCTCTAATGTAACTGTTAACTTTACTATTGACACAACAAATCCAGTTATCACTTTAATATCCCCAACAAACAACAGCGGAGATAGTGATGGGAATATAACATTTAATTATAATGTTACTGATACAAACAATGTTACAAACTGCTCAATAATAATAAATAATGAAATAAATATTACAAATTCCTCAATTACAAAAAGCGCAAAACAAAACTTCACACTAAACAGCCTAGCAGCCGCTTCTTACAATTGGTCAGTAAACTGCTCAGACCAATTGAATAATATTGGAGCATCTGAAACAAGAGATTTGGCAGTAATTTCAGCAACAAACTTTGCAGGAGACACAACAGATTTATCTCAAGTAAATCTAACAAATATAACTAATTTGATCATAGAACAAACAGCCTACGGAAAAATCAATTTCACTCAAAACATAGACCTAAGCAGTGGAGCAGACATAGACACTTATGTAAATATCTCCTTTAACAGGATAGAAATTAATTCTACAGCGCTGCCTGCCTTAAATAAATCAGCAAGATTAATATTGTACAATCTGACATTCACCAACCCAAGAGTCTTAAAAGACGGCTCTGTCTGCTCATCCTCAATCTGTACAGAAGTAAGCTACTTAAAATCAGGCGGCTATGGAAACTTTACATTTACTGTAACCAACTTCAGCGTTTATTCTTCAGAAGAAACACCCTCAACAACTACAACCACAACAAGTTCAGGAGGCGGAGGAGGAGGTGGAGGTTCTTCTGGAGGCGGCGGGGGAATTATCCCAAAAAAAGACTTTTCATTAAGCATAAACTCAATCAAGGAAGAGCTTGTGATAGGAGGATCAGCCATGAGAACTGTAGAAATAACAAACACAGGTAACGTGAAGCTGTCAGGAAAAATAGAACTCAAAGGCATAATAGATTATATCTTCCTCTCAGACAATGCCTTTAGCCTTGATGCAGGAGAAACAAAAGCAATAGAGGTCAATATTGTCGCCAAAGAGCTTGGCCTTTTCTCAGGAAAGCTCGTCTTCACCTCAAATGGAATTGAAAAAGAAATCCTGGTCATAATTGAGGTGGAAACAGAAAAAGTACTGTTTGATGTAAAAATTGACATACCCACAGAATATGCTGAAGTTAAGGCAGGAGACTCATTGCCAGCTCAAATAACCTTATTAAGCATGGGACTGCCGAAAAAAGTAGATGTATATATAACATACATAATCAAAAATATGGAAGGTGAAACTTTAATAGAGGAATATGAGACAGTTGCAGTGGAAAAACAGCTCACTTTTGTTAAAGAGTTTGAGATCCCTAAAAACTTAAAGGCAGGCGATTATGTAATCAGCATGGAGGTGGGTTATGCTGATGCAGTGGCAATCTCAGGAGAATTGTTCACTATAATATCAGAAGAGGTTATAGAATCTCCAAAACTGGTTCAAATAAGAAAAATAGCCGTAGTATTGACAGCAGTCATCATTCTGCTGACAATACTCTTCAATACTTGCAGTTATATTTTGTTTAAGAAAAAAAGAAAAGAAAAGAAAAAAATAAAGAGAAACTTATATAAACAATAAAAACAATAAAACAAAAAAAGAGGTGTATAAGATTCAGGCTAAAAAGTTCTCGTTACTCTTTGTAATACTTATAGTCATACTAGTTTTAAGCAGCATAGCCTTTATCTTAAAAACACCATCCGAGATAACAGGCAGTGAGCAGGAAGTGCCATTTAAGGTTGACCAGCTGCTCATTAAGGTCTTGATAAAAAGCAGTGAAAGCTTTACAAGCCCTGTCAACATCATGGATGTTTCTGATGAAGACATAGCAGTCACAGCAGAGCCGAAATATCTGCTTGATGTTGCTTCTATAAGCGAAAATGAATTTACATTAAAGCCTGGCCAGACAAAAACAGTCTACATCGATTTCAGGTCATTTATAGAGGAGAAAAGCATAACGCATCAGCCCGGCGCTTACGTAGGATCTCTTCTGGTTTCTTCCGGCCCTTTTACAAAACAAATACCTATGATAGTTGAAATAGAGACAAAAGATGTTTTATTTGATGCGAACCTCGAAATTTCTGCTAAAAGAAGGGAAGTTCCTTTAGGTGGCTATTCAACTGTGCAGGTAACCCTCTTTAACCTAAAAAGAACCGGGCTGACAAATGTAAAGATGGACTATTTCATCAAGGACATAATGGGCAACACAATAATGACAGAGTCAGAAACAGTTGTTGTTGAAACTCAGGCAACCTTTACAAAAACACTTGACATACCCACTAACTTCAACCCAGGCGATTATGTTTTTGTCGCTCAGGCTAAGTATGGAGATTCTGTAGGCACCTCAACATTCTTATTTAAAGTGCCTGAACCAGAAGAAAAACCATCCAGATTCGGGTTGGAGAGCTATTGCAAAACTGATTATTGCTGGCTTGGGATCATTATAATAGCAATAAGCTCATTAATCATTATAATTTACGCTTATTTTTACTTTGGGTCATTTTTATATGACAAGATAAAAGGGATAAAGAAACCCTTTAAAGAAGCACTTCCGGAAAAAGTTTTTGAAAAAAAGGTTTATATCAAAGAAGTGCAGCCAAAGGAGGCAGAGAAAAAGCCAGAGGAGAAAAAACCACAAAAGAAACCCGGGCTGCTAATAAAACCAAAGCCAAAAATAAAAAAAATAAAGTTAAGGAGAAAAACACCCAAAAAAACTAAAAAATATTCAAAAATAAAAACCCTTCAGAAAGAGCTGAAAGGGTGGAAAGCAAAAGGCTACGACACAAAAATCCTTGAAAAAGGCCTCAACCAAAAAGAACCAAAGAAAGAAACCAAAAAGGATATCCTGAAAAAGATGAAGGAATGGCAAAAAAAGGGCTACAACACCAAAATTTTGGAAGAAAAGCTTAAGAAATTTAAATAAAACCAAAAATATTAAAAACAAAATAGGTAATTATTGTTAAAAAAGAGGTATAGAATGGCTAGAGAGAGTTTTGATGAGGTAAAAAAAGACTTTGAAGTATTCTCTAAGGGCATAGCAAGGCTGGAAGAGCTGAAGCAGGAGCTGGAAAGCCTCAACACAAAAGGCTTTGAAAAAGAGGTAAGAGTTATTAAGTCAGATCTTAAGAATGTTTCTGCTATACCTGAAATAGAAACCAGGATTGCTGGGCTGAAAAGAAAAATAGCCGGCAAGTACAAAAAATCTAAGCCAAAAAGGCGCAAAAGATCATCTATTTCTAAACTTGAAAAGCAGATAATCGAGCTTAAAGAGGCAATTGAAAAAAAGCCGGAAAAAGCAAAATTAGAAAAAGGGGATTTGGAGGGTATACAGCAAATTCCTAAGATAACAAGGCATATAATAGGCCTTAAGAGAATTGTCCAGCAATTAGAAAAAGGCAGAAGAAGGCCATTAACCAAATCAGAGATGGTGATTATTAACGAGATACCTGTAATCGAGCAGCAAATACTTGGGCTTAAAGAATCCATCACTGGATTGCAAAAAAGAAAGAAAGCTTTAACCAGGAGCGAAAAAGAACATATTGACGAAATCCCAAAAATAGAGCTGCAGGTAAAAAGCATAAAAAACTCGATTGACGCTGCGCATGAAAATACAATTTCTGGATTAAAGGAAATTCCTAAATTAGAAGAGGAAATAAGGGGACTTAAAGAAGAGCTTAAGCCAAAAAAATTCCCGATAAAAGAAATTGATTTTGAAGTTGGCTCACTGGTGGAGAGGGGATTTAAAGATTTCCTTATCGAGATAAAATACGAGCTGTCCCAGAGAATAAAGAGGAAAGAAAAGGCGCTGGAGGAGAAATATGAGTACGATTTGCAGAAGGTAAAAGAGGATTATGATGCAAAACACAATGAACTAGTTTCCTTATTCTCAGAGAAGTTTGAAAATAAAGTAAAAGCAGAGCTGAAAAAAGAGGTTGATAAGAATTTCAATAAAAAGCTAAAGGAAGAGATGGATTCCAAAAAAATAGAATTATCTAGAAAACTCAGCAGGCAACTCAAAGGTAAAGAATCCGAACTGAAGAAGAGGATATTGAATAGATTGAATGAGATACAAGACAAAAAATTAAAAGAAAAAGAAAGCATCTTGGCTGAACAAATAAGCTCCAGGGTTAAAGCAGAGCTGAAAAAAGAGTCTGCTGTTCGTCTTAAGAAAAAAGAGATCGAGCTTAAAAGGAATCTTAATAATGAGTTTGTAGAAGAGCTGAATAAAGAAATGAATAACTTAGAGCCTAAATTAAAAGAACAGTTTAGGGAAGAGTCCAAGCTAAAGCAAAAAGAGTTTGAGAGGAGCCTAAGAAATAGTTTAGAAAAACAGTACATTGAAAAAATTAAGGCAAAAGAAAAGGTATTGTGGGATGCTATGAAACAAGAGTCTGATTTGAAATTGAAAGAAGAAAAAAAGGAAATAGAGCTGGAAATCAGGAATTTGTTTGAAAATAAGCTAGTCCAAGACCTAAAAGAGAAAGAAACTGAGATAAGGAAGGAATTAAACAAGAAATTCAAAAGCCTGCTCAAATTCTAGTTTTTATTAACCATCAATAAAGCAAATAGTAAAATGTCGGAAATTTTCCACCAGTTTGTAACTGGTGGCTGAAAGCCAATCTCCATCTGAGATTATGGAAAATTTCTGAGCACTAAGAACCACCCGTCAAAAGATTGGAGGGAAGCACCAAGCTGAATCCCACCCGTCTATGACGGGTGGTTCTTTAGATCAATAAAAATTAATTATCAAAATTATAATCAATAAAAAAATTAATCAATAGCTCAAGAAGCAGAAGCACAATTAGTTGTGGATAATTTAGCGATACAATTTGTTGAATTGGCTGTTTACAACAAAAAATAAACAGGATTTTCGCTTTATACTTAGGATAACAAAAATTTAAAAATTGATTAAATAACTTAAAAATTAAATTAAACTCCATAATAGCATAAATAAACAAAAACTATAAATACCAGAATATTGTTTAAATAAAAAATGGCAAAGAGGTTTTCAAAAAGAGGTATGAGTCCTTTAATAGCAACCCTCCTTCTTATAGCTACGGCAGTTGCTATCGGAACCTCAATAATGAGCTGGGGGATTACATTTTATGGGGAGCAGACAACGCGCAGCAAGCAAGAGCTCTTGTGCAGCCGTATGGAACTAGAAGTGAATAAGATTGGAGATGTCCAGCAGATATGCTATGATGCTCAGTCAAATAAGATAAGTTTTACAGTCACCAATAAGGCCAATATAGCAATTGACGCATTTATAGTGTGGATTGTAAGCAAGGACACTAGTAAAGATATATATGTGTCAGATTTAAACCAAGTCTTAAAGCCCGGCTACCCCCTAAAAAAGGAAATTAACTATGATTTTAATGTTTACGGGGCTATAAACCAGGTGCATTTAATACCCAAGATAAAAAAGCTGAATTCAGAAGAGCAGATGATATGCTCTGATGAAAAGCTTGTTCTGGAGAATATAAGGCCTTGTTAAACTATACAGCAAAAACAAGCATTAAATCTTTTCTTTCTGCCCAGCCGCTATTATAACATAAAGCGGCATAACCATCATAACAAGCGCCAGAACCAGTATCAAAAACAGCTGGCTTAGTCCAAATGCATTGGCAAGATACGCCAGAACAGGCACTAAAACAATGTACGATGCTGCTGTGCACACACCATATACCGAAAAATATGCTCTCCTTTCATTTTCATGCACAATATCCAGCGTTAATAAGCCGTTTGCAACACCAACTATTGCAGACCCTATAACTCCGCAGATGGTGCCCATACTGACCAACACCAGATTGGTGCCCGGGTAATAATAAGACAATGGCATAACAGCCATAAGCAAAGTTCCAAAAACCAAAGTAGGAACTTTTCCATAAGCTTTTGAATCAATTTTAGATATTTCAAAGCCGAAAAAAGACCCGAATACAGCAACCAAAAACACCATCGCCACATTCAAAAATCCCCCAAATCCAACATCATTGAATGTATTATACACAAAAATGCCGTAATATGCATTCCCAATTGTCTGCACAACACTCGTCAGTATGCCGGCAATAATCAGTATTAAAACAACCCTCCTCTTAAAAAAAAGAGGCATTCCTTCTTTTATCACAACAATACTCATTTTAAGCTGTTTTAAAACATCCCCTTTTGCACTTTCCACCCTCCCTTTGATAAAAGACAGGATATACCCTGATAATATAAAAGATAGTGCAGTAACCTCAAATACAATTAAATAGCCATAAACTCTCCAGGAAATTAATTTTCCAAAAATAGTGAATGATACAGGAACCCCGAAAATTGGGAATTTGTCCATCAAATATGCACCCAAAAATAAGCTTACAGCAGTTATTATCAGCCCATAATTGACCATGTCCCTCAGGTAAGACTTGTCTCTTTCCACAATCAGCTTCTGGTAGAAATCACCATAAGGCACAACGCTGATGCTTCCAATCAAGACCCCCAACGCAAATAAAAAAAGAGAATCCAGAAAAATTGCCGCGCTTATAAGCAAAAACGTGAACCCAAATATGATTGCAGAATTTCCAATAAACTTTTTGCTTACACTCCTGACTTTAGAGTACTCCTCCATGAATATTGAGATGAGCGTGCTTAAAATTACCCTTGCGCCATTAATAATGCCAACAAAAAACAAAGATGCTCCTGTCAGAAAAAACAGTATATTGACGAACTGCTGGCTTCCAAACCCATACCCTACCTTGTCAAAGATTTCTTTTAGAATATAGGGCTTAGAGCTCATTGCCTTTGAATTTTTCTTATCCTCGGTTATACTTTCAACAGCCTTTTTTATCCCCTTCTCAACCTTCTCAGAATCATGCCCCTTTTTTACCAGGCTATCCTTTATATCCTTCAGTGATGTATTATCTGAAAGCTCTTTTTTAATATCTCCAATAAGATTTCCCATAAATCCTTCAGTATTTGATTTATATTTAAACTTTTTGCTTAAAAAAATTTGAAGTTATGTTAATTAAGGTTTTTATTGAAATTCCTTTGCTATATTGAGGCAGTATCTCTAATAAGCATAATCATGATGCTCAAATGTTATGAAGTATACTTTACTTTCTTCAACTTCGAATTTTAGAACAAAAGGTCCTAATTGTACTCTTTGTTTTCCTTTTAATATGTTTCTCAAATGCTTCAAATGTTTCGGTTCCGTTAAAATAATCTTAATCTTATTTTTTAACCTTACATACGTGGCTCTATCTTTCTTTTTTAATCTCTTTAACTGTTTTTTAAACTCGTCCGAGAATATAGCTTCATACATCTTTACAGAGAATCAAAAAATTTATCTAAATCTTTTTCAGTTTTGCATATAGTAACCCTTTCTTCCTCTATGTCTTTTTCCCCTCTTTTAATACTTTCCTGAAAACCCCTATCAAAATGGGAAAGCCCTTGTTTAATTTCCTCTAGCATGGATTCTACTTTATTTATCTTTTTTATATAATCTCCAACATTCAAAGTTTGCATAGTTTCCATTGTTCTTCACTTTCTCATAAAAAAGAGTTCTGATTTAAATAATTTGCTGAAATTTTCTGGGAACTGTGAAGTTAAGGCACCTGTACTAATAGCCGTTTTTTATTTTTTCAAATTTATTTTCGAAAGGTTTATTGATTAGCTTTAGAATAAACTAATCATGGTAAACTGCAATAAATGCAACAAGCAGATTACAGACTCTGATGATACCAATTTTTTAGTTTTATTTGGTCTATAAACACCCAAGTTCTTTTTTTATACTAGCCAAAACATCCCCCAAATAGAAAATATTAAATACCCTTATTATTATTTTCACACTATGCGCTTTTTTAAGGATATTGGCGGAATTTTTAGAAAAAGAGGAATTGAACTGGAAAAAAAAAGGGGTTTTGCCGCTGACGCTCCGATAACAACATCATTTACTTCTGATATGCTGGCTCCTAAAAAAAATGTCATAGCTTTTGCAACCCAAAACGGCAAAGTTTATGTTATTAACGAGGATGCTAAAGTGGAATGGGTGTATCCTGCCAACGAAAAACTTTCAGAAACCGAGTTATTTTTTATAGAGGAAGGCATGGCCAAGAACATATATTCAACCCCAATACTGGCAGACATAAACAAAGACGGGAAGAAAGAGGTTATTTTTGGCTCTGAAATTGGAAAATTATATGCTTTGGACTCTTCCGGAAAGCTTATGTGGAGCTATAATGCAAAAGGCTCAATCAGGCCGACAGCCCTAGCCGAGGATATAAATAATGATAAGGAAATTGAAGTAATCTTTGGCTCAATGGACAAGAACCTTTACGTTTTAAATTCCAAGGGAAAGCTCGTATGGAAATTTAAGGCTGACTCTGAAATAGAGGGCTCAGCTGCTGTATTAAAGGGCAAAAAGGGAACTCAGATTATTTTTGGCTCCAATGACGGCACAATATATTCTCTTGACAAAAAAGGAAACTTGTTGTGGCAGTTCAAGACAGCCGGAAAAATAACAGCACAGCCTGTTATCGGGAAAATTTACAATACCGAGTCTAACTACATCATTGTAGGATCTTTTGATGAGTATATGTACGCTTTGAGAGAAGATGGCAAGCTGCAATGGAAATATAAGACAGAAGGCAATATTTTCTCAAAAGTCGCTTTAGCAGACATAAACTCCGATAAGAAACTTGAGATAATATTTGGCTCTTGCGACGATAAAATTTACGCCCTCTCATCCAATGGAGATAAAATATGGAGCTACGAAACGGATTTTTGGGTCGTCACAACCCCTATTATTGAGGATATAAACGACGATGGAAAACTGGAAGTTGTGGCTGGTTCATATGACCATTCCTTATACGTCCTCGATGCAGAAGGCGCGTTCTTGCTTAATTATATGCCTGGCATCTCAGGCATAACAAGCCAGTCAGGCCATTACACTGACCTTGTCACTCACGAGCCAGGAGCTTACCATGGCAAGAAGCTCTGGCAGTACAAGACAGACGGCATGATAGTAGCATCAGCTTATCTTGCAAACAGGGAAAAAAACATAATAATTGGAACAGATAACGGGAAGTTAACTTTCCTCACTCCAATAAAAAATTAAGGTGGTAAAATGAAAAAAGAAATTAAAGATACAAAAATAAAAAGGATCAAAACATACGTAAAAGGATTGGATGAAAATATCCAGGGAGGGGTTCCGGAAGGCCATCTAACTCTGATTTCAGGGAGCAGCGGAACAATGAAATCTTCCCTTGCTTTTAATATACTCTATAATGAAGTCCTAAATGGAAAAACAGCGCTCTACATCACCTTAGAACAGTCGCACAAATCCCTGCTGTCCCAGATGGAAAATATGGGGCTGGATATCTCAAAAATAAACATGGAAATGTTGACTGAAATATCCAGATTAGGCCAAATAGCAAAAAAAGTCAAGTCATCGCAAAAAGGGACATTAATAGTGTCAGACCTGGGAGCTATAAGAAAACAGATGGTAAACACCAAATTCGGGCCAAGCGGCGACTGGCTAAACGCAATAAAAAACATAATAAAAAAAATAAAATCAGAGTCTAAATGTGATATGTTTGTTCTGGACTCATTATCTGCCTTGTATGTTCTTTCAAGTTTTGAGAATCCAAGAACAAAAATATTCCACATCTTTGAGTTTTTAAGGGACCTTGGCTTAACTTCTTTCCTGATATCAGAAATGCCTGTTGACCAGAGCAAGTACTGCGAATATGATGTCGAGGATTTCCTTTCAGACGCCATCATATACCTGCAGCTAACAAGGCGATACAGGAAAGTAACAAGAGAAATCTCAGTAGTCAAGATGAGGGCCACAAAATGCAATAACAACATCTTTACTTTTGAATATAAGAACAAAACCTTTTACGCATCATACGGCGGAGAGACTCCGGTGGTTGAATAAATTTTTTAATTGATTAAATTGATTATCCATACCCAATCTCAAAAAATTAAATTAAAATTCGAAACCTTTAAATATAACTATTATACTCTAATATATATTCCGAAAACATAATGTTGGGGGTAGAGATGAATAATAACAAGGAAATTTTTAATGTCTTTTTCAGGGAAAAGCCGGCAATGATGCTGGTAGTTTTGAAAAATGGAAAAAGCGAAATTTACGCTTCCTCATTAGCAAAGCAGATTGACTGCACATATTCTCACGTTGTTAAAATCCTGCAGCAGATGGAAAAAGCAGGCCTTGTAAACTTTGAAAAGCACGGAAGATTAAAGCTTCTAACTCTTACAAAAACAGGCTCAGAAGTAGCAGACCATATTGACAATATAAGGACTGTGTTGTAAGATATATTGTTTCTAAAAAGTCGAGCATTGAAAAAGAAAACTATTTATATGTGGTTGTCTTATAACCTCATAGTTGGTAGAAAGTGGGTGAAACTGTAACTACATTATCAAGGGATGAGAAAGAAGCGCTCGATGAAGCTTTAAAAGAAAAAAGAGAAGGCAAACTTATAACTAAAGAACAAGTATTTGGTTAAAATGGCCCTTTTTCTTGCTATAGTGTCTTTGTGAAAATTTAACAGAAATTAGCGATAGGTTTTTATATATCTTTATAATAATACTCCCTACAATGGCAGAAATAGATTTTCAAAAACAAATTATAGGAACACTTTTCGAGATGAAAAATAGCATAGAGATTTTAAAGAAAGATGTTAATTATTTGACAGGCTATATAGAAGATACCAGATTAACTAAAGAAGAAAGAAAAGAGTTAAATAAAAGCATATCAAAAATAAAAGCAGGGGATACTTTTGACTTTGTTTCTTGGAAGAAAGCAAAAAAAGAGATAGGCATGTAAAATGTTTTCTGCTGAATTAAAGAAGCCAGCGCTTAAATTTCTAAAATCTATCAAAGATAAAACAATCCTAAGAAGAATTTCTGACAAGATTGATCAGCTTGAGAAAAATCCTTATCCACAGGATATTGAACGAGTAGAAAGCTATAAGGACATTAAGGTTTTTAGGGTAAGGGTTGGAAGTTATAGGATACTTTATTTTGTAGAATACCCCTCTTCTAAAATTTATATTGAGAAGATAGATAAACGGCCTAGAGTTTATGGGTAGATACCTTTAATGAAACTTAGGATGTGTTTTTTGAACTACTTTTTTGGATAGAAGTCGTGGTGGAGAACCTAATCATTTTTTAATAAAAAATTTAATCATTATCTTTTATACTTAGATGCAGAGGATGGGCAGGGTGAAATTAATTGGAACTATGAATTAGTTGGTATTGAAGATGAAGTTATTGGAGACGAAGCTGCTAAGAAACTTTGTTTAGACAATCTTATTAAAAATATCAATACTAGATGGGCAGATCATTTAAACTCAGAAAAAATGTATGTTTGGGATTCAACAAAAGAAAATTGGAATCTTTTAAAAACAACTGATTTAATTGGAGATAATTAGTTTTTCTTTTTCCTTAAAATTTCTCACTTTTTGGAAATTTAACTTTACTCAGAAAATAATTTTCTTAACCAACAACCTCTTCCAAAGCCCTCTTCCCCAAAATTTCTTTCGCTCTTTCAATCAACAACCCTTCTTTCTCAGTTGGTATTATTGCGCCTGCAGCATTTTTATGGCCGCCAGCCTCGCTCTTTTCTATGCCTTTTATCATCTCTTCCACAACCATTTTTAGGTCAATGTCCTTATTCCTTCCAGCTAACCTTAAAGAAACCTTTGTATTGCCATCGTAAAGCTGCGCCATAGACATTATAAAAGTCCCTCCCTTGAAATTGTTTGATTTAGAAAGTATCGAAGCCAAAGTTCCGATAATGGTGGGCATTATCTTGTCCTGGGCATTTATTATTACAAATCCCCCTCCATTAAAAACAGCATTGCTTTCTTTATTCCCCTCAAACCATCTTATTGAATTCACTATCTCTTTTTTGTAAGCATTCAGGCTCGCAATAGCCCTTTTTTTTATTTTCTTATCACCTAAACACGCTCCTATGCCCAAAGACGCTTTTCCGAGTCTTCCGCATGCATTCAACAAAGTTGCAAACTCCTTGACATCTCTTGTAGGGCTTTCTTTTTCCTCTTCTTTCAAAATGTAAACATTGCCTAAAACATCCTCTGCCTCTTCCTCCTTGTTCAGCCTTTTCATTATAATGCCTGTGACCAATTTTTTTATTTCATCCTCTTCCAGATGAACAAGCTTCTTCCACCCGTTGCCGTTTTTCGGGTTGATATTGATATGGTTTAAAAACTGTATTGCCCCGGACTCCGACCCTGTAACATCAGGAATATAAGGGTCTGTGCTGTACTCCAGAACCTTATGCAGCGGCTTTGTTTGCGCTCCAAAAATCCTCAGCCCCTTTATGACTTTTATCTTGCCGTTCTTAACAGCAACATCAAGAATCTCCTTGTTAAGCCTCAAAAATCCCCCCTTATCTTCCTGCACATCACCAATCGCGCCTATAACAGCAATATGAGCAAGATCTTCCAGTTTTCTGTCCATCATGCTTGCAAACAGATATGCAACACCCGCTCCAGAGATTTCCTTGCCCCCATCTATCCCATCCAGGTGAGGATTGACAAAAACAATATTATCACCCAGCTTTTCAACTTCTTCAGGTGTATGATGGTCCAGGATAAATACTTTCTTTCCTTTCAGAGCCTCGCTTATATCACTCAAGCTGTTGCTTCCAATGTCAGAGAAAATAAAGCTGGAATAAGGCTCTAACTTCAGCTCATTCAGCACATCTTTTGTCATATTTTGTATAATTGAAACAGAATACTTCATATTATAATTATTCAACAGCTTCACAAGAATAGAACATGCGCTTATCCCGTCAGCATCCAGATGGCTTATCAGCCTAGCTGTCCCATTTTTGTCGACTTTTTTAAATTCATCCACAGCCTTTTTAACCTGTTCCTTGAATTTATCATATCGATCCATTTTAGAAGACAATAAAAAGAAGATAAGGGCCTCTATTTATAGGTTTTGTTTTTAGTGAAAAAGAGAAGCTCAAGAACAACAGTAATTATCATGTTTTGGTTTAATTCTTTATTTATTTAAAGCACACCTCTTTAATTCCTTTTGATATAAAGCAACAATTGCCTTTTTTACAGCATTATAATCATTTTCTAACTCAATAAAATCCCCATGAGACTTATCAATAAGTTCAGACAAGCATTTTGGAAGTTCTGGTTCAATTCCAAATTTCCTGAGTCTTTCAGGGAATTTTGCAGAATGAGCAGTCTCTAATGTGACAACCTTTACATCATAGCCGTTTTCCTTTCTAAATTTTTGCGTAGCTCCCCACCCAACAGCTCCATGCGGTTCCAAAGTCGAGTGGAGACCATCTATTTCATACCCTTTATCATAGAATTCCTTGATTATAGTATCAACTTCCTTATTTGTTATGCTATATGCTTTAGCATCTTTTCTTATTTGCTTCAAATTGGGTAAAATGAATTTTTGGATAACCTTCTCTTTAGTATGGGGATCTTCTCCATCAATTATTTGTCCGCCATACAATTGAACAAATCTCCTAATATTGCTTGGCCAGGTTACATTCATAGCATTAGAGGAACATTGCACTGTTTTTTCAGCAGGAGCATAAATTCCTGTCCTGTAAAACCTCTCAAAAACATCGTTTTCATTCACCCCAATTATAAGTTTGATTGGCAGACCCATCTTCTTTGCAAAAAATCCTGCAACAGCATCTCCGAAATTGCCGGAAGGTACTGAAAAATAAACTTCTTCTCCACTATCAGCCACCTTTGAATAAATATGGAAATAATAAGCAACCTGTGGAATCAGCCTTCCAATGTTGATTGAATTTGCTGAAGTGGGGTTCATATACTCTAGCTCAGGATCTTTTTGCAAATCTTGAGCAATTGATTGGCATCCGTCAAAGTCTGTTTTAATACGCAGAACATAGACATTCTCACCAAGAGTATCCATCTGCTTTGCCTGCAACTCACTTATCTCACCAGGTACATCTGCTGAGTGCAATATCGGCATCCACACCCCACTTCTTCCATGGATTGCTTTGCCCATCGCCCCACCAGTATCACCAGATGTTGCGACAATATAAGTCAATAGATCAATATCCTTTAGTTTCTGCCTGAACTCGACCTCGTTTTCAGGCTTTTCTTTTATTAAAGCCTCAACAACCCTAAACAAAACCTGGGCAGCATAATCCTTGAATGCAGCTGTTGGCCCTTCATCAAGCCTTGCAATAATATCATCCTTAGAAATATGTTCCAAATATGGCTCAAAAGTATAGGCTTCTTCTGCAATCCTTTCAAGTGTTTTATCAGAAAGCACTCCTTTAAAAAACCCCTTCATGACTGTTGTGAATATTCTGCTGTAAGTCATATCTTTCATGCCATTTATTTCATCTAGAGAAATCTGCGGAAAATGAGTAGGCATAAATAATCCGCCATCAGGAGCCTGCCCTATGATTATTGCTTCTGCCAAGCCAACTGACTTTACCTTATTCATTACTATTTTTTCTTCTAAACCATCAGAACCGAAAATAGCTTCATTAGTGTTAAAATATCTTATAGGTCTATTAAGCATTAACTCCGCTACCCCTCGCCTATTTAAATATTTTTCTACAGTAATAATTCTATAGTAGTGATTAAACCATCAGATATTCCAATAAGAATATTTGTATCAAAAGATTATTTAAATGATACTACGAATCATTGAATAAAATGTCTACACAAATCGCAAAACCTATAGACAATTCTATTTACCTTAAATTACCCTATGTCTCTGGTCTCAAGTGTTTAGAGTGTGGACGTAGTTATACATTAACTGACCTAAAAAATGATAACGGAACTATCAACTTGTTTGTCGATGAATTTTGTTTTGGACCTTTAGATATTGAAATTAACATAGATGAGGTAAGAAAAACCTTAACTCCTGAAGAGGTTGAAAGAAGATATAATAAAGGAGCTACTTTTACAATGCTTGAAGAGTTATTGCCCGTTGATAACGTACTTATTGAAGATATGCCTTTTACACCCTTAAAAAGAGCTAAAAATATAGAAGCGAAAATCAAAGATTTATATGGCCAGGATATTCAAGTATATCTTAAAATTGAGTCTACAAGGACAGACTCATTTAAATATAGGCCAACAATAATGGCATTTAATAGAGCACTCGAAGATAATGCCATTAATATTATTGAACCTAAAAATATAGGTTTTGAATATTGTAGCACAGCCTCCACATTAAATCTAGCTGATACTGTAAACCAACTAGCAAAACAATATAATTTCGGTTCCTTATTATTTGTACCTAAATCCATTGGGGATTATAAGATTAATAAAGTAAATAGAAATTCCACCGAACCTCTTGAAGAACTAACATATGAACAGGTTTCTGATAGGGGAAAAAAGAAACCCTTAATTGAAAAATACGCTAACGAGTTAATTAATGACATAGAAGCGGGCATTAAAAGAAGGAAAGTTGTTGTTTATGGTGACAATTATGATGCAGCTAATAATTTTTCACTTGCAGTAATAGACACAGCAAACACTATAGCAATGAAGAAATGGGGCAGAAATGTTGTATTTGGTCCTAATTCAACAATGAGGCCGCCATATAAGGAAGGCTCTAAGACAATTGGCCATGAAATAGCGTTAGACCTAAAGCATAAATATAATTTACCAGAAGATAAACACGTTTATTTCATTGCTCCTGGAGGTTCAGGCGCTATGGGGTGCTCTGCAACAAAAGGTGTTATATCTGAACTTCGAGAATTGGATATTTTCAAAAATCAATTTAGCTTAGTTATTGCACAATCTGAAAAGGTTATGCCCATAGTTCGTGCTTATAGTATGTATTTAGCAGGTGTTCCAAGAGAAGACGCAGAAATTCTACCAGGATATTATGAAAAGGATTCAAATAAATTAATTCCTTGGGATACAGCAGGCACATTAGCTCAAAGTATTGCAATAGCAAAGCCAGGAAGCGGAGATCAAGCTCTTGATTTAATCATTGAAACAGGAGGCAGTGCAATTGCAGTCAAAGAAAGACAGATAGTTGAAGGATTACTAGATCTAAAAGAATTAGAAGGAGTTTCATCCCAGGATGTAGGGGGGGTAACCTTATCTGCACTTTATAATGGGGTAAAAAATGGCACTTTCAAGAGCGGCGACGTTGTAGTAGTTGGAATAACGGGGGTAGGACTAGATGTAATGGAAAATAAACTTAAAGAATTTGCTAAAGGTACTGATTTGGAAGAACGAGTAAGCGATCTATTTTAATTAACTCACTCCCCAAACCTTCTCTCCCTCTTTTTATATTCTTCAATAACTTTAATCAAATCTTCTTTCTCAAACTCAGGCCATAGTTTTTCAAGAAAAAACAATTCAGAATAAGCTCCCTGGTAAATCAGAAAATTACTAACCCTTTTATCTCCCCCGGTCCTTATTATGATATCAGGCTCATCCTTCATATAAAGGTTTTCGCTAAACATCTCCTCATCTATATCCTCAGGATCAATTGAGTTGTCAACTACCTTGTAAACCAGCTTTTTGGCAGCATCCACAATCTCTGCTCTGCCGCCATAACCCATTGCAAAATTCACCTTAAAGCCATCATTTCCAGCTGTCTTTTCCATCAGCTCCCCCATATCATCCCTCAAAACTTTCGGAAACAGGTTAAGCCTTCCAATAAACTCAATTTTTGTATCCTCCAGCCTTTTATCTCTTTTTAATCTTCTAATCTGCATCCTGAACAGCTTCATCAGGTAATCAACCTCTTCCTTCGGCCTTTTAAAATTCTCCATAGAAAAGCAGTATAAAGTAACTTCCTTAATCCCCAGCTCTTTGCACCAGTCAAACAGCTTCTCTACTTTCTGAGCCCCAACCTTGTGGCCTTTGAATCCATTGCCTATCTTTCTTCCATAACGGCGATTTCCATCCAGAACTAGGGCTATATTCTTTGGGTTTTCTTCTTTCATAGGGTTCTCTCAGCAGAAAACAATAATATCCTTATAAAACTTTTTATAATAACTATCTTATCATAAAACTATATCCCTTATATTTTACTAAAGATCCCTACAAAAACTTCCTTAGGCACCACCAGTCCAGCCTCAACAAACCCTTTAGCTAGCCTAAGCCCATCTTCTCTTTCCTCGCCTGTAAATCTAAACCTCAATAACTTCCTTAAAGTATAAGAATTCAAAAAGCCCTCATTTATCCTAAGGCTGATTTCTTTATCCTCTTTAGTAACTTTCATACCTCTAAAATCAACATTAAAACCTTTAATATCCTGTCTGTAAAGCTCCCACTCAATCAAATTCCTTACAATCTCGTTCTTGCCTTTCCCAATATACCTGTCAACATCATCAACCTTTAAATAATCAAAAAAACCAATATCATCCACCTTAGAGAAAGAATAAACCCTTCCCAGATAACCCATAACTCTCTGCCTGGAACCTTTGCCCTTCCCTTTGCTCCCTCTTTTGTACCACTTATTCCCCACAAGATAAGCATAAGGATATACCTTACCTTCCTTATTCTTGATATTCTTGATCCGGATAAACATAGAATAAGTTAGGCACCATAGAATTATATAAGCTTTTCGGTTTTAGAAAGCCTGAAAACATAAAAAAATGCCCTCTCAGGCTTTACATCTCTTCTCAGGCTTTTACATCTCCTTAACAACTTCACCACCAGGACTCTTCTCAGAAAAAACCTCTGTCTGGAACTTGTATACCCTGCAGGCATCAAAATCCTTCCAGCTGTCTGCAGGCAAACCCCCCTTTAAGCATGTCTGCTCCAGAAAAGTAAGGCTGCCCCATTGCTGTTCAACAGCCACAATAGGCAATAATAATCCCGAGTTAAAAACCCCCTTCACCAATAAGCCGTCTTTACCCACTTGTATCTGCTGAATATAATCCTCAGGATTCCTTACGTTTATAGTCTGAGGAGACGTCAAGACAGACACGCTTATAGTTACCTTATCAAACTCCTCTCTATCCAGAGGAGGAAACCGGGGATCAGAAAAAGCAGCCCCAGTAGCAGAATTAACAACAGCCTCATAAAGAGGATAGATTGCTTCCGCTATTCCAATACACCCTCTTAAAGAACCTTCCTTCTCCAATGTCACAAAAGCCCCACTCTTGCTCGAGAAAACCCTTTTAAACTCGTCCTTGATCTTTAATCCCTTCTTAGAGATATGTGCAGAAATAGCATCTCTTGCCAGCTTAATAATTTTTTGACCCTGTTCAAGGCTTAACATAACCTCTTACCTCTTTTACACCAAATCAGCTAACCACGCACATCTTTTGAAAATTCTTTTTTAAACTTCTCATTTACCTTTTTCAGCCTTTGCACAGCTGCTAATAGGGCATTTCTCGTAGTTTCGCTGCCATCTGTCTCAATGATCATCTTTGGCCTGCTGACAGAAGGATGCCTTACACTATAAGTAGCAATCTTGACATGGCTGTCATTCCACAATTCCTTCTTTATCATATTGCAGAAAGTATGCTCAAGGCCTTCGCTTTCAAAAATAAGTTTGTTCTTTTTGTCCTCGAGAATCTTTATTTCCATTTTAACTCAGAGAAATTATGTCTATTTAAATAATTTTGCTTTTTCCAGTCTAAAACAACTAACATCAATATACTTTATACGGGAGGAATGGAAGCCATACGTAGCTTTTAAAGGAAACTTAAAGTCCCACACACCAGTAATCTTAAACTCATTCTTCGCAGAGAACCTCTCAATAAAGCTTTTGCTCTCACTTTTATGGAAGCTGTAGATGACCTTCCCTGTTTCAAAAGCCTTCTTTAAAAAGGCCCTGTCAGCATGCCTCACCTTAACCCCAAAAGGAGGATTTTCAATAACAGTATCACATTTCTCACTAAAATCCCCTACATCATTACACAAAAAGACAGCCTCACCTTCAATAGAATACTCACCTTTAACCTTCTCAAAGCTCTTCTTCGCTGTCCCAAGAGCTGAACTATCACTATCCACAAAAAACACCTTTTTTGCCCCCAATAACAGCGCCCCTATACCTAATATACCTGTCCCGCACCCCATATCAGCACTCACTTTCCCCCTTATATCCTCCTTCAAAAGCCCATTCCACAGTACAAAGGCTCCTACTTCACTATCCATAGCATACTGCTCAACACTCACTTTTGGCTCTTTAAAGCCCTCTAACCTAGATAATGCTACCGCCAATCCAGATTTTGACCTTATTTCCTTCATCTTGAACTCTCACTTTTTGCCTAAATAAGCTTATTTTTGGCCTTTTTTTACACTCCTAAACTGTTTTCAAACCAACTATAAAAACCTTGCCAAACACTCACATCCATTAACATTTTTGTTCATAAAATCTGCCCAGCCCAATAAAAAATTTCCCTCCAAATCATCACTATTTTTAATTTGATTTTTTGAAAAATTAAAACAAATTCCTCGCCTTTTCTTCTCAATACAGTCTCATTCCCACAATATTCCCAGCAATTTCCCCGTCGACAAAACATTTCCACTAATTCCCATAACATTCCCACCATATTCCCAAGACTATCCCATGATAGTCCCACTATTTATACTTTTCTATTCTACAATCATTCCCAAAATAGACCCACAACATTCCCATAACATTCCCAAAAAACGAAATATTTAAATAAAACCAATAAAATACATTACCCATGCTCTGGATCAAAGACAAAAACGAAAAAAAGATTTCACAACTGCATAACCTTCTCCTTAATTCATTTGGCAATGTGAGGGCAGACACAAATACAATTTTCCAGTGGCTCAATTACCTCTACAAAAAAAATATTGACCAGGAAAAACTGATAATTCAGCTCCAGAAATCCGTTCAGTTATCCGCCCAAAAAAGCCTCGACCAGGAGCACCTCACAAAGCAGCTTCAGCTTGAACTCTCCCACATCCCCCAGTCAGAGGACATAAAAAGGATCATTGAGGAGTATTACCCCTTCCACCCAATCATGAAAAGAATTGAGGAGCTGGACGCAAAAATAGAGCTCCTAAAAAGCCAAAAAACACTCTTTTCTGAGCCCCAAAAAGAGCCATATGAAGTAGGAGAAATCAAGGCAAGGCTGGAGAAGTTAGAGCAGAAAAAGACAGCAATAAAGGAAAAAATAATCAAGAGAATCACTAAAAACTCAAAAGACTATGTAAAGACAATCATATTCTCCTATATAAAGAAATATGAAAAAATATCAGCTTTGCAGCTTAAGGAGATGGTAGTTGAAGAGCAGGGATTGTGCTCAAAAAGCTCATTCTATCGTATATTGGACGAAATAGAGGGCATGGATGAAATAGCTGCAGTCAGAAAGGGAAAGGAAAAGCACTATATGGCCCGTAAAATGAAGCTGCAATAACTATTCTGCAGAATAGAAATCTATTTAAACATAATCAATATTATATTTTTGGGGGTGATCGGCATTTTTAGCGATTTTTTTAAACAGAGAAAGCGCTCTTTTACAAAAAAAGAGAAAAAAGAAGACATTCTACAACAAATGGCCTTAGATAACCGTAAAAAAGAATTTGGAGAGCATTTACAGGCTATTAATGAAAATACAGACGAAATCCAATCAAATTATGAGTACATTTCCAGGATTGATAATAAGCTCAACAAGCTCACCGAAAGGCTGGATCAAATACAGCTCTTTTTGCAGCGCAATAGCAACTTTACATTAGACCAAACAGAACACTTTGAGATAAAGCCGCTGACCAGAAAAGAGCAATATGTATTTCTTGTGTTATACGCCTTAGAGGATGAGAAAGGCATAGTCTCCTATATCGACATAGAGAGGAAAACAGGCCTTTCACAGCCTTTAGTTAGGGACTATGTGATCTCGATGATCGAAAAAGGAGTGCCAATAACCAAAAGGTACATCAACAATAAGGCATATCTTAAGCTTGACAACGACTTCAAAAGGATCCAGGCAAAAGAGAACATCCTCATGATAGACACAGCCCAGAAAGAGCTTATTAATTTTTAATTTTTTCTTTTTAAATATTTTAATCTTTGCTTAAAAGTTTTATTTCCTATATCTATTAAAAGTTTTAATCATTGATAATAAGTTTTATTATATTATTTGCTATATTGAAAATAAATGATTTTGGAAAGATTTTTTGAAAAGTTGGAAAACAAGATCATAGAAAAATCTACAAGTAACTATTATCGCTTATTTTTCTTTGCTCCTACACCACCAAACCCCCTTATTTCCAAAAACGTAACACTTTATACAAATCGTAACAAAAAACCCAACAAAATACACCAAAAAGGTAACATTTAAATAATCTATTACCTTTTATACAAGATTATGGACAATAATCCAGCCAAAAAATCAGTGAAGAAAAAAAGCCATACCCGCAGCCAATTTAATCTAACAGAAGAACAGATTAAACTTCTAATCAAACATACAGAAAAGCTTAGGGATAAGGTTATCATCAAACTTCTTGCTTATTGCGGCTTAAGGCGCTTTGAATTAGCCAAGATCAGAATAGAAGACATTAACCTTGAAACCAACAAAATCAGGATATTTGGCAAAAAAAACATTGAAAGATTAGCCACACTCTTCTCAGATCAGCTTATTGAGGACCTTAAACTGTATATCAGATATGTTTTAGATAATCCAAAACAGGAATATCTCTTCCCTGCTGTTTCCAGCCTTAACAAAAAAGGCCATATTTCTGCTACTGAAATCAATAGAATTGTAGCTAAAGCAGGCCATCGGGCCCACCTAAAAAACCCAATTCCAGAGCTAAAAAACATAAATCCTCACATCCTAAGGCATAGTTGCGCCCGTATACTCAAAGACAAAGGACTAAGCTTAGAAGTAGTCCAAAAAGTCCTGGGCCACCTTTCCTACAAGACGACTATGGACTTATATGGCACTAAAAGCATTTCCGAGATGGACGACGAATTAAAAGAGAAGGTAGGGGACATTTTTGGGTAATAAAAAACCATTCTACTCATTTAAAAACCAAAAACAATTTAAACAATCTTCTTCCTAATTAACTTATGGAGCTCCAAATACTTATTATCATCATTCTCGGTGCACTGCTTTTCTGGATATTTTTAAAGATAACAAAGGTTGTTTTAAAGGCAATAAGCCTTGCTTTTTTGATACTCCTGCTGGTTGTAGGCATCACAGGATTCCTTGTTTACAAGGATATTAAAGACTTTAGAGAGAATATAGGGGAAAAGCCCCTTTTGTTTGTTTTAACGTCTGAAAACGAGGTTTTGGCAGCAGTAAACATGGATGGTATTAATGAAGATGACGATGATTTTTATGGTAGAATAGCATTACAAACAGCTCAGATTGATCTTCAAAACATGGCTTCTTTTTACAAAAATAAAGACTTTAACTCAATGCTGGGAGATAGCTACAAGATCATTTTCTCAGATATCAAATTCATCAAGAATGGTTTGCCTGACGATTTTATAGTCCTGGACAAAAAAAACGCAGGAAAAGACATAACAAAAGAAGAGGTAGTTTACATCTTAAAAGGGTTATGGCCCTTGGAAATCCCCTCAAAACTTGAAAAATACAGCCCAGAAGCAGTTAAAAACATATATTTTATGGAATCTCTCTCAGCCATTATCGAAGAAAAAGGGTTTTCTTACCTCTATACAGGGCTAAATAACAAAGATCTAGGGGTGTATAAAGAGCCAATAACTTTAAAATTGATTATAAGACCTTAAAAAACCTATTCTTTAATACAAACACCCATTTCATCAGCTATTTTTCCAGTTAGCCTGCATTTAAACCCTTCTGGGCAATTAAACCCTGCTATTCCTCCACATTCACACTGCGCCTGGCAAACCTGAATGCAATAATCCGCATCTGTTCCAGCGCAAGGGCTTCCGCATTCATTCCAACTTCCACCAAATTCATCACAAAGCTCCTTTGACATCTCTTTTACAGCCGGTTTTTCGGGTTTTTCAGGCTCTTCAGCTGACAAATTAGCCTGACATCCAGCAAAAAAAATCATTAAAATCACCAAAAATAAGCCTGTTTTTTTCATAAAAAATCACGAAAAACACTTAAAATTACAAACTATTTAAATTTTTCGCTTCTTAAAATTGATATTAATATTTAATCTTAAAATAAAATATACAATCTTTGATTAAAATATTTAATTATTAAACTACTGTTAAAAATATATTTGGTATAATAGAAAACTAAAAATAACCATTTATAAACTATATTCATTATATACACTATATATAATATATAACATAATAATACTATCGTAATCTCTATTTTAAAGTATACAATAACCCATTAATAATATTCAATATTGAAAATAAAAAACACCCAAACCCAAAAGTGAGTGTTCAAATAGTGAGTTAGATCAATAAAAATAAACAGAATATATGGAACACTCACTTTTCATGATTTAAGGTATCAAAATTAGAGAATTCAATAAAAAAGTAGGAAAGCCAGAGTGAAAATGAGTGTTTGCATAGTCCAACATGCTTTAGCTTGATTTTTAATCAACAAACAAAAAAATAAAAGATAAAGTGAGTATAAAACTCAGTTAGGCACTATAAAATTAAGAAGTAGTTTTTTATCCACAGCCTCTGAAACGTTAAAATTTTACACTTTCAGCTATATTCCTCTAACTTCTTCTTATATAATTCATTCTCCGGCTCTAAACCAACAGCAATCCTCAACTCCCTTAAAGCTAGCTCCTCTTCACCTAAAAAGCCATGCAAAACACCTAAGTTATAGTGGGCATCCCCATAATCCTTGTCAATCTTTATTGCCGTCTCAAACGAGTTTAAAGAAGCATTGAATTTCCCTAGCTTCCCGTATACAGTCCCTAGATCATTATATCCTTTTGCATACCTTGGATTTAATTTTACAGCCTGAGCCAAATTGTCGAGGGCAGCATCATAATCTTTAATTTCAGAATACACCAACCCCAATTTGTTGTAAGTTTTGTAATGATGGGGGTTTATTTTAATTGAAACCTCCAG
This sequence comes from uncultured Methanosarcinales archaeon, assembly GCA_964585935.1. Classification (GTDB taxonomy): domain Archaea; phylum Nanobdellota; class Nanobdellia; order Woesearchaeales; family GW2011-AR4; genus BS150m-G64. Next base: position 10,227 of record CAZPFO010000012.1, on the reverse strand, counting down.
CTCCTTGATTGAAAGATTATACAGGCCAACCTTAGCCAAAGCAACGCCTAAATTAGTGTGGGCCCTGTAATTTCCAGGCATTAGCTTGACTGCCTTGTCAAACTCGATTATCGCTTTCTTATAGTCTCCAGCCTGCTCGTAAGTAAACCCTAAATTATCATGGGCCCTTGAGCTATAAGGGCTGTCTTTAACAGTTTCCGTCCACAAACTTAAGTTGTCTCTCCACTCTGCATTCCTCTTTACAACAGCAAAAGAATAAGACAAGAGCAATAAAACAATAAAAGCAATTAAGCCAACTCTGATTTTTTTTCTCACATCTTCATCCAGATCCCAATTATAAATCTTGTCAAAAACAAAGCCAATTAAAAAACAAAACCCGAGAGAAGGCAGATACAAATATCTTTCAGCCATCAAAACAACCAAGGGAATAAGATTGGAGAATGGCACCAGGGTAATAAAAAACCAGAAAACACAGAAAAAAACAACTTTATTGTATCTTTTTATTGTGAAAAGCAAGATTAAAACCAATGCGACAATAGACAATAAAATATCAAAATTAAAAATAGAATCAGCCACATTTACCTCATAAAACAATTTTAGATTCAGTGGTGATATCAGCAAAAAAATATAGCCAACAAAAACCTTTGCCATTGTTATTGAAGTAAAGAATAAACCAGGGCTTTCATACTCGGAAACCCTCCCGACTATACCCAGCACAAAAAACCTTAAAACAACATAACCGATTAATAAGGCAAAAAAAGGCACATGAAATTTCAAAATATTTTTCTTTAAATTTTCTTTGCCAAAAAATTTCCCGTTAAAGCAGAATTCATACAAGATAATGGCAAACGGCAAAATTGCAGCCTCTTCAGAAGCAAACAAGCCAATAACAAAAATTATCAATGAGTAAACAAAATAATTAATTTTTTTCTCTTTAGAAAAAATAATATAAAAATAAAATGACAGTAAAAAGAAGAATATTCCGAGTAAATCAAAGCCAGCAGTCATATTTGTGACCCTGCCGGTATGTATTGGATGCAAAGCAAATAACAATGACGCAACTAAAGCAACATTTCTCTTATCAATTAATTTCAAAATTATAAAATAAACCAGAATCGAAATCAAAATATGGAGCAGCAGCGCATTCAAATGATACCCAAAGGGATTCTTCTTAAAGATAGAGTAGATAATTGCATAATTGACGCTTCTCAACGGCCTGTAGGTATTGTCAACATCAGTTGTAAAAAAGCCGGGAATATTGGAGAAAGACTTGATCTCAGGCCTGTCTAAAATGAAAGTATGGTCATCCCAAACAAACTCATTCTGAAATATATTCCCATAAACTATCACAGATAAAAAAATAATCAAAAGAACAGCAACAAGGCTTTTGTTAATCTTTTTCATTAATTATAAAGAAATAGAATGGAGAATAAAAAGTTTTGCACTTAACAATCGTTTTTTTTAAATTAAAATTTTAATAATGGGAGATTAATCGAAGAGCAAGTTAAGTGTAAAATCAAGAAAAACATCAAAATCAAGAAAAACATAAAAATATTGGTAATGATAAATCAAATCTTAACAGATAAACTTATTTTTCTAGATTACTAGAACTTTCTGTTTTCTTAATTCTTCAGCTAATGAATGTAATTTGTTTAGAAAGCGTTTCCCACTTAACCAATTATATCCTGCCTCTATATAACCTTCTCCCCGAACTGCCTCATTCATAAATTCCACTCCAACCCCACCATTTTCCGGATCGAATGTATCGCACCCATATTGTAGCCAGAAGATACTCCACCCTTCTTTATCAACATTAATATTGTAAACTGATCCACCAACTCTTTTAAATCGCAAATGTCTAACCGAAAATTCACCATTGCTTAGAATAAAACTTTCTATAGTTGGATCTGTTGATTCAATAAGATCTGCAAATATTGGCTTCTCAGAAAATTCTGAGAATGCCATACATTTCCTGGGTTCTTCTCCACGTTCTGGCAAAAATATATCTTTCGCATCAGTTCCATTGTTAAGAACATAGTCTGCAATACACCTTACATCATGTAGTGCATTCTTTTGAATTTTTTTATTATTCATTAAAGTCGAATAAACTTCCGCAACTGAACTAATAAATGACATTCAAAACAGAAATATATGTTAACTTATAAACTTTATTATTTTTACTATTGTACTATAGCAACCAATAGACTTAACCCATATAACTCAGTTTTTTCTGCTCGCTTATCTCCTGCGCCTTTTGGCTTTGTGTCAGCAGGCTTTTTAGCTTGTCTTCAAACTTCTCGGCTTGATCCATCAATGGCTTGTAGTCAACCTTTAATCCCAGGTATTTGTCCAGAGTTTCAATTACCTTTGCAGCAGCCTTGCTGTCAGGTAAATTGCTTTGTGTTTCAGCAAAGATGCAGCTGACTGGAACTTTCTCGCTCCTTAGCAGGATAGCGCCTGTAACACCCACAATAATGCCCTCTTTTAGAGGAGCTAGCTTGACATTTTCAAATCTCTTCCTGTTTTTTTTGTCCTCTGCATGGAAAAAAACCTTTGATGTTGTTAATGCTGTCTTTTCACCGCTGCCAACGCCTTCCAAAGAGATTATTTCCTTTGCATTAAGGTCTTCAGCTAGTTTTATAATATTATCAGCAATATCCCATTCAAAGCCCTGCGAGGCAGTTATTGCATGAATTATGATCAGATTGTATTTCTCGTTGTAAAAAATCCCTAATGGCTCAACAACCTTGTTTTCATGTATAGCAACCATTGCAGGCATCTCATTAAACACAATCTTGCCTATCTGCTCCGTCTTTAAATGGCTGATTAAAAACTCAGAAGCAATCGTCCCAACTAAACCAAAACCAGGAAAACCCTCTATTATCGTAGGGTTTTTAGGCTTCTTTTTTAGTGATATTTTCATTTATACTACCTCTTTTTTATTATTTTTTTAATGGCGCTCTGCGAAGACTTTTCATATGTTGCATTATTTTATCCCTTGCTTTTTTAATTTCTTTTTCTGTACCTCTGACTTCCCTGCTTAGGTGGTTTGCCACTCTCCCAAGGAATCTTGCATTTCTCATATCACGTTTTTCTGAATTCCTTATTTCACCAAGCAAATTTTCAATTTGTTCTAAGTTTTGTTTTATCTGCGGGATAAGCTCCGGCTTTGCCTTTGCCAACTGGCCTAACCTTTTTGCATCATCATAAATCTGTTTTAGGTCTGCATCCTCAAACTTAGCCAGCATAGTCTTAAGTTGGTTTTTTTTAAATGAAATTTTTGCCTCAACACCAGCTTTATTTAAATCACTAACCTGCATATGTTCATTATAAAGCTTATATATTTGCCCAACTATACCATGCATCCTTCTTAATAGCTCATCCGGGCTAAGTTTTGTATGTATTGTCCCTCCAAACGCCATAAAAAATTACCAACAATTATCGTATATAAACTTTTTGTTTTACTGCCAAAAATAAAAAAGTTTATATAGCCATAATCAAATTAAAACATAAAAAAAGGTGATATGATGAAAATAATGATGGTTCTTCTTAGCATTATAATAATTCTTGCAGGCATATTGCCATTTATTGGTCCCGGAAGCCTGGGAATTATACCTGCTGCTGTGCCGACAACAGCGCCAGGCTACTCATTCATAATAATTGCAGTGGGATTTATCGCTTTGATCTACGGCGTGATGAATAAGATGCTTATAGGAACAGAGAAATTTGTAACATTTTCTGTAGGCCTTATGACAATCTTAGGAGGATTGTTGCCGTTTCTCCAAAATTACATACCTCAAATTATCCCTACCTCTGGCCCATTGTATTCAGGAATAATAATAGTGATCGGAGTTGTAGGCCTTATCTATGGAGCATCAACTATCGGGTAATATTTAATTCTATATTTATTTAGTAGGTGCAGCTGATGCTGCCTCACCTTTACCGCCCCAGAAAGTCAGTAAATAAAATATTCCCACTAACAAAGCAATTACTGCTCCTACTCTTGCCCACCTTGCAACTTCAAGGTAGGCATCAGATTCAAGCCCCATCAGGGTAGTTGACAAAGAAAAAGTCAGTATTGATATGACAATAAAGATTATGCCTTTCAGCATCTTTTTCATATGAGGGTGCCCTCCTTCTTTCTCATTTGCAAACTTATACGCTATGAACAGCCCAATAAAAACAGGCACCAAAATAAAAGCATAGCCTATTATTGCACTATAAGTATTGAATATAAGCAAAATCATATCTCCCGGCAGCAATACAACACTGATCAGGGAGATAATAAAGGCAACAGTTCCCGCTATCCTCCCCTGCTCCTTGAATACTTTCTCAGCGCTCCAGTAAAGGATAACAAAAACCAAAAAGAAAAGTATGATTTTAGCATAAACAACAAATACCTGGTCTCCACTTTGGGCTAAATCGCTCAAGTCAATAAAAATAAATTTCAGCCATTCACTCAATAAGCCTTCCTGCGCATAAACAGGAGTCAAATTAGCAAAAAACGAACTCAAAAGCACAGCTAAAAAGCCAATCTTTTTTTTATTCATTTAAACTATAAAATCCCTTAAACTTCTATATAAACTTTTCTATTGGGGAGAGGTGAAAAATAAAATGAGAAATTAACAACATTTAAATACCAATAAAAAAATAAATTAAAATTAATATCAAAAAGGTGATAACATGAATAAAAAAGCTTTTGTTTCAATGCATGCAGGCTTGTTTTTTGTTATAGGTTTAGTACTTGGCTTTGCGCTTGCCTATTTCCTGGCAATGCAGAATATCATACCATTCTAAAATGAATGTTCCTAAAACTCATGGCAAGGGCTTTAGTATAAGGATATTCATTGCTTTTATTTTTATATTCCTGGGAGTAATTGTTTTACTTGAATTGTTCAATATAAAATTCATAAAAGATGATTTGATCATATCAAGCACATTAAAATACGGCACTGCATTAGGCAGCCTTATTGGCGGTATTTTTATGATGCTCAGGAAGAAAGAAAAGGCAGTTTCTGATATTAAGATTTGATTAAGTAAACTATAAATAAAAGAATTAACAATTTATTGAACATTAACTTTTGTGCCTAAACTCTGACCAGGCATCCCCCTTTCAAACAAAACTCTCAAAACGCCTTTATTTCCATGCGCAGCCCTTACCTCTCCTTTAATCTCTTTGCCAGCAGGGCTTTTCCATACAACAGCTTTGCCAACTAACTTAGCAGCCTTTTCCTTGCTATCTGAATCCTTAACATTAACAAGCATCTGGTTGTCTGTCTGAGTATGCCTTCCCCTTCTAAAACTCACAATAACTCCTTCCATAAAACCCAGAAAATAAGGCTGCTTTAAAAATATTGTGGTTGGTGATTATCTCTTGGGAGATAAATATCATTTAAATCAAGAAATTATTTCTTCATTAAAATCGACATAAGAAACTATCTCAAAAATCTTACCCTTTCCAAATTCCCTAGTAACTTTCACACCCTCCTTTGAATTACCCCCATATTTAAACTCTTTTGAATTATTATTACTTTTAAATTGTTTTATCATATATTTTCCAAAGGCAATTCCTTCAGGAGGTAAACTAGACTCGCTACCGATATACTGATTATATACTTCCCTTTGCTTTTTAATCACTGCTATCAGATCATCCCTATTAACTTCAACATTTTCTTCAGCTAGATGTCCAACAATATTGTCTGCCAAATATTCAATATCATAAAGACCTGGGCTGCCCTGTGTTAGGTTTTTGTAATCTATTACTATATGTTTTTTATTATACTTTATATTAGTGGGCATCTTAACATCATAGTATATTTTCTAAATATAAAAATCTATCTACGCATTTGCACTTTATAAAATCCTAGAATAAAGAAAGAGTCTATTTTTTGTACACTTCAAACACTAGCGACTTACCCCGCATATTTTTCAAATCAATAGTTATGGAGTGTTCCTTTTCCCTTTTCAATTTATCATTTAACATAAATGCAATATCCAAATGTATAATATTTGAAATATATTCAAAACCATTTTTATAAATTTCTATTGCTATTCTAGTTTCCTCATCCATCCTACTAACTAGATCAACAAGCGCTCCATCATTCCTAGGCCTATATTTATAAATCGGTTTATCAGGGTTTCCAAATGCTTCCATTCCAGTTGGTTTAAGAACACTATCTAAATATGTGCCTTTTATTGATGAATATATAGTTTCTTTTGGTAAATCTACATTCTCTGGTAAAACTCCTGTATTCATAAAGAGGTGTATAATATTATCATTTATAAACTTTTAGTTTTGTAACCACTATTTAGTAAATATATATCCAAATCTGACTGAGAAAACTATTTAAACACCAATCCTTATCTAATAAAGAGGTTTTGGTTCATTAAAATGAAACATAAATTACTCTTATCAATATCCATTTTCATAGTCTTGATTATAGGGATATCTTTTATGTCAATCAACATAGAAAAACCCCTAAAAATCGAATACAAAACAATAAACTCAGATTCTGCAATGCTTAAATTTGAACTAGAACAAAAACCCGTCAAACAAATTCCATACAAACAAGAAACTCAAAAAAGGTACACAAAACTTATCTACGAGCATTTTGACAAAATAGATGAAGCAAGGGATAGGCAGTTAGGGTAATTTGTTTGGTAGAGATATTATCTACTTTACTATTTCCGGTTAACACTTAACCCCGCAATGAAACTGATTACCCCACTCATTAATAGAATATACGGCAATATGTTGTTAAAATTAAGTTGATTTTTATGGCCATTGTTGATATCAATTATCTCAGATACAACAGCTGCTGAAATCTCGCCCAACCCTTTTTCCTCAAAATCCTGCTTTTGTTCCACCACCTGAACGAACATGCTCAAAGAAATGCCAATTATGATTAAGCCCACAATTGTATACTTAATGTTCATTTACTTGCCTCATTTTATATATTAATTCCACAATTTAAATAATTTGCTTATTTTAGAATTTAAGTTTTACAAAACAAAAAACAAAATAACCGGCAAAAGCAAACAACCCATTGCATGACTCCTCTTAACATTCAACAAAGGAGCCAGCATGCCTAAAAAAGTAGAAGTCGCCAAAACAACAACACCCAAAACACCGCCAAAAACAAAAGACAAAATAGAAATAAATCCAATAATCGAAAAACAAACAAACTTATAATTGACTTTGCTCATCAGTTTTGAAAATATTCTTGTAAAACCTAAAGCCAGGTAAACAGCAACCCCTCCTGCAATCAGAGCAGCAGCTAAAAACACAACCAACTCATTTAAATTAATGCTATTCACAATCTCCATAACAGCAACTATCGCTCCATTTCTGGCCTTCTCTAAAGTGTAAAAGGTAGCTAAAGAAAAAACAAAATTAACAGTGTTAACCCCGCCAATCAAGATTAAAAAGCCATAATTGCCTATATTTCCCACAATCTGCATTCCAATTATTGAAGCCTGCGCAGCCCCCAAGCCCGGAAATATTCCAGTCAATGAACCAGAAAAAACAGCTGCTCCCAACGCCTTTAACTTCTTCCCAAAGCTTACATTAATTGTCTCAGAAATCTTCTGCTTCGGAATCTTAACATTCTGCGATAAAGAAACAAGTAAGGTACTAACACCAAACAAGCCAGAAAGCATTGGAAATAAAGGCTGAGACAAGTTAGGCATGTTCAAAACAATTAACCCTAAAACACCGGATAAAAAGAAAACATAAAACCCCCATACTTTGCCAATTTTCTTCTCTTTCAAAATCATAAAAGCAACAACAAAAATCAGAATATATCCGATATAAGGCTCTAAAAAAGAATAAATCAGGGGTACAACAGGAAGCAAAAAAGGCATGATCAATATTACCAAAACCAAGCTAAAAAAAGACCCTATAACAGTCAGCTTAACCGCCTCATAGCCTTTGCCCTCCAACAGCAGCTGATGCCCGGGCAGCACACCCATCACCATATCAGCATCAGGCGCCCCCAAAAATATAGAAGGTATCGCATCCAAAAAAGTATGCGTAACAGCCATAGCAATAACAAACACCCCTAAAACAATAGGATCTGTAAAACCTAGAAAATAAGCAGACACACTCACCAGTAAAATCGAAATTAAATTGATATGTATTCCCGGAATCAAGCCGGTTACTATTCCAGCAATTACACCCAACAATATACTAATAAAAATTTCAAAAAACATTTTACCTTATCACTCTTACCCTCTGCCCTATCACCTCTAATTCTCCCCCATACTCTTCAACCTTTCCAATAACCTCTATAAAGTCATCCTTCTCAATATCAATTACTCCAGCCTCTTTCTTGAACAAGATAACATCAATATTCTCTGCTTGCACAACTTCCATTATCACAACCTTTTCAGTATCAACAACCTTCTCAACAAAGCCTTTAATCTTGACTTTCTTGTCCATATCCTCAAAAGTTATTTTGCTGATTGTTTTCTCTTCAACAGAAATATTCTCTGAAACAATAAACAAAATCAAAACACCCAATAAAGAAGCTATAAAAGCATATTTCAAAAGATTTTTTTCTTTCATATTTGTTTGGTTTTCTATCAGAGTTTATTTAATTTATTATTTAATGATAAGAAAAATTCTAAAAATGAGGCAACAACAATGGCGAGGGCGAGGCTGGGGTTGGGCCCTTCGGGCTGCCGAGCAGCGTAGCGTCCGAAGCCATTATTGTTGTTGCCTAACTATACTTAATTTTATTATACTTATCAATTCAAAAACTTTTTAAATAAACTTACAATTCATTTACCTTTACCGGGCCCATGGTCTAGTGATCTGCGATGCATTCCTTGCTCGCGGCTAGAAGTTATGACAACACCCTTACAAGGTGTAGATCCCCAGTTCGAATCTGGGTGGGCCCATCACTTTTAAAAACGCCATAAATTGCCTGGTTTGCAAAGCTCTTTGAAATGCGAAGCTCGCTTCGCTAGCTAAACACCTGCTCGCTTGTCTGGCAATTTAATATCACTGCGATGGTGATCTAGTGGCTATGATAGGGCCTTGCCAAGGCTCTCACCCGGGTTCGAGTCCCGGCCATCGCATTTTAATTTTTATTTCCAAAAATTTTAAATACCAACCACAACTTTACTTTAATTCTCATGGGCCCATAGCTCAGCCCGGTTAGAGCGCTGGTCTTATATGACCGCTACTGGTACAATCTAGGAAAGCCAGTGGTCCGGAGTTCAAATCTCCGTGGGCCCATCTATTCTTATTAAGAGAAAGCCTTAAAAATAAGAACAAAAATCTAACATTTACCGCTCCTGTAGTGTAGTCCGGCCAATCATCCCGCCTTTTCGAGGCGGGGACCCGGGTTCGAATCCCGGCGGGAGCATTCCAATCTTTTTAAAACAAAAATATTTATAAACAAACATAAGTTCTTTCAATAAAAAACTATAACGGAGGTTAAGGTAGCAACTTTGCTGTTGCGAAGAAACGAAGAATGAAAAGAAGCTCAAGACGATGGAAAAAAAAGCGCCAGATGAGATGGAAATGGCAGCGTAAAAGGATGAAGAAAGAAAAAAGAAGAAGGGCTAAAAAATAGTTTTCTTATGTGTTTTTTTGTATACTTCTGGGATATAACTAACAGGCAGCTACCCCTATAAAAATTATTGTCCGTGAGTATAGAAAGCTTTATAAATAACAAAATATTCCTAAATTCTCTCGCCTCCAACTATATTTTAGATATTAAATTCTAAAGACACATATAGTCATTTTTTTGTGTACTTGATATTTTTGTCGAGTATTGGTAAGTTTATTCCATAATCAATTTGCGGACCATAAAAATTAATTCCCGTTGATCCTGCGGGAGGTTGCTGCTATTAGGGTTCGATTAAGCCATGCATGTCTTCTAGCAATAGAGGCGAACTGCTCAGTGACACGTCGATAATCTGCCCTTAGGTTCGGGATAACCCCGGGAAACTGAGGCTAATACCGGATAAGGGAATTTTCTGGAACGAATTTTCCCACAAAAGTAATGCCTAAGGATGAGTTGGCGGCGGATTAGGTTGTTGGTGAGGTAATGTATTTCCGAAGGAAATAATTAAAATTCCGTCGGAATTTTATATGCTCACCAAGCCGAAGATCCGTAGGGGCTTTGAGAGAGGTAGCCCCGAGAAGGGTACTTAGACACAGACCCTAGCCCTACGGGGTGCAGCAGGCGCGAAACCTTTACAATGCACGAAAGTGTG
>CAZPFO010000011.1:24076-40152 GCA_964585935.1 uncultured Methanosarcinales archaeon | reverse complement strand
CATATCTAAAACATATACTGGATTCAATTAATGATATCGAAGATTCCATCAAAGGTTTTTCTCTGGAAGAGTTTAAAAGAAATAAGGATGTTAAAGACGCTTGTATCAGAAGGATTGAAATAATTGGAGAAGCTGCAAAAAATATTTCTAAAGAATTTAAAGAAAAGTATCCTAAAATTGAATGGGCAAAGATAGCAGGAACTAGGGATGTAATGATACATGCTTATTTTAATGTAGATTTAGATATCGTTTGGGAGATTATTGACAATGATATTCCTAAATTGAAGAAAGAGATATCCAAAATCCTGAAAGATTTGAAATCATGATTAAACAACTAATTTCTATTTTTTCAACAAATTTTAAATAGCCCTCTCTTTTTCTCTGCTATAGATGAACACAGCGATTATTGTTGGGGCTGGGAAAGGAAAAAGGATGAATGAAAAGATAAATAAGATATTTTTATCATTAGTAGGTAAACCAATAGTTTGCAGTACAATTGAAAAATTTGAGAATTTGGATTTAATTGACAATATTATTTTAGTTGTAAACAAAGATGATGAAAATGAAATAAAAAGAATCATTGAAAAAAACCAGTATAAGAAAATCAAAAAAATAGTTTCCGGGGGAGAGAAAAGGCAGGATTCTGTCTATAATGGGATCAAGGCAGTGGAAAATGCGGATGATGAAGATATAATCTTAATTCATAATGCTGCAAATCCATTTGTCTCAGAAGAAACAATCAAGGAAACAACAGAAGCAGCAAAAGAGCATGGTGCTGCGGTTGCTGCAATCAAGGCAAAAGATACAATCAAAGAAGTAGATGGAGATAATTTTGCAGTAAAAACCCTTGACAGGGAAAAGCTATGGCAGATGCAGACCCCGCAGGCAATAAAATATGGGTTGGTAAAAAAAGCTTTTGAGAAAGCTTATGAGGATAATTTTTACGGCACAGACGATGTCGCTTTGGTTGAAAGATTGGGGGAGAAAGTGAAGGTTGTAGAAACAAACAAGGAAAACATAAAAATCACAACACCCGAGGATTTGCAGATTGCAGAGAAAATAAAATCAGGAGCAAGAGTTGGACTAGGCCAGGATTCGCATAGGTTTGATGAAAAACAGAAGCCATTAATCTTAGGAGGCATTTTAATTCCGGATGAACAGGGCTTGAAAGCAAACTCAGACGGAGATGTTATACTGCATGCTTTATTCAATGCATTAAGCCAGGCAATTGGTGGGAGGTCGATAAGCTGCTATGCAGATAAGATGTGTTTGGAAAAAGGGATTACTGACAGCAAAGAATATCTAAAAGTTATACTAAAAAAATTAAATGAGGATAACTGGCAGATCAATAATGTTGGGGTAATGGTTGAGGCAAAAAAACCAAAGCTGGAGCCTTACCATGATAAGATTAAGGAATCATTGTCAAATTTATTAAAAATAGAAAAAGACAAGATTGGGCTGACGTTTACTTCTGGAGAGGGTTTGAGTGAGTTCGGGAAAGGGTTAGGGATGCAGTGTTTTGTTGCGTGCACTGTTGTAAAATAAATTTTCAACTCTCAATAATGAGCTTATTATTCTCTGGGTGAATGTAGGTTTCTTTACCTTCTGTAAGTTTTAGATAGTCTGCAAGTTTCTTTGGTATCCTCACTGCTAATGAATTTCCAGTACGAGTTATTTTTGTTTTTTTGCCCAATCCCCAAATTCCTTTTTTCTTCGCAATTTCTTCTATTTTTCTGGTAGTTTCGGAATCTGTGAATGACTCATGGCATTTTGTGCATGTTTCAGCAGGAAATTCGCCTAGGTAAACTCCGAACATATATTCTTTTATTTTCCCTTTTTTTAGTTCTCCTTTATCACAGACAGGACATTTCATAATTAATCACCTTGGTTTAATTGTTATAACATAAATATTATCTTTTATTTTTTTGTAAACAACACAAAAATATTTGTAATGGGATAATATTTTATTTGGTTTTTGGAGTTCTTTTGAACCTCTTTTTATGCCTTCCTCAACTTCTTTTTCGCTTATTCCTCTGAGGACCATGCGCTCCCTTGCATGTTTACTATATTTTATCATTAAAAGTAACCCTTGTAAGTACTATAAGTACAATAAGTATTTAAATGTTTCTTTTTCAAAAAAGAAAATACCGCAAAACTAATAAATACGTTTTAAATTCTTTAGCAAAAGGCAATCATTATGGAAAACAAGACTGAAAAAATATGGATGGATGGAGAATTTGTTAATTGGGATGATGCTAAGATACATGTGCTTACCCATACATTACATTATGGAGCAGGTGTTTTTGAAGGCATCAGGTTTTACGAAACTGAGAATGGTCCTGCTGTTTTCAGGCTGAAGGAGCATGTTGACAGGTTGTTTAAGTCTGCAGAGCCTTTGACAATGAAGATTCCTTTTTCAAAAGAAGAAATAGCTGAAGCTGTAAAAGAAACTGTTAAAATAAACAAGGTAGATGCAGGCTATATAAGGCCCATATGTTTTTTCGGTTATGGTAAGATGGGGCTTAATCCGGCAGGAGCTCCTGTCAATTGCTCTATAGCTGTATGGCCATGGGGGTCTTATTTAGGGGATGATGCAGTTAAGGTCAAGACTTCTAAGTATATAAGGATCCATCCAAAATCCCTTATCGCAGATGCGAAGATATGCGGGCATTACGTCAATTCAATATTGGCAAGTGTTGAGGCAAAAGAAGCTGGTTTTGATGAGTGTTTGCTGCTGGATTATAATGGGAATATCGCAGAAGGTCCTGGAGAGAATATTTTTTGTGTTAAAGGCGGGGAGATTTATACACCTAAGCTGGGCACAATCCTGCCTGGGATAACCAGAAGCTCAATTATGCAAATTGCAAAAGATGAAGGGATTAAGATTGGAGAGAAAGACCTGACATTAGATGACTTAAAGAATGCAGATGAGCTGTTTTTTACTGGAACTGCAGCAGAGGTAACTGCTATTGGGCAATTAGATGGCAAGAAAATAAGAAATGGCGAAATTGGTCCAATAACATCCAAACTAAAGGCAATATTCATGGATGCAGTTCATGGCAAGAATAAAAAGTATGAGAAATGGCTGAGTTATGTTAATGATTAATTTTCTTCTTAAATCCCCGAAAACTTTATAAATAACAATGCAGTCCTTCTATCTATGACAAGCGGAATTAAATCAAACATGAGTAAGATTCTGTTAGTCCTAGTTCTGTTAGTGGTACTCTTATAATTCTGGTCTCTTAATTCAAGACCGGCATTATCATCGTTAAAATCAAGGAATAGGCAAACTCATAAAAAACCAAAAAGTTTAAATGAAAATCAGGAAATAATCAATAAAAACAAAAGAAATCAATCAATGAAAAATAAAATCAATGAAAAAGAATTCAATATTTAAAAAAATTAAAAACGATTAAAATTATAAAAAAACGCAGCTGACAAAAGCGCAAACAATTGTGATTGTAAAACATTACCATTGATGGTAAAATCCAATAAAAAATTAAAAAAACAAAAAATCAAGATACAATGAAAAAAATAACATTATTTGACACAACCTTAAGGGATGGAGAGCAGAGCCCTGGCGCTTCTTTAACTACAAAGGAGAAGTTGATAATAGCGAAGCAGCTGGCAAAGCTTGGTGTTGATGTGATTGAAGCAGGTTTTCCTATAGCTTCTGAGGGGGATTTTGAAGCTGTGAAATTGATAGCCAAGACTGTAAAAGGTCCTGCTATCTGCGGATTAGCAAGAACTATACCTGAAGATATTGACAGGGCATGGGAAGCTGTAAAATATGCCAAGAAACCAAGAATTCATGTTTTTATTGCAACTTCTGAAATTCATATAGAGAAAAAACTAAGGAAAAGCAAAGAAGAAGTAATAAAGATGGCAGAAGAAGGTGTTAAGAGAGCAAAAAAATACTGCCAGGATGTTGAGTTTTCACCAGAGGATGCTGCAAGAACAGACTTAAGCTATATGTGTGATGTGGTTAAAGCAGCAATAAAGGCAGGAGCAACCACAATAAACATTCCGGATACTGTTGGCTATGCAGAGCCGGAAGAATTTGCTTATAGGATAAAGTATGTATTTGATAATGTTCCTGAGGCAAAAGATATTGTAATCAGCGTTCATTGCCATGATGATCTAGGTAATGCTGTTGCGAATTCATTGGCAGCTGTAAAGGCAGGTGCAACTCAAGTAGAGGGCTGCATCAATGGGTTAGGAGAGAGAGCAGGAAATGCTGCAATAGAGGAAATTGCAATGAACATCAAGACAAGAAAAGATTTTTTCAATGTTCATACAGGCATAAATACAAAAGAAATTTACAAGACAAGCAGGTTAGTTTCAAATTTAACAGGAATAGAGATTCAAAGAAACAAGGCAATTGTGGGCAGGAACGCTTTTGCTCATGAGGCAGGCATACACCAACATGGTGTTTTGAGCGATAAAAGAACTTATGAGATAATGAAATCTGCAGAGATAGGATGGACCGGAGAAAATTTAGTTATTGGAAAACATTCAGGAAAGCATGCTGTAATGGATTTATTGACAAGAGAAGGTTATGATCTTACAAAAGAGCAGGTAGGACAGGTGACCACTAAAGTAAAAGAATTAGCAGACAAGCAGAAAGTTGTCGAAGGAGGGGACATAATTGCGATAGCAAATGATATCATACACCAGCTTTCAGAAGAAGAAACCATAATCAAGCTTAAGGAGTTCTCGGTAAATACAGGGAATAAGACTACGCCTACAGCTTCAGTAAGGCTGATAGTGGAAGGAAAAGAAAAAACAGGAGCAGGAGCAGGTGTCGGGCCTGTTGATGCAGTGAGCAAGGCCATATGGAATATCATAGGACCTTCTTTAAAATTAACGGAATATAATTTAAAGGCTATAACCGGAGGAACAAACGCTCTTGCAGATGTTTCAATAAAACTGGAAGATAAGGAAAAGAAAGTATTTTCAGCCCAGGCAGTTGACGAGGATGTTATAAAAGCAAGTGTTATGGCCATCATCAAAGGTATAAACAAAGCCTTGAATTGGAAAAAAATGAGAAAGAAAGGTAAAAAATGAAAGGCGCTAATGCAGTAGTTGAGACATTAATCAAGAATGGAACTGACAAGACATTTGGGTATCCTGGAGGAGTGATTATTCCATTATTTGACGCTTTTTTAGAATATAAAGGGAAAATCAAGAATGTTTTGGTTAGGCATGAGCAGGGAGCAGCACATGCAGCAGAAGCTTATGCAAGAGTTTTGGGAAAGCCAGGAGTTTGCATAGCTACTTCAGGGCCAGGCGCAACCAATCTAGTTACTGGAATAATGAATGCATACATGGATTCTTCACCTATAATTGCAATAGGAGGCCAGGTTGCAACGCAATTGATTGGAAATGATGCTTTCCAGGAATCGGATATGATGGGAATCACAATACCAGTAACAAAGCATAATTTCCAGATAAGAAAACCAAATGATATTGCATCTACTTTCATGAAAGCCTATAAAATTGCAACTGAAGGGAGGCCAGGTCCTGTTTATATCGATCTTCCAAAAGACCCGCAGACAGAAGAAGTTACCAAGCCAGCTCCAAAAGAAGTTCATATTGAGTCATTTCAGCCAACATTGAAAGCAAATATAAACCAGATAAAGAGAGCAGCAGAGATGATACTTAATTCAGAAAGGCCTTTATTCCTTGCTGGCGGCGGTGTTATAAGCTCAAATGCATCTAATGAGTTAAGAGAGCTTGTTGATTTAATCAAGGCGCCGATAGCAACAACATTGATGGGCAAAGGAGCTTATGATGAAAATGAGCCATTGTCTATCGGGATGGTTGGCATGCATGGAAGGAAAATTGCGAACTATGCGATGTTGAACTGCGATCTGATGATTGTTATTGGTTGCAGGTTTAGTGATAGAATAACTGGCAACTTGAAAACTTTTGCAGAGAATTGCAAGGTTATTCATATTGATATTGATCCTGCTGAGATTGGAAAGAATGTCAAGGTAGACCTGCCGATAGTAGGAGACGCTAAAATGGCGATTGCTGATTTAGCTGCTATGATCAGAAAATTAGGCAAAAAAGAAAAGACAGAATGGTCAAATAGGATCAAGGGTTTTAAGGAGCAGTGCTATTGCAGCATGGACAGAAAAGAAAAGCCGATAAGCCCCATTAAGGTTATGGGGGAATTAATGAAGATATTAAAGCCGCATGACATTGTTTGTACCGGGGTAGGGCAGCATCAGATGTTTTCAGCACACTTTTTGCGTATGAGAAATCCAAGAACTTTTATATCAAGCGGGGGGGCAGGAACAATGGGTTTTGGACTTCCGGCTTCAGTTGGAGCGAAAGTGGCAAAGCCCAGTGTAGAAGTTTATGACCTGGATGGAGATGGAAGCTTCCAGATGACAATTCAGGAGCTTGGAACAATTGCTGAAGAAAACATCAAAGTTAATCCAATCATAATGTCAAACCATTATTTAGGCATGGTGAGGCAATGGCTGGAGATATTTTTCAATAAACGGTATTCACAGGTTAACTTAGGAAAGAACCCTGATTTTGTCAAGGTTGCTGAGGCTTACGGGTTAAAGGGGATTACTGTAACAAAACCAGAAGATTTAGCTTCAGCTTTGAAAAAACAGCGAGACAGCAAAACAACATTTATTGTCAATGTTGAGCTTGAGAACGAATCAAACATTTTGCCTATGTTGTCTCCTGGAGGAAATTTAAAGGATGCTTTTGGAGGGTGCATGAAAGAGAAGGGGAAGTTTTTTTAAAATGAAAAACAATGAAAATCAGAGATTTTCAAGCTTTCCATTTTGGAGAACAAAATGAAAAACAAAAAAATAATAGGGATGTTGGTTGAGGACAGGCCTGGAGTACTTACAAGAATAGCAGGCATGTTCTCAAGAAGAGGATTCAATATAGATACCATTGCAGTTGGAAAAACATCCAAGCCAGGAATTTCCAAAATGATATTTACTGTTATTGGAGATGAAAGAACTCTTGAGCAGGTTGAGAAGCAGGTGAATAAATTGATTGATGTGATAAAGGTTTCAGAGCTTCATCCAGATGATTCAATAATGACTGAGCTTTGCTTAATCAAGGTAAGCATTTCAAATGAGAAAGTAAAAGATGATTTATTGAAATATGCAAATGTATATAAAGTGAAAGTAGTTGACATTACTCCAAAATCAATCATATTCCAGATTGTTGGGGATACTAAGAAAGTTAACTCTTTTATAGAGTTGGTAAAAAAGTATGGCATAAAGGAGATAAGCAGAACTGGAACTACTGCTATGGTTAGAGGGCATAAATCGGTAGAACAAGGTGTTTAAGTTGGGCATGACAATAACAGAAAAAATCTTAGCAAAACATTGCGGGAAGGAAAGCGTAAAGCCAGGCGAACTGGTTAACGCAAAGATAGATTTAGTTATGTGCCATGATATTACAACTACGCCTGCAATCACAATGTTGAGGGAGAATGGAATCAAGAAAGTATTTGATGCTGATAAGGTTGTTATTACTCCTGATCATTTTGTTCCTAATAAAGATATAAAGTCAGCAGAGCTGGTCAACAAGATAAGGAACTGGGCTAAAGAGCAGGGTATTGAAAAGTTTTATGAGGTTGGGAGGCATGGAGTTTGCCACGCTTTATTGCCGGAACAGGGTTTTGTAAAGCCCGGAATGACAATCATATGCGGGGACAGCCATACATGCACTCACGGAGCTTTGGGAGCATTTTCAACCGGGATTGGCTCTACTGATTTAGCTGCTGCTTTGGCGACTGGTGAATTGTGGTTCAAGGTTCCTGAAACAATAAAGTTTGTTGTAAATGGAAAATTAGGGAAAGGAGTCTATTCAAAGGATGTCATTTTAGAGATCATAAGGAAGATTGGCGTAGACGGAGCTTTATACAAAGCAATGGAATTTTCAGGGGAGGCTATTGATGAGATGTCTGTTGAGGCAAGGATGACAATATGCAACATGGCTATTGAGGCAGGCGGCAAGTCCGGTGTTATAAATCCTGACAAGAAGACAGTTGATTATATTAAGGAAAGGACCAAGGAAAAATTTGATGTTGTTGAATCTGATGAGGATGCTGATTATGCTGATATAGTTGAGATTGATGTCTCTGTGCTTGAGCCAATGGTGGCTTTTCCAAGTTTGCCGAGCAATGGAAAGGGGGTTAGCGAGGCAAAAGGGATTAAAATAGACCAGGCTTATTTAGGCAGCTGCACAAATGGAAGGATTGAGGATTTGAGGATAGCTGCTTCAATCATGAAAGGGAAGAAAGTCAAAGAAGGAACCAGGATGATTGTTGTTCCGGCAACAACAGATATATGGAAGCAGGCAAATAAGGAAGGATTGCTTGATATATTTATGGAAGCAGGAGCAACTGTTTCAACACCAACATGCGGAGCTTGTTTAGGCGGGCATATGGGGGTACTGGCAGAAGGGGAGAAATGTATTTCAAGCACCAATAGGAATTTTGTCGGCAGGATGGGCAGCCCTAAATCAGAAGTTTATCTGGCTTCGCCTGCTACAGTAGCTGCTTCAGCAATAGAAGGAGAAATAGCTGATCCGAGGAGATATTTATGAAAGGAAAAGCGCATGTTTACAACAGGGGACATATTAATACTGATGAGATCATTCCAGCCAGGTACCTTAATATAGACAAGGAAGCGGAATTGGCAGAGCATGCGATGGAAGACATTGACAAAGAGTTTGTTAAAAAAGTCAAAGAAGGTGATTTTGTTATTGCAGCAGAGGATTTTGGCTGTGGAAGCAGCAGAGAGCATGCTGTATGGGCTTTAAGAGGAGCAGGAATTAGAGCAGTTATTGCAGACACTTTTGCAAGGATATTTTACAGGAACTGCATTAATAACGGCTTTTTGGCAATTGAATGCAAAGACATAAGCAAGAAAGTAAAAGATGGAGATGAGCTTGAAATCAATGTTAAAGAAGGCAAGATCAAGAATTTAACAAAAAACGAGGAATATGAATTTATGGCTGTTCCGAAGTTTGCGATGGACATCATAGATGCAGGCGGGTTGATGAATTATATCAAAAACCGTGGCGGTTTTTGAGCATGCTCGGAAATCTCTGATTTCCGACATATTAAGAAAAAGCAAGAGTATTATCTAAAATCAATAAAAAAATTATCAATAATAAAATTCAATAATTAAAAAATTGATAAAAAAACAAAATTAAAAATTGATCAAAATGACAAAAAAAATAGCAGTTTTATCGGGGGATGGAATTGGGCCAGAGGTTATGGCTGAGGCTATTAAAGTACTTAGAGCTGTAGAGAAAAAGTTCAATGCCAAGTTTGAGTTTAAAGAGACTTTGGTTGGAGGAGCAGCCTGGGACAAGTATAAAGAGCATTTGCCTAAAGAAACTCTTGAGATTTGTAAAAATTCAGACGCAATACTTTTTGGAAGTGTTGGAGGGCCTGTTGACGAGCAGGATAAGCCTAAATGGCAAGGTGTGGAGAAGACAGCTTTATTGGGGTTGAGGAAAGAATTTGGATTGTATGCTAATTTGAGGCCTGCCAAGCTTTATCCTGCGTTAGCGTTTGCATCTTCATTGAGGGAAGATATAGCTAAAAAAGGCTTTGACGTACTTACAGTAAGGGAACTGACCGGAGGAATATATTTTGGACAGCCAAAAGGAAGAGAGGGTTCAGGGGATGATGAAAGGGCTTTTGATACAATGGTTTATTCCAGGAGGGAAATAAAGAGAATTGCGCATGTTGCTTTTAAGGCAGCCCAAAAAAGAAGAAAAAAAGTAACTTCAATAGACAAGGCTAATGTGTTAACGACAATGGTCTTGTGGAGAGAAGTTGTTGAGGAGGTTGCAAAAGAATATCCTGATGTTGAGTATGAGCCGATGTATGTTGATAATGCTGCGATGCAATTAACCAAAAATCCTTCGCAGTTTGATGTAATGCTTTGCGGCAACATGTTCGGGGATATCATATCTGACGAGTCTGCTGCAATAACCGGCAGCCTGGGAATGCTGCCTAGTGCAAGCTTGGCTGAAGGAACATTTGGAATGTACGAGCCTTCTGGCGGTTCAGCTCCGGATATAGCTGGAAAGGGCATAGCTAATCCAATTGCCCAGATTTTATCAGCAGCAATGATGTTAAAATATTCATTTGACATGAAAGAAGCAGCTGAAGCTGTAGAGAAAGCTGTTGAAAAGGTTTTAGAGGAAGGATACAGAACCGGAGATATAATGCAGGAAGGCATGAAGCAGGTTAATACTGAAGAGATTGGAAATTTGATAGTTGAAAATATCTAAAGCAAAAGGCGATAAAATTGAAAATTGGAATTGTTATAGGGACAAATGAGCCAGAGATAGTTTGGAATGCTTTCAGATTTGGAAATATATCATTAAAAGCAAATCATGAAGCAAAGGCCTTCTTAATAAATAAAGGAGTTGAAGTAGAGGAGATTAAAGATGAGAAATATAATATAAAAGAACAAGTTGATTTGTTTATTGAAAACAAAGGGCAAATATTGGCTTGTGGAACTTGCTTAAAAGCAAGGCAGAAGGAAGGCAGTAATGTCTGTCCAATTTCAACTATGAAAGATTTGCTTAAATTGGTTGAAGAATCCGATAAAGTTCTGACTTTTGGTTAAAATTATAAATAGATTATAGCATATAATGCGGAGGGTGGAAAATGGTAAAACTATTACACGATGAAGATGCGGATTTAAAAGTGTTAGAGGGAAAAACGATAGCAGTCATTGGTTATGGTGCGCAGGGAAGAGCACAATCTTTATGTTTAAAAGATTCTGGTATAAATGTGGTTGTCGGAGTTAGAGAAGATGGAGCTTCATGGAATAAAGTCAAGGAAGATGGTCTTGAAGTACTCTCTATCTCAGATGCAGCTGCAAAGGCAGACATCATCCATATCCTTGTCCCTGATGAGGTCCAGAAAGAAGTCTATGAAAAAGAGATAAAGGAGCATGTAAAAGAAGGCAAGGTTCTTTCATGGAGTCATGGATTTAATGTTGTGTTTAATCGTATTGCTCCTCCCGAAGGCATTGACATCATCATGGTCGCTCCAAAAGCGCCTGGTACAGAGGTCAGAAGGACTTATGAAGATGGTTTTGGAGTTCCCGGGCTCGTATCTGTCCATAAAGACGAAACAGGCAATGCAAGGAACATAGCTCTTGCAATGGCAAAAGCAGTAGGCTTAACAAGAGCAGGAGTAATGGAATGCACGTTCAAAGAAGAAGCTTATGAAGACTTATTCGGAGAGCAGGCAGTCCTTTGCGGAGGAACAGCAGAACTTGTTAAAGCCGGCTTTGAAACATTGACTGAAGCAGGATATCCCCCGGAGATGGCTTATTTTGAGTGTTTGCATGAACTAAAGCTGATTGTTGACCTGATGTATCAGGGAGGGTTAACAAAGATGTGGGATGTTGTATCAAATACCGCAGAATATGGGGGTAGGATCATTGGTCCCAAGATAATAACAGATGAAACAAGAAAAACAATGAAGGAAGTTTTGGCAAAAGTCGAAAATGGCGAGTTTGCAAAACAATGGATGGGTGAGTATGAGAAAGGCCTTCCAAATCTTAAAAGGATGAGGGAAGAAGAAGCCAAACATCCAATAGAGGTTGTTGGGAAAGAGATAAGGGCTTTGTTTGAGAAGAAATGAGGTTTTTTAATAAATCATTATCTTTAAAATGAGAAGCGACATAATAAAGAAAGGAGTTGAAAGGGCTCCGAGCAGGGCATTGATGTGCGCTGTTGGTATAGATGATTTTAACAAGCCATTAATAGCAGTTGTAAACTCATGGAATGAGTTTGTTCCAGGACACATTCACTTGAGGAAATTAGGGGATGAGGTCAAGAAAGGAATCAGGGAAGCTGGAGGCATTCCATTAGAGTTTGATACAATCGGAATTTGTGATGGCATACCAATGGGTACCAGCAGTATGAGGTATTCGTTGCCTTCAAGAGAGCATATTGCGGATTCTGTCGAGATAATGCTTAACGGGCAGCCGACTGACGGAGCTGTTTTCATTACCGGATGTGATAAGAATATTCCCGGGTTGCTGATGGGAGCAGCAAGGCTTAATATCCCTTCAGTTTTTGTTACAGCAGGCCCTATGAAGTCCGGAAGGCTGAACAACAAAAAGTTAGATATCATATCTGTTTTTGAGGCAGTTGGAAATGTAAAAGCAGGAAGCATGAATGAAAAAGAGTTAGAGGAGGTTGTAAAGAATGCCTGCCCTGGCGCAGGCCATTGCGCTGGATTGTTCACTGCTTCAACTATGTCATGCCTGACAGAAGTTTTAGGCCTGAGCTTGAGAGGCTGCGGAACTTCCATGGCTGAGAGCATGGAAAAATTGAAAATTGCTCGTGCCAGCGGAAAAAGAGTGCTGGAATTGGTCAAGGAGGATATTAAACCTTCTCAAATATTAACAAAAGCGGCTTTTGACAATGCAATGATGGTTGATATGGCTATCGGAGGATCAACAAATTCAGTTTTACATCTTCCGGCTATTGCAAAAGAACTTGGAATAGAAATTTCATTAGATAGGTTTGATGCTATAGCAAGAAAAGTCCCTAATATCTGTAACATAAGGCCTGCAGGGCCTTACTTTATGGAAGATTTGGATGCTGCAGGCGGCATTCCTGCTGTTTTGAGCAGGCTGAAAAACAAATTAAAGGATTCTGTTACTGTAAACAAAAAGACAATAAGGCAGATAGCGAATGATTCAAAGGTTTATGACCAGAATGTAATAAGGCCTTTGGACAAGCCCTTCCATAAAGAAGGAGGCATTGCTGTTTTGAAGGGGAATGTTGCTGAGAGTTCTGTTATAAAGCAGACGGCTGTTAGTGAGGAAATGATGGTGCATTCCGGACCTGCCAGAGTCTTTTATGAAGAGCAGGAGCTAATTGATTCTATTGGAAAAAAAGAAATAAAAGAAGGAGATGTTATTGTCTTGCCTTTCCAGGGGATCAAAGGAGCTCCAGGAATGCCTGAAATGTTAACTCCTACAGCAGCATTAGTGGGAGCAGGCTATAAAAAAGTAGCTTTATTGACAGATGGAAGGTTTTCTGGCGGGACAAGAGGACCATGTGTAGGCCATATAGGGCCAGAGGCTTATGTTGGAGGAGCAATTGCTGCAATCAAAGATGGAGATATTATTGAGATCAATATTCCTGAAAGAAAATTAAATGTTAAATTGGATGATAAAGAGATAGAGAAAAGGTTAAGTGGGGTTAAGGCGCCGAAAAGGAAATTAACTCCTTTGCTGAGGAAGGTTAGGGAAGGGTAAGATTTCTTTGTTAGTTTAAAATAGAAAACATTTTAATAAAGACAACTAATACCTGAACAGTATGGGGGATGGTAATTTGAAAGCATACGCCAAGATAAATTTAACTCTGAATGTGTTAAAAAAACTGCCTTTAGGGTATCATGAAATAGAATCAGTAATGCACCAGGTCCAATTATCTGATGATATTTCAATAAAAAAAATAGAAAAAGGAATAGTTATCAAGTGCAATAATCCGAAAGTACCCCTGGATGAGGGGAATACTGTTTACAAGGCAGCGGAGTTATTAAAAAACAGGTATGATATCAAAGAAGGCGTTGAAATAACTATAGAAAAAAATATTCCTATTAGTGGGGGACTTTCTGGCGGCTCTACTGATGCTGGTGCTGTTTTAATGCTGATGAATGATCTATTTGACCTATTAATAGAAAAAGATGATTTAATGGATTTTGGAGCAGAGATTGGAATGGATGTCCCTTTTTCTATATTAGGGGGAGCAGCAGTTGCAAAAGGAATGGGAGAAGTTTTAGAAAAAATTGAAAACATAAAGATGAATATTTTATTAATAAACCATGGTGTGGAGGTTTCGACAAAAGAGGCTTATGAAAATCTTAATTTAGAAGAATGCGGTAAAACTGTCAATACCAATAAAATCTTAAATTCAATAAAAGAAAAAAATATTAAAAAAACTGCAGAATCACTCTATAATGATTTTGAAAATACTATTATTAAAAAATACCCAATAATCGATAAAATAAAAAAAGATTTAATTGATGAGGGTGCTTTGAATGCCTTAATGTCAGGCTCTGGAGCGACTGTTTTCGGGGTTTTTGAAAATGAAGAAAAGGCAAAAGCGGCTTTTGAGAATTTAAATGGTAAATATGATTTTGTTTGGGTGGGAAAGACAAGATGAAAATAACAATAGCTGAAAATTCCGGATTTTGCTTCGGGGTTAAGAGGGCTTTGGAAGAAGCTAAAAAATTAGAAAATAAAAAGAATGTTTATGTTTTGGGCAAATTAATCCATAATCCTCAGGTTGTAAAAGGGCTTGAGAAAAAAGGGATAAAATCCATTGAAAATATCGATAATCTTGAGAAAGGAAGCATTGTTGTAGTGTCTGCGCATGGTGTTCCTGATAAATTGATTGAAAAGCTGAAAAAAGAAGGTTTTGATGTAGTAGATTCAACTTGCCCTTTGGTGAGGAAGGTTCATGACATTACAAAAGGTGCGGAAACAGGGGGATATAAAGTGATAATCCTGGGTGATAAAGAACATACAGAAGTCAAGGGGATAGCAGGTAATCTGAAAGACCCGGTAATATTATCTGATATTTCCGATACAGACAGCCTGGATATGGAAGGGAAATATTGCCTAGTTTCACAAACAACGCAGAATGTTGAAAAATTTAATAAGCTGATAGATGAATTAAAAATATTAGTTAAAGACTTAAAAGTATATGATACGATCTGCATTCCAACAAAGCAAAGGCAGCAAAGCTCTGTGGATCTGGCAAAAAAATCAGACTTGATGTTAGTCTTAGGGGGCAAGATAAGCGCAAATACAAAAAAACTTGCTCAGAGATGCTCTGAATTCACTGAAACACACCATATAGAGACAGAAGAAGAGCTGAAAAAAGAATGGTTCAAGGGCAAGGAGCATATAGGGATAACTGCAGGGGCCTCTACCCCAGATTATATAATAAATAAAGTTGTTGACAGGATTGAAAATGGATTTTGAAGATACATTAAAAAGATATAGGAAAGCAGTTGATAACGGGTTAGACCTATTCTTTGATAATAAGATTAAAGAAATTAAGAATCCTGAACTGAGGCTTAATTATTCTTTTATGAAAGAGTTTGTTTTAACAGGAGGAAAGAGATTAAGACCTATTGCTTTGATAATGGCTTATAAGGCTGTTAATGGAAAGGATGAGAAGCCTGTTTATATTCCTTCTTTGTCAGTTGAGCTTTTGCACAACTCCACCCTGGTTCATGATGATATAATGGATGAGGATGAACTCAGAAGGAATAAAGCCACAGTTTATAAAAAATCAAAGGACTGGTTCCTGCAAAATTATAAGGAAGTTGAAGCTAAATGTTCTCTTTTTAATAATATCTCTTCAAGGTTTGGCGTGAGCAGCGCAATACTATGTGGAGACGTATTATTGAGCATGGGCTATTCCGCTTTGCTAGTATCTGAAAATAAAAACTTAAAAAAAGCGCTGTCTGTTTATAATAGGGCATATACTACTGTTGTTGACGGCCAAATAATGGACATTTTAGGCGGTTTTGACAAAAAAATAACCGAGGAAGAATATTTTGATATAATCTCTAAAAAAACCGGGGCTTTGTTCAAAGCGTCTGTTGAGATCGGGGCTGTTCTTGGAGATGCTTCTGAAGAGCAGATAAAAAATTTGTCAAATTATGCTTTGGAGGCAGCGATGGCTTTCCAGATTAAGGATGATATAATGGATTTGAGTTCTGGCAAGGGGCATGAGTTTGGTTCGGATGTAAAAAAGGGAAAAAAGACCTTGATAATCATCAAGGCTTTAGAATCAGCAGATTCCAGCGAGAGAAATAAAATTCTTGATGTGCTTGGGAAAGAAGAGGCTTCTTCAGACGAAATAAATTCAGTTATAGATATTTTGAAATCAACAGGCTCCATAGGATATGCCGATGAGGTTGCAAGGGAAAAGATAAAATCCGCTAAAAAATATCTGATTGAAGCTGGAATAGATAAAGAATATCAGGATTTCTTTGAAAAACTGGCTGATTATTTTGTTGA
>CAZPFO010000011.1:2015-23976 GCA_964585935.1 uncultured Methanosarcinales archaeon | reverse complement strand
AAAAACTTACTCTACAAAGAATCCTGCTTTTTCTGGCTCGTATTTCCATTCAGACTTGAGCTTCCCTGTCTTTTTGTAATACTTAACAAGCCTTTTTATCTTTGACTCAGTTAAGGTTAGGCCACGGTGGGCCCCTTCATCTTTCTTGTTCTCTTCAATGTGCTTTCTTACTAAAACAGCTTTCTTAATCAAAGCGCTGATGTCTTCCGGAAGCTCCTGCTTTATGCCTTTCTCTTCTATTATTTTGGATATTTTTTTCTTGCATAACACCCTTATGTCAGGTATTCCGTAAGTGTCCCTCAGAATTCTCCCTATGTTTGAAGCTGTATGGCCTTCTTTTGCAAATTTCAGAATAAGCATCTCAATTTCCTGTGGCTTGTACCTTGCCCAGGATGGCACTGCCTTTTTCAGAGGCTTTTTTGAGGATGCCTTTCCCCTTTTCCTTGAATACATTCTTGCCATTTTAATCAGTTAATCATTTATCAATTTTAATCATTTAAATTTTTAATCATTTTTTCTGTTTTTAAAATAAAAAAACAACGCCATTGGTTGTTTTTTATTGAATCTTTTTCTGTTGATTCTTATTGGAAACAAATAGAGAAATTTGTCTCCAGCATAGGTCCGTTTTTACACCAGCCTATCTATCGAGATTATGTTGGAATAGCTTGGCCATTTATAAATCTTATGCTCCAACCTGCGCCTCTGTCAAACCTTTTCTGTCTCTTATCTGCTTTATGATCTTTTCCTGCAGCTCTCCTGGAAGCTTTTCAAACATCTGGTCAACTAAGGAAGAATTGCCTCTTCCACCGGTTGCTGACCTTAAGTCAGAGCTCCATCCAAACATCTCTGCTACAGGCATTTTTGCCTTTATGATTATGGTTGCGCCTTCCTGATTAGCATCCAATAACTGGCCTCTTTTGTTGCTTATTAATTTGGAAATGTCCCCTAAAAAATCTGCAGGTGCTTCTATCTGCAGTATCTGCAATGGCTCAAAGATTACAGGAGCAGCAGTCATCATCGCGCCCCTTATGCCTTCTCTCACCGCAGGATACATTTGTGCCGGGCCCCTGTGGATTGCGTCTTCGTGCAGCTTCATGTCGGTGAGCATGACTTTAACTTTTACACATGGCTCTTTAGCCAATGGCCCCTGTTTTATTATGTCTTCAAACATGTCAAGTATCATGTCAATAACTTCGCCTACATGGACCTGGCCGCGGGTATTATCTATAAACAGATTGCCTTTGTAGATTTCCTTTACTTTTAATGCTTCTTTGCTGTTCATGCCGCATTCAACTAATGTGTCCCTTATTGTCAGGTCTTTCTTTTTTATCCTCATTTCCGGCAGGTCGCCTTTTTTAATAGCATCATAAATTGAATCTTCTAATGGATCGACCCTGAAGAAAATGTGGTTGTGCTTATTTGGTGTTTTTCCCATTGCTTCCTGGGAAGGTTTTGTTAGAGTTTCTCGAAAAACAACTATTGGCGGAGAAGTTGAGACATCCACATTCTTTTCTGTCCGAATCCTGTTTTCAATAACCTCCAGATGCAGTTCGCCCATGCCGTGCATCAGGTGCTCTCCTGTCTCTTCATTAATCTCAATCTGCACAGTAGGATCTTCTTTTGCAACCATCCTAAGCACATCTATAAGTTTTGGCAAATCAGATGCTTTTTTTGCCTCTATCGCTTTTGTAACAACCGGGTCAAAAATGTGCTTTATCTGCTCAAACGGCTCTGTTTCTTTTTCTGTTACTGTTTCGCCTGCATAAGACTTAACGCCGCCAATTCCAATAATGTTGCCGGCAGGAACATTATCGACAATCTCCCTTTTTGCCCCATTATAGACAAAGACCTGCTGGACTTTTGATGTTTGTTTCATCCTGTTAAGGTAAACATCTGTGCCTTTGCTCATCGTGCCTGAGAATAATCTTCCTGCTGATATTTCCCCTGCCTGGGGATCAACAACTATTTTTGTAATAACAAAGAAGAGAGGGCCGTTTGCATTGCAGCTGATTAATGAAGTGCCTTCCTCGCCTTCTAGATCTCCATGCCATATTTTTGGAATACGGTATTTTTGAGCATCTAATGGGTCAGGCAGGTGGTTGATAACCATGTTTAAAACAACTTCATGTAATGGGGCTTTATCTGCTAACCCTTTATATTTTTCAGCTTCTTTATAGTGGTCTATGACATCCTTGAAGCTTATGTTCTTTTTCTTCATGTAAGGTATTGATAATGCCCAGTTGTGGAATGCAGACCCAAAAGCAACAGACCCATCCTGCACATTTACCTGCCACTTGCCCCCATAACCTTTTGGAGCAATTTGCCTAATAAGCTTGTTTACCTCTCCTATAACTTTTATGAATTTTTCCTGCATCTGCTCAGGCGTTAACTGTAGCTCTTTCATCAATCTGTCAACCTTGTTTATAAAAAGGACCGGCTTTACAAGTTCTCTGAGAGCTTGCCGCAAGACTGTTTCTGTCTGGGGCATAATCCCTTCAACAGCATCTACAAGCACAATAGCCCCGTCTGTTGCCCTCATTGCTCTTGTGACATCGCCTCCAAAATCCACGTGTCCTGGAGTGTCAAGCAGATTGATCAAGTATTCTTTATCTTCAAAAATATGAACCATGGAAACAGCTGCTGTATCAATTGTAATGCCCCTTTCCTGCTCATCCTCATGGAAGTCCATCTTCAGGGCTTTTCCTGCATCTTCCTGGTTCATCATACCGCAGCCAGACAATAGGTTATCAGAAAAAGTTGTTTTTCCATGATCAATATGGGCGCAAATGGAAATATTTCGGATATTATCCGGATTCTTCATAATCCTCATTACTCTATCCACCATCTTCTCAGCCATTGTCAGTTTCCTCCATAAATCTTAATAAGAATATTAATTCCATACCAATTCTTTCTTTTTTATTTCTTCTTTTTTTGTTGGATAAATAGCATGTGCAAGCTCTTCTGGCTTGAACCAGAGCTTTATTTCCCTCTCTGCCTCTGTCTTGTTTTCTGACGAGTGTATTGCATTTTCAAAAACCCCCCTTAAAGTTACCCTCCCATACTTTCCTCTTATTGTCATTGGGGTGGCTTCTTCCGGGTTTGTGGAACCTGCCAGTTTTCTTAATCTATTGACTACATCAGGACCTTCGTAGACAAGCGCAAGGACCCTTTTTGTATGGAATTCACCCTGGAGATATCTTATAAGCTCATCAAAAAATTTCTCTTCCTTGAGGTGCCTGTAGTGGTCTTCTGCCAGTTCTTTGTTTACCTTGACTATCTTTGCCCCTACTATCTGGAAATTTATATCTGCCAGTTCTGTGATTATGTTGCCTGTTAGAGATTTAACCAAGGCATCAGGTTTTATCAGGATTAAAGTTTGCTCAACTGCCATTTTACTGCTCCTTTGTTAATCCTCCTTTTTCATACCTTTTGCTCCATTTTGTTTTTATCGGCTTTCTTTTCAGCTTTAGTGTGTTTTTTTCACATTTTGAAGAGCAAAAATAAAGCACTTTTCCATCTTTTTTTACAAACATCTTTCCAGTGCCTTTTTCAATTACATCCCCGCAGAAAGTGCATTTTGCCATTAGCCACCGCCCCTGCCGCCTTTTTCAAGCCTTCTGGCCTCTATTTCTGTTTCCCTCAGCATTAGAATGTCATTTTTTTGCACAGGACCGCGGACATTTCTCCTTAGAATCTTATTCTCGTCCCGGCCTTCCAGGACTCTGCACCTGACCTGTATAGCTTCCCCTCTTGTTCCTGTCCTGCCTATTATTTCCTCTACTCTTGCAGGGATTGCATGTGTAAACCTTACAACGCCCTTTGTTTCTTCCTGAGGTTTTCTTTGCCTTTTTTGGTCTGGCTGCATTTTATTTTTTAGATATCTCTTTTATCAGGTTTTTTGCTTCTCCTTCCACTGTTATCGCTATTGAAGCTGTTGAGACGTCTATCCCTGCTGATGCTCCTAAATCCTCTTTGCTAGGGATCTCAACACATGGTACTCCTTTTTCTTCTGCTAATAATGGGAGGTGCATTGTGATTTCCGGAGGGGACGCGTCTTTGGCTATGACTACTAATTTAGCCTCTCCTTTTTCCAGCGCTTTTGTTGTTTCGTTTGTCCCTTTTCTTAACTTGCCTGTTGCTTTTGCTAATTCAACAGCCTCATATATCTTATCATCATCTGCCATTTTTAAATCACCTTTAAATGCTTAAGAGGTAAGAATTAACTACCTCAATCAGGTCAGCAATTGATACTGCTGTCCTTCATATTTTCATTGGTAAGAGAAAGGAAAGGAGGGCTATTTAAAAAGATTTTGTTTTTGGGTGGGTGTGCATAAATCACCTTCTCCGTACTTTTCTCCAACAACTCCATCCACCTATTACCTTCTAAACTTCCAAAAACCAAAACATTTAAATATCACCAAATATTTGGTATAAAATAACCAAAAAGTTGGTATAAATGCTGACAAAAGAACAGGTAGAAATATTAGGCGTATTTAGGGGGAATATAGCTGAGAAATTTACTTTTAAAGAGATTAAAGAAAAAAGCAGGAAAAATTCCAATAATATAATACAATTATCAATAAAAAACTTTAAAAAATTAGATATTATAAAATCAGAAAAAATAGGCAATGTAATCCTTTACTCTTTGAATCTGGATAATAATCTGACAATAAGCTATTTATCATTGATAGAGCAGATAAAAATAAAAAACGAAAAAAAGCTTCCAAAAAAAACATTAAATGCTCTACAAAAAAACATTCTGAAAAAAACAGAGTTTTTCATTCTTCTTGTTTTTGGCTCTTATGCGAAAGGAAAAGCAACTGAAAAATCAGATTTGGATGTAGCTATTTTAATGCAAGATAAGGCATTAAAAAAAGAAATCGTACCTTACATAGAAACAATCAGGAGAAGGGAATTGCTGCATATACATTCTGAAGTTTTTACCGGAAACGAATTTTTGGAAATGCTGAAAGTTGAGCAGGAAAATGTTGGAAAGGAAATATGCAGGAATAGTTTTATATACTATGGTGGGGAGCAATATTACAACTTAATAAAAAATGTTATCCTTAGCTAAAATTTATTTATCAAGAGCAGAGAATGAGCTTGTTACTGCAGAGATACTCTTCAGGACATCCCAGGAAGAAAAGCTGCAAAAAGAAGAGTTTCACCTAGAAAAAGAGTTTACATTTTATTCTTCTGTTATTGGACATACGTATTACTGCATCTTTTATTCTGCTAAAGCAATTTTGCTGGAACAAGGTGTCAAAACACAGGCGCCAGAGGTTCATAAAAAGACAATTGAGGCATTTGACAACTATCTTGTAAAAACGGGAAAACTGGATGTTGGGCTTTTAAGCATATATAAAAAACTGGTTTTAAGAGCAGAAGTTTTGTTGGATATTTTTGACAAAGAAAAAAAGAAAAGAGGGCAGTTTACTTATCAAAAATTATCTCAAGCGAATTTAGAGCCTGCAAAAGAGTCATTGGATAATGCATCTTTGTTCTACAAAAATATTAGGAATCTCCTTGAGAGGGCTTAACTTATTCCCCTTTCTGATACTCCTTAATGCCGTCCATGAATTCTATTTTGTCAAAATCAGGCCAGTATTTGTTGGTGAAGTAGACTTTTGCCTGCGGAGAATCCCACAATAATAAGCTAGATATTATTCTCTTATGCCCATTTTTGATGATCAGGTCAGGAGGCACGAAATAAGAGCTGGATAAGTTTTCTTTGACTATTGTTTTGTTAATCATCTCCGGGTCTAATTTGCCTGCCTTGACATTCATTGCAATTAATTTACAGGCATCAACAATTTCCTGCTGGCCATTGTAGTTGGCGCAGAAGTTCAAGAAGAAGCTGTCATAGTCTTTTGTTGCCTCTATTGTCTCTTTTATTACATCGACGATCCTGCCAGGAAGATCATACCATTTGCCAAGGACTGAGATCTTAACCTTGTTTTTATTAATCAATTCAGAAGAGGACAACTCTGTGAAAAAGTCAATTATTGAGTTTAAGGTCTGATCGTACCTTTCTGAGTTTTTATCCATAGTTTCCGGAAGAATAAAAAAGGAAAGGATAGGAATCCCAAGCCTGATCTGTGTTTTTATTGTGCTTTTTAAGATAAGAAAGCTTCTTTTGTTAGCCTCTTCCAGGGTTGTTTTGTTCTTTTTTGCCCAGGCTTCAATTCCGTTCATGGTCAGGGCTATATGCCTTGGCAGTTTAATCTGAAAAATATCCTCCTGTTCTTTTTTTATCATGCCTTTTACTTTTTCGAGCATTTTATCATAGATTTATTATGTCTCCCCCTGATGCATTAACTTAGTAATATTTATAAACATTTTCGTTTTAATTCAGAAAAATGTTGCCTATTAATGATTTAATCATATACAGTATAGCATTCATTGCTCTGGCTGTTGGGAGCTATACAGACATGAAGACAAGGGAGGTTCCTGACTGGCTTAATTATGGCTTAATCGGGACAGGATTAAGCCTGGGCTTGTTATTTTCTGTTGTATACTGGAACATAGCTTTTTTTATCAACAGCTTAGCAGGTTTGGGTGTGTTTTTTGTTATAGCATGGATCATGTTTTACTCGGGCCAGTGGGGCGGGGGAGACAGCAAGATACTGATGGGCTTGGGAGCTTTAATCGGGCTGGATTTAGGCTTTAAAAATCTGTTTTTAATGTCTTTTTTTGTTAATATTTTATTAGCAGGAGCTGCTTATGGGGTACTGTTTAGCTTTTTTTTGGCTTTAAAACACAGGAGAAAGTTTTTGAAGGAGTATATAAAAATGTCAAAGAGCAGAATAGTTGTCAAATTGAGAAAGTATTTGATAGCATTTTTTCTGGTTATAGCTGTTATAATATTCTTTATGCAGGAATACATGATCAGATTATTGTTGTTTTCTCTTTTAATCATGGGGGTTGTATCGTTCTATCTGTGGATGTTTGTCAAAATTGTGGAAAAGGTCTGCATGTACAAATATGTAAAGCCTTCTGAGCTGACAGAAGGAGACTGGATAGCAAAAGACGTTAAAGTTAATGGGCAGTATATAGCAGGCCCTAAGGATCTGGGAATAGACAAAAAACAAATCAGGAAACTGATTAATTTTTCTAAAAAAGGAAATGTAAAAAAAATATTGATAAAAGAAGGGATTCCTTTTGTGCCGAGTTTCTTTATAGCCTTTATATTGACTGTTTATTTTGGGAATTTACTATTGTTGTTGTTTTAGCGTGTCTACTTTGTTCTGGAATCTCTTCTTGGATTTGCTTGTCAGGGTATCCTCTCCAACTGCCTTGAGAAATAGTCTTCATCTTCATCAGATGAGGGGGTGGTTGTTGGCTCTGGCTGCTTGATTGTTTTTTCTTGTTCTCCTGTTTTAAAGCCGCCTATGCTGTTTGCATGCTCTTTTATTTTTAATTCAACAGTTGACATTTCCTCTTCTGTTAATTGTTTTGGCTGCCACTCCAGGTTAACATTATCTTTTTCTTTACGGGGTATTACGTGCATCATAAAATGCGCGACTGTCTGGCCAGCCGGAACGCCATTTGTGATGAAAAGATTTGTTCCCTGCACGCCTAAATTTTCAAATATGGCTGAAGATATTTTGTTTGCAATATTGCCCATCCTTGCGATTTCTACATCAGGAACCTGCTCTATGATAGGATAATGGTTTTTTGGCAGAATAAAGCAATGTCCGGGATTTGCACCGTTCACGTCCAGAACAACCAATATTAAATCATCTTCGTAAACCTTTTTTGACGGAATTTTCCCTTCAATAATCTGGCACAGCAAACAACTTTCTTTTTGCATTTATTTCGCACCCAGTATCCCGGCTATATCGTCCAGGTTAACATCCTCTTTTTTTTCTTTTTTTGAAGTTTTTCTTTTAGTTGAGATTTTAGCATCCGTTTTTGTAGGACTTTCAGGGATTTTTTCAGCAGGCTCCTTAAATTCAGCTTCCATAACTTTTTGTTGAGGCGCTATGAATTGAGGAGGGGCTTCTGATTTTGTTTCTTTTAAACCACCGAGGCTTTTTGACAGCTTTTTTGCTATCTCACTTAATTCTTTTTCAGGGATTGTGTTTTGAGGCAGTGTAAAACCAAGGTCATCCTTTTCCATCCTTGGTATTATGTGCATCATAAAGTGCTGGGCCCTTTGGCCAGCAGCAACCCCATTTGCAGCTATAATGTTTGTTCCCTGGGCGCCTATACTTTTCAATAGCACATTAGAAAGCGCTTTTGCGGCCATGAACATATGGCCCACAGCATCTTCCGGCATCTGAGGCATTATGGAGTAATGCTCTTTTGGCAATAGCAGGATATGGCCCGGATTAGAAGGATTTATATCCAGAATTCCGATTGTGTTATCATCTTCATAAACCTTTTTTGACTGGACTTTTCCGGCTATAATCTGGCAGAAAATACACTGCTTTTTCTGGAACTCTTTCAGCTCTTCAGGAGACATCTGCTTTATTTTTTCCTGCATGGCCTTTACCTGCTCTTCTGACATCTGTTCTGGCATATTTTTATTATAATAGTTGTTTTTTATAATCTTTTTGTTTTTACAGATTAAGTTAAAGAATATATGAAAATAACGATAATTTTTTATTTAACAGCGCTTTTTGTTTGTTAATAGCCTTAGGAGGCTTATAAATGACAAAACTAACTTTGGACTTGAACAAGAATCTTGAAGAGAATGCAGAGGTTTATTTTAATAAAGCAAAGAAGATAAAGAAGAAACTTGGGGGAGCGAGGGAAGCTCTTGAAAGATCCTTAAAGGAATATGAAAAGGTAAAAAAACAGAAATTAAAGGAAGAAGCAGAAAAGGTAGAAGATATTGCAAGGAAAAAAGAATGGTATGAGAAATTCCGATGGTTTCTGAGTTCAGAGGGATTTTTAGTTATTGGGGGCAGAGATGCTACTTCTAATGAGATCGTGGTTAAGAAGCATACTGAAAAAGGAGATCTGGTGTTTCATACAGATATGGCAGGGAGCCCGTTTTTTGTTGTTAAGGCAGATGGGAGAAAGGTTGGAGAGAGAACAATAAAAGAAGTTGCAGACGCAACATGCTCTTTTAGCAGGTCATTCAAGTTAGGAATGTCAAATACGCCTGTTTTTTATGTTGAGCCAGAGCAGGTTACAAAGGAAGCTTTAAGCGGCGAATATCTTACAAAAGGAGCATTCATGATAAAGGGAAAGACAAATTATGTTGACAACAAAATAAATGTGGCAATCGGAATTACAAAAGACGGGGCAATAATGGCAGGCCCTGCTGAAGCAATAAAGAAAAACTGCGAGAAATTTGTCGAGGTAAGGCAGGGAAGGGAAAAGACAAGCGATGTTGCAAAATATATCCAGAAAAAGATTAAGGGAGGTTTGGATGATATAATAAGGGCTTTGCCTGCTGGCGGTTGCGAGGTCAAGGAATAGTTTTTGGCAGAACAAAATGTTCTAAAATAAAAAACGAAAAGTTTTTAAATAAAGAACATTTTACTGATTAAATGCTCTCTGAAATATTCACAAAAAAAACATTGAAGATATTAGAGTTATTATTTACCCAACAAACTCATATCAGGGAGATAGCAGACAAAATAGACTCCTCTCCTGGCTTTGTACATACAAAAATCCAGCTGTTAAAAAAGCATAATTTAGTGAAAGAAACAAAAATAAAAAATAGAAAGGTCATACAGATAAACCATAATAATTTAACATTAATAAAAATAAAGTCTTTGATAAATATTGCAAAATTAACTAGCTCTAAAAACTATAGAAAATTAGGGAGAATAGGAAAAATAGGAGTTTATGGCAGTTTTGCAGAAGGCACTGACGATGCCAACAGCGATATTGATTTGTGGCTTTTTACGAATAAAAACTCACTGCAATTTGCATCCGATATAAGGAGCTTAGAAAAAGAAATTGGTAAAAAAATAAACTTATTAATCCTGAATAATAATAAAATAAAAGAATTTAAAAAACATGATTATGAGTTTTATA
The DNA here is from genome assembly GCA_964585935.1 of uncultured Methanosarcinales archaeon. Classification (GTDB taxonomy): domain Archaea; phylum Nanobdellota; class Nanobdellia; order Woesearchaeales; family GW2011-AR4; genus BS150m-G64. The sequence continues at coordinate 13,980 of CAZPFO010000011.1, read as the reverse complement.
TAAGGTTAAAACTAACATCGGTTACAAATTATGGTGGTATATTTGATTAATTCCGAAGAATGTTTTGAAAAAGGTCTGCTTAAAAAAATAAGCCCTAGCAAAGAGTTGGCAAAAAAGAGTTTGGAACAGGCAAGATTCTTTATTGCTGAAGCAGAAGATTTGCTCAAATTAAATAAAAAGCAAATTTGTGTTATTTCTTTGTATAACTCTTATTTCCATGCCAGCAGGGCTTTGTTATTCAAGGATGGGATAAAAGAGAGGAGTCATTATTGTATCGCTAGATATATTGAAGAGGCATATACCACTAAAAAATTAGTCAATATCCAATTTTTGAATGCTTTTGAGAATATGATGAGTATGAGGCATAATGTCCAATACTCCACCGAAAAGGTAGAAATTGATGAAGACTTAATAGAGTTAATCAATATCTGCTTGGAATTTATTGAAACAATAAACAGGCTTATAAAATGACTCTAAAGTTTAAATGCCTGCAATGCGGGGAATGCTGCAGCCATATTCGCGGGATGATTTCTCAGGAGGATAAGGGGTTTCTGAAAGAATATGCCTATGGAAAGATGCCCCTTATTCAGCTGCAGCCTGTTGAAAAAATATCTTTTCCATTGTGGGATTGGGAAGCAAAAAGGTTCATGGAATGGCAGAAAGATGTTGATGGCAAAATAAAAGAGAGCAGGGCTGTTTTTGACCTGAATACAAATAAGGCGATAATTGTGACTTACTTCATGGATTCTGATGCCTGCCCTTTTTTAAGGGATAAAAAATGTGTGTTGTACGATAAAAAGAGAGCATATATCTGCAGGCTGTTTCCTTTCAATAAAGGGCCTTTTCTGGAAACCGGTGAATCTTCTAAAGAGGATTTTTTTGGAAGCTGCTGCGGGATGGAAAAAATTTATGATAAGCTCCCTGAAAATTTTACTGAGATGATAAGGGCATTGAATGCGGCTATGCCAGATGAATTGCTGAATGTTGTGCAGCATGACATAATAACAGAATGGGTCAACAGGACTATAGTTGATATGGTAAAAACAAGAAAGATAAGGGCTGCTGTTAATTATCCTTATGAATTGTTGTTGAGGAGGATAGGCAATGCTGAGAAGATTGATCTAACTGATTTTCTGGTTGAGAGCGGCGTTTATACAAAGGAAGAGATGGATAATAAAATAAAAAGATTTGATAATAACGAGGATGCCAAGGACAAGATAAATGAATTTTTAGAAAGCAATAAATAAATGAAGGATTACCAATAAAATAATCAATAAATAAAATTCAAATAAACCAATAAAATAAAAATTCATCAATAGGTGCATAAACAGAATCACAATTAGTTGTGAGCGTGGATGTGCTGTATTGTTTTAATTTTAAAATTTAAAACAAATAAAAATAAATAAAAAAACGCAGATGATGAAAGCGCAAATAATTGTGAATGTAGAACATAAACAATGATTGGAAAATTAAAATGAATTTAATGATAGAAAATAATTGATGATAAAAATAAACTTAAAACAATATTAAAATTGATTCAAAATAAAATGATAACAACTGAGGAAATGAGGGAATTGGAAGATAATTGCGGTATCCCTAAGGTTGAATTGATGGAATATGCAGGGAAAGGCATCTATGAAACTTTAAGGAATAAGTTTGTCCTTAAGAATAAAAAAATCCTTATTGTGGCTTATCATGGCAACAATGGGGGGGATGGCTTTGTTGCTGCAAGACATTTATGCAATGAGTGTGAAGTTGATGTTCTTTTTTTAGGGGATGAAAGCAAATTTAAGGAAGAGGCTTCGGTCAATTATAAAAAGATTGAGGATAATGATAGGGTACAGTTCTTAACAGCAGATAATGTTGATTTTGGCTGTTATGACATAATAATTGATGCTATTTTGGGCATTGGTGTTAAAGGTGAGTTAAAAGAAAATATTTCCAACACTATTGACCATATCAATGATTCAAAAGCCTATAAGGTTGCTGTTGATGTGCCTACCGGGATGAATCCTGATACTGGAGAAGTTTTAGATAAATATGTTGATTCTGACCTTGTAATAACTTTCCATGATATCAAAAAGGGTTTGGAGAAGCTTAAAGATAAGATAGTTGTTGTTGATATTGGGATAAAGGCCTAGTCATCATTTGGATTGGATGGTGGCATGATCATCCCTTCATAAAGCAAATTGGCAATGTTCTTTGCAGTTATATCGTTGGGCATTGCATGGACTTTCATGGTTGATTCGGATTCCGGTTCGCCCCATTTCACATCCAGGATTATCTCACCAGGGACTTCTATTCTCAATTCATCCAGCTCCCTTTGTACATCAGGATTAGGAGTTTCGTGCCTGAAATCATAGTACGATTCCTTAAATAACTTAACAATATTCGATGGATATTCTCTATTGGTCCTCATGTGGTTGGGGACATTTCCACTTAGAATTATCTCCATGTCTGAGATGGTTATAGTCTTTTCAGTTTCAGCCTCTGAAAGGGATTTTAATAACTTAATGCCATTTTCGACAAACGGCATTGTTGCCAGTCTTGCAAGATATTCCATTATTCCTGGTTGTGATGCTTTATTGTACATTCTGATTTTAGAGGCTTGGTAATCCAATCAAGTATATAATATTGTTGCTTTGAAGCGAATTGAGAATATTAATCACTAATTGATAGTAAAGGTAGAAAGGTTTATAAAGAAGGGTTTCTTTTTTATATACTAAAATGACACTTATAGAAACGATTAAGAGATTAATAGAACATAAATCAAATCTTGAACCTCTGAAGATTGAGTTAGACTTTAGAGGCAATATTTATGATATAAATCAACTGAAGGAGGATGGGGAAGATACTTTATCAAGTATGCTTGGTTTAGATTTTACACAAGAGCAGATAATCGGTGTAGAAAGAGATTACCCCATCAGTCTAGTTCAACTTCTCAAACAAAAAACATTGAATTATTTGTCAGATGGGCCTGATGAGCCTCAACAGCAATTAATCCAATGTGTAGGAGATTTAATTAACTATGATAAACCTTTTGAAATACATCCTGATTCAGAAGGTAATAATGATAAATTTTCTGAGCCTAAAAAAGAGCTTCATCTGCACTTTTGTGGGCTTGCTGGTAGGATCAGGGATGAGCAATCCGGAACTAAAAATTATTCAGTTATTATAACAGACCAGACAGATATAACTTACTTTAAAAGGTTGTCTGAGTACAGAAATCAACAACTAGAAAGGCTTGCCAAGATGGGTGAAATGGCAGCAAAAGTTGCGCATGATATTCTGGTACCACTGACAGCTATCGGAGGTTTTGCGAATAAATTAGAAAAAAAACTTGATGGCAGATTCCAAGAATATGCATCTATAATAAAAACTGAAGTTCAACGACTAGAATCACACCTTAAAGATATGCTGTCATTTTCAGGAAAACAAAAACTTGATATGACTTATTTCGACTTGAACCCATTAATTGAGAAAATTTACATTCAATCTACAATGTTAGCTAAGAAAAAAAATGAAGAGGGAGATTATACAAGCGGGTTGCCATCTATAGATTTAGACCTGGAACGTGGAATAAAGATAGAATCGGATTTCGACAAAATGTATGGGATTGTCTTAAATTTGGTGAGCAATTCTTTGGATAAAGAGGATGTAACTAAAGTTGAAATAAAGACATATACTCACAATGATTTGGCACATATAATGGTGGGAGATAATGGACAAGAAATGTCTGAAGAGACTAGAGAAAACCTTTTTGAAGCATTTTATACGACTAAGAAGAAGGGCACTGGATTGGGGCTTCCTATTGCTCACAGCCTGATTGAACAGATGGGCGGAAAAATAAAATTTGAAAGTGAAAAGGGAAGGACAGCATTTTATATTTCTTTGCCATTACAAAAGAGATGATGAATTATTTATTCTGCTTATAAAGGCATTTTAAGAGCATAGTAGCCAACTATGGAGTGGTGTAACTTATGTTACCACTTCAAAAAAGAAATGTTTATAAATATACGCTTAAATAATATGTGAAAAATGGACAAAAACCTTGAGGGTAAAGCTACTAATCAGGATGTGGCCCAGGAAATTGGGGAAAAAACAGAGCAAGCATTTGTCTTGTATTGTACCGAGAAAAAAAAAGATGATGGTGGTAAACCCCTTGGATATGCATATAACCGATTTGCTGTTGCAACTGAAGAAGAGAGTATTAAAAAATTACTTGGGGAAGGGATAGACCTTCGACAAAACTGTCTGTCTGGTATTTTTGAAGTGCATTTTGTAAATGCAACCATTAGTTATGAAACTGGATCCAAGGAAAAAAAACTTTTTAGTGTAACAGAACTTCTTGAGTCATATAGTCTTGATAAATTCTTGAGCTTAACGGAAAGTGAGATACAAAAGATTAAAGAGACATATAAATAAGATTTTGTTTCTTAGATTATATAAATGTCGATCATAGGCAGAACAGATATTGAGTATAATTTTCCTCTAAATTTATATACTAGTTCTACCATTTTATTAATATGCATTATATAACCAAAAAAGACATTAAGATACCAATAAGAAATCCAAAGAGCCATAAAGGAAATAATGGCAGAGTTCTTGTTATTGGGGGGAGCAGGGATTATGTAGGTGCAGTTGCTCTGGCTGGGTTAGCAGCTTTAAGGTCAGGAGCGGACTGGGTAACTGTTGCAGCTCCTGAGAAAGTTGGCTGGGCAATAAATTCATTAACTCCGGATTTGGTTGTTAAGAAATTCAAAGGAGATGATTTCTGCGCGTCAAGGGCAGGAGATATCCTGAATCTTGAAAAGGGCTTTGATTCTGTTTTAATCGGGAACGGAATTGGGATGCATGCAAAATCTTTTGTAAAAAAATTTGTAAAAAATGCAAAAAAACCATTGGTTATTGACGCAGATGGAATTAAGAATTCATCAATTGATATAGTCAAGAATTCAATAATCACCCCACACGATAAAGAATTAGAATTATTTTTATTAAATTCAAAGATTGATAAAAAAACCATTAAAAAAATAACCAATGAAAAAAATATTCAAAAAAAATCATTGTTAATCAAAAAATCATTGAAAAATTTCTTAAATAAAAATAACATAATCCTATTGAAAGGGCCTGTTGATGCGATAATATCGAAAGATAATGTAAAATACAACAAAACAGGGAATGCTGGCATGACCAAAGCAGGAACTGGAGATGTTTTAGCCGGGCTTTGTGCTGGTTTTTTGGCCCAGAGCAAGGATTTACCTCAAAGTGCTATTAATGCAGCTTATTTTAACGGCTTAATCGGGGATATTTTGCTTAAGAAAAAGAAGGGATTTAGCTATCTCGCTTCTGATATGGTCAGCGAGATTAAGAGAATTATTGGATAGGTTCTGGTTTTCTCCGGAAAAACAAAAACTTTAAATACTATTAAAAAGAATAACCTTTAAAATAATTAATAAAATATTATAAATACTATTTAAAATAATAGTAAAAATGGTAAGAATCCAGAAATTACCGTCGGGGCAGCTTGTGATCACTATTCCAAAGAGGCTTGCTGAGTATGAGGGATTGCATAAGGGCATGGAAATTGATTTCAAGAAGCATAAAGCAGGCTTTGTCTTAGAGATAGTAAAAAAAGGTGACTAGTAATGAAAATAGAAGATCTGGCAATATTGATGGGAAAGCCTAGAGCAGAAATTGAGGAGATGCTTAAATCAAATAATGTCATTGAGCTAAACCTTAAAGAAAGAGAACAAAAGGAGACAACCGATAGCGGGAAGATTGAAATTATAAAATAATCAATAAATAAAATTCAATATAAGCCAATAAAAATAATCAATTAAAAAAATAACCATTAGGTGCACAAACACTGCTTCCTCAGTTGTGAGCGTGGATGTTCAGTCGTTTTTTAATTTTAATTTTATAAAACAAATTAAAAATAAAAAACTCTGCTGGAAACCGAGCAAACAATTGTGCATGTGGAACATAACCATTGATGGAAAATTTAATGATGGATAAAAAATAATAATTAAAATTAATAAAAAAATAAACTCAAAACAATGATTTGAAATTTAAATGATAAAAAAGAGGTTTTGAATTAAATGGAGAATATAATCTTTAGTGCAGTTGATGGCGCTGTTTTTACACTTAAAGATTCACTTGTGGATGGCAGCACCGGCATATTTTTCCAGATAGGCTTCATCATAATCCTTGCAACTGTGTTTGCGTTTATAGCCAAAATATTAAAGCAGCCCCTGATACCAGCATATATCCTGACAGGCATTATAATAGGCCCTTATCTTGGGTTAATAACCCACACAGGAATAATCACGAGCATGTCAGAGATAGGGATAGCTTTTTTGCTGTTCATAGTTGGGCTGGAAATAAACATAAAAAGGCTGAGGGATGTTGGATTAATCTCTTCTATAGGTGGGATGGTGCAGATGCTCTCTATTTTTACTGTTACATTCATTATTTCAATCTTTCTTGGATTTGTTTACAGGGAGGCTGTTTACCTGGGACTTATAATAGCATTCAGCTCTACGATGGTTGTTGTAAAGCTGCTTTCAGATAAGAGAGAGATAGATACCTTGCATGGCAGAATCATACTGGGTTTTTTGCTGATGCAGGATATAGTTGCAATTCTGGCTTTATCTGTTTTGACGACAATTAATGATTTTTCATTTTTGTTTCTGCTTTTCTCTCTTGTCAAAGGCTTTGTTGTTTTCATGGTGGCTGTTGCAGCAAGCAAGTTTTTATTCCCAGCCATATTTGAATTTGCCGCCAAGAGCCAGGAATTGCTGTTTATAGCTGCTGTTTCAGTAAGCTTTGGATTTTCAATATTGTTCCATTATATCGGCTTTTCAATAGCGATAGGCGCCTTTGTTGCAGGAGTTACATTAGCTAATCTTCAATATAATATCGGGATTATAGGCAAGGTCAAGTCTTTGAGGGATTTCTTTGCTGTGATATTTTTTGTTTCTCTTGGTATGGGGCTGCTTCTGGACTCTTTTATGGCCCTGCTAAAGCCTTTGCTGATATTCATAATCCTTGTTATATTCCTAAAGCCATTGGTTACAATGTTTTTGTGCTCATTTTTCGGCTATAAGAAGAGAACAGCTTTTTTAACTTCAATATCATTAGCGCAGGTTTCAGAATTTTCCCTGATCATAGTTGCGCAGGGCCTGTTTTTGGGCCATTTAAGCCAGGAGATATTTTCATTGACTGTTATACTGGCTGTTGCAACAATTATCTTAACATCTTATTTTATCAAGTATGAGGATAACATTTATTCGAGATTAGTAGGATTTTTGGATGTGTTTGACAGCCTGACAGGAACCTATAATCAGTTAGAGTATGTGCCAAGAAAAAAGCATGATGTTATCCTTTGCGGCTATAATAGGGTGGGATATAGCATTGTCAATACACTGAAGAAGATGAAGAAAAGGCTGTTTGTTGTGGATTTCAACCCAGAGATAATAAGGAAATTAATAAATGAAAAAATTCCGTGCATCTACGGCGATTTAGGGGATGCGGAAGTGCTGGAAAGGCTGAACCTCAAAGAAGCCAAAATGATAATCTCAACAATTCCTACGAAAAAGGATAATTTATTGTTGATAAGGAAAACCAAGGAGCAGAACAAAAAAGCAGTGGTTTTTGTAACTTCAAACAATGTAGATAGTGCCCTGAAGCTGTATAATGCAGGAGCGGATTATGTAATATTGCCGCATTTTTTAGGGGGGGAGCATGTTTCTCTGCTGATAGAGAATATTGAAGATGACTTTAAGAAGATCCTCTCTACAAAATTAAGCCATATAGAAGAATTGAACAAAAGAAAATCACTGGGCCATGAGCATCCGCGTCATGAGAATAATAATCGAGCTTGAAATCAATAAAAAATAGAAATTTATTTAAAAACAGGAATAATAAGGAATTGACGGAAAAAGAGGTATTATATGCCAACTTTAGAAGATATGAAAAAGTATGGGTTTGAGATGGAAATGGCTGAAGAAGCCAGGGACAGGCCCAATATAGAGACAGGATATCCCCAGCCTGCAAGAAAGTATAAGCTGTTTTATGAAGGATATAACATCTCGATAGAGGAGCCTTATTTCTGGATTCTGCATTATGTCAGGTATTATGGCGGGTTTCCTTTTGTTGATAAAATAACGGATATTTTTGCTGCTGCTGAGAATTCTGCTTTTTTTGGAGCTTCCCAGCAAAGGCTGGGCGGGCAGCAGGACAAGGTAAGCCAGTTTTTGGCTACGATAGGGAAGATGGTCCGGGAATTGTTCCAGCTTGTGAGGGAGCTGAGAATTCTGGATGAGCGCCTGGGCTATTATAATGATTCATACAGGGAAAGATCCAGGTCGAGAGAAAGCGCAGAAATAACATTGAAGGGGATATGGATTGACATGGTTGAGCAGGGCGCAAAAAATCCTGCATCAGTTTATGGCATGGCAAGGGAGGTGCAGTTTACGACTTTACCGGACCTGTTTTTCAGCACGCATCCACTGAAGCAGGAAGATGTTGATGATACTGTGGACAGGGAAAGGGGCCAGTTCAACCGAAAGGTCAAAGAAGTTTTAAAGAGGAAGTTAAGGACGTTCTTGGCGTGGAAAGAGCATACTTTTGAAGAGATGAAGAACAGAAGAGTTTTCACTTTGAAGTATTTAAGGCAGCATTACGAGATCATAAGGATGTACATGGCGTGGGTAAGGCCTTATCTGAGGAATATCCAAAGACTGCAGTTAGACCAGACTAAGACAGAGACGCCTGATTTGTTAGTTGCGTTTGAAAGCTCGATGATGGAAGTCGAGATTCTTGCAAGAAAGCCGGTTTCAGACAAGAAAGGAGGATATAAGGAATTTGGCGAAAAAGGCAAGATGAATTCTGTTATACTTCTTAGTTACCTGTTCAGGACAAGGCCTGAGATGAGTTATTCTCAGGAATATCAAAGAGGACCTATCCACTTGGGGAGGGTAGAGGTTAATATGAGAGCATATGGCTGGACTGACAAAGAAGTTGAGAATTACAAAAAGATGAGAGAGCAGGAAGATTTTCAATTACTGGGATTAATAGATGCTTCTGTCAAGGCTGCAATGGAATCTTTAGGGGACGAGTTAATGAGGTACTTGGGTGAAGCTGGGGAAGAGATGGAAAAGGCTGCTGTTGACAAGAGGTCAGGTATAAAGCCAAAATCTTTAGCAGACCCTTATACCTCAATCTTTAAAGGATTTTCAGAATTGTTTGGCAAAAAGGAAGGGGTAAAAAAACCACAAAAGACAGATGCTTTCAAGCTGAACTTAGGCAGGAATAGCGCTGCAGCTGATGCAAAAAAGTTTATGTGGAACATTTATCATCATTTTAAGAAACAGCATGGCATGATGAATTGGTAAAAAAGAAAATAAATTTAAAAAATTATCAATAAAAAAAGACTCAATAAGAAAAATCAATACAAACCAATAAAAACAATCAATTAAAAATCAAATAATAAAATGTCAGAAATTTTCCACCAGTTTGTAACTGGTGGCTGAAAGCCAATCTCCATCTGAGATTATGGAAAATTTCTGAGCACTAAGAACCGCCCGTCAAAAGATTGGAGGGAAACACCAAGCTGAATCCCGCCCGTCTATGACGGGTGGTTCTTTAGAATAAAATCAATGAAAAAGAATTCAATATTTAAAAAATTAAAACAAACTTTAAAATGAAATTTACAGATGGGCATTACAACCACCATCCTATGGTGGACTATTTCAATGCAATGGACCCTGAGATATACGGGCAGGCTCCGGCAGGGGATGATGCGGGAGTTAGCTTGGGCGTGGAGGATATCGGGATGAGCGTTCCGATGGGGATTTCTGCAACTAACGTGGCAGGAGTGTACAGCAAGATAAGGATGGGCGCCGGAAAGCTTGAAATCCAGTTTCCAGGATATAAGTCAGGGCAGAGGCAGGCTCAAACACCGGAGATGATGGGTGAGGACCAGAGGCAGGCTTTCAGGGAAATGCAGATGGCAAATGAAGTAAGGTTGAGCACGCATTCAAGCTTCGGGATAATGGGCATGATGGGCAGGGATGAGAGGGGAAATTTTTCACTTACAGGAGCTTATGGAGATATGCAGGAGCTTAAGAGGGCAATTGATTTCCAGTCAGACATTGGTGGTGGAGGAAGTGTTGTTGTTCATAGCGGAGAGTTTGAAAGGCCGATGACAGACATGCATCTGGATGATGAGACTTACAATCTAAATCTAGCTAGAGATCCTAGCGGAAGATTATTGGTGAGGCAGAACCAGACGCAGGAATTTGATGCAAAGTTCGACTTACTAGATTCGAGGACATCGCAGAAAATGGAGACTGTGGAGAAAGATAGATTAGTTGCTTACCCGGAATGGAATAGGGCAAAAGAAGATTTTAAGGGCTTGGATGTTGACGGCAAGTCATGCACGATAAAAAAAGGAGATTATATTGATTATCAAAACAGGAAAATTCTGGATCCGTGGGATACTTTAAAAGGCAGAGTTCCTGAATATGATAAGAAGTCTGGAAGGTTTCAGGTTGAGCTGAGGCATTTTGATTATTTTAAGAAAGAGGCAGATGAATATAATAATTATTTGAAGGAGAAATATGGCCGCGATCCAAATTATTACGAAAAAGTATATCCTGATGAGATGTTTTTGAGGGCAACTTTAGAAACGCAGGAAGGGCATTCAAGAGGATGGGCACTGCAGTATGGACAGGAGACCCAGACATTTATTACAGCTATAAATGCTATTGATAAGGCTATAGAATACTATAAAAAATTGGATGAGTCTATTCCTGAGGAAGAGAAATGGAAAATTATGAGGCAGGATAATGTTGTTCCATTCCAGTCTACAATGGGGCTTATTCCACCTGAAACAAAACACCCCTTAAAAATTCTTGAGGAGGCAAGAAATGAGAGCAAAAAAAGACTTGAGTTTTCAAGGCAGGCTTCTGCATCACAAGAGCAGCAGGCAGAAGATACTCATGAAACAAAAGAAAATTTAATAACTCCAATAAAAAGGCTGGAGCAGCACGGAACAAGGATGTATGCTGAGGCTGCAGTGCATGCTATGCAAAAGACCAGAGATACAAATAACCCTGTTGTTGTGAATATAGAGAATCTTTTTCCTGAAAGGTTTGGAGGCAATTTGGAAGAGCTGAAATGGGTAATCCAAAAATCAAGGGAGAAGATGGTGAAGCTTTTAACAGAGCCTAAAATACAATTGGGAGTGAGCAGGAAGCCTACTGAGATGACCAAGAAAGAGTTGGGCGAGGTTGTGACTCCTGGACGAACAGGGATGCTGCAGGAAAATCCATATTATATGGATATAAGCAAGGAAGAAGCAGAGAAGGTTGCAGCAAGGCATATAAAAGCTACTTTGGATACTGGGCACCTGAATATGTGGAGAAAGTTCTGGCAGGACGACCCAAAATTAACTAAAGAGCAGAATGAAGGGAACTACAAAAAATGGATTTTAAATCAAGTGGAGAGCCTGGCAAAAGAGGGCATGATAGGGAATGTTCATTTAGCTGATAATTATGGGTTTCAGGACGATCATTTAGCTCCTGGACAGGGAAATTCTCCTATCAAGGAGGTTGTTGGGATACTAAAGAGATATGGCTATGACAAGGCGTATACTGTTGAGCCTGGCGCTGATGCGACAACTGACTTGTCTGATTTCCATGGCCTGATGAAGACATGGAGGCATTTTGGAGCTCCGGTTTATGGGGTTGGATTAGGATCGCCGCAGATACCCCAGAACTGGACAGATGTGCAGTACAGCTACTTTGGACAGAATAAGCCTCCATATTACATATTCGGACCTTATGCTCCGAGCAATGACTGGACAATGTGGAGCGCAGTGCCGTTGGAGTAAGCTAATAGAAGACTCCTTTTTGTATTTTATAATCTATCTTAAAATTTTCTAAGAACTCTTTAAACT
>CAZPFO010000011.1:0-1915 GCA_964585935.1 uncultured Methanosarcinales archaeon | reverse complement strand
TTTAAACTTTTTGGTTATTCAAGATAACCATAGCTCCATTTTCCATCTCGTAGGTTATTCAATGTAACCATAGTGTTGTTTTTTAAAAAGATTTATAAAATTAAGAGTATTAATAGTCAATATCCCATTGAATAGAGAATCAATAAAAAAATCAATCAATGTTAAAATAAATTAAAATAAACCAATGAGTGCACAAACAGTAATTCCTTAGTTGTTAGTGTGTATGTGCTGTCGTTTTTTTATTTTAAAATTAAAACGATTAAAAATTAATAAAAAACTCAGATAATGAAAGCGCAGACAATTGTGAGCGTGGAACATGAATAATGATTGGAAAATTAAAATGAATTTAATGATAAAAACCGATTAAAAATTAAATTAATAAAATGGCTGTGGATAAAGAAGAATTGAACAAATTACCCTTGAGGGAGAGAATAAAGAGATTGAAGCAGCTGGAAGAGGACAGAAAGGAGGAGATAGAAGAGATTGACAGCCTGATAAAAAATTCTGAGAAGGATTTGAAAACAGAGAAGGTTGCTGAAGAGGTGAGCCCTGAAGAAAGGGATGTTGATATTTCAAGGTTATTCAAGGGAGAAGGGGAAGAGCTTGAGAAGACAGTGAAGAAAGAGGCTCCTGCAGCAGAAGATGGAGAAGTAAAATATCTGTCAATGCAGCAGGCTCTGGAGGATTATGAGGAGTTAAGAGACTTGACGTACACTTCCATAGAGGGGGGTTTGAACGAGAACAATATGGAGTCTATTGACAAGATAGGGGAGAGGCTTGACAAGGCAAAGTATGTCTCAGCAAGCAAGGATGTCGCTAATTTACTTGTTGCAAGCAAGGCTGTTTTGTATAAGATAAAGAAGTATGCTGGCACGGATAAGGAGAATTTCTAAAAAATCAGGCCATAGAGTACATTAATTTTGTTAAAGGCTTGTAAATTGACATCATTGTCATCACCCTGTATTTTTCCCAGTCTTTTGAATTTATATTCATGCCAGTCGGTGGAACGTAACCTGGTACATCACTTAATGATTCGCCAGCAGTAAAATATTTAACATGCTTTGCAGCTTTATTCATTGTTTCCATACTAACCATTTCCCTTGTGCTTGATATCAGCTGTTGTGTTTTTGCATCACTTTCTATTATGTCCTCATACATGCCCTTTGTTTTGAAAGTTCCCAGATGGCTGAACAGCTTGTTGTAGTCTGTGTACTTAACAGAAGGGGCTGCGCCATAAACTTTAGAAACAGTCCCATAGCCGCCGTGAGATGCAGATTTTTCTTCTTCTGAATATATGATCTGGCCTTCTTTGTTTTTTTCTTTCTTTGATGTTTTTTTTGCTTTTTCAATAGCCTTGCTAATCAACAGCCTAGTCAAAGAACAGATAGAGCCATAATTCTTGTTATTTATCCTGCTCTTTGTTCTTTTTTGCCTCTTTTTGTGCTTTCTCTTTTTTGGGCTTAAAAGAATTAATCCTAAAATAACCTTATCAAGTGACATATTGGATATTATATCCAACACATTTATATAGTTTTTGGTTTCTAAATAAAAAAGTTTAAAAGCAATATAACTATAATTCAATATAATGCAAGAAAAATTTGAGGAAATAAAAGAAGCTTATAATGAGCTGCAGAAGGATATGCTTAAAGAGGGAAAGCTCCCTTTAAAGGATACCGGTGTTGGATTCTGGGGAGGCGCTATTGCAGACGAGGTTTTTGAGACTTTTAAGAGGATAAGGCTGCAGAAATTCAGAAACTTTATTGATCTGGGGAGCGGAGATGGAAGGGTTGTTTTAATCGCCTCTTTATTCGGAGTAAAAGCAGCAGGCATAGAGGTAGATGATGAGCTTTTTAAGAGATCTTTAGAGATGCAGAGAAAACTGAACATGCCGAATGCTGTTTTTTATAACAATGAT
>CAZPFO010000010.1:0-41588 GCA_964585935.1 uncultured Methanosarcinales archaeon | reverse complement strand
GGGTAGTTGAACATTACAAAAGAGTAGAGGGTGCACTAAAAGAATATGTAAATGAAATCGGAGAGTATCATGAAGAGTTGGATAGTGAGAATAAAGAGTATATTATTGGCCTTATGGAGGATAATTTTATCAGTCCCCTCTCAAACAAATTAAGATCAAATGAAATAATTGACCTTCAAGAATTGGTTGAGAATGTAAAAAATGATTTTAATCATGTTTTAGAAATAGTCAATAAGGAGGATTATATTGAGGCTGACCCTAAACTTGTTCATTCTTTCGAATCTAAGTATTTAGCTGATTTGAAAAAAACGCTATATCAGGATTACTTAGGAAGGATAATTAAAAATGTGCATGAAAAATTAGACAAGATGCTTGCTGAAGGCCAGTTGTTAGATGATTCGTTACTATCTTTGCCTTTAGTAAAGACTTGTGACAGCATAGCTAATGTTTCAACTCTGGAACAAGATATTGTGCGTACAATAAGCCAATTTAGAAAAGCTCGGCAAGTAAGGCGAACTGATCAGGAATTGATTGCTTATTTAGGCAAAAAGGATGTTGATCCGTCTATTTATCAGCGATTTGAGAGATCTGTTGATTACTTGAGTGAAGTTTTGGTATGGAAGATTAAACAGTATCATGGCTCAGTTAAGGATATGGCAAAATTAGATACGACCTACAACAATGATGCTAAATTATTGGATTATATGTTGCGTAAAGAGGGGCAAAAATCAGTAAAGTATACGAGGTTCTTATTATTTTGATTTATTTATCTTAAAAAAATCAGTGTTGTAGGATTATATTTGGATTTATTATTTAGAAATAACCACCATTGAGTAGTTAAAATAGAAAGATTTATAAGTAAGTATTATAAAATCATAATAAAATGATTAAATACAAGATAGAACCTAGTGTACTTCATCATTATTTTCATGATGATTCTGCTATTCACCAGATTATTATGGGTATAAGGGCTGGTTTTTTAGATGGTTCGGAAAGAAAATTTAATCCCGATTTAATTGATAGGAGTAGGGGTGAGGTATTACTGAAAAGGAGGGCATTAGACGCTTCCACATATCCGTTTGCTCAAGACCTAAGCGAAAAGGTATATGGCGAAAAGGGGAGGGTGGTTGGGTTGGTGGAGGGTGAATTTAAGGGTGATAGTAATATTAATAGTATAAAAAGTATAGTGCCTATAGACCTTGGAACTAACCCTTATCTTTTTTTTAGAACGTGTCAAAAAGATACAACTATCGACAATTGCGTGACAATAGAAACAACAAAGGCTTATATAGAGGAATATAAAGATGAATTATCTAAAAGAGGTTATAATCATTTTGAGGTTGGTAAATCTCGGTTTTTTTATTTTAGACAAAAAGATTTAGAATTTTTCTCGAATAAAGGAGAGTTAGATATGGTAAAACTTGTGCCTTTACTTTGCCCCACAGATTATGTAGTATTAAAAAAAGTCAAGAGAATTTCTCCAGAGGAATATACTGAGTTAGCACCAAACCATACGAGCTATAGGTTGAAAGAATCGTTAACAAGGAAATTATTGAAGAAATTTGGTTTGCCTAAAGGGGGGATAAAGATAAGAAATCGTGAGGGAGTTATAAGTGAAAAAAACATAGTTGTTGATTGGGTAGGACATAGAACAGTTTGCTATAGTAGAAATGAAGTAAACGATTTAGAGGTATTATTAAAAAGTTCTCCTCTAATTGGAAAATCTAAAATTGATTATCTTTATACTAAAGATTATTACAAAAAACCAAAGGGCCAATTTAAAGCTAAAAAGGTTATAACAGTTGTATCAACAAAAAATTATGAACCTTGTATAAGAGAAATTGAGGTTGTAGATAAAAATCAGTATTTTGAAAATGAATTCAGAAAAAGAACAGAGCATAAAGAACATGTAAAAAAACAAAAAAAAGTGTCCAAAAAAAAGAGGAGTGTCAATGCACATTATAAAGAGATCCTCGAACAAATTTTTATTAAAGATATCAGTGTTATACCTATTTAATTAACTATATTAACCCTCCGATTCTTCCCAACATAATTAAAAACCTTGCCTTCCCTGTATTTGCCGCAGCCTAAGAAATCATTCTTGTGTTTTACCAATAAAAAACCAGAGTAATCATTGTTTTCTTTGATTTCCAAATCCTGGCCCTGCATCCATTCTTTTACTTGTTTGGTGGATAATTCAAGTATGTTTTTGGTGGCTTTTGGGCCTACTAGCTGGGAGCCTTCTATGCTGAATCTTATTTCATTGCCTTTTAACTCTGCAAAATAAAGGCCAAGAGAATTAATTCTTATTTTGTCTGTGTTTATCTTTGAGATATCTTTGTCCGTAATGTAGATTTTTCCTTTCTCATTCTGGAAAAAGGCATAGTCTTCTTTAAAATCTGCTCCAAACTGTTTTTTGATTAAATTAAAGATTTCTTTTATTTGTTTTTTATTGAGGATTTTTAAATGAGCCATTTTAACTACTTGAGAAACCCCATTATCTCTTTTTTCATCTTTGGGTTTAAGGAAACGTGAAGCTCGTGAGTGGATTTTTTGCATAGAAGCCAATAATCATTGACAAGCTCCTTGATTACCTTATCAATCAATTTTTTACCCTGGGCAGAAGATAAAACATGGGAAGGAAATCCTTTTTTTATGTTTTTTATCTCTGTGTGCTTGCCACCCCATCTAGGAGGAGTTATTAAACTCTCTAGAATTATTCTTTTTATTATATTCGAATTCATAAATCTAGCTATCAGCACATTGTTCTTATATTTTACTATTTTTATGATATAATATTGTATCAAAACAAAAGATTTATATATCAGATATGCTTATTAGTATTAAAATGGAAGCATCAATATTTATAAAAGTTCTTGGAGACACTCCTAAAATAAGGATTTTTAATTATTTGATAAAATGTCGTGGATTGGATTATTCAATGTCGGATATAGCCAGAAACAGCAATGTGGGGTGGGCTACGTTATGTAGGTTATGGGGTGAGTTTATTAAACTAAAGATAGTTGTTCCTACAAGGGAGATAGGCAAAGCGAAATTATTCAAGTTGAATGAAGAGAATCCTGCTGTTAAAGAGCTTATTGAAATGTATAAAAGATTACTGCAGCAAGAAACAGAAAATTATTTTGGAAAAGAGGAAAAGGTCAAAGTATCTGCTTAAATTCCCCAAACAGGATTGTCTTTTCTTTTCATCTCTGCTATCTCTTTTAAAAGCCCTATTTCTTCCGGGCTTAGGTGTTTTTTCAGTTCTTTCAGTTTTCTAAAATCTTCTTCCGGGACAGCGCTGTATAAAATGTCTTCTTCGTGTATCTGCCTGCCGACTGTTACATTTGGAAGGGAGACTGCTACTTGCTTTCCTTTTTCTGCTTTTTCGATGTTTTTCTGCTCGTGCTGTATGCTGCTAGCTTCTGTTATCTGATGGCCGTCTTTTTTCATCAAAGGTGTATTGACTTTTAGAGTCCCTGATAAAATGTCAACACCAACTACTGCAGGATTGTTCTGCCTGAATATGTATCCTTTCATTATCTGCATCTTACAAGGCCTTATTAACAGCTCAAACTCGCCTTCCTGTTGTTTTTTTAGCATTTCCTGCTGCCATTTTTCAAAATCCTCTATGATGCGGTAGATTACATCAGATGTTATTACTTTTACATTTTTGTGCTTTGTTTTTGATTCGTCTTTTACATTAAAGCCAAGAACAACTGCTTTCAAAGGGTCTTTTTCGTAAATTGACTCTGCGTCTGAGATATCTTTTTTTGATATGCTGCCGATAGAGGCCTTTCTTATTGGTATGCTTTTTTCCTTTAACAGCTTTATCAATGCTTCCAGGCTGCCAAGAGAGTCGGCTTTTATTATAACGCCTTCCTTGTCTGTCTCAATCAGAACTTCTGCAATCTCTTTTTTGATTTCCTCTTTTATCTTGGGTATCTCTTCTTTTTTACAGCATCTTAGGGGCATGCCTGCTACTGCATTCTTTATTTCAGGAGCAGAAATTTTAACTCCAGATGCGGCAAAAACCTGCTTCACATGCTTGAATTTGTTTTTTTTATCGCCCATATCTGTCAATGGTAAAGGCTCAAGAAGCGCTTTTACCCTTGTGACTGCTGGTTCTCCTAAAGTTCCAAGGATGATTGTGTCATTCTGCTTTAAGCAGCCATCATATATTATAACATCAATTGTTTTTCCCAATCCTTTTTCCTCTTTTACTTCTAATATTGTACCCTTAGCTGCAGTTTTTACACCGCATTCCAGGCTTTTTTCTAAAAAGCGCTGGGCCAGACCTGTCAAAACCATCAACAACTCGGGAACTCCAAGACCTGCTTTTGCTGAAACAGGCACAATGGCTATTTGTTTGGTGTAATCTTCAACACGGTCAAACCTGTCCGAGGTAAAGCCGAGTTCTGAAAGCTCTCCTACCAGCTTATAGAGCTTCTCATCCAGCAATTGCTGGATGTTTTGAGGCTGGTCATTTATTGTTTCGAATAATAGTTTATCAGAAGGCTGCCATCCAGACAATAAATCAATTTTGTTCAAGGCTATTATAAAAGGAGTTTTATATTGTTTTAGGATATCTATACATTCAAGAGTTTGTGGTTTGATGCCTTCATTGATATCTATGACCAGGATTGTGATGTCTGCTAAATTTCCCCCTCTTTTGCGCATGCTGCTGAAGCTTGCATGACCAGGTGTGTCAATTGCCAAAAGCCCGGGGATGGTTATTTCAAGATTAAGTTTTTTCAGCAAATCCCCGCATATTTTCTTTATTGTTTCTATTGGTATTGAGCTGCAGCCTATCATCTGGGTTATTTTGCCCGGCTCTGACTGCACAATAGTGGTGCGCCTAATTGTATCTAAGAGCTGGGTCTTTCCAGCATCTATGTTCCCCATCATCGCGATTATTGGTTGGCGCAGCATTTTTATATGCAGGAAGTAATTGAAGTTGGTTTTTAAATATTGTGATAAAAAGATTATTATATCGCAAATTAAGATATGTATACAGCACCAAGAATATATGAAAAGCAAAACCTATATATATATAATCTTATATTGTAAATAGGAATATATAAAAAAGAGGATTTATATGAAAAAAGCGATATCACTATTGTCTTTCCTTATTCTTTTTTCCAGTTTTACTTACGCAGATATTACTACTGATTGTAATAATGTAGTTGCACTTTATCATCTTGATGGAGATGCAAATGATAGTTCTGGGAATAACAATAATGGAAGTTTAGTTGGAGGATTAACTTGTAATACTGCAGGTTTACTTGGAAATGCATGTAACTTTGACGGTGATGATGATTATATTATTTTGAGTAATAATTTGGGTTCTTTATCAGATTTTACACTCACAGGTTGGATAAAAATGAATTCTAATGCTTCAACAGAGCAGAATGGCAACAATCCTTTCTGGGCAAAGGACGGCAATAACAGATTATTAATAAATCCTTCATCAAATTATCTCGCATTGAATGGGAATGTTGGAGGGCCGAATACTGACTCAAACATCGATGTTTGGGTTCACATCGCAATAACAAGGGAAGGCTCAATAGCGAAATATTATAGGAATAGCACTAACCTAGACACATGGGACGTTGGTTTGGGGTTAATTGATTTTTCTTCATCATTAATTGGTAATCAAGGAAGTTATTTTTTCAATGGAATAATTGATGAATTTATAATATATAATAAGGCTTTAAATCAAAGTGAGATTGATGAGTTACACACAGCTGGTTTAGCAGGAACAGCTGTGAGTTGTGGAGGAGCACCCATAGTATGTAATGATGATTTAATTTGCGATGCTGGAGAAACTTGTTCAAATTGTCCTAATGATTGCACAATAACTGCGGCTCAAGTTTGTTGTTCTGGTTCTATTTTTAATGGTGATTGTTGTAATACTAATGATTGCACTGGTTCAGATACTTGTGTTAGCAATGTTTGCACAGCTCCAACACCCTGCACAGATGTTGATGGAGATGGTTATGGTGCAACTGCAACTGATTTAAGTTTGTGTTCTGGTTCAACAACAATATTTGATTGTGATGACAATAATTCAATTATTTGGCAAGGATTAAGTGGTTATGTTGATAGTGATGTAGATGGATTTGGAGCAGGTTCAACCCCTTCTATTATATGTTCAGGAACAAATTTACCAAGTGGCTATTCAGATGTTGGAGGAGATTGTAGAGATGACCTTTTTGATGTTAACCCAAATGCAAATGAAGGACCTTTTGGAGATGTGACATGTTCTGATGGTTTGGATAATGATTGTGCTGGAGGGACAGATAGTGCTGATGCCCAATGTCAAGAAATCTCTGGAAATATCTGGCCTGCTGCATCATGTTCTCAGGCAGATGTAACTGCTGCTTATAGTTTAGCAAGTGATGGAGATACTATTATGATTCCTGCTGGAGATTGTGCATCTTCTAATCAATGGAGTTCCACCTTATCTATTACTAAAGAAGTAACAATTCAGGGTGCAGGGGCTGACAGTACATTTATTGGAATTTCTAGTGGTAATACTGTTCTTTATATTAAGGCAAATAATGTTGCCATAACAGGTATAAGATTCGATTGTAATTATATGAATACTGGGGCTAATGGAATAATAAATATAGGAAGTGAAAGTGGGTGTCAGGATGAATCGCCTATATACAGTGATTGGAGGATACATCATAATACCTTTAACCAGTGTGGTGCTTCTGGAGGTTTTGTTACAGGGTATGCAGCCATTGGTATTGAAGGATATATGAAGGGATTAATTGATAATAATATCTTTAATGATTGTAATGGAGAGTGTATTGCTCCTGTTTCTGATTGTGTTGGAAGCCGGTCAAGAAGTCTTGCATTCGGTCAATATGATACTGGTGTTATTTTCATTGAGGATAATACTTTTAACCAAAATAGTAATGTTGAATATCAAAATATAGTTGATTCAAATTCTGGTTCAAGATGGGTCTTTCGGTACAATACTATAATTTTCTCGAATGGTGCTCGTAACTCTTGTCCTGGGTGTGGTCTTACTAGCTCACATGAATTGTGCTATCGAGGAAATGGTGGTGATGTGTGTGGTGATACTGGTGATTTAGTTTCTGAAATATATGGCAATGTTGTTACTATTAATTCTGGCTCCCATTTAGAAGCATTTGCAACACACCGTTCTGGTAATGCTTTAATTTATAATAACACTATTATTAATAATGGAGGATTTGGTCAAATGGTGACTTTATCTCATTACCGTAGTTATTCTAGAGATGCCTGTCAGGGTGCTGCTAATCCAAGAGGTTACTCGCGTTGGTGTCATAATTACGAGTCTGGATATACTTCGGAAGGAGCAACTTTTAGTAAAACCACATTAAATGGAGCATTAGGTGATGACGCAGGATGTCCTACTGTTGCAAGTATTGCAGATTTTCCAACTTATGGGGGTAGTATTATGATAGATTCAGAACAAATTGATTACACTGGAATATCGGGAAATACTCTTACTCCTTGCACAAGAGGAGCTAATACTGGAAGAACGTATAGTAATGCGGGGCCAAGGACTGCTCACAATGATGGTTCGCAAATTAATCTTTTAATTTTTGGTCAGTGTTTAGAACAAATAAATAATACCTATATTTGGGAAAATACAGTAAATAGCGGGTCTGATAACTCTATTTTTATTTGTGATGATGATTGTGGAGGAAATATTGTAGATTCTTCTGTTCCAGATTATACTGCTTATGATATCCAATCTTATGCGCAGCGTCCTGATAATTGGCAGTATAGAAATGATGGGACACCTTATGTTTATACACCATATCATTATCCTCATCCTTTGAGAAATGAAAGTCCTACAACAACATGTCCGGATTCTGATACTGATGGATTTAAATCAGATTCCTGTGGAGGACAGGACTGCAATGATAATAACCCATCAATCCATCCAAATGCAATAGAACTCTGCAATCTAAATATTGATGATAATTGTGATCTAGATATTCAATGCAACAAAGCTGATGATAATCCAATTGATGGTTGTGTTATGGAAAGTGAAATTGATGCTTTTGTCCAGAGGTGGTTTGTTTCTTCTGCTGATGTTTCCATGAGCCAGTTGATTTCTGCTATAAGGGTTTGGAAAGCTGGTTGTTGAATAGATTTTTATAGAAATGTTTAAATAGGAGTTGTTATTCTAGAATAGTATCAATTAAATGGGTGGTATAATGAAGAAAAAAATAATGGTTTTTTTTGTTCTGGTAATGCTGGGCTTTTTTGGCATGATAAGGAGTAATGAGCCTATAGCAAGCGGCAGTGAGTTAGAGACGCATGTCAATATCGTTAATGGCTTAGATGATGACCTGGAGGATGTTCATTTGAGTATGTTGATATATGATCTGGGTATTGTTGTTGAGAGCAATACTTTTGATGTAGAAGACAATGATAATTTTGGCAAGTTTATATTCTGGGATACAAGCGGGATTCCAGCAGGAGACTACCTAGTGAGGATTACTGTAAGCAATGACGATTTCAGGAATGTGAAGCACAGGTATATATCAATAATATAATCCAAAAGCTTTTTATTTTAATCTTTTTTTCTTCTTTATTATGTATGAATTAATTGAAGAAGGCAGGGCCAGAGTAAAAGTTAAGAAAGCAAAGAAGATAAGCAGAGAGATGGGGGTTTTTTATAACTCCATTATGAAGCACAATAGGGATATTTCTGTTTTATTGTTAGATTGTATAAAGAAAAAAGACATGCAGATTGGGCTGCCAATGGCGGGGACGGGTGTGAGAGGCATAAGATTTTTGTTAGAACTGAATAAAGGCAAGATTAAAAATATAAGTTTTAATGATCATTCAAGGGATGCTGTCAGGTCAATAAGAAATAATCTATCATTATCAATAGAAAAAGGCCAATTTAAAAAAATAAAAAATAAAATAAAAATAACAAATGAGGATGGTAATTTGTTTCTTTTAAATTCCACTGGTTTTGATTATATTGACATTGATCCCTTCGGGAGCCCTAATTTTTTCCTGGATGCTGCTGTCAAAAGGATATCGAGGGAAGGTATATTAGCTATAACGGCTACTGATACAGCTGCTTTAACAGGAACTTACCCCAAAGTTTGCAGGAGGAAGTACTGGGCAGAGCCATTAAAAGACGAGCGGATGCATGAAACAGGGCTTAGAATCTTAATAAGGAAGATTCAGTTAGTTGGAGCGCAGTATGAGAAAGCATTAATCCCTATTTTTTCTTATTTTAAAGACCATTATTTTAGGGTGTTTTTTAAATGTGTTAAGGGGAAAAAGGAAGTTGATAAAGTAATTGAAAAGCAGGGTATGCTTAATAATACTGGTCCTTTATGGTTAGGCGGGTTGTGGGACAGCAAATTAGCCGATAAAATGTATAAATCAATAAATAAAAAAATAATCTATGATGGAGCATTGATTAAATTTTTAAAAATAATAAAAGATGAATCTAAAGTAGATGCTGTTGGTTTTTATGATATCCATAAACTGGTAAAAAGGCATAAAATAAAAAAAATATCGAAAAAAGAGATTATAATAAAGAGGGCAAGGGAAAAAGGCTATAAAGCAGAAGAGACGCATTTTAATCCAGAAGCTATAAGGTCTGATATTCCAATTGATGTTTTGTTGGGGATTATAGGAAGATATAAATAGTGTTCGGGGCATAGAATATAAAAAAGAGGTTAAAATGAAGATTAAATATTATTTGGTATTTCTTATAATCTTATTATTTACTGTTGGTTGTGAGAAGGTAACTGAACAGCCAATAGAGGAAGAGAAAGGCTCGGGTATTCTTTTTGTTAAATCTGTTCCTGCTGATGGAGATGTGTTTTTGGATAATACAATCAAGGGAAAGACTCCATTAACACTATATGGGTTGCCTGTTGGCTCTTATAATGTTCTGATTAAAAAAGAGGGTTATGAGAATTATAGAACTGCAGTTGAGATAAGAGCTGGTAAAAAGGAAGAGATTGGTGTTATTTTGAGGGAGATAAAAAAAGAAGTTGTTGATGATGGAGGTGGAGAAATTTCAGAAGAAATTGAAGAAGATGTTTTTGTTGGGGTGCCAGAAGAAAATATTATAGAACTGGGGGATAAAATTCTAAAATATTATGATTTTAGTGAAAAGGAATTTACAGATAAATTAAAAAGAGGCTCAGATGTTTTTTCAAAGAGGTACTCTACCCACCTTGTTTTTACCAGGTATAGCAATGTTAATGTTGATGTTATTGACAAGAATATAAATGAAATAGAGAGGGAAGATTGTGTTAATATACTGGGCACTTTAGGGCTTTTAAATTCTGGACAGACATTATGCGTTAAAACTAAAGAAGGAAATATTGTAGCAATAGGCGGGAGCTGGGAAGATACTGCAGATGGTACTTTAATATGGAGAAGTCTTGATTAACCAATAGCTCTTCTTACATCAACAACCTCTACAGAATTAACACCTTCGATGTTGCCTATGCTGCTTTCCAATGCGTCTGTTGAGCCCTTGCTTTCGTCCATAACAAAAGTCATTTTCAAGGCTTTAAGGCCGAATGCGATTGGCTCCTGCTCTGTTTTGGATTCTGTTTCCCCTGTAAATTCCTGTATCTGTTTTTTTACTTGTTCTTCTACTGAATTCAAATCTACTTCAGGACTTTTAGGCATTATTTTCATGGTTATTATTACGGTTGCCATTTTAGAATTTAGTTGGGACCTTCAAATTGGCATAGGTGGCACTTATACTTTGCAACAATCTCCCTGCAATGATGGCACCTGATTATCTCGGATTTGCCGCAACTTGGGCAGTTAAATCGAGTAGTGCCTAGTGTGTTTGTTATGCGTTTTTTACAAGATGAGCATAGTAATTTTTCTTCTGTCATGATATTCGGGATAAGAGTTTCATTTATAAAGCTTGTGAATTTGTCAAAGTGATCTTTATGTGAAAATTTAAAAAAATCTAGCGATAGTCAGTTTTTTAATTTATAGTGGAGATTATATTCTCTTTTTCGCTTATCTCAAAAATCCTGCCAAGAAATCGCTCTATAACATAGATATTTGTTTTGCAATGATTTGTAATTTTAGATGTTTTTATTTTGCTTCCACCAGCTAAAGCCATGAAAGGAAGCAGCTGATCTGCCAGGTAATGGTCTACTGGCGCTTTGCTTTCTATTTCTTTTATCAGGTTGTTTGCTGCTTCTTGACCGACAAGTTCTGCTTTTTTTCCCCTCTCACCCAGAGAATCTGCACCAATCCGTATGGGATTTTTAATGTCTATCTCATCATCATCTTTTGAAAATATTGCCCAAAGGGTGATTCCTGAGCCTGTTGACAAAGTCTCGCTATATTGAGTATCTATGTTTATAGGGCATTTATGCTTGTTTAATGTTAATTGTGCTGCCTGGGCCTGCCTTTCTGCAACATTCACTTTCTGAAGATCAAAGGAAGCATGTGAAACGCCCCTTACCTGGATTAAATTGTATTGGCCGGTTAAGTTTATTTTTGGAGCGTTTTCTTTAAGGTTTTTGCGGAATTCTTTAAAATCCTTAAAATCTTCTAAGCGGTATTTTGGAGTTATTTTGAGCTCTATTTTGCCATTGCCTTTTGGATAATATCCTCTTTTTATCAACTTTATATCGATATCTGCAAATTTTCTTATTTGAGGCAGAAAAACTTCCTTGAGATAGTCAAAAGGGGGGCTCCAACTGCAATCAGAGCCGCCAATTAAGCTTATTACTATCTTTTTATTCCCAAACATAGAGGGCATTAGCAAGCTTTGGAGTATCAATGTCATAGAGCCTGCTGTACCTATATCTATGTGTAAATTTTTGCTTTTTAATCTAGAAGGTTCAAATTTAAGGTATTCAGAACCGAGTTCTGCTCCTTCAGCTTTTGCATCACAAAGTTGTTGAATTCCTTTTATGCCATGTAAATGCTGAGCCTTAAGGCCGCTTTTTGGCCTTCCTTTTCTGATATCATTAACTTCAAAAGGTTTTTGGGTTATTGTTGAAAGGGCTAACGCTGTTCTTATGATTTGGCCACCGCCAGAGCCATAACTTCCATCAAGATCTATCATAAACATACAGAAATATAGCTATTATTTAAAAATTGTTAAAATCAGATATTTTCTATGTATTCGAGGCCTTCTTCTAATGTTTCCAATGAGCTAACATCCAGTTCCTCGTCCATTACGCCTACTTCTGAAATTTCCCCTTCCTGGGAGATGTCTGTTGTTTCTTTTGTTGATTTTTCTGCTGGTTCCCAAGGCTGTATTGTGCAGCCAAACAGGAGGATGGCCAGAAGCGGCAAAAGATAAAATTTTTTCATTGAGCAACCTCTCCTGAGGATATCTTTATTTTTACTTTATCATCTATATCTTCAAGACTATTTGCTAGTTTATTAACCATGTTTTTTTGGCTTTCTGTCAATGTTCCTTTGATTTCTTTTTTTAACTCCAGACTTTCGCCTTCTATTTTTACTTCTATCTCTATATCTGCATTTGTTTTTGTCTGATTTAGGTTTTTAGCTAAGGAGTTTATCAATTTTTGATGGGATGTTTTTAAGAAGCCCTCAATTTCAACATCAACTTGTGTTTGTTCTCCTCTTCCCACTATTATTATCTGTTCCTCTGCCCTTTCTTTTTCAAAATTTATGGTTTTATCCAAAACTCTTATATCTTTTATTATCTCTGTCAGAGTGTTATGGGATTCTTTTAACGCTGCCCTGGCTTCTTTTTCAAAGGATTTTGCGCCTATTATCAGTTTTTCTATATCTACCTTCACACCCGTAGATTTTGCTTCCCTAAATTTTTGCATGGATTTCTGAAATTGGGTTCTTGCTTCATCTATTCTTTCGCTAAATGATGTTAACTTCTCTTCTATTTTCTGAACATCCAGGTTTTTTTCCTCCATTGAGGTGAGTATGTCCTCCAGCTTTTTTTCAAGCTGTTCGCTTCTCTTGATTATTTCTTCTATTTTTTTATTAATCAGCATATTTACGTAGAATTCTGATTGTATCCTGGTTCTTTTCCAGGCTGCATTTATGGTTCTTGCTGCTTTTCTTATTTCCTCTTTTTCTGTTGCACCTTCTGCATCTGATTTTGCATCCTCGAGATCTTTTATTTTAAGATTAATGTCCCTGATAATTTCCAATGCCTCCTCGCTGCCTATGTTATAGGACTGCTGGATCTTGTTTTTTATCTTTTCAAGGTGGTTTATTATAGCATCCGCAGCATGCGAGAGATAATTTCTTGCGTGCTCTTTTATAAATTCTTCATCGTTTTTTTCCTTGGCTAGTTTCAATAACCTTCTCTCAGCATCAAGCTTCTTTTTTGAATCCAACAACTTTTGTTTTGCTATCTGGAACCTTTCTTCTGATTTTTTTATTTTTTGTTGTGAGATAATCCTTTTTTTAAATAAAATCTTAGGGTCTATTTTCTCTATTTCTATTTTTTTTAATTCCCCGTTTAAGCTATCTTTGCTTAATCCTGACAGCTTTTTTAGCCTAGCCCTATCAAGACTTGATAATTTTACCAGCTGTTCTTCTTCAAGTTCTGTTATTTTTGCTATTGTTTCCTTGTTTAGAGAAGTTATTTTCCTAAGGTTGCTTATTTCCAGTTTAGCGAGTTTTTTTATTTGGTCTTTCTTCAACTCAGTTAATCCCAATAATTTTCCTTCATTTAACTTCATCAGTTTCCTTAGTGTTTCTGTTTCAAGGATTCTGAATTTTTCTAATTGTTCTTCATTTAATATTGGGCTTTTTTGGAGTTTTTCCCTCTTGATTTCTGCAAATTCTATTGCTTTAGCAATTTCTTCTTTGATTGTGTTTTTTTTGACTCCTGTTGTTTCTCTATTTTCGATATTTTCTTCTTCTGAAACTGTAAGGGTAGCTAGACTAATAAAAAAAACAGCCAGAATAAGCACTGAAATGAGTTTTTTCATTTTTACCCTACTTTATGATGCAAAAGTATCCAAGTATAAATAATTTTTTGTTTATACTCTTGATAAGAAGCATTTAAAAAAAAAGAAAAGGCAGAACCATAAGGTTCGCCTAAATTAAAGATAGCCGGATAGAACCAACTATTTTAGTTGATTCAGGGTTATTAGAGTTGTTTTTATTTATAAATAAACTTATTTAGAAAAAAAATAGGGGGTTTTTAAAGGATTTTAAAACTTTACAAAACTTTACTAGCCCTTCTTTCTTATTTTTAAGGTTATTTAACTCTTTTTATTGAAAAATAAGCCTTTTTAAAGATTTTTACCTATCATAATGTTTTTATAGTAGAACATCATAACATAGTTTTATGAAAGGATTTTTAGCTTCTTTTTTTGTATTTTTAGTAGTTGCTAATGTTGCATTAGCTGCTGATATACATGGCAATATTTATGATTTTTCGTTGAATAGGATAGGCAATGTTATTGTTGAGATAGATACAGCTCCAAAGCAGTTTTATGTTTCTAAAAACGGAACATACTCTTTTACAGTTCCTGTTGGATTCTATGAAGTTAAAGCGCAGCATTATGACGGGGGCTTATTAGTTTCTTCTACATCTGAGAACATTACAGTAAGGGATGGGGGAGACTATATTCTGGATTTAGTTCTATTCCCAATTATAAATGAAGAAGAGTTGCTTGAAGGGGAGATTGAAGCTTCACCTGTGGATTATACAAATTACTTTGTTGTTTTTGTTGTTATAGCAGTTGCTTTATCTTTATTTTATATTTATAATAAGAAAAAAACAACAAAGAAAGAGAGAAAAGAAGATGAAGTGGGGGGGGCTATAGTGAAGGAAGAGGTGCAGGAGAAGGCAGCAGAGCCTGATCTTTATGATGAGGATATTTTGGGCAAGGTTCTCAAGATAATAGAGGAAGAAGGCGGAAGGATAACACAGAAAGAGATAAGGAAAAGAGTTCCTTTATCTGAAGCTAAAATAAGCCTGATAATTGCTGAGTTAGAATCAAATGGCAGCATAAGGAAGATTAAGAAGGGCAGGGGGAATATTATTATTCTAAATAAATAATCATCTAAAAACAGTCTGGATTCTTTTTGTATATTTTTTTGGATCTTTTTCTTTTAGCTGATTGTGGATTGTGATGTATGGTTTAATATGTTTGTCTATTCCGTTATACAATTTTTTCCCTTTTGGGGATAATTTTAATTCTTTATTTTTATAAACGGTGAGCTTTTTTTTCTCAAGTATTTCCAGGTTTTTATATAAGGCTCTTTTCTGTTTTTTTGCTATACCTGATTTTTTGATAGCATCAATGAACAATGATTTTGAAATTGATACCTTCAATGGTTTCTTGATTTTTTTATTTGCTTCTTCAAGCCACTTGCCAAGGCTATAAAGCATGAATTCCTGGGTGGTTGTTGTTTTCATACAGGAGACAATAATCAAACAGGTATAAAAACTTTCTTATTTATTGAGAGTTGATTAATGGCGGCTTATCTTAAATTGACAGTTCCTATTTGAGAAAGAGGTATTGGCATTTACTGAATGATTGCTGAATTTACTATCCTGTCCTGCTGGTAATTGTAAATAATCAGCTTATTAGGATATATCAACACATATTCCCCTGCATGAGCGTCCTTATAGATGTCAGGAAATTGCTGTTTTAAGGCTTCCAATGATGCTGCATCTAGGATTTTTCCTTGAGGCTGTACTTGTTCCAGGCCTTCAAGTTCCGGATGCTGCAATAGCTTTGTAAAGAAATCAGGGGGCATCTGTTGTTGTGTTTGGAGCGGGATGTCGGCTGTTATTTCATCAGCTTCAAAGTCATAAATTAACAATCTATCACTATACTGAATAAGGTAGTTTCCAATAAAAGATATGTCTAAGCCGTTAATTTGTGCCTGTAAGTTTGGCAGGTTTGAACTGTCTATCTTCATTATATTTAAAGGAACTGTATCTTTATAATCTGCTAATTCATCATGGGCTGATAGTTTAGACAGAAGCTGATTTACTGTAAGGCCTTGGAGGGGTTGTGTTGTTTTTTTAAATTCATATAAAGTATAAGAAGAAATTGCAAGAGAGATTATAGAGACTATAAGTATCAGATAAAGAATAGAGGGCACTGGACCGTGTTTTTTTATCATTTTTTTGAAAAAGTATGTTTTGATATTTATATGTTTGCATTATGTTCTATTAAATATTAAGCATTTTGATTACTGCTTCTGCTGCCCTTTTTGCATAGTTCTCGAACCGGGCTGCTGCCTGGCTTCTTGTAACATTCGGGCCAATGATGCCAAGGGAGACTGGTTTCATGTATTCTAAAGATAATTCCATTATCTGCCTGGCTGCATTGTCTGCAACAACCCTATCGTGATCTGTATCGCCTTTGATAACTGCGCCTAACGTTACAATGCCGTCAATCTCCTTGTTTTTCAGTAATTTCTTGACTGCGAAAGGTATTTCAAATGCTCCTGGAACGCGGATTATTTTCTTTATAGTCGCTCCTAGTTTGACAGCATGATGTTTTGCTATCTCTTCCATCTTATGCGTCATTTTACTGTTGAAATCTGAGGTGACTATTGCCAGGTTCATTTTTAAATTTTCATTATTTAATATTTTTTAACAATCATTGAATTTTACCATCATTGTTTATATTCTACAATCACAATTGTTTGTGCATGTTCCAGCTGAGTTTTTTTATAATTTTTATTCATTTTAAAATTTTAATTTAAAAAAACGACTGAACAACCACACTCACAACTAAATGTGCAGTGTTTGTGAAACTATTGATTATTTTATTAATTAATTGTTATTTTATCTCCTGTTTTTAGGTTGAATTTGCTTCTTAGGTTAAATGGTGCTATTATCTCCAGTATATCCTTGTATCTTGTTCTTTCTGGGACAGTAATGGCTGCATCAATGTGCTTTAATTTTATTTTATAGCAAGTGATTTCTCCAAAAGTCCTTTCTTTTGTTTTAAAACCGGATATTCTAATTGGGTTTAAGCTGTTTAAAAATGGATTAATCTCTTCTTTGTTTACTTTCAGATTTAATGTTCCCGGATAAGGTGTGAATCCAAATTCCTGTTTTACGCCTTCTTTGTACTGCCTTAAAGAAACGTAATAGCTGCCTTCCCCTGAACCATCCTGTATAGCCCCTATGAGGGATGTTTTTTTATTTTTCAGCAAATCCTGGGTTTTTTTTGAGTGTTCCTTCAGAATATTTATTGACTTTTGAGTTAGAGTTATCAAATGGCCTTTGTAGTTTACATTCCTTATTATCAGACCTTGTTTTTCCATTTCCCTAAGCTT
This sequence comes from uncultured Methanosarcinales archaeon, assembly GCA_964585935.1. Classification (GTDB taxonomy): domain Archaea; phylum Nanobdellota; class Nanobdellia; order Woesearchaeales; family GW2011-AR4; genus BS150m-G64. The sequence continues at coordinate 24,314 of CAZPFO010000010.1, read as the reverse complement.
CCTGCTTATTGTTTGCTGGGATGTTTTCAGGTCTGAGGCTATCCTGTTTGTTGAGGTTTCTAGTGGTATGAATAATTTTGACTTATCCGCGAGGTACATTAAGAGTTCCAAGTGGTTGTAATCCATATCTAGTTGGAAGTGTTGGTTACTTATAAATTTTATGCTTAACAAAAGTGAGTAGCTTGCTGAGAAAAGTTTTTAAATAACATTAGATATGCCCTGATCATATGAATATCAATCTTCTTATTGTAGGGGTGGATCCCGGCACTACCCTGGGTTATGCTGTTCTGGATACAGAGGGAAGGTTAATAAAAATTAAATCCTCTAAACAGATGAATTTGAATTCTTTGATTTCAGAGATTGTTAAGATAGGCAAGGTTATTGCTGTCGGGACTGATAAGGCTAAAGTTCCAAGCATGGTCGAGTTGTTTTCAGTAAAGATCGGGGGGAAGATTATAAGGCCCAAAGAAGACTTGAAAATATCTGAGAAGAAAAGATTAGTTTTAGGTTACAAAGCGAAAGATGAGCATGGGGCAGATGCCCTTGCTTCTGCTTTATTCGCCTATAAGGAGATTAAAAGCTTATTGAAGAAGATTGATGTCTATGTTAGGAATAAAGAGAAGCTTAACATTAGAGGCAGATTGATTGAGCTGGTTGTCGGTAAGGGTATCAGTATAAGGCATGCAGCAGAGATTATAGAGAAGCCGAAGAACGAAGAAGTAAGAATAATCAAGAATGTGGTAGAGGAGAGAAAGTTAAGCCAGGCCGATTTTCTGAGGCTTTATAATAAGGTGAAAATGTATGAGAAAGATGTCTTGTTTTTGAGAAAACAGAACAAAAATCTTAGTGGGCAGTTAAAAAATGTTTTTGATAAGTATCAACATGCGGTAAAAATGACTTATAAATTAAAACCTGATGAGAAGAGGGAGGAGCTGGTAAATTTCAAGGAAAGGAGAATCAAATTCTTTGATAATGCGGTTAAGTCAAAGGGCAAAGAAATTCAGGAATTGGGGGAAAGGATAAATAAGCTGAATTTCATCTTATCAAATCTGAATAAAAACCACCTTGTTAAGAAATTGAACAATCTGGGCAGTGTGGAATTTGAAAATAAAAACAGATTTCTGAATATTGATGAAGGAGATATTTTGCTGGTTGACGAGCCAAACATATTTAACAATAAGCTAATTGAAAAGCTAAAAAGCAAGGTTGAGATTATCATCCATAAAAAAGCGCTGAATAGGGCAACTAAAAAACTGCCTTTTGTTTTTATTAATTGCAAGGATTTAGATTTGACTGAAACAAAGTATTTTGCTATTGCAAGCAGAGAAGAACTGAGAAAGCAGATAGCCAAAACAAACATCCTGAGCAAGGTTATTGAGGATTACAAAAAAGAGAGAGTTACAGATCTTTATAGCTGATATTCAGCTTTTTCCCTGTTTTTATTTCTTTTGCCAGTATTTTTTTGTCAAGCTTCAGAATCTTTATTTTATCGCCTTTAAAATTTAGAATATCCCCTGTACTGTATTTTGCAGCCCTAAACATGACATTGACCCTGTAAAGGTTTTTGCTTGTCTGCCTGCTTTTTGTATGTAATTTTGAGCTTATCTTTAATTCTCCATGGAAATTTTTTTTGAGTTTTCTTCCTATAATCTGGAGATATTTCTGGGATGTTATGTAGAAATCTATTCCGTTAGTGACCTCGCCCTCAAAGGTTATAAAAACACCCTGCCTTTTTTTTATCTGGTTTCTTATGAATTGGACTACTTCCTTGTTGGGGTTCCTTAGCTGCAGAATACCTTCATAATAATCCTTATGCATGTTTGGTGATAAAAAGCAAAGGTTTTTATTATTTTTGCTATTTTTTAACAGCTTATGGGCAAGGGAGAGGCTAAGAAGGTATTGAAGAAATTATGGTGGTTTATATGGGAAGATGACAGCGTATTGAGCTGGGCAGTCAATATTGTCCTGGCTTTTGTTCTGATCAAGTTTATTGTTTATCCCGGCTTAGGCTTTGTTTTAGGAACAAATTTTCCTATCGTGGCTGTTGTCTCGAGCAGCATGGAGCATAATAGCGGTTTTGATGATTGGTGGGACAATAGCAATGCATGGTATTTGGAGGAGGGCATTACAAAAGATAAATTTTTGGGTTTTCCATTGAAGAATGGTTTTTACAAGGGAGATATCATGGTTTTAGTAGGTAAGAAGCCTGAATCGATAAATGTAGGGGATGTTGTTGTTTTTATCAGCCACAGGCAAAAACCAAAAGCAGATCCAATAATACATAGAGTTGTTAGAAAATGGCAGGAAGACGGAGGGTACCATTTTCAGACAAAAGGGGATAATTATAAAACAAATGCAAACTCAATAAATACATGCAGGAATGGCGGTTGTGTTGATGAAACAGATATCATAAAAGAACAGATGATAGGCAAGGCTGTGTTTAGGGTCCCTTTATTGGGCTATATAAAAATATTATTTGTTGAGTACCTGGCTGCACCATACTGCAGGATAACAAATAATTTTTTCCCGTGCAGGTAAGATATTATTTGAGAGCTGTGAAAAAATAAAAGGTTTTTTAAAGGGACGTAAAAGTCAGTTTTTAAGGTGGTTTTATGTTTTGCCCGAAGTGTGGATCAATACTTATGCCGAAGAAGGTGGAGAACAAAAAGGTACTTGCATGTTCATGCGGTTATAAAACAAAAGAAACAGGAAGCGCTACTATAAGGGAAACTGTTCTTAATAAAGGAAAGAAAGTAGAGGTTATAGAGAAAGGAGAGTTAGAGACGCTGCCTAAAACAAAAGCAAAATGTGAGAAGTGCGGGCACGATACAGCTTATTTTTGGCTTGTTCAGACAAGGGCGGGCGATGAGCCTGAAACAAAATTTCTTAAATGTGAGAAGTGCGGCCATACATGGAGAGATTATGATTGAATCATGGAAATCAAAGAAAGCTCATTAAAGATTATTGTGAAACCTAATTCTGCAAAAAATAAGATAGTAAAATTTGATAATAGTAAAGGCGCTTATAGAGTCGAGATAAAAGAAAAGGCAGAAGATAACAAGGCTAATATAGAGATTGTGAAGTTTTTTTCTAAATTGCTGAAAAAGAAAGTAAGGATATTAAAAGGGTTAAAGTCTAAAGAGAAAATATTAAAAATAGGATAAGAATGTCAATGAAAAATCGATTAATCAATAAAAATAAACCAATGAGTGCACAAACACTGATTCCTAAGTTGTGAACGTGCATGTGCAGTCTTTTTTTAATTTTTAAAATTTAAAACAGTTAAAAAATTCCACAGGAAAACGCGCAAACAGTTGTGAATGTGGAACATTATCATTGATAAAAAAATAAATGATTAAATAAATTAAAAATTATTGACTAAAATGTTTCTTTTAAAATGTCCGAAGTGCGGGAATAAGATGAAGTACCAGAGCAAAGGTATTGTGCTTACCGGGAAGAGGAAGAGGTGCGTTTATTGCGGGAAGTCGTATAAAATAAGGGACAGTATAATTAAAAAATTATGAAATAAAATAGTTAAAGGCGTATCACTTTATTTGGAAGCACTTTGTCATCCGATAATAAGATTATGATTTCTTCTACCTTGTTTTTAACAAATTCCTCATCAAATCTTCCATCATCCTTAATTCTAATCATACATCCTGCTAAATTTTCAGTTATCATTTTATCCTTAACCTTATCCCTATTTTTTCTATTGTTCAAGTAACTTTTGCCGTGAATATCCACCCTATGGTGTCTTCCGTCCCATTCGATATAGATCTTTTGTTTAGGAGACGCTATATCGATCTGCCAGTTTTCATTAATGATATAATTATATTTCCAATTGAAATTAGGCGCTTTATTTTTTAATAATTCAAATGCATATTTCTGGTTTTTTGATCCCCTTATGCTAGATTTCAGGGAGGCTTTTCTTCCCGCAATGACCCATGGGTGATTTCTTCTTTCTTCCTGTGATAAATTTGCCCATCCAGTGCCTCTGACCTTGCTCATTTTCTTTTTACGTTCCTTAACAGGCATTATAGACCACCTGTTTCTTGCCTTCATTGATTGTATTTCTTTTGAGATATCAAGAAATTGTTTCCGCCCTAATATTCTATTAAGATATCTATAAATCCACCGCCTATCTAAAAAAATACCTTGAATTTTTTCCATGTCATAAGTTGATTTATACCTGAAGAAATATTTGATCACTAAATCTTTTTGATTGTTGTAAAACTGTTTATGTGTATCATCTTTTGAATTATTAAGATGCGTAGCCAAATGATTCATAAGAGGTTTTTTACAAATAGGGCATTCCTTCTTTGCATTTTTTAAAAATTCTTTCTCTGATTTTTCCCTCAGGTGTTTTGCAAATTCTTTATGTTTTTCATCTTTCCAATTTCTATGAAAGATATGGTCTGTAAAACATTTCTTATTTTTAGATATCCTTTCGCATACTGGACATTTAAGATTATAAGATGATAAATCATACTTGCTTTTTCTTAATTTCATTTAAAATCACCTTCTCTTTAAGGCTAAATCTATGTAAATAATTTTTACTATTGGCAAAAATTATAATTTGATGGTTTAAGCTCATTTTTGTGATTTTAATAATTGGAATTTAAAAGAAAGATGTGACTCCCCTTTATATATTTTACACGTGAATGTCCAGTGAAGATTTCGCCTTCTGAGATGTAAAAATTTTTAACTTTTAAGCCCTGTAGAGCACTGGACATTTGAATTAATTTCAATATGGAAATTAAAGGGTGTAAAAACACAACACTTATAAAGCCCCAGATATACCTTTTATCGACGATAAATATGTCTTTTCTTTAGCTAAAAATGGACGAAAAAACTGATGAAAAAAAGGAGCAGGAGAATAACCCGGGAACTACTGTAATCCACCGAGTAATAGAAGATGAAATGAAGCAGTCTTACATAGATTATGCTATGAGCGTTATTGTTGGGAGAGCTCTTCCTGATGTTAGGGATGGTTTAAAACCTGTTCATAGAAGGGTCTTATATACAATGTGGACATCTGGTTTATTGCATAATAAGCCATTTAGAAAATCGGCAAATGTAGTGGGAAATTGTATGGCTAAATTTCACCCTCATGGAGATTCTGCTATTTATGATACTTTAGTCAGGATGGCTCAGAATTTTTCTTTAAGGTATACTTTAGTTCAAGGCCAGGGTAATTTTGGCTCCCAGGATGGGGACGCGGCTGCTTCAATGAGATATACAGAAGCCAGGCTAAATAAGATATCTGAAGAATCCCTGCAGGATATTGAAAAAGAAACTGTTAAGTTTATTCCTAATTTTGACAATAATTCAGAAGAGCCTACTGTTTTGCCATCAAAAGTTCCAAACCTGCTTATTAATGGCTCAAGCGGCATAGCAGTCGGCATGGCTACAAATATTCCTCCGCATAATATGGGGGAAATAGTGGATGGGGTAATAAGGCAGATAGATGATCCCGAGGTAAGTGTTCAGGAGCTGATGCAATATGTTAAAGGCCCTGATTTTCCAACAGGAGGGTTAATATGCGGCAGAAATGGGATAATAAATGCTTATTCTACTGGCAGGGGCAAAGTCATTATCAGGGCAAAAAGCCAGGTTGATGAAATTAAGGGCAGGCAGTGCATTGTTGTTACCGAAATACCTTATATGGTAAATAAAGGCGAGCTGATAAAACATATAGCTGATTTAGTCAGAGATAAGAAAATCGATGGGATATCTGATCTGAGGGATGAGTCAGACAGAGAAGGTATGAGGATAATAATTGAGCTGAAGAAAGGCGGTAATGCAGATGTTGTTTTAAACAGGCTTTATCAGCATTCCAGGCTGCAGACAACTTTCGGCATAAATATACTTGCACTGGTTGATAATGAGCCGAAGATTCTGAATTTAAAGGGCTTAATCGGGCATTATATTGAGCACAGAAAGGATGTTGTAAGGAAAGGGACGTTGTTTGATTTAAAGAAGGCTGAAAACAGGGCCCATATTTTAGAAGGATTGATTATAGCGCTGGATAATATTGACCTGACAATTAAGCTGGTTAAAGAAAGCAAATCAATAGAAAATGCGAGAACAGCTTTAATTTCTAATTTTAAATTAACTATTGAGCAGGCAAACGCAATTCTTGATATGAAACTGCAAAGGCTGACAGCACTAGAGCAGGAAAGCCTGAGAAATGAGCATAAGGGGTTGTTAAAGCTTATTGTAGAATTGAAATCTATCCTGGAGGATCCGCAGAAGATACTTGATATAATAAAGAAGGAATTAAAAGAATTAAGGGAGAAGTATAATGATGATAGGAGAAGCGAGATTATTGATTTAGAAGCCACTGAGCTTAATATGGAGGATTTAGTTGAGAAAAAAGATATGGTTATTACTATAACTCACTCAGGATATATCAAAAGGCTGCCGATTGATACATACAGGCAGCAGAAAAGAGGAGGCAAAGGAGTTATAGCCACCACAACCAAGGATGAGGATTTTGTAAGGGACCTATTTATAGCAAATACGCACGCTTATCTGCTGTTTTTTACAAATAAAGGAAAGGTATACTGGCTTAAGGTCTATTATATTCCGGAAGGGGGGAGATATGCAAAAGGAAAAGCAATAATTAATTTATTAGATCTGGAAAAGGATGAGAATGTTACTGCTTTTATTCCTGTTGATAAGTTTGATGATACCAGGTATTTGATTATGGGGACTAAGAAAGGGATTGTCAAGAAAACAAGATTAAATGCTTACAACAATCCAAGAAGAAGCGGCATAATAGCGATAACTCTTGATGGGGAGGACAGACTGATAAATGTAAAGCTGACAGACGGAAGCAAGCAGATAATTTTAGCTACCAAGCATGGCGCAGCAGTGAGATTTAGAGAAGGTGATGTGAGGGCCAGCGGAAGGTCTGCGCAGGGTGTCAGAGGCATAAGGCTGAAAGGCGATGACGGGGTTGTGGGAATGGTTGTTGCTGATGATAAAAAAACTTTATTGACTTTAACAGAGAATGGTTATGGGAAAAGAACTAAAGTCATGGATTACAGGCTAATCAGCAGAGGGGGCTCTGGAGTCAGGAATATTATCTGTTCTGAAAGGAACGGCAAGGTTGTTTCTATTAATTCTGTTTCAGATAATGATGATGTCATGTTCATAAGCCAAAAAGGTGTTGTGATAAGGGTTCCTGTCTCTGACGTAAGCGTTATCGGGAGAAATACGCAGGGCCTTAGGCTGATGAGGATAGTAGAAGGGGATAGGGTTGTGGGGGCTACAAAGATTGTAAAGGAATGATTATTTCTCTACTTTCATCTCTTCTTTAATAAAAAATTTTGAAAGCTTTATTGTGATTGTGGAAACTATAATCGAATAGAGCATAAATACTATTGTCAGATTAAGTATAGTGTCCATCTCTGGTATGTTAAAAGTGCTTAATGTGAATGCGACAACTGCAACTGCTATGCCTTTCTGGGCATTCAATGCCATGAAAATTTTTTCTTTTGTTGTAAGTTCTGACTTTCTTAAGGAAATGTCTATTGCCGCATACCTTATTGAGATGTAAATCGCATATAATACCAATGAGAAAAAGAAAAACTTGAATGAGATCGGTATTTTGATTACAAGCCCTATGAGAATGAAAACCAGGATTTCCAAACCATTTGAGAAAATGGATGAGAATTCCTGCAGATGAAACTTCTGTTTTATATGGACCATTCCGAACAACAAGCCCATGGCAGTCACTGCCAAAACCCCGTTGCCTTTGAGATTTTCTGCCAGGATATATGCAATCAAGGCGGAGGTTATCATGACCAGAGGAGATAGAACGTGCGAGTATTCCCTTCTCATAAATTTAAGCATCATAATGCCCACTAAGACTCCTGCGCCAATACCAACAACAAATTGCTGCAGAAAAGGAAGTATCTGCTCTATAAATCTTGTCAGGATTATTTCCCCTTTTACCGTTGTCATAAAATCCAGTATGATGAAAGGCAGCAAAACTATAAGAGGGGTGTTTATCAATGACTCTATCCTTAACAGCTCTATCGCCTTGTTTGCATTGGATTTGAGCATCGATAGGATTGCTGCCGGGTCAGTGCCAGACATTAAGGAACTGAACATCAGGATAAGGAGCAGGGATTCTATCTTGAATGTTAATTTTGTAAAGATCGTTAAAAAAAATAAGTTTAAGACCAAAAAAACTAATGAAAGATTTAATGTCCGCATTGATAATTTATCAAATTTCCTTAAATTAAATCTTGAAGCAGAATCAAAAATAATCATCACTAATGCCAAAATACCTATTGATGTGAGGAATACCGGCGAAAATGTAACTAAGGGAGCACCTTTATACATGATATTGCCTAGGATGATACCTGCAAAGAGCAACAATAAAATATTCGGTATGTTTAGTTTTTGCGCCAGAAAAGTGCAGAAAAGCCCTATGAGGAGTATTACTGAAAGGTAAGTCAGGAAAAATAAAACTTCTGCCATGGTGCACCTCTTTTTTATTTTAATTTAATATACAGATATAAATAGTTATCGTTAAATAAGGGCAGGGTAAATATCAATTATTTTTTCTATTACAGGTAGTTCAAACACGATCATTTTTGCTATGATTTTTAGTATGTGTCTGCAATTTCAACAACAATTATGGTGGCAGACGGTCAAATGCTTTGCATTTGCCCTATGCGACACCCCGTAGGGGGCGACCCCCGTCGCATCTGCACCATTGTTGTTGAAATTTTTATATGGTTTAGTAAGGCTGTTAAAACCAAACCTTTTTATAGAAATTAAAGTTTATTCCAGCTATGAAAATTTTAAAAGAAGTTATTGAAGGGGTTAAGCCCAGTGAAGATTATGAAAAAAAAATTTTGAGAGGGATAGACCTTATACTAAACAAGATAAACAGAAAACTGAAAGATGGTGGGGCTGTGTTGGGTGGTTCTGGTGCTAAGGGGACCTGGCTAAAGACTTTTGATGCTGATATCTTTGTTAAGTTTGACTATAGAAAATATTCCGGGAGAGATAAAGAGATTTCTGATATTCTGGAAAGGGTACTGAAAAAGATTTTTAAGAAAGTAACCAGGCTGCATGGCAGCAGGGATTATTTCCAGTTAAAGGAAGGAGGCTTTACTTTCGAGATAATCCCTATTTTAGACATAAAAAAAGCAGAACAGGCTAAAAATATAACTGATGTAAGCCCTTTGCATGCCAAATGGGTCTTAAGACATAAAAAGCTGCAGAATGATATGAGGATTTTGAAACAGTTCTGCAAGGCTAATGGTGTTTATGGAGCTGAATCCTATATAATGGGTTTTTCAGGATATATATGCGAGATACTAACGGTTCGTTATGGCTCTTTTTTGAAGCTGGTTAGGCGGGCTGCTAAATGGAAAGATAAAGAGGTTATTGATGTTGAAGGATATTACAGAAGAAAGGATGTTTTCAGGGAATTAAATAAATCAAAATTAGTCTCTCCTTTGATTGTTATAGATCCTGTGCAGGCTGACAGGAATGCTGCTGCTGCACTGTCTTTTGGGAATTTTGACAATTTTAGGAAAGTTTGCAAATGTTTTTTGAAGAAACCCTCTAAAAGGTTTTTTGAAGAAAAGATTTTTTCAATAGACTCTATCAAAGCTAAAAATAAGAATAAAAAAGCAGTTTTTTTAGAGGTTGGGGCTTTGAAGGGGAAAAAAGATGTTGTCGGATGCAGGCTTGTAAAAGCCCTGGATTTTATCAATAAAAAACTGATTGAGAGTGAGTTCAAGGTTTTAGAGCATGGATGGGACTGGGGCAAAAGAGTTGTATTTTATTTTGTTGTTGATGAGAAGGTATTGAGCGAGAAGGTTGAAAAAATAGGCCCCCCATTAAGGGCAAAAGAGCATGTTGCTGTTTTCAAAAAGAAGCATAAAAAGAATTTTGTTAAAGGCGGCAGGATTTTTGCTTTGGATAAAAGAAAATATAGAAAAGCCGAAGATTTGGTAAAATCATTGTTTAAAGATGGTTATCTGAAAAATAAAATCAAAAGCATCAAGATTGTAAAGTAAAATGCAGGCAGTTATTTTGGCAGCTGGAAAATCTACAAGAACTTATCCTTTAACAATTACAATGCCGAAGCCCTTGCTTAAAGCGGCTAATAAGACTTTACTGGAGCATAATTTTGATTCTCTTAATGGGGTGGTTGATGAGGTTATTTTGATAGTGGGCTATAAAAAAGATGCGATTGTTGATTTTGTCAAGAAGCTCAGGGGATACAAATTTAAAGTGAAATTTGTTGAGCAGAAAGAGCAGCTTGGGACAGGGCATGCCCTATTGTTGGTTAATGATTTAATTAAAGGCAATTTTATTTTATTAATGGGTGATGATATTTATTCCAAGGAAGATGTTAGGAGTTGTATGAGATATAAAAATTCGATATTGGTTAAAAAAGTTAAAAATCCTGAATTGTTTGGTGTTGTTAAAGAGAATAACAGCATTCTGGTCAATATTATTGAAAAGCCCCAGTTGTTTGTTTCTGATCTGATAAACTGCGCTATGTATGTTTTTGACAGGAAGGTTTTTAGTTTGTTGAAAAAAGTTAAAAAATCAGACAGGGGAGAGTATGAGATCATAGATGGTGTCAGGTATCTGGCTATGGAAGAAGATATACATTGTGTTGAGAGTAAAGGGTGGTTTCCTATAGGTTATCCGTGGGATTTGCTTGAGGCTGACAAGCATTTTAGGGATAAAAAAAATTCAATTGGCAAAAATTCGGAGTTGAATGGGAAAGTTATTAACAGCTCTGTCGGCGAGGGCTGTATCATTGACGGCTCTGTCAAAGATTCCATAGTTATGGATAATGTTACAATAGAGAAAAACTCAGTAGTAGAGGATTCTGTTATCGGCAATGAAGTATATTTTGGCGGGCAGATGCTGTCTGAAGAGAACGTAAAAACAATGGTCAAGGGAAAGCCTGTTGTTGTTAAAAAGCTGGGAGGGATTATTGGTGATAATGTAATCGCGGATGATGTTATTATAGGGCCAGGATGTAAAATATGGCCGAATAAGAGAATAAAAGGCGAAGTCAAAGAGGATGTCCAATGAAAGCTTATATTGACAAAGTAAAAGGAATTCATCTTTATGCATTTGGCTTTTTAAGAAGGATGTATGACTGGGTGCTTTCATGGGCCCATAAGAAGCATTCTTCATGGGCTTTATTTGTTTTGGCGTTTGCTGAATCGTCATTTTTTCCAGTTCCTCCTGATGTCCTGCAGATAGCGCTGTCTGTCTCAAAACCAAAGAAATCTTTTTTTTACGCTTTGGTATCTTCAGTAGGGTCTATTCTAGGCGGCATCCTGGGTTATTTTATAGGCTGGAAACTATGGGTTCTTTTGAAAAATTTTTTCTTTTCTTACGTGCCCGGGTTTACCCCTGCAGTTTTTGAGATTATAAAGGCGAAGTATGAGCTTTATAACTTCTGGGTTGTTTTTACAGCTGGCTTTACGCCAATTCCTTACAAGATCATTACAATAAGCGCAGGATTGTTCGGGGTAAGTTTTATGATGTTCATGATTGCATCAGCAGTTTCCAGAAGCGCAAGATTTTTTTTGGTTGGCACCTTGATTTATTTTTTTGGGCCAAAAGTGAAGGATTTTATTGATAAATATTTTAATTTATTGACGATAATTTTCTTTGTACTGTTTATTGGCGGTTTTTTAATAGTTAGGTATTTAGTTTAGAAAAATGATAACAAAACTAGAAATAAAGAGGCAGCTGGTGCATATTTTTCTTGGAATCACTATAGTCCTTCTGCTTAGATTTGACTTGATAAATGTTGTTTTTCTTTTTATTTTGACAATATTCGGGTTTGCTCTCTCTTTTTTAAGCAGAATAAGGCATATTCCTATAATCTATGGGTTGCTTAAGAAGTTTGACAGGGAAAAGGACCTGAAGACATTTCCAGGAAAAGGTGTTGTGTTTTATGTTTTTGGGGCTTTTCTGGCTGTTTTGCTCTTTCCAAAGAATGTTGCGATGGCATCTATTATGATTCTTGCCCTTGGCGATTCTGTATCAAGGCTTGTGGGACCGTATGGCTACTTGAAGCATCCGTTCCACAGCGAGAAGTTTTTGGAAGGGGTTTTAGCCGGAGCTTTGGCTGCTTTCTTAGGGGCTTTGTTGTTTATTTCCTGGATTCCGGCTGCTGCTGCTTCTATTGTTGCCATGCTTCTTGAAGGGATTGACTGGGAGATAAAAGGCTTTAGGGTTGATGATAATCTGATGATACCTCTGGTGGCAGGAGGGGTTATTTGGTTATTAATGCTGTTTTTTGTTGGGGGTTAAATGGCAGGTTTGGGAAAAAACGTCGTAAAAAGTTTGTTATATGACATTTTTGAAACATCTTTTCTAAAAAACCAAAACCTTTATATAAGACAAAGTCTTACTTAGTCTTACCATGGAATCAATAACAATAAAAGTGGAAGACCATCTTGCAAATGAGATAGATAAAGCTATGAATCCTGACTATAGCACCAAGACTGAGTTTATAAGGGAAGCAATAAGGGATAAGCTTAAAGAAATAAGGAAAGATAAAGCAATAGATGAACTAAAAAAATATTTTGGGAAGGCAAAAGCAAAGACGACATATAAAGAAGAAAGGAGGATAAGAGAAAAAGTTGGAAAAGATTTTGCAAAAAAATTCGGCATAAGCCTAGATTAAATCTTCAGGCTTTTTGATTTGAATATGGAATTTCCCAAAAAATCAGCAAAATTTATATACCAATACACCATTATGGATATCATGAAGTGTTATAAATGCAATGGAGTTTTAGAGCGGAATACTGAGCTTATTATCCATAATGGCAAGACTATTCCTCAAAAGATTTTAAAATGTGCAAAGTGCGGTACATCAGTGACGCATATTGATGACTATGAAAAAACAAGAAAGCAAATACATCCTACTTTTATGGAAAGAATAAAAAATCTTTTTTCTATAGGAAAGACTGATTTTGTTGAGTTATCTAAAGGAAAGATTCTATAGGTTGTAATAAATTTTCCCTTCTTTTGACCCTTTGTTCAAGGGTTGTATATGTATTATAACTAAATTCTCAAGAACAAGGAACCTGATTAATATTAAGTTAGATGAAGCTGGAGAATACTTATGGATGCAGTAATAATTATCTTCCCTCTTTTTATCATCCGGGTAAAGTTCAGCCCCTTTATACTTCCTGCCATTCTTTAAGCATCCAATAATGAATTCCTTGCTCCAATTATATCCTTGTTTAAGGATATCCATTTCAGCATGAAGATCAAATAAAATTTTATTCTCTTTTATCAGTTTAAGGATTTTTTGTAAAGTTTCTTTTTCGATCATAAAATCAGCAGAATTTGAGAGGTATATAATTTTTTCTATTCTGTAACAAAGTAAAATCTGTTAATCAAAAAACCAACATTTATAAATCGGCATACCTTTCTATTATGGCTTAAAATGTCAACAGAACAATTGAAAAAAGAACTATTGAAAAAAGACCCATTTACTGATATTCTGGGGCAGCAGAAAGTGAAGGATGGGGTAAAGTCAGCTTTGCTTTCTGACAGGCACATAATTATTGTAGGGGCTCCGGGTATTGGAAAAACTACCTTAGCAAAGAACATAGCAAGATTATTGGGGAAGAAAGCTCCTTTTATAAGAATACAGGGAAGTCCGGACCTGACAGTAGAAGACTTGCTGGGAGATATTGATCCTGTAAAAGCTTTAAAATATGGGCCTTTGAGCTTAGAGGCATTTACAAAAGGAAAGATTTTCAAGGCTGACAAAGGGATTCTTTTCTTTGATGAATTAAACAGATGCCCTGAAAAGCTGCAGAATGCCTTATTGCAGGTTTTAGAGGAAGGGAAGGCAACTATCGGGAGTTATGATGTTGATTTTGATATAAACTTCATCTTCATAGGAACAATGAATCCTGAAGATTCGTCTACTGAAAAACTATCTGATGTTTTACTGGATAGATTTGACTTAATCTATATGGATTATCCTGAAAGTACTGATATTGAGAAAGAAATAGTAAAAGAAAAAGGGAAAAGTCTTGATAAAATAACAGTTGATGACAACTTATTAACCTTGATGGTTTATTTTGTAAGATTGTTAAGGGAAGACAATAACCTGGAAAAAAAGCCTTCTGTCAGAGCAAGCATTGGGCTTTATGAAAGAGCTCAATCAAATGCTTTAATAAAAGAAAAGAAAAATGTATCTTTTGAGGATATAAAAGAAGCAGTAATTTCCGTTTTAGCCCATAGGATAAGGCTAAAGCCTTCAATAAAATACCTTGAAAGGCCGGAGCAATACCTGAAAGAAAAGTTTGAAAAGGAAATAAGGAAGGAAGATTTTGAGACAAAAGAAAAGGGTGGTGGCCTTTGACATACGTCAACAAGAAGTTAAAGAAACAGAAAGTATTGAGGAATTATCAGGAAAATTATCATCGCAAAACATAGAAAAGAAGCTGATGCATTCTGTTTTGCAGAATGATAAAAAATTAATAGAGCAAGGCAAAATTCTTAATGATGCTATAAACCAGGGCTTAAACTCTTTCTCACCAGACATCATGTTCCAGCAATTAGTAAAAAATTACTCTGTAGCTAAGCAGATTTACGGGCCTTCCTTGATAAAATTAATAGGCGGCTATAACCCAGACTACATCAAAAAAAACATCAATATTCCTGAATTTCAAAAAGAACTAAAAGAAAGGATAGAGAAGAATATTGAAAAATTAAAAGAGGACGACCTGATAGGAAAGGATAATGAGATAAATGAGAAAGGTGTTGAGCTGGCTTCTTTGGTTACTTATTTTGAAGAATTAAATAATTTAATGCCAAAGGGCATTGCGGGAGAGAAGATACACAAGAAAGCCTCTATATACGGCTCTAAAGAAGATTTCAGGGATTTCAAGAAAGGAGACAGGTATAGAGATATTGCAATAAAAAAATCAATTAAGCTGGCAATCAGAAGAAACCATAAAAAACTTGATAAAAAAGACTTAAAAGTTTTTGAAAGGGAGAGCAAAGGCAGGGTTTGTGTAATTTATGCTTTGGATGCTTCCGGCTCAATGAAAGGGGCAAAGATAGCTGCATGCAAAAGGGCAGGTATAGCTCTTGCGTACAAGGCAATTGATGAAAAGGATAAGGTTGGGTTAATTGCTTTTGGCTCTGAATTAAAAGAGATTGTTGAGCCAACAAGTGATTTTGCTTTTTTGCTGAAAAACATAACAAAAATCAAGGCTTCAAGGCAGACGGACATTGTAAAGACTTTAAGAAAAGCCGTTGAATTGTTTCCAACTGGGAATATAACAAAGCATTTGATTTTAATCAGTGATGCGCTGCCGAATATAGGCAAAGAGCCTGAAAAGAGAACAATTGAAGAGGTTTCTGTTGCGCGTGATAGGGGAATTACTATCTCTGTTGTGGGCATTAATCTGGATGAAAAAGGAAAGAAGCTGGCCAAGAAGATAGTTGAGTTGGGTCAAGGAAGGCTTTATGTCGTAAAGGATGTAAATAATATAGATAAGGTTGTCTTAGAGGATTATTATGGGGTTTTTTAGGGAGTATATCTTGGTTGGATATCTAGTTCTGAAGGTTTGATTAAAAACTCTCTTGACATGACTGCATACCCCTTGTCCAAATCACACTTACTGATCTTTAAGACCCCTACAACACCATTACTAAATAAATATTCTTTTTTTATTTTATTTTTTTTAGTGATATATCTTTCATCCGTTATTAAATGGCATTCTTCAACTCTTTGTAAGGAAAATTCTGCAGATGCTATTTCACTCTTACTAAAGACATTTATTGGAGCAGTAAATGTGAGGGAGGTAATTGTTTGCCTTTTACAATAAATGTTTCCATCGTAAAATTTCAATCTTCTTTTATAGCTGGCTAAATCTTTTAATGAATCTTTATAATTGATTTTTATACCATTTTTATCAAGTAAATGCTGATTATTTAACAAAGCTGCTGCCGCAACAGATGATTTTAGCCTGGCTCCAGGGTCTATTACATTCGGGATATACATGCTTATGATATTCTCAATGCCTAAACCCAGGATTTTTTCTGCAATTTCAACTGTTTTTAAATAATGGCCTGGAGAGATACCATGTTCACCAACTATTGTTGCGCAGTCTTTATGGTAAGTTCTAAAGAAGTTGTAAATGCTCCCTTCACGATTCATAATTGTTTCTATATCTTCAAATGGTGTTTCGTCACTAGTAAATTTTTCGTGGTGTAGTAATTCAGGGGCAATAATATATCCTCTTAATATGTCACCTTTTTCTTTGTTAATATCCATTCTTAAAAAACGTTTTTCGACATAATTAAAAAGATCTTCAACTCTTGGGTGGAGTTTTTTTAGTTTTTTAAAATCGATTACCGATAACAATTCGTCTCGTGTTTCGTGCATGTCTAAATATTCCTCATAGAGAAGTCCAGTTAGGATGTGCATCATCTTGCTATTAATTATTTCTTCTTTTCTCATTTTTATTTTCAAATGTAGAGGAAGTTTTTTTATAAGCCTTTCTATCTTAACCATTAGGAAGTACTTACATAAACATTTAAATATAATAAAAAAAATCAAAATTAAATGAAACTTTTAGCTTTTGTTGACATGCACTCTTCGTTTAAGGCATTTAAGAAATTAAGAGAGAAGATCAAAAAACAAAAACCGGATGTTATTGTTTGCGCCGGGGATATTTCTGTGTTTGAGCAGGGCTTAAGCTATCTGTTAAAGAAATTCAATAAATATAAGGTTCCTTTTTTAATAGTGCAGGGAAACCATGAAACCAGAGCAAGCTTGATTAAATTGGCAGGCAAGCTTAAGAATATTGTTTTTCTGCATAAAAAATCCTTCATTTTTGGAGATTATCTGTTTTTAGGATATGGGGGAGGCGGTTTTTCTATGACAGAGCCAGGGCTTAAAAAAATATCCAAGAAGTTTAAGGAAGTTATAAACAAAAATGAAGATAAAAAAGTGATTTTAATAACGCATGCTCCTCCGTATAACACAAAACTTGACAGGATAGACAGGAGTTGTTGTGGAAATAAAACAGTAAGGCAGTTTATTGAAAAGAACAGAGTAGACTTATTATTGTGCGGGCATCTCCATGAGAATTCCGGAAAAAAAGATAAGATAAAGAAGACTGAAGTTATTAATCCTGGGCCTTATGGGAAGATAATAAGGGTTTAACTCTAAGATTTAAGTAAAAAATACCTAAACCCTTTTTCTATTGCCTCTAAACTTGCCTTAAGGATATTTGAATTTACCCCAATAGTAGCCCACTCTTCCTTGTGGTTCTTGAATTCTATGTAAACCCTTACTGAAGATTCTGCTCCCAGATCTTCTGCAATCATAACCTTGTAGTTAATCAGGCTTATAGTTTCTATTTCCTTGTGGAAGATTGAGATCATTTTTTTCAAGGCGTTATAGGCTGCATCGACAGGACCGCCTTCCTTACCCTTTACAGGAGCAACTACTTCCCTTGTTTTTCCATCAACTTCGCCAACTAAAACACATTCATTGTAGTCTTTTCCATCTCTCACTTCGCTTAGTATCTTTACATCCTCTATCTTAAAAGTGTCTTTGTTATCCCCCAAATACTTCTCTGCCAATAAAAACTGCTCTGCTTCTAAATCGCCAATGTCATAGCCTTGCTTCTCCAATTCTTTAACTTCTTCCAGCATTTTCTTTACTTTCGGGTCTTTTTTATCAACTTTAAAACCAAATTTCTTGGCTACTTCTGCTATATTGGCTGAGCCAGACAGATCAGACAGGACAATATGCCTTTTGTTACCTATAAGCTCAGGGTTTAGGTGCTCGTAAGAAACTCCTTTATTCAAGGCATCTACATGGATGCCCCCCTTATGAGCGAATGCGTTGTCCCCTACGTAAGGCATGTTATCTTGTGTTTTGATGTTAGCTAAAATGTTTAGTTTGTCACTCACTTCCTTTAGTTTTTTCAGATTGATGTTTGTTTTTATCTTCATCTTAAGCATCAAGGCAGGAAGTATGCTGCAAAGATTAGCATTTCCTGTTCGCTCGCCAATGCCATTTATTGTGCCCTGTATCTGCTGCATTTCATTAGCCACTGTTAAAGTATTTGAAACAGCGCAGTCAGAATCATTATGGCAGTGTATTCCTAAACCTGCTTTTATGTTGTTTTTTTTAAAAAAATGCTTGACTTCCGATACTATAGCAGCTATTTCGTTTGGCAAAGATCCGCCGTTTGTGTCGCATAGAACTATGCAGTCTGCTTCTGTTGCTTTTTTCAGGCACTCTAAAGCATATTTTTTATTGTCTTTAAAACCGTCAAAAAAATGCTCTGCATCATAAAAAACCTCCAGATTGTTCTTTTTAAGGAAAGATACACTTTCAGATATAGCTTTTAGGTTTTCTTCTTCAGTTGTTTTAAGCTGCTTTTCCACATGCTCAATCAAAGTTTTTCCGAATATTGTGGCTGTAGAAGCTTTTGATTTTAAAATTGCCTTAAGATTTTCATCTTCCTCTGCAATCCGTTTTTTTCTTGTAGAGCCGAATGCGGCTATTTTTGAGTTTTTTAGCTTCAAGTTTGCCGCTTTTAAAAAACACTCCATATCTTTAGGGTTAGAGCCTGGCCAGCCTAATTCAATATAATCAACTCCGAAGTTGTCCAAGATTTTGACAAATTCCAGCTTGTCCCTTACTGTGAGGTTGACACTTTTACTTTGAGTTCCATCCCGCAGGGTTGTATCGTAAATTTGCATTTTTGATTTCATTTTTATTCCTCTGCCTTTTAAGTGTTTTTTTTGCAAAGCCCAGAATTAAGCAGAGGGCTTTACTATATAATAATTATAATTATAGCTAACAAGATCATGTCCGATATTAAAGAGGTTATTTTGTTAACCATAGTGTATAGAAATGAGGTTTCTGTATTTAAATGTTTCTTTAAAATTTTAATATTTGTTTATTTCCAGAATAGCTTTCATTAACCCAAACTCCAATAATCTCAATCTTGATTTTTTATTTTTTTAAAATAAAATATACCCCCGTAACTATTGCAAATACTCCAAACGAGGTTGTTGGAGCAAAAAAAACCATATAAAAAATCCCTTTAAGAACACCAAAATCATTAATTAATAAATAGCCTTCTTGCACAAATGCTGTGAATAAGGCAAGAACGCCTAATAAGATTTGAATAATCCCTAAAGTTTTACTTTTCATTCAAAAACACTTCTTTAAACTATTTTTTAGCATCTGTGTTTAAAAAGTTTGCGTTAAAATTTCATAATCCTGCCCTTAAAATCTTTCTTCATCAATAAAACAACCTAAGAAGAAGTCTTAATTAAATATGTCGAAGATACAGCATTTCATACTTGTTTATTTCCAGATTTCTTTTTTTCTTTGTTGGTTTTTCTTAATAAAATTCTCTATTGTGGGGGGTTTTTCTTTGCCAAATTTATTTGCTACACTGGATATTAAAGATCCCATCTTTGTTCCATCAGGGGCTTCTTTTTTTACCCTGGCCGCTATTCTTTCCCAGTCTTCTTCATGCATTTCTTTTTCAGGCGTATCTTCTTCATGTTGCATGTTAGTCATAGCCTGAGGCTCCCCTTTTTCTTCCAACAGCTTTGCTGGTTCTTCCTGCAGGGTGTTTTTATTCTCCAGCTCTTCTAACTTTCCTGAAACCGGGTCATTTTCAGAAATAAGCTCTTGTTTTTTAGTTTTATCCTCTATCTCCGGTTGTTGGATCAGATTACTTTTCAATGTTTCTAAATCTTCGGTTTCTGCAGCTGGCTGTGGATTTTCTTTAGTCCGAAACTCTGACTTTTTCTCTATAGTGTTCAGCCTTTCTTCTTCAACAATATCCTCTTTTTTTCTCTCTAATGATTTCCATTCTTCCTCTAATTCCTGCAGTTTATTTAAAACAGAACTTTCTTTAGAAGCAATTTCTGACTCTTTTTCTTTAAGCTCTTTTTCTTTTTCTATAAGGTAGTTTGATTTTTCTTCGAGTTTATTGCTGGATTTGTCTATTTCAGATCTCTTCTTATTGATCTCTTCCTGCCTCCTTGTCAATCCAATCTCTTCATTATTAAGATTATTCCCTAGTGTTTTAAGCTCCCCTGATTTCTTTTCAATATCTTTTTCTTCTTCAGCAAGCTCTTCTGATTTTTTTGCAAGTTCTGTTTCTTTATCATCTAATTCTAACTTTCTTTTGTTAAGATCAGATAAATCTCCCTCAATCCCGGATTTCTCTACATTAAGCTGTTTTACTTCATTCTTAATCCTGTTTAACTCAGAAGTAAGCTCATCTCTGTTTCTTTTTGATTCCTGTATTTCTTGGTTGATATTTTCGAGCAAAGAGTTCTTTTCTGCTATTTCCTCCTCTTTTTCCTTTTTTAATTTGTCGATAACATCAGTAAGTTTCTTCTTCTCTCCTTCAAGGTCTGCTCTTTCTTTCTCGATTTTAGCAAGGTTTTCTTTAATATATCCTTCCTTAAGATTCAAATGTTCCTCTTTTTTTTGCTGGTTGATCTTTTCTTCATCAAGCACTGCCTTTAATTCTTCTAATTTGCTAAGTTCCTGGTTTTTTAAGTCGAGCTCTTTTGACTTTACTTCGAGTTCTGTTTCCTTATTCCGGAGGTATTCTGTTTTTTCTTCAAGCTCTTTATTCAGATTATCGAGCCTTATTCTATCTTTGTTAGACTCTTCTTCTTTATCTGAAAGTTTTTTTGACTTTTCTTCGAAGTTTCTGTTGAATTTTTCCAGACTGGATTTTTCTGCATTGAGTTTTTCTATTTGTTTTTTTAGGCTGGGCAGGCTAGAATTGATCTCGTCTTTTTTTCTTTCTGACTCTTGGGCTTCTTTCTTGATCTTTTCCAGTATGGACTTTTGCTGGGTTATCTTTGCTTCTTCTGAGTCTTTTCTTTTTATCAGCCTGTTGACAAAACTAGCGGTTTTTCTCTGTTCATGATCTAAAATTCTCCTTTGTTGTTTAATGTCATCAATTTTCTCTTTAATATTGCCTTCTTCCAATTTTAATTCGTTTTCTTTTTTTGACAGGCTTAGTTCCTCCTCATCCAGCTCTTTCCTTAATTTTTCCAGATTAGGGTATTCTTTGTTCTTTAAGTCGAGCTCTTTTGACTTTACTTCGAGTTCTGTTTCCTTGTTCCGGAGGTATTCTGATTTTTCTTCAAGGCTATTTCTTTGTTTTTCGAACTTATTCAGCTGTTCTTCAATCTCTTCTTCTTTTTCATCTATTTCTTTGGATCTCTCTTCAATCTTTTTGGTGTACTGGTCCAGAAATTTGTGCTTATCTTTTATGTGCAGTTCTTCTTTATCAAACTGCTTCTCTAATTTTTCTGATTTTCTTTCAAGATCCGTTTCTTTATCATCTAATTCTGACTTTTTTTTATTATAATCTTCTTCAGATTCCTTTTTCTTGGCATTGGCTTCTTTTATTTCATTTCTAGCGCTTTCCAGATAAGAATTCATCTCGTCTTTTTTTCTTTCCAATTCTTGGGCTTCTTTCTTGATTTTTTCCAGCATGGACTTTTGCTGGGTTATCTTTGCTTCTTCTGAGTCTTTTCTTTTTGTTAATCTACTGATAGTACCGACTATGCTGTTCTTTTCGCTGCTCAAAATTCTCCTTTGTTTTTTGATACTGTCCAGGCTGTCTTTGACATTGTCTTCTTCTAACTTTAATTGGTGTTCTTTCTTATACAGGTTTAGTTCTTTTTCGCTAAGATCCTGTTTTAACTTTTCCAGATTGAGGTGTTCTTTGATTTTTGAGTTGAGTTCTTTGGATTTTTCTTTGATATGGCCCTCTCTGCCCGAGAGGCTTTTTATTTTTTCTTCGTACTTTTGCTCTAATTTTTTATCTTTCTCAAGGAGCTCTAGCTCCTTTTCGATAATTCTGTTTCTTAGAAGAAAGGTATATACACCTACGATTTCGGAATATAGCCTGGTTTTGTCTTTAATCTCTAATTTATTAAACAATTCGAGAGTTTTAAGATAAGTTTTATTTGCTTTCTTTAAATTGCCACTTTCAATTTCCTTTCTAGCCTCGGCTATTAAAGATTCTATAATATCTATCACCCACTTTTATTAAAGTATATACTACCCACTAACTCTTAACCGATATTTTAAGTTCTACTCTTTATATATTTTTTGTTAAGTGCTTTAGAAGTCCATAATCCTGCCCTTAAAATCTTTCTTCGTCAATAAAACAACCCTGCTTTCTTTTTTTTCATTGATTATTTTATATTGAGAGTTTTTTTCGATTTTTTGGGAAAATTTAACAATTTCAGGATGTAATGGCATGTTCCCTATTTCTAGGCGTTGTCTTGAAAAACCCACCCAAACATAAGCCTTTAGTTCTACAAACTTAGGATTTGATTTTTCAATTAATTCTGCATACTTTTCCGGCTTTACCATGTTGAGGTTTTTTACTAAGGTTAATCTTATGGTGCTTCTTTTGAATTTTTTCAGTAATTTTAATGATTCCTGTATTTTTTTCCAGCTGTTTTTTATTAATGGCTTGCAGACTTTTTTGTATGTTTCTTCATCTGGAGCAGGCAGGGTTATGTACAGTTGAGTTGGCTGTGATTTTTTTTCCAGTAATCTTTTTAGCATAGCCGGGTTTGTGCCGTTTGTAACAAGGAAAGAGGTGATTTTTCTTTTTTTTAATTCTTTGATCAATTCCGGAAGTTTTGGATAAAAAGTGGGCTCTCCTGAAAGAGAGATCGCAAAATGCAATGGTTTTAATGATTCTGAATATTTTTTCTTATTTGTTTTTGGATTTCCCCCAAAACCCTGCAAGTATTCGGTATGTTTTTTTATACACCCATCGATAATATCTTTTGGATTATCAACAGCGCCTTTCCATTTGGGCAATGTAAAACCAATATCCCTCCAACACCAGCAGCACCTATGAGAGCAGACATGCAGGGAGGGAGTCATTTGCACGCAGCGGTGGCTGTTTATTCCATAAAATGTATTCTTATAACAAACGTCTTCATCCCTTATGCATTTTTTTGACCAAAGACAGACTTTAATAGCAGAGTGATTGCCAACTAGCCTGTAACCCTGCTTTTCCAGATCTTTTTTCTTTAATCCAGGAATCATAATAGAAGGGTAATACAAAGGTATATAAATATTAATCTTAAATCGGAAATTATGGAGTTTAAAAAAGCCTTAACCAGATTAGAAGAAAGTGATAAATTTAAGGGGTGGAGGGGGAAAAACAAGGAGGATTATCTTTCTTATGCTTTTTGTGAATTGGGCTCTGGAGCGGGTGAGTGGCAGATTGGGTACCATAATGAAAAAGAGGGCAAGGCTACTACTTTTATTTTTGATAATGGAGTGAAGGTGGTCCCTGATCAGGAGGTTTTCAAAAAGCCCGGCACAAAGATCGGCAAAATTGAATTGGATGATATTAAGCTGAGTTTTGCGGAAATTGTTGACAAAGCAAAAGCGTTCCAAAAAGAAAAATACCCGCGGGAAATAGTGAACAAGACAATATCAATACTGCAGAACCTGGAAGGGCTCGGGACTGTATGGAATATCACATTCATAACAAGCTCTTTTAACACCCTCAACATTAAGCTGAGCGCAAAAGACGGCAAGATATTGGTGCATAAGCTAAGTTCTATACTGGATTTAAATCGGTAATGAGTTCTTGGATAAGATAATTTTCACTATTGAAAAATATTTTAGAATATATACTTTTAACATCAATAGAATTTAAATAGGAGCTTATCCAAGAATTTCTATAAAATAATTCTCGAGTGAAGATGATAAAAGTGATGATAAAAAAAATAAAAGAGGTTAAGACACCTTCTTATGCCCATAAAGGGGATGCTGGAGTTGATTTGTATGCTGCAGAAGACCATCTGCTCAAGCCGATGGAAAGAAAGCTTGTTTCTACCGGGGTAAAGATGGCTATTCCTCCTGGTTATGAGGGCCAGCTAAGGCCCAAGAGCGGTTTAGCAATAGAGCACGGGATAAGTTTTGTTAATTGTGTTGGGACAATTGACAGCGGGTATAGGGGAGAGATAAAGATACCATGCATTAACTTAAGCGACAAAGAATTCAAGATTGAGAAAGACAATAAGATAGCCCAGATGATTTTTAACAAAGTTGAGGAAGTTTCTTTTGAAGAAGTCAATGAGCTAGAGGAAACAACAAGGAATGAAGGAGGATTTGGAAGCACAGGACTAAAATGATCAAGAAGAACGGGATAAGTTTCAAGACAATACAGAAGAACAAGAAGCTGGGCGAGTTTACAGAGGAAAAAGAGGAAGTTCTGGAAGGA